>NZ_JAVEYL010000058.1:0-9004 GCF_034003485.1 Thauera sp.
GAGCTGCGAGCCGGCGAACGCTTCCTGTCGATCCTGCCTGCCGATGCGGCTGCGCTGGCCCAGGCCCGTCTGCTGCGAGCCGGTGAAACCGAGGCCGGCTGGCGGCTCGAAGTGATGGAGGACGGCGCTGCCGTCTTCCGACACGGCGACGAGGTCCGCCGCCTGACGGTGCCCGAGCGATAGGAGGGGCAAGTGACGCAGCACAGGACCGTCAACCTCCTGACCGTCGCGCTTCTGACCAGCTCGATCCAGGTCGCGGTTGCCCAGCCCACTGCCACGACGACCACTGTCCCCGGCCGCGAGCGGCCGATGGCGACTGTCCGTAGCGACGAGTCCCACGCCCGCGACTGGGGGCTGAGTGCCGAAGACTGGACACGCTACCGGGAGCTGATGCAGGGACCGCTCGGGGTCTATTCGCCAGCGCTCGATCCGCTCACGGCGCTGGGCATCGAGGCCCGCAGCGAGGAGGAGCGCAGGCGCTACGCGGAGTTGCAGGTGCAGGCCGAGGCCCGGCGCGTCGGCAAGACGCTGGCCTACCAGCGGGCTTACGACGAGGCATGGCAGCGCCTGTTTCCCGGCCAGCTTCGCGTGAGCTTGCCCGGCGCAAAGGTTCAGGGGGCCGGCAACACCGGCTCCGGGCGCTTGGCGGTGTTCGTCAAGGACGACTGCACACCGTGCGCGCAGCGCGTCCAGCAATTGCAGGCGGCCGGCACGGCCTTCGACCTCTACATGGTCGGCAGCCGTCAGGACGATGCGCGCATCCGGCAGTGGGCCATCCAGGCGGGCATCGACCCGGCCAGGGTGCATGCCCGCACGATCACGCTCAACCATGACGCGGGGCGCTGGCTGTCGCTCGGCCTGCCCGGCGATCTGCCGGCCGTGGTGCGTGAGGCGAACGGCGAATGGCTGCGGCAATAGGGACCTTCGGCCTGGAGCTTCGGCTATCCGGCGTCGCCCTCCGCTTCGTCAGCGCCGCGCTGCTGCTCGCGAGCGGGGGCTGGTCGTTGGCTGCGCTGGCGCGTGAGGTGCCACCGCCGGCCTATCAACTGGCGGCACGCCGCGCAGACGTGCCGGCCAGGGTGCTATACGCAGTGGCCTTGCAGGAGAGCGGCACCAGGCTGCGCGGGCGCCTGATCCCTTGGCCGTGGACGCTCAACGTCGCCGGCGCGCCACGGCGCTATGCCACCCGCACCGACGCCTGCGCCGGGCTGCACCGGGCGCTCGCCCACACGCCGGCCAAGCGCATCGACGCCGGCCTGGGCCAGGTCAATCTCGGCTACCACACGCATCGCTACACGCAGCCCTGCGAGCTGCTGGACCCCTACCGTAACCTTGCCATCGCTGCGGAGATCCTGCGCGAACAGCACACGCCGGGCGAGGACTGGTTGCTTGCCATCGGCCGCTACCACCGGCCTGCCGGCGGGGCGCCCGCGGCGCGCTACCGGCGCAGTGTGCATCGGCACCTGACTCGCGTGCTCGACCCCGGCGGTCCCATTTCAATCGTCCAAGCCATCGCACCATGAACCCCATCGTCCCCATCGCGGCCATCGGGCTGCTGACCACGAGCACCGCCTTCGCCCAGAGCGCCTCCACACCGCTGATCGTCGTCGAAGACCGTGGCGGTGCCTCTGCATTGCCGTACTACCAATCCCTGGATCCCCAGCCGGAACACGCCACACCGCCGGCCCCGATCCCAGCCCCTCGCGTAGGCAACGCCGCCGACGCCGAAGCGGCCATGTTGCCAGTGCGCTCGACGCAACTGTCGCCCGGCGAGGTGCAGCACCGCGTCATCCGGGCGCCGGGCCTGATGCCGCTGTTCCTGGTCGGCGATGATGAGCGTTCGCGCGCCTGGCTGCACCAGCGGCAGGCAGCGCTGCGCGAGCTGGGCGCCGTGGGCCTGGTGGTACATGTGGAATCGGCCGCGGCCCTCGCAGAACTACGCCGCCTGGCTGTCGGCCTCAATCTGTCTCCGGCCTCCGGTGACGACCTGGCCCAGCGCCTGGGGCTGCGCCACTACCCGGTGCTCATCACGCCCACCGGCGTCGAGCAGTAGGTGCGCAAATGGCCCAGCCGCATGCGGTCGAGGTTCTGCTGCGGCCAGCGGTGGAGCTCTATACCGTGGCGGTCTGCACCGGCGCCGCGATTCTGTGCCTGGTGGCACCGTGGTCGCTCGCGCTGAACCCGCTGCTCGGCCTGGGCGCGGCGCTGGCCTTCCTGACCTTCGGCGCGATTCGTCTGCGCGATGCGTCGGCGATCCTGCGCTACCGCCGCAACATCCGCCGCCTGCCGCGCTACGTGATGACCAGCCGCGACGTGCCGGTGAGTCAGCTAAGGCTGTTTATCGGCCGGGGCTTTCGCTGGGAGCAGCGACACACGCACCGGCTGATGCAGACCTACCGGCCGGAGTTTCGCCGCTACGTCGAGCCGACGGCGATCTACCGCCTCGCCCGGCGGCTGGAGGAGCGCCTCGAGTTCGCGCCGTTTCCCGTCTCGACGCTGGCGCGCGCGCTGGCCTGGGACAGCCCGCTCAACCCGGCGCGGCCGCTGCCGCCGGTCGGCGGAATGCCCCGCCTGCATGGCATCGAGCCGCACGAGGTCGACGTCACCCTGCCGCTGGGCGAGCGCGTGGGCCACACCCTGGTGCTGGGCACCACGCGCGTGGGCAAGACGCGGCTGGCCGAACTGTTCATCACCCAGGACATCCGCCGCAAGGTCGGCGGGGAGCATGAGGTGGTGATCGTCTTCGACCCCAAGGGCGATGCGGACCTGTTGAAGCGCATGTACGTCGAGGCCCGGAGGGTAGGGCGCGAGGGCGAGTTCTACGTCTTCCATCTGGGCTGGCCGGACATCAGCGCGCGCTACAACGCGGTCGGTCGGTTCGGGCGGATCTCCGAGGTGGCCACGCGCATCGCCGGACAACTCTCGGGCGAAGGCAACAGCGCCGCATTCCGCGAGTTCGCTTGGCGCTTCGTCAACATCATCGCCCGCGCCCTGGTCGAGCTGGGGCAGCGGCCGGACTACCTGCTGATCCAGCGCCACGTCATCAACATCGACGCGCTGTTCATCGAGTACGCCCAGCACTACTTCGCCAAGAACGAGCCGAAGGCCTGGGAGGTCATCGTCCAGCTCGAAGCGAAGCTGAACGACAAGAACATCCCGCGCAACATGATCGGGCGCGAGAAGCGCGTGGTGGCCCTCGAACAGTACCTGTCCCAGGTGCGCATCTATGACCCGGTGCTCGACGGCCTGCGCAGCGCCGTGCGCTACGACCGGACGTACTTCGACAAGATCGTCGCTTCGCTGCTGCCGCTGCTGGAGAAGCTCACCACCGGCAAGATCGCGCAACTGCTCGCACCGAACTATTCCGACCTGTCCGACCCGCGGCCGATCTTCGACTGGATGCAGGTCATCCGCAAACGCGCGGTGGTCTACGTGGGGCTGGATGCGCTGTCCGACGCCGAAGTCGCGGCGGCGGTGGGCAACTCGATGTTCAGCGATCTGGTCTCGGTCGCCGGCCACATCTACAAGTTCGGCATCGACGACGGGCTGCCCGGCGCCGCGGTGGGCGCCAAGATTCCGATCAACGTCCACGCCGACGAATTCAATGAACTCATGGGCGACGAGTTCATTCCGATGGTCAACAAGGGCGGCGGTGCCGGCGTGCAGGTGACGGCCTACACGCAGACCTTGAGCGACATCGAGGCGCGCATCGGCAACCGTGCCAAGGCCGGCCAGGTGGTCGGCAACTTCAACAACCTGTTCATGCTGCGCGTGCGCGAGACCGCCACCGCCGAGCTGCTGACGCGACAACTGCCCAAGGTCGAGGTGTACGCCACGGCACTGATGAGCGGCGCCACCGACAGCTCCGACCCGCACGGCAATACCGCGTTCACGTCCAACACCCAGGACCGCATCAGCAGCAACAGCGTGCCGTTGATCGAGCCGGCGCATGTGGTGGCGCTGCCCAAGGGGCAGTGCTTCGCGCTGACCGAGGGCGGCAACCTCTGGAAAGTCCGCATGCCGCTGCCGGCACCCGACCCCGACGAAGCCATGCCGAAGGATCTGCAGGAGCTGGCCGGCTACATGCGGCAGCACTACGTCGAGGCAGGAGACTGGTGGGAGAACCAAGGCATCCCCGGCCTGCAGGACAAGGCGCTGCCCGACGACCTCGTGGCCGACTTCAAGCAGATGGCCGCGGCCGAAGAGGCCGAAGCATGAGCGATCCGGCTGTCGCGGCCCAGCGTCAGCAGCAACGACAGCAGGGGTTGATCGCCGACCTGGTCACACTGCCGTTCCGCTTCTTCGGCGTGCTGTGCGGCGCGCTGCTGCTGTGCATCCTGATCGAATGCATCGGCATGCACTTCTTCTGGCCCGATCAGGGCTGGCGCCACGCGCAGGGCATGCTGCACTACGAGCTGGACCAGATCTCCACGCATTTCACGCGCAGCGCGCTGGTGCAGGAGCCGGGGCGCACCGCGCACCGGCTGGTCGAGCAGGGTTACGACTGGATGTTCGTGAAGAGCGGCCTGCTGGACTGGATACGCGACGCCTCGGCGCAGGCCGCCGCCGGCAGCCATCGCCCGACCAAGGATTTCCGCTACTACATCGGCTTGGTCTCCGCGAACCTGGAGCGCTACCTGATCGCGGCGGCCTACACGACGCTGGTCTTCCTCGTGCGGCTGCTGGTGCTGTGCCTCACCCTGCCGCTGTTCCTGATGGCCGCCTTCGTCGGTCTGGTGGACGGGCTGGTGCGCCGGGACATCCGCCGTTTCGGCGCGGGACGCGAATCGGGGTTCATTTATCACCGCGCCCGGGCCAGCCTGACCCCGCTGGCCGTGCTGCCGTGGGTGACTTACCTGGCACTGCCGGTCAGCGTGAACCCGCTGCTGATCCTGCTGCCCAGCGCGGCGCTGCTGGGGGTGGCGGTGTGCATTGCGGCAGCGACGTTCAAGAAGTACCTGTGACGACGCAGCCTGCTTCCCATCAATCCGGTCATGCCCCAGTTCCCATTTCCCGCCGCGCAAAGCGGGCCTGCACCACAACATCTGCCCATCCGCTTCAGTGGGGAAGGGCACGATGGGACAGACCAGTTACAGCATATTCGCACGGGCTGCGTTTGCCCTTGTGTTGGCCGTGCCGTTCTCGGCGCTGCGGCCTGCCGTCGCCGCCGATGGCCCCGCCTCGGAGCGCGAGCAGCTCGCTGCGCTCGCCCGCCAACTCAACCTGATCGACCGCCTCGCCGAGCACGCCGCCAATACCGCTCCGCAGGAACGCGCCCGCTACCACTTCGACTACGCCCGGTTGCACGCAGACCTGCAGCGCGTTCGCGCCGGCCTGCAGGACTACCTTGTGCCCCAGCGCGCCCAGCCGCGCGATCCCGTCCCGTTGGCCGGCGATTACGTCCACAGAGACCGCGCCAACGACGAGGAGCCATCGCCGTGACCCCCTCTGCCGATCAAGTCGCCGCCTTCCAGGCCACCGGCGGCTTTGCGCCTTCGGCCGTCTCTGCCGTGGTGCTCGCTTTCGTGTTCGCCGTGTTGCTGCTGTGGGGCGTGTGGGCGATGCGTACCGCCTACGTCGGCTGGGCTGAACACCGCCTGACTGAACGCCAGTTCCTCGGCGTCATCGTGCGTTTCGTCGCGATGTACCTGGTGCTGAGCTTCTTCCTCCTGTCCTGACCACCATGAAAGGGTGTATCGCCATGAACGCTTCGACTACTCATCGCGCTGATGTTCGCACCACGGCGCGCCCATCCGTACGCATTGCCGCCGTGCTCGCCCCACTGGGTATCGCGGCCACGCCGGCGGCCTCCTGGGCGGCCCTGCCCACCATGGAGGACCCCTCGCGCGGTGCCGGCACCGGCATCATGCAGACGATCCAGAACTACGGCTACGACATCGTGCTGCTGGTCGCGCTGCTCGTGGTCGCCTCGATGTTCGTCGGTGTGTCCTATCACGCCTACACACGCTATTCGGAGATCCATACCGGTCGCGCCACCTGGGGCCAGTTTGGCCTGTCGGTCGCCGTGGGCGCGCTCTTGCTGGTGGTTGGCATCTGGCTGCTCACCAAGGCCACCGGCGTGCTGTAAGGGCGGCAAGTGATGGCCCTCCCTTCGGAGACTCCGTGCGACACGCTGGTGACCTTCCTGCCGCATCGGCTGAATCGCCAGCCGGTGGTCGTGCGCGGGCTGACCGCCGACGAGTTGTGGATCTGCGCCGGCCTGTCCGGTGCGGCCGGGTTTGTGCTCGGCCTGCCGCTGGCCTGGCTCACGCACAGCATCGCCATGGTGCCCACGCTGATCGTCGCCGGCATTGCGCTGGGCGTCTTTGTCGGCGGCGGCTTCCTGCGCGCGCAAAAACGCGGCCGGCCTGACACTTGGCTGTACCGACAGCTCGAGTGGCGGTTGGCCCTGCGGTACCCGGCGCTGGCGGCGCTCGTGGGCGGGCAGGGTCTCATCACCCGCTCGGGCTACTGGACGACCCGGCGCAGTGCTGATCGAGGGGCGCCATGAGCCGGTTCAGGAACGAGGTCGCGCACCTGCAGGCCCACGTGAAGACGCTGCGCCTCGGGGCCGGCGCGCTGTTCGTGGTGGCGCTGCTGCTGGGCTTCGGTTGGTGGAGTGCGCCGAAGGATCTCACCATCCATGTGCCGCCGGATCTGCGCTCGGGCAGCACGCGCAAGTGGTGGGACGTGCCGCCCGAGAGCGTGTATGCCTTCACGTTCTACATCTGGCAGCAGGTGCAGCGCTGGCCCACGAATGGCGAGGAGGACTATGCACGCAACCTGCGTGCGCTGTCGTCCTACCTGACGCCGGGCTGCCGGACCTTTCTGCAACAGGACTACGAGTACCGGCGCACCAGCGGTGAGCTGCGTCAGCGCGTGCGCGGCATCTACGAGATTCCCGGGCGTGGCTACGGCGAAGACCCGGCCGTGCGCGTCAAGGTGGTTTCCTCCCGGGACTGGATTGTCACGCTCGACGTGAGCGCAGACGAATACTACGGACCCGAGCAGATCAAGCGCGCCCTGGTGCGCTACCCCATCAAGGTCGTCCGGCTGGACATCGACCCCGAGCACAACCCTTTCGGCCTGGCGCTGGACTGCTACGCCAGCGCACCGCAGCGCATCGAAGCGCCGCCGACGCCGACCCAGGCGGGTGCACCCGCCAACGCTTCCGGCCACCTGCAGGGAGACGCCCCATGAAGTCCGCTGCCTTGTCGGCCCTGGCCGGCATCCTGCTGATCCTCGGGTTCGTACCGGTCGGCCATGCCCTGGAAATCCTGCGCTGGGAGCGTCTGCCGCTGCCGGTGCCGCTGGTGGTTGGTGAGGAGCGCGTGGTCTTCATCGACCGCAACGTGCGCGTCGGCGTACCGGCCAGCGTCGGCAACCACTTGCGTGTGCAGAGTGCAGGGGGCGCGATCTACCTGCGGGCGAGCGAGCCGATTCCGCCGACGCGGCTGCAACTGCAGGATGTGGAATCCGGCGCGATGATCCTGCTCGACATCGCCGCCGAGCCGGCGAAGGACGGCCAGGCGCCGCTCGAGCCGGTGCGCATCGTGGAAGCAGAGGCCCCCGCAAAGCGCTACGGCGGCGGTGCGACACGCGGCGCAGACGAGCCGGCCGAGGCGCCCGCAGACAAGACCGCTCCCTTGCGCGAAACGCCGGTCCCGGTCGTGCTGACACGCCATGCCGCGCAGAACCTGTATGCGCCGCTGCGCACGGTCGAGCCGGTTGCCGGCATCGGCCGCGTGAATCTGCGCCGCGAGCTCAAGCTGGACACCTTGCTGCCGGCCCTGCCGGTGCACGCGCGGGCGCTGGCCGCGTGGCGGCTGGAAGACCAATGGGTGACTGCCGTTCGACTCACCAACACCTCTGCGCGCTGGCTCGACCTCGACCCGCGCGCCCTGCAGGGGAACTTCGTGGCGGCGACCTTCCAGCATCCGAACCTGGGGCCGGCCGGCACTTCGCCCGACACCACGGTGCTCTACCTGGTAACGCGCGGCCACGGCCTAGCCGAGTCGCTGCTGCCGGCGCTGAGCCCGATCGACGCCACCGCGAACCTGCCGCCGGCTGCTGCGGCCGGCTCGACAGGAGCCGCGCGCGATGAGGAGTAATCCGCTGCTCAAGTGGCTGCTGATCCCGATGGCGCTGTTGCTGATGTTCGTCGGCATCAGGCTGTTCTCCGGCGTCCCCAGTGGCCAGCCGCCCCCCATGAGCGCCGCCAGTACGCTCACGCCCGAGGAGATGAAAGCCCTGGGCATCGCAGGCGACACGCCGCGCGATACCGTCGCCACGCTGGTGGCCCAGGTGAAGCAGTTGCGCACCGAGCTGCAGAGCGCGCTTGGCGACAACAAGCAGCAAAGGGCCGAGAACGAGCGCCTGCGCGCGCGGGAAAGCGCGATCGACCAGCGCATTCAGAACGCGCTGGAAGGCGAACGCAACCGCCTGGGGCAGGAGCGCGCCCAAGTGGCCAGCGACAGGCAGCAGACTCAGGGCTTGATGCAGGATCTGCAGCGGCAACTGGACGGCCTTGCCGGCAAGGGTGGCCCGTCCGATCTGCCGGTCGGACTGGGGCTGGAGGAGGGTGACGGCCAGCGCTTCGAACGCGGCACCAGTGACACGCAGTGGGTCGAGCCCGACGATGCCAAAGTGGACGCCACGAGCGGGAGCAAGGCGCCGAGCTTTCCATCGAGCTTCGGGCCGGCCCAGAAAAGCCTGTCGGCCACGGTGGAATCCGTCACCGACGTTGGCCGCCGCGCGGTGGGCGCATCCACGAAGGCCGTGTACACCGTGCCGTCGAACTCGACCCTCATGGGGTCAGTTGCCATGACGGCGCTGATCGGGCGCGTGCCGATCGATGGAACCGTCAACGACCCGTACCCGTTCAAGGTGCTGATCGGCCCCGACAACCTCACGGCCAACGGCATCGACATCCCCGACGTGGCCGGCGCCGTGGTCAGCGGCACGGCCTCGGGCGACTGGACCCTCTCGTGCGTGCGCGGGCAGA
>NZ_JAVEYL010000007.1:0-143337 GCF_034003485.1 Thauera sp.
CAACGTGTCGATCACCGTCAAGCTGATCGCCCCGATCGCCATGGAAGAAGGTCTGCGCTTCGCGATCCGCGAAGGTGGCCGTACCGTCGGCGCCGGCGTCGTCGCCAAGATCATCGAGTAATCGACTTGATCGAAGGGGTGGTTGCATGCAATCACCCCCGCTTTGTTCTTTGCGCTCTTTGATTGCAGTACCAGCTCTTTAGGGGAACCCCATGCAGAACCAGAAGATTCGTATCCGTTTGAAGGCCTTCGACTATCGTCTGATCGACCAGTCGGCTCTCGAGATCGTCGAAACCGCCAAGCGCACCGGCGCCGTTGTTCGTGGTCCCGTACCGCTTCCCACCCGCATCGAGCGCTTCGATCTGCTGCGCTCGCCGCACGTCAACAAGGCGTCGCGCGACCAGATGGAAATCCGTACGCACCAGCGCCTGATGGACATCATCGATCCGACCGACAAGACGGTCGATGCCCTGATGAAGCTGGACCTCCCCGCGGGTGTGGATGTAGAGATCAAGCTCCAGTAAGCAAACCCTGCTTGCGGAAGTTTGGAACAGGCCGGTATAATCCGGCCTTTGTGCCTTCTGGCGCATTAATTGTGACCCCCGGTCAATCGCAACCGGGATTCAGGAGAAAAAAATGAGTCTAGGCCTTGTAGGACGCAAGGTCGGCATGACTCGCATTTTCGCCGAGGATGGCAGGACCATCCCGGTGACTGTGCTTGACGTGTCGGATAATCGTGTGTCCCAGATCAAGACGATCGAAACCGACGGCTATGCCGCGGTTCAGGTCGCTTACGGCAAGCGCCGCGCCAGCCGCATCACGAAGCCGGTCGCGGGTCATCTTGCCAAGGCGGGCGTCGAGCCCTGCCGCGGCATCAAGGAGTTCCGTGTCGAAGTCGATCAGGCCGGCGGAATGAATGCCGGCGACGCCATTGGCGCAGACCTTTTTCAGGTCGGTCAGAAGGTCGATGTCACGGGCGTGACGATTGGCAAGGGCTTTACCGGCGCAATCAAGCGTCACCACTTTTCGTCGAACCGCGCCTCGCACGGTAACTCGATTTCGCATAACTCCGCGGGCTCGATCGGCATGGCGCAGGATCCGGGTCGTGTCTTCCCTGGTAAGCGCATGGCCGGCCAGCACGGCAACGTTCAGCGTACCACGCAGGGTCTCGAGATCGTTCGCGTGGATGTAGAGCGCCAGCTCCTTCTCGTGAAGGGTGCGGTGCCGGGTGCCAAGGGTGGCGACGTGGTCGTCCATCCGGCAGTCAAGGCCTGAGGAGCGCGCAATGGAATTGAAACTCTTGAATGAGCAGGGTCAGGCTGCGTCGACGCTGCAGGCGTCGGATGTGCTGTTCGGCCGTGAATACAACGAAGCGCTCGTGCATCAGGTTGTGACCGCGTACGCCGCTAATGCGCGTTCGGGCAACCGGAAGCAGAAGGGGCGTTCGGAGATCGCCAAATCGACCCGCAAGCCGTTCCGCCAGAAGGGTACGGGTAATGCGCGTGCCGGTATGGCTTCGAGCCCGCTGTGGCGCGGGGGCGGCAAGATCTTCCCGAATACCCCGGACGAGAACTTCAGCCAGAAGGTCAACCGCAAGATGTACCGCGCCGGCGTCGCAGCGATTCTGTCGCAGCTCGCGCGCGAGGACCGTCTGGCGATTGTCGAGAGCTTCAGCGTCGAGGCGCCGAAGACTCGCCTGCTGTCGCAGAAGCTCAAGGGTATGGGCCTGGATTCGGTCCTGGTCATTACCGACGAAATGGACGAGAACCTGTTCCTGTCTTCGCGCAACCTGCACCAGGTGCTGGTGCTGGAAGTGAATGAGGCGGATCCGGTGTCGCTCGTGCGGTTCCCGAAGGTGCTCGTCACCAAGGGCGCGCTGGCGAAGATGGAGGAAGCGTGGCAATGAGCGCGATCACTCAGGAGCGTCTGCTGCAGGTGCTGCTCGCCCCGCAGATCTCCGAAAAGGCGACCTACGTCGCCGACAAGAACGAGCAAGTGGTGTTCAAGGTGTCCTCCGACGCTACCAAGCCCGAAGTGAAGGCGGCTGTCGAGTCGCTGTTCAAGGTTGAGGTCAAGTCGGTGCAGATCCTGAACGTCAAGGGCAAGGCCAAGCGCTTTGGCAAGACCATGGGTCGCCGCAAGGACTGGAAGAAGGCTTTTGTGTGCCTGAAGCCGGGCCAGGAAATCAACTTTGCGGCCGGGGAGTGATAGATCATGGCAATCGTAAAACTTAAGCCTACGTCTGCCGGCCGTCGCGCCCAGGTCAAGGTGGTGAACCCCGATCTGCACAAGGGTCGCCCCGTTGCTGCGCTGGTTGAGAAGCAGAGCAAGAAGGCCGGTCGTAACAACTACGGTCGGATCACGATGCGTCACCAGGGTGGTGGCCACAAGCAGCACTATCGTCTGGTTGATTTCCGTCGCAACAAGGATGGCATCCCGGCGAAGGTCGAGCGTATCGAGTACGACCCGAACCGCTCCGCGCATCTTGCGCTCCTGTGCTACGCCGATGGTGAGCGTCGGTACATCATCGCGCCGCGCGGCGTTGAGGTGGGCCAGCAACTGATCAGCGGCGCTGAGGCGCCGATCAGGCCGGGTAACTCTCTTCCGATCCGCAACATTCCGGTCGGCTCGACGATCCATTGCATCGAGATGGTTCCTGGTAAGGGAGCTCAGATCGCGCGTGCTGCCGGCACTTCGGTGCAGCTGCTCGCACGTGAAGGTTCGTACGCCCAGCTGCGTCTGCGCTCCGGCGAGATTCGCCGCGTGCATGTCGAGTGTCGCGCAACCGTCGGTGAGGTGGGTAACGAAGAGCATGGCCTGCGCAAGATCGGCAAGGCCGGCGCAAACCGCTGGCGTGGCATCCGTCCGACCGTGCGCGGTGTGGCGATGAACCCGGTCGATCACCCGCATGGCGGTGGTGAAGGTCGCACTGGCGAAGCTCGCGAGCCGGTGAGCCCGTGGGGTACGCCGAGCAAGGGTTATCGGACGCGTTCGAACAAGCGCACCGACGGCATGATCGTGCAGCGTCGTCACAAGCGTTAAGGGGTAAGAGATGGCACGTTCTATCAAGAAAGGCCCGTTCATCGACGCGCACCTGCTCAACAAGGTCGACGCGGCTCGGACGAGCAACGACAAGCGCCCGATCAAGACCTGGTCGCGTCGCTCCACGATCCTGCCCGACTTCATCGGCCTGACGATCGCGGTTCACAACGGCAAGCAACACATTCCGGTGTTTGTGACCGAGAACATGGTCGGTCACAAACTGGGCGAATTCGCGCTGACGCGTACCTTCAAGGGTCACGCTGCCAGCAAGAAGGCCAAGCGGTAAGGGGACGACATGGAAACCAAAGCTATTCTCCGTGGCGTTCGGCTGTCGGCCCAAAAGGGCCGTCTGGTGGCCGATCTGGTCCGCGGCAAGCCCGTCGATCAGGCGCTCAACACGCTGGCCTTCTCGCCGAAAAAGGGCGCGAAGATCATCCGCAAGGTGCTCGAGTCCGCAATTGCGAATGCCGAGCACAACGACGGCGCCGACATCGACACGCTGAAGGTCAAGACCATTCACGTGGAAGAGGGCATGACGCTCAAGCGCTTCACCGCGCGTGCGAAGGGTCGCGGCAACCGCATCCTCAAGCCCACCTGCCACGTCTATCTGACTGTTGGCGAGTAAGGAGTAAACATGGGTCAGAAAATCCATCCCACTGGGTTCCGCCTTGCCGTCACGCGGGACTGGAGTTCGCGCTGGTTTGCCAACAGCAAGGACTTCGCCGGTATGCTGCATGAAGACCTCAAGGTCCGTGAGTACCTGAAGAAGCGCCTGGCGCATGCTTCGGTGGCTCGTGTGCTGATCGAGCGTCCTGCCAAGAACGCCCGCATCACCTTGTTCAGTGCGCGTCCGGGGGTCGTCATCGGCAAGAAGGGCGAGGACATCGAGGCGCTCAAGCGCGATCTGCAGAAGATCATCGGTGTGCCGGTTCATGTGAACATCGAGGAAGTGCGCAAGCCCGAACTCGACGCCAAGCTGATTGCCGATTCGATCGCGCAGCAGCTGGAGAAGCGGATCATGTTCCGCCGCGCCATGAAGCGCGCGATGCAGAACGCGATGCGCCTTGGTGCCCAGGGCATCAAGATCATGAGCTCCGGCCGTCTTAACGGCGCTGAGATCGCCCGTACCGAGTGGTATCGCGAAGGTCGTGTGCCGCTGCACACCCTGCGCGCCAACATCGACTATGGCGTTTCCGAAGCCAAGACGACCTACGGGATCATCGGGATCAAGGTGTGGGTGTTCAAGGGTGAGATGCTCGGTCGTAACGAGCAGCCCGTCGCCGCCGAGCCGGAAGCTGATAACCGCCGGGGCCGCCGTGGTGCACCGCGTGACGGTGAGCGCCCGGGTCGTCGTCCCGCCCGTCGTGGCGAAGGCCGGCAAGAAGAAAGCAGGAGTGAATGATGCTGCAGCCGACTAGAAGGAAGTATCGGAAGGAGCAGAAAGGCCGCAACACCGGTATCGCCACGCGTGGCGCGAAGGTGTCGTTTGGCGAGTATGGCCTCAAGGCCGTCGGCCGTGGTCGACTGACTGCACGTCAGATCGAGTCGGCCCGTCGTGCGATGACGCGCCACATCAAGCGCGGTGGCCGCATCTGGATCCGAATTTTCCCGGACAAGCCGATTTCGAAGAAGCCGGCGGAAGTCCGTATGGGTAACGGTAAGGGTAACCCCGAGTACTGGGTCGCGGAGATCCAGCCGGGTAAGGTGCTCTACGAAATGGACGGCGTGGATGAAGCCCTCGCGCGCGAAGCGTTCCGGCTTGCTGCCGCGAAGCTGCCGATCGAGACCGTGTTCGTTACGCGTCTGATTGGGGGTTGAATATGAAGGCAACAGATCTCCGCGCCAAGAGCGCCGATGAGTTGAACAAGGAACTGCTCGAGCTGCTGAAGGCACAGTTTTCGCTGCGCATGCAGCATGCCACCCAGCAACTGGGCAACACGAGTCAGATTGGGAAGGTTCGTCGCGACATCGCACGCGTTCGCACCCTCCTGCGCGAAAAGGCGGGTCAGCAATGAGCGAACAAGTTGAAAAGGTTCGCCGCGCGCTGGTTGGGCGTGTGGTGAGCGACAAGATGCAGAAGACGGTGACTGTGCTCGTCGAGCGTCGGGTCAAGCACCCGCTGTACGGCAAGATCATCACGCGTTCGGCCAAGTACCACGCCCATGTTGAAGACGGCATCGCCGGCGAGGGCGACCTGGTGGAAATCGAGGAATGCCGTCCGATCTCGCGCACAAAGACCTGGCGTGTTGCCAAGGTGCTCGAGAAGGCTCGCATCATCTGATCAGAGTTACTTGCAGGTCGCAAAAAACAGCTTGGCACCTCGGTGTCAGGCTGTTATAATTTTGCCTCTTTGCTCCGGGGCTCGCTCGGGGCATCCCACCCTGACGGGTTCCAAGACTGTCCGCAAATGCGGGATAAGTTGGAGATATTTTCATGATTCAAATGCAGTCCAAGCTGGACGTGGCCGATAACTCCGGCGCGCGCTCGGTGATGTGCATCAAGGTTCTGGGTGGTTCGAAACGCCGTTACGCTGGCGTGGGCGACATCATCAAGGTCACCGTGAAAGATGCAGCGCCGCGCGGTCGTGCGAAGAAGGGTGACGTCTATAACGCGGTCGTCGTGCGCACTGCGAAAGGCGTTCGTCGTCCCGACGGTTCGCTCATCAAGTTCGACAATAATGCGGCCGTGCTTCTGAACAACAAGCTCGAGCCGATCGGCACCCGCATCTTCGGGCCGGTCACGCGTGAGCTGCGCACCGAGCGGTTCATGAAGATCGTCTCGCTGGCGCCTGAAGTGCTCTGAGGAGTCGAGAGATGAACAAGATCCGCAAGGGTGATGAAGTTTTGGTGCTGACGGGCAAGGATCGCGGCCGTCGCGGTACCGTGCTGCGCCGCGTTGATGAAGAGCGCGTCGTGGTTGAGGGTGTGAATCGTGTGAAGAAGCACGTGCGCCCGAACCCGCTGAAGGGTGAAGTGGGTGGCATCGTCGAGAAAGAGATGCCGATCCATGTGTCGAACGTCGCGCTGTTCAATCCCGCCACCCAGAAGGGTGAACGTGTCGGGATCAAGACGCTTGAGGATGGCCGCAAGGTCCGCTTCTTCAAGTCGAACGGCGAGCTGGTGAACGCCTAAGGAGTGACGATGGCTCGCTTGCAACAGGTTTACAAGGACGAAGTGGCTCCGGCGCTCAAGCAGCAGTTCGGCTACAAGTCCGTGATGGAAGTTCCTCGCATCACCAAGATCACCCTGAACATGGGTGTCGGTGAGGCGGTTGGTGACAAGAAGATTCTCGAACACGCGATCGGCGACATGACGAAGATCGCGGGTCAGAAGCCGGTCTCTACGAAGGCTCGCAAGTCGATCGCGGGCTTCAAGATCCGCGACGGTTATCCGATCGGTTGCATGGTCACCCTGCGTGGTCCGCGCATGTTCGAGTTCTTCGATCGACTGATCACCATCGCGCTGCCGCGAGTGCGTGACTTCCGTGGTATCGCGTCGAAGGGCTTCGATGGTCGGGGTAACTACAACCTCGGTGTCAAGGAACAGATCATTTTTCCTGAGATCGAGTACGACAAGATCGATGCGCTGCGCGGGATGAACATCAGCATCACGACGACGGCTAAGACCGACGACGAAGCCCGTGCGCTTCTCGCCGCGTTCAAGTTTCCGTTCAAGAATTGAGGGTGATATGGCGAAACTCGCTCTGATCAACCGCGAAGCGAAGCGTGCAAAGCTGGTGGAGAAATTCGCTGCCAAGCGTGCCGCGCTGATCGCAACGGTCAAGGACACCAGTCTGTCCGAAGAAGAACGCATGGCTGCCCGCCTGGCCCTGCAGCAACTGCCCCGCAACGCCAATCCGACTCGTCAGCGTAATCGCTGTGCGCTCACCGGGCGTCCGCGTGGTGTTTTCCGCAAGTTCGGTCTGTGCCGCAACAAGCTGCGCGAGATCGCTTTCCGCGGTGAAGTGCCTGGCATGACCAAGGCGAGCTGGTAAGGAGAATTCGAAGATGAGTATGTCCGATCCGATCGCCGACATGCTGACGCGTATCCGCAACGGCCAGCAGGCCCAGAAGGCTTCGGTTTCGATGCCTTCGTCGAAGCTGAAAGTTGCGATCGCCAAGGTATTGCAGGACGAAGGTTACATCGACGGTTTTGCCGTTCGTGACGAAGCCGGTAAGGCTTCGCTCGATGTGACGCTCAAGTACTACGCCGGTCGTCCGGTCATCGAGCGCCTGGAGCGCGTGAGCCGTCCCGGCCTGCGCATCTACAAGGGCAGCGAAGATCTGCCGCGCGTGATGAACGGCCTTGGCGTGGCCATCGTTTCCACGCCGCGTGGCTTGATGACTGACCGCACTGCGCGCGCAAATCGCGTCGGCGGCGAAGTCATCTGCCTGGTCGCCTAAGGGGAATGCGATGTCTCGTGTAGCCAAGAATCCGGTAGCGATTCCGCAGGGTGTCGAAGTGATGATCTCCGACGCCGAGATCGCCGTGAAGGGTCCTCTGGGGACCCTGCACCAAGCGCTGACTGGTGCGGTACAGGTTGCTCGCGAAGGCGATGCAATCGTGTGCAAGGCCCGTGACGGGGTGGAAAATGCCCGCGCGATGTCGGGTACTGTCCGCGCGCTGGTAAATAACATGGTCACCGGTGTGACCAAGGGCTTTCAGCGCAAGCTGACCTTGGTTGGAGTGGGTTACCGCGCTCAGGCGCAGGGCGACAAGCTCAATCTGTCGCTCGGTTTCTCGCATCCAGTCGTGCACCAGATGCCGGAGGGCGTGAAGGTGGAGACGCCCACCCAGACCGAGATCGTGATCAAGGGTACCGACAAGCAGCAGGTCGGCCAGGTCGCTGCCGAGGTGCGTGCATACCGCGCTCCCGAGCCTTACAAGGGCAAGGGCGTCCGTTATTCGGACGAGGTGGTGGTGCTCAAGGAAACCAAGAAGAAGTAAGGCGGTTCGTCATGAACAAGAAAGAAACTCGTCTTCGCCGTGCGCGCAAAACTCGCGCCAAGATTGCGGAGCTCAAGGCGGTTCGCCTGACGGTGTTCCGGTCCAACTGCCATATCTACGCCCAGGTCATCTCGGGTTGCGGCTCGCGCGTTATCGCGGCTGCATCCACGGTCGAAGCCGATGTTCGTTCGCAGGTCGCCAATGGCGGCAACAAGACTGCGGCCGAGCTCGTCGGCAAGCTGATCGCCGAGCGTGCCAAAGCTGCCGGTGTCGAGCAGGTCTCCTTCGACCGCTCGGGCTTCCTGTATCACGGCCGCGTGAAGGCGCTGGCCGAGGCCGCCCGCGAAGGCGGTCTCAAGTTCTAAGCGAGGAATCGAATGGCTAAGCAGCAAACCAAACGTGCGCAAGCCTCCGACGAGCGCGACGACGGTCTGAAGGAAAAGATGGTCGCGATCAATCGCGTGACCAAGGTCGTCAAGGGCGGCCGGATCCTCGGCTTCGCTGCGCTGACCGTGGTTGGCGACGGTGACGGTGCGATCGGCATGGGCAAGGGCAAGTCGCGCGAAGTGCCGGTGGCGGTTCAGAAGGCGATGGACGAAGCGCGGCGCAAGCTGCGCAAGGTGTCGCTTAAGAACGGTACCCTGCAGCACACCGTGATCGGGAAGCACGGCGCCGCTTCGGTGCTGATGCAGCCGGCTCCGGCCGGTACCGGCATCATTGCCGGTGGCCCGATGCGCGCCGTGTTCGAGGTGATGGGCGTGACCGACGTGATCTGCAAGTGCATCGGTTCGGCCAATCCGTACAACGTCGTCCGTGCCACGATCAATGGCCTGATGGCGATCAACACCCCGGCGGAGATTGCAGCCAAGCGCGGCAAGTCCGTCGAAGAAATCCTGGGGTAAGCGATGTCGGACAAGAAAATCAAGGTGACGCTCGTCAAGAGCGTTATCGGCACCAAGCAGTCTCACCGCGCAACCGTGCGTGGCCTGGGGCTGCGCCGGATGCACCACACCGTGGAACTGGCGGATACGCCGGAGATCCGCGGCATGGTCAATAAGGTGTCCTACCTGGTCAAGTGCGAGGGTTGATATGCGGTTGAATACCATCAAGCCCGCTGAAGGGTCCAAGAAGGCCGCACGCCGTGTCGGGCGCGGCATGGGTAGCGGTCTCGGCAAGACTTGCGGTCGCGGTCACAAGGGTCAGAAGTCGCGCGCTGGTGGCTTCCACAAGACCGGCTTCGAAGGCGGCCAGATGCCGCTGCAACGTCGGCTGCCGAAGCGCGGTTTCGTGTCGCTGACGCGTGCGCGCAACGTGGAAGTTCGACTCTCTGAATTGGACAAGTTGCCGATTGACGAGATCGACCTGCTGACACTGAAGCAGGCAGGCGTGATTGCCGCTGACGCACTGTCGGCGAAGGTCGTGCTTTCGGGCGCCATCAGCCGCAAGGTTGCTTTGCGCGGTATCGGGGCGACGCAGGGTGCCAAGGCGGCTATTGAAGCTGCCGGTGGTTCCGTGGCGGCCGAGTAAAAAAGGAAACCGTTGTGGCGAATCCTGCTGCCACGCTGGGAAGCACCGGAAGGTTCGGCGACCTCAAGCGTCGCCTTCTCTTCCTGCTGGGCGCGCTGATCGTCTATCGGATCGGTGCGCACATTCCGGTACCGGGTATCGACCCACAGGGGCTGGCTGAGTTGTTCCAGTCCCAGCAGGGCGGCATTCTGGGGGTTTTCAACCTTTTCTCGGGCGGTGCGCTGTCCCGTTTCACGATCTTTGCGCTGGGCATCATGCCCTACATCTCTGCGTCGATCATCATGCAGTTGATGAGCGTGGCGGTCCCGCGGTTGGAGGCGCTCAAGAAGGAAGGCGAAGCAGGTCGGCGAAAGATCACGCAGTACACGCGCTACGGCACGCTGGTGCTTGCGCTGGCACAGTCGCTGGGTATCGCGATTGCGCTCGAGGGTCAGGCTGGATTGGTGCTCGATCCGGGCGTCATGTTCCGTTTTGTCACTGTTGCGACGCTGGTTACGGGCACGATGTTCCTGATGTGGTTGGGTGAGCAGATCACCGAGCGCGGGATCGGAAACGGCATTTCGCTCATCATCTTCGCGGGTATCGTCGCGGGGCTGCCGAGTGCAATTGGTGGGTTGTTCGAACTGGTTCGCACCGGCGCGATGCATCCCTTTACCGCGCTGCTGATCTGCGTCCTCGTGGTTCTGGTCACTGGCTTCGTGGTATTTGTCGAGCGTGGCCAGCGCAAGATCCTGGTGAATTATGCCAAGCGGCAGGTCGGTAACAAGGTGTATGGCGGGCAGAGCTCCCATCTGCCTCTGAAGCTGAACATGTCGGGTGTGATTCCTCCGATTTTCGCCTCGAGCATCATTCTGTTCCCGGCAACTCTGGGGCAGTGGTTCGGGTCGTCCGAGGGGATGTACTGGCTGCGCGATATCGCGTCGACGCTCTCTCCAGGGCAGCCGATCTACGTGATGCTTTACGCAGTGGCGATCGTGTTCTTCTGCTTCTTCTATACGGCGCTGGTGTTCAACGCCCGTGAGACGGCAGATAACCTGAAGAAGAGCGGGGCCTTTGTCCCCGGGATTCGTCCCGGTGACCAGACCGCGCGCTACATCGACAAGATTCTCATGCGGCTGACGCTTGCCGGGGCGGTGTATATCACCCTGGTGTGCTTGCTGCCGGAGTTCCTGATCCTGAAGTGGAACGTTCCGTTCTATTTCGGCGGTACCTCGCTGTTGATCATCGTCGTGGTGACGATGGACTTCATGTCCCAGGTTCAGGCGTCCGTGATGTCTCATCAGTACGAGAGTCTGCTGAAGAAGGCGAATTTCAAGGGGGCGGGTTTCCCGGGCAGGTAAGTCCATATGGCGAAGGAAGATGTCATCGAGATGCACGGCGAGGTCACCGAAAACCTCCCCAATGCCACATTCCGCGTCAGGCTCGAGAACGGTCACATGGTGCTTGGGCACATATCGGGGAAGATGCGGATGCACTACATCCGCATCCTGCCTGGTGACAAGGTGACGGTTCAGCTCACCCCCTACGACCTGACCAAGGGACGGATCGTTTTCCGGACCAAGTGAAGATTTAAGAGAAACAGGAGCAAGACCATGAGAGTCCAGGCATCGGTTAAGCGGCTCTGCCGCAATTGCAAGATCATTCGCCGCAAGGGTGTGGTTCGCGTCATTTGCAGCGATCCGCGGCACAAGCAACGCCAGGGTTGATCTGATCAACTTAAGGCATTAGAATTTAACGTTTTTCGTTTTGGGGTATACGGATGGCCCGTATTGCTGGGGTAAACATTCCCAATCACAAGCATGCCGAGATCGCGCTGACCGCCATCTATGGGATCGGCCGTTCGCGTGCTCAGAAAATTTGCGACGCTGCCGGTCTCGGTCGCTCGGTGAAGATCAAGGATCTGACCGAGTCGGACATGGAGAAGCTGCGTGACGAAGTCGGTCGCTTCATTGTCGAAGGCGATCTGCGTCGTGAAGTCACGATGAACATCAAGCGATTGATGGACCTGGGCTGCTACCGCGGCGTTCGTCATCGTCGCGGCCTGCCGATGCGTGGTCAACGCACCCGCACCAACGCCCGCACCCGTAAGGGACCGCGCAAGGCGATCGCCGGCAAGAAGTAATAGGAACCGATAATGGCTAAGACTGGAACGAAGGTTCGGAAGAAGGTCAAGAAGAACGTAGCGGAAGGTATCGCACACGTTCACGCGAGCTTCAACAACACCATCATCACCATCACTGATCGTCAGGGCAACGCCCTGTCGTGGGCAACGTCTGGCGGCGCGGGCTTCAAGGGTTCGCGCAAGAGCACGCCGTTTGCCGCGCAGGTGGCGGCTGAGGCGGCCGGCAAGGTCGCTCAGGAATGCGGCATCAAGAATCTCGAAGTGCGTATCAAGGGCCCTGGCCCGGGTCGTGAGTCGTCGGTTCGTGCGCTCAACGCGCTGGGAATCAAGATTTCCAGCATCACCGACATCACCCCCATCCCGCACAACGGCTGCCGCCCGCCGAAAAAGCGCCGTATCTGACAAGGAGTTGATAAGTGGCTCGTAATCTCGATCCCAAGTGCCGTCAGTGCCGTCGCGAAGGCGAAAAGCTCTTTCTGAAGGCCGAGAAGTGTTTCACCGACAAGTGCGCCATCGAGCGCCGCGCCTATGCGCCTGGCCAGCACGGTCAGCGCTCCGGTCAGCGACTGTCGGGTTATGGCGTCCAGCTTCGTGAGAAGCAGAAGATCCGTCGCCTGTATGGCGTCCTCGAGCGTCAGTTCCGCAAGGTGTATGCCGAGGCCGACCGCCGTCGCGGTCAGACCGGCGAAAACCTGCTGCAGCTGCTCGAGGGTCGTCTGGACTCCGTGGCCTATCGCATGGGCTTCGGTGGTTCCCGTGCAGAGGCCCGCCAGGTCGTGCGTCACAATGGCGTGCTGATCAACGGCAAGCGTGTGAACATTCCGTCCTACGTCGTGCGGCCCGGTGACGTGGTTCAGCTCACCGAGCAGGCCCGTGGTCATCTGCGTGTCAAGGCTGCCCTCGAGGCCGCCGAGTCGCGTGGCTTCCCCGAGTGGCTGGAAGTCGACATCAAGGCCGGCAAGGGTACGTTCAAGGCTTATCCGGTGCGCAGCGAACTGCCTGCAACGATCAACGAAGGCCTGGTTGTGGAACTGTACTCCCGTTAATCGGGCGACTGATCCTCTACTAGTTCCGAGGAAATGCTGATGCAAAGCAATGTACTGCTGAAACCGCGCATCATCGACGTCCAGAGCACCTCGCCGGTTCAGGCGCGGGTGACGATGGAGCCGTTCGAGCGCGGCTTCGGCCATACGCTGGGGAATGCGCTGCGGCGCATCCTCCTGTCGTCGCTTCCCGGCCACGCGCCGACCGAAGTGACGATCGAAGGGGTGCTCCACGAGTACTCCACGCTCGACGGCGTGCGTGAAGACATGGTCGACCTGCTGTTGAACCTCAAGGGTGTGGTGTTCAAGCTCAACGGCCGTAGTGAAGTCATGCTGCGTCTGGCGAAGGCGGGAGAGGGCGTGGTCACCGCGGGCGATATCGAGGTCGGTCACGACGTCGAGATCATCAACCCCGAACACGTGATTGCGCATCTTGCACCTGGCGGCAAGCTGGAGATGCAGATCAAGGTCGAGGAAGGCCGGGGCTATGTGCCTGGCAACGCCCGTCCGGAAAACGCGGAGAGCAAGTCGATCGGTCGCGTCGTCCTCGACGCTTCGTTCGGCCCCGTGCGTCGCGTCAGCTATCTGGTCGAGAGTGCCCGTGTCGAGCAGCGTACCGACCTGGATCGTCTGATCATCGACATCGAGACCAACGGTGCGGTCGATCCCGAAGAGGCGATCCGCTATGCGGCGCGCGTGCTGATGGATCAGTTGTCGGTGTTTGCCGACCTGCAAGACACTGCGCCTGTGCGTTCCGACGAAGTGGCGCCGGTCGTGGACCCCCTGCTGCTGCGTCCGGTCGATGACCTCGAACTGACGGTGCGTTCTGCGAACTGTCTCAAGGCCGAGAACATCTACTACATCGGTGACCTGATCCAGCGCACCGAGACCGAGTTGCTGAAGACTCCGAACCTGGGTCGTAAGTCGCTGAACGAGATCAAGGAAGTGTTGGCCTCCCGTGGGCTGACGCTCGGCATGAAACTGGAAAACTGGCCGCCGGCCGGGCTTGAAAAGCTCGGTTGAGTTGCCGGGCAAGTGAGGAATTGAAATGCGTCACCGTAATGGTCTTCGCAAGCTGAATCGTACCAGCAGCCACCGCCAGGCGATGTTCCGCAACATGGCTAATTCGCTGCTGCGTCACGAGGCGATCAAGACGACCCTGCCGAAGGCGAAGGAACTTCGCCGCGTGGTCGAGCCCATGATCACCCTGGGCAAGAAGCCCAGTCTTGCCAATCGTCGCCTGGCCTTCGATCGCCTGCGCGACCGCGATATGGTCGTCAAGCTTTTCGACGAGCTGGGTCCGCGCTTCGCCAGCCGTAACGGCGGTTATCTGCGTATCCTGAAGTGCGGTTTCCGTGATGGCGACAACGCACCGATGGCTTACGTCGAGCTGCTCGACCGTCCGGATGTGGAAGCGGTCGAAGTGGAAGAAGCGGAAGCGGCTTGATCAGGGCTGCGTTCGAGGGAAAACCGGGCTAGTCCCGGTTTTTTTACGCCTGCCGCCGAGGTGGAAGTGGCCTTGGGGCGGCTGGCGGAGCGGCCGGATGCAGCAGATGCGGCGACGTGAAGGAGTTCAGGGATGAGTGTCACCCTCGTTACGGGCGGTGCCGGTTACATCGGATCGCACACCTGCGTGGAGTTGCTGCAGGCCGGGCGCGAGGTCGTGGTGGTCGACGACCTTTCCAATTCATCGCCCGAGGCGCTGCGGCGCGTCGAGGTGCTTGGTGGGCGGCCGTTGGCGGCCTTCGTGCGCGGCGATGTCCGCGATCGCGCCCTGATGCGCGAGGTGTTCACCCAGCATACGATCGATGCCGTCATTCATTTCGCGGCGAAGAAGGCCGTCGGTGAGTCGGTGGCACAGCCACTGGCCTATTACGACAACAATCTTCAGGGCCTCATCAGCGTCCTGCAGGCGATGGACGAGGCCGGGTGCCGACACATGGTGTTCAGCTCATCGGCGACCGTCTATGGTGATCCTGCGCGTGTTCCGATCGATGAAGACTTTCCGACCACTGCGACCAATCCCTATGGCTGGACGAAGCTCATGGGTGAGCAGATCCTGCGCGACCTCGGTTGTGCGGATGCGCGCTGGAACCTCGTGCTGTTGCGCTACTTCAACCCGGTGGGTGCCCACCCCAGCGGGCAGATCGGCGAGGACCCGGACGGTGTGCCCAACAACCTGATGCCGTTCGTGAGCCAGGTGGCGGTGGGACGTCTGCCGCGTTTGCGCGTGTTCGGGGACGACTACCCGACGCCGGACGGCACCGGGGTGCGCGATTACATTCATGTAGTCGATCTCGCCCTCGGTCATCTGCGTGCGCTTGAGCGCATCGCGACGCTGCCCGGCGTCACGACGCTCAATCTCGGCACGGGCAGGGGCTACAGCGTGCTCGAGATGGTGGAGGCCTTCGAGGCCGCTTCAGGCTGCAGCGTGCCCTACGACATCGTCGATCGCCGCCCGGGCGACGTGGCGGCATGCTGGGCCGATGCCAGCCGTGCGCGCGAACTTCTGGGGTGGAGCGCAGCGCGCGACCTGCGCATGATGTGTGAGGACGCGTGGCGGTGGCAGCGCAACAATCCGCGCGGTTACAAGGACGATTGAGGGGCTGCGGCGCGGGCTTCGGCGCGCCCCAGCATCCGCCGCAGGTACCTTCCGGTGTAGCTGTCGGGATTTTCGGCCACGGTTTCGGGCGTGCCGCAGCACACCATCGTGCCGCCTCCGTGGCCGCCTTCCGGCCCCATGTCGATGAGCCAGTCTGCCGTCTTGATGACGTCGAGGTTGTGCTCGATGACGACGACGGTGTTGCCGTGATCGCGCAAGCGCTGAAGCACCTTGAGCAGGAGTTCGATGTCCTGGAAGTGCAGGCCGGTCGTCGGCTCGTCGAGGATGTAGAGCGTGCGCCCGGTATCGCGCTTCGAGAGTTCGAGGGCGAGCTTGATGCGCTGGGCCTCGCCACCCGACAGGGTGGTTGCGCTCTGGCCCAGCCGGATGTAGCCGAGGCCCACGTCGGTCAGCGTCTCGAGCTTGCGCGCAACGGTCGGTACGGGCTGGAAGAAGGTCAGCGCCTGCTCCACCGTCATCTCTAGCACCTCCTGGATGCTGCGTCCCTTGTAGCGGATCTCGAGGGTCTCGCGGTTGTAGCGCTTGCCGTGGCAGACATCGCAGGGCACGTACATGTCGGGCAGGAAGTGCATCTCGACCTTGATCAGCCCGTCGCCCTGACAGGCTTCGCAGCGACCACCGCGGACGTTGAAGGAGAAGCGCCCCGGCCCGTAGCCGCGCGCGCGCGCTTCCGGCACGCCGGCGAAGAGTTCGCGGATCGGGGTGAGCATGCCGGTGTAAGTCGCCGGATTGGAGCGCGGCGTACGCCCGATCGGGGCCTGATCGACGTTGATCACCTTGTCGAAACCGTCCAGTCCCTCGATGTCGTCGTGGGGCGCGACTTCCGCGCTCGAGCCGTACAGCCGGCGCGCCGCGGCGGCGGCGAGGGTGTCGTTGATCAGCGTCGATTTGCCCGAGCCAGAGACCCCGGTGATGCAGGTGAACAGACCTACCGGCAGGGAAACGGTTGCCGACCGGAGGTTGTTGCCGCGCGCGCCGACGATGCGCAACTGCTTGTCGGGATCGGGCGCCCGCCGACGTGCGGGCACGGCGATCGCACGCCGGCCCGACAGATAGTCCCCGGTGACCGACGCAGGATTGGCGATCACCTCGGCCGGGGTACCGTGGGCCACGATGTGCCCGCCGTGCGCGCCCGCACCCGGCCCCATGTCGACCAGGTAGTCCGCGCTGCGGATCGCGTCCTCGTCATGCTCGACCACGATCACCGTGTTGCCGAGGTCGCGTAGCTGCGTCAGCGTGGCGAGCAGACGGTCGTTGTCGCGCTGGTGCAGGCCGATCGAGGGTTCGTCGAGCACGTACATCACGCCGGTCAGGCCCGAGCCGATCTGGCTGGCGAGGCGGATGCGCTGCGCCTCGCCCCCGGAGAGGGTATCGGCCGAGCGGTCGAGCGACAGGTAGTCCAGGCCGACGTTGATCAGGAAGCTCAGACGGTCGGCGATCTCCTTGACGATCTTGTCCGCCACCTGCGCGCGCGCGCCGGCGAGCTTCAGCGTGGCGAAGAAGTCGCGGCACTCGCCGAGCGGCAGGCGGCCGATCTCGTGCAGGGCGCGCCCGCCGATGAGCACGTGGCGGGCCTCGCTGCGCAGGCGGGTGCCGTGGCAGCTCGGGCAAGCTCGGGTGGCGCGGTATTTCGACAGCTCCTCGCGCACCGCGACCGAGTCGGTCTCGCGCAGGCGCCGCTCGAGATTGGGGAGGATGCCCTCGAACGGATGCTCCTTCAGCACCATGCGCCCGTTGTCGGCCATGTAGCGGAAGGCGATCTTGGTTCGCCCCGAGCCGTGCAGCACGACATCGCGCACGCGCTCGGGCAGCGCCATCCAGGGCGTCTCGATGTCGAAGGCGTAATGGGTCGCGAGGCTGGCCAACATCTGAAAGTAGAACTGGTTGCGCCGATCCCAGCCGCGGATCGCGCCCGCGGCGAGCGAAAGCTCGGGGTGGGCAACGACGCGTGCGGGGTCGAAGAAATCGACCTGGCCGAGGCCGTCGCATTTGGGGCAGGCGCCCGCCGGATTGTTGAACGAGAACAGGCGTGGCTCGAGCTCCGCGAGCGCGAAACTGCACACCGGGCAGGCGAAGCGCGCGGAAAACAGGTGTTCGCGCCCGCTGTCCATCTCGACCGCGATTGCGCGCCCGTCGGCGTGCGTGAGCGCGGTCTCGAAGGATTCAGCCACCCGTCCGCGCAGGTCGGGGCGCACCTTGAGGCGGTCGATGACCACCTCGACGTCGTGGCGCCGACCCTTCTCCAGCACCGGCATCGCGTCCAGTTCCATTACCTCGCCATCCACCCGCACGCGCACGAAGCCCTGCGCACGCAGGTCGGCGAACAGGTCGTGTTGCTCGCCCTTGCGCCCGGCCACGACCGGGGCGAGGATCATCAGCCGGGTTTCTTCCGGCAGCGCGAGCACGTGGTCCACCATCTGCGCCACGCTCTGCGCTTCCAGCGCGTGTTCCGGGTGATCCGGGCAGTGCGGGGTGCCGGCGCGGGCGTAGAGCAGGCGCAGGTAGTCGTGGATCTCGGTCACCGTGCCCACGGTGGAGCGCGGGTTGTGGCTGGTGGCCTTCTGCTCGATCGAGATCGCCGGCGACAGGCCCTCGATCAGGTCCACGTCCGGCTTCTCCATCAGCTGCAGGAACTGGCGCGCGTAGGCGGACAGCGACTCCACGTAGCGCCGCTGCCCCTCCGCGTACAGCGTGTCGAAGGCCAGCGAGGACTTGCCCGAGCCCGACAGGCCGGTGATCACGGTCAGGCGGTTGCGGGGCAGGTCGACGCTGATGTTCTTCAGGTTGTGGGTGCGGGCACCGCGGATGCGGATCTCGTCCATGGCTGCTGCCGTGCTCGGGGAAACCGAAGACTATACGACGATACGCCGGCGGCGGAATGCTAGAATCCCGCTCTTTCATCCAGCCGGTTCCTCGTATGTCCGTTCCCGCACGCGACCCGATGACGCGCGAAGAACGCCGCGCCGGCATGAGCCTCGCCGCGATCTTCGCCCTGCGCATGCTCGGCCTGTTCCTGATCCTGCCGGTGTTCGCCGTCCATGCGGCCGAGATTCCCGGTGGCGACAACCTCACCCTGGTCGGACTGGCGATCGGCGCCTACGGCCTCACCCAGGCTTGTCTGCAGATTGCCTACGGGGCGGCGTCCGACCGTTTCGGTCGCAAGCCGGTCATCGTCTTCGGCCTGGTGCTGTTCGTCATCGGCAGCGTGGTCGCCGCGCTCGCCGACGGCATCCACATGATCATCGTCGGCCGCGTGCTGCAGGGCGCGGGCGCGATCTCGGCCGCGGTCACCGCGCTCGCCGCCGACCTCACCCGCGACCAGCACCGCACCAAGGTGATGGCGATGATCGGCTCCTCGATCGGGCTGGTGTTCGCGCTCTCCATGGTGGCCGCGCCGCTGCTCTACGCTGCGATCGGCATGTCGGGCATCTTCTGGATGACTGCGGTGCTCGCCTTCGGCGCCATCGGCGTGCTGCTGTGGGTCGTGCCCGCGGCGCCGCCGGTGCCGCGCGCCACCGGCAAGCTGATCGACGTGCTGCGCGACGGCCAGCTCATGCGGCTCAACTTCGGCGTGTTCGCGCTCCATCTGATCCAGACCACGATGTGGGTGATGGTGCCCTCGGCCCTGGTCGCCAGCGGTGGCCTGCCGATGCCCGAGCACTGGAAGGTGTATCTGCCCGCGGTATTGCTGTCCTTCGTGGTGATGGTGCCGGCGGTGATCATCGCCGAGCGTCACGACAAGTTGAAGCCGGTATTCAACGCCGCCATCGTGCTGCTCGCCTTCGTGCAGTTCGGGCTGTGGCTGTTCGGCGACGGCCTGATACCATTGGCATTGTTGCTGACGCTCTTCTTCGTCGCCTTCAACGTGCTCGAGGCCACCCAGCCGTCGTGGATCTCGCGCATCGCGCCGCCCAGTTCCAAGGGTACGGCGCTCGGGGTCTACAACACGCTGCAGTCGCTCGGGCTGTTTCTCGGCGGCGTGCTCGGTGGCTGGCTGGGGCAGGCCTACGGCCCGGCGGCGGTCAGCCTGTTCTGTGCCGTGCTGGCACTGGTGTGGCTGGCACTGGCCAGCTCGATGAATCCGCCGCCGCTGCGCGTGACGCCAGCCGCGGCGCCGCGCTGAAGCTTCATTCACGATCTACATCGCGTAGCGGCGCACAGCGCGCCGTGTGCAAATGCATTCAAAGGAGAACCGGATGGCATCCCTCAACAAAGTCATCCTGATCGGCAATCTTGGCGCCGATCCGGAAAGCCGCTTCGCCCCTTCGGGCGACGCGATCTGCAACATTCGCCTGGCCACCACCGAAAACTGGCGCGACAAGAGCACCGGTGAGCGCCGCGAGGCCACCGAATGGCATCGCGTGTCCTTCTACGGCAAGCTCGCCGAGATCGCCGGCCAGTACCTGCGCAAGGGCAGCCAGGTGTACATCGAGGGCAGCCTGCGTACGCGCAAGTGGCAGGACAAGGACGGTCAGGATCGCTACACCACCGAGATCCGCGCCGACGAGATGAAGATGCTCGGCCGCCGCGAGGGTGGCGATGCGCCGATGCGCAGCAACGAAGGTGGCGGTGGCTGGGATGCCCCGGCCCCCGCGCCGCGCAGCGCGCCCGCCCAGGCCGCGCCGCGCCCGCAGTCGGCGCCTGCGCCCCAGTCCGGTGGTTTTGGCGACTTCGACGACGACATCCCCTTTTAGTATCCATTCGTTGCAGCCGGCGTGCGCCCCTGACCGCCCTGCGGGCAAGGGGCGGCCGCGCTGGCACGCATTGAAACCGGGAGAGCCGACCCCAGATCGGCAAGGGAAGGAGGCAACATGAAGGAACTCATCAGTTACGCAGATGGCGTGCATGCGGTGGACTCGGGCTATGGCCGCCCGCAACTTGCCGCGATACACATCGTCGTGCACGACGGTCGCGCAGCGATCGTCGATACCGGCAGCAACGCATCGGTGCCACAGGTGCTCGGCGCGCTCGCCGCGCTGGGCATTGCGCCCGAAGCCGTGGATTGGGTGATGCTCACCCACATCCACCTCGATCACGCCGGCGGCGCGGGCAGCCTGATGTGCGCATTCCCGCACGCCCGCCTGCTGGTGCATCCGCGTGGCGTGCGCCACATGATCGACCCGAGCAAACTCTGGGAAGGCACGTGCGCGGTCTACGGTGCCGAGCGCGCCTACGATCTGTACGGCCACCTCGTTCCCGTTCCCGCCGCGCGCATCGTGCCGGCGACCGACGGCCTCGAGGTCCACCTGGGCAGCCGGCTGTTCCGCGTGTTCGATACGCCGGGCCACGCGCGTCATCACATCTGCATCTGGGATGCGAACGCGCGCGCCTTCTTCACCGGCGACACCTTCGGCCTGTCCTACCGCGAGTTCGATGTCGATGGCCGGCCTTTCATCATGCCCACGACCACGCCGACCCAGTTCGACCCGCAGGCCATGCATGCCTCGATCGATCGCATGCTGGCGATGCAGCCGCAGGCGATGTACCTGACCCACTACAGCCGCGTGGCCGACGTCGAGCGCCTCGGCGCCGACTTGCACCGGCTGATCGACACCATGGTGGCGGTGGCGTCGGCCGCACGCGGCACGGGTGTTCCGCGCCACGTCGAGATTCTCGCTGGCCTCGAGCAGATCGTGCGCGAGGAAGCTGCCCGCCAGAACTGGGCGCTCAGCGAGGACGAGACGCTCGAGCTCCTGCGCATGGATCTGGAGCTCAACGCCCAAGGGCTGGGCGTCTGGCTGGACAGCCAGCGCGTGGCCGAGGCGGAAACGGCCTGAAGCGTGCCGCCGACACAGATCGACGTCGACCCCGCGCGCCGCTTCGGCGGCATCGACCGGCTCTACGGAGCCGGCTCGATCGATGCGCTGCGCGCCGCGCACGCCTGCGTGATCGGCATCGGCGGCGTGGGCTCGTGGGCGGTCGAGGCGCTCGCGCGCAGTGGCGTCGGCCGGCTCACGCTGATCGACCTGGATCACGTGGCCGAGTCGAACATCAACCGCCAGGCGCATGCGCTGGATGCCACGCTCGGCATCGCCAAGGTCGAGGCCATGGCAGCCCGTATCGCCGGCATCCATCCGGCTTGCCGGGTCGAGGTGGTCGAAGACTTCGTCACGCCCGAGAACGCGGCCGAGCTGCTCCACGGTTTCGACGTGGTGATCGACGCCATCGACAACGTGCGCGCCAAGGTGGCGATCGCCGCAATCTGCTGCCAGCGCCGCATCCCGCTGGTAATGGCGGGCGGGGCAGGGGGTAAGTCGGACCCGGCGCGCATCTGCATCGACGATCTCGCGCGCACGCTGCAGGACCCGCTGCTGTCGAAGGTGCGGGCGCGGCTGCGCAGGGAACACGGCTTCACCCGCGATCCGAAGAAAAAATTTGGCATCGAAGCGGTCTTCTCTACTGAACCCCTGCGCTATCCGGCGGTCCAGGCTTGCGACGTCGACACCGCGCCTGCCGCGCCCCAGGGGCTGGCGTGTGCCGGCTATGGCTCGAGCATGGCGGTCACCGCCAGTGTCGGGCTGTTCTGCGCGGCGCGCGCGCTCGAACACCTGTTGCGCGCCGGCTCTCGTCGTATCGAACATGCCACCGCCCCTCCAACGGAGATTGTTTCATGACTGCAGCGCACCAAGCCGATTCCGCCATCGTCCTCTTCGGGCATGGTGCCCGCGACCCCGAATGGGCGGGCCCGATGCGCCGCATTCGCGACACCGTCCTGGCGCGCCCCGATGCGCCGAAGGTGGAACTCGCCTTCCTCGAGTTCATGAGCCCGACCCTGCCCGAGGCAATCGCGGCGCTGGTCCAGGATGGCGTGAAGAAGGTGGCCGTGGTACCCGTCTTCCTCGCCCAGGGTGGTCACCTCAAGCGTGATCTGCCGGTGCTGCTCGATGAAGCGCGCGCTGCCCATCCGGGCTGCGAGGTCACGCTTGCGACCGCGGCCGGCGAGGCCGAGCCGGTCGTCCGCGCCATGGCCGACTACGCCGCCAGTTGTTTGGGCTGATTGCGCTTCCGGGCCTCGGTCCGGCCCTTTTTCGCGGGCAAGCCCGCTACTGAGCCCGCGCATCCGGTGCGCTGCGCACGGCGCTTGACCGGGCTTTGTATAAGAATATACTTATACATATGAAGCCCATCATGCTCCCCGCCCTTGCGCATTCGTTCTTGCCACGTTCGGCCCTTGCGTACGCGCCCGGTCTGCTGCTCGCGGCAGCGCTCGCCAGTTTCAGCCTGCCCGGTCACGCCGAGGTGCCCACGGTCCGCATCGAGACGCGCGCACTGGTGCCCTTCGTGGTCGCCGAGGCGACGATCGAGGCGGTGCAGCAGTCCACGCTGGCAGCGCAGATGCCGGGTCGTATCCTGGCCCTTGCCGTTGATGCAGGCGACCGCGTCAGCAAGGGGCAGGTGCTGGTCCGTATCGATCCCGCCGAGGCGGCGGCGGCGGTGGCGGCCGCTGAAGCCGGCATCGCCCAGGCACAAACGGGCTTGGCCAACGCCCGCTCCGAATACGCGCGCGCGCGCAGTCTGGTCGAGCGCAAGTTCCTCAGCCAGTCCGCCCTCGACGGCGCGCGCACCCAGTTCGAGGCCGCGGAGGCGCAGCTGGGTGCCGCGCGTGCCCAGCGCGAGCAGGTGGCGACGGTCAGGGGCTATGCGGAGGTCCGCTCGCCGCTCGACGGCGTGGTTGCCGCGCGGCACATCGAAGCCGGCGAAATGGCCCAGCCCGGGCGCAACCTGCTCACCATCTACGACCCCGCGCAGATGCGCGCGGTGGTAGACCTCGCGCCCCAGCGCCTCGCCGAGCTCGGCGGCGGCCCGCTGCGTGCCAGCGTCGAGCTGCCCGCCAGCGGGCGGACGATCGAGGCCACCGCGGTCACCGTGCTGCCCGCAGCCGACGCCCGTACGCACACCGTGCGCGTGCGCGTCGAGCTGCCCGCCGGCACCGCGGACGTGCTGCCCGGCAGCTTCGCGCGCGTGCATTTCCAGGGTCAGCCCGCCGCTGCAGGCGCGGGCTTCGATGTGTCTTCCGCCGCGTCAGGCGCGAGCCCGAGCGGGACCCCTACCGCCGCAAGCGCCGCCGGCCCCATCGTGATCCCCGCCGCCGCGGTGCTGCGCCGCGGCGAGCTCACCGCCGTGTATGCCGCCGACGGGCAGGGCGGCTTCATGCTGCGCCAGATCCGCCTCGGCCGCACGCTGCCCGGCGGCGACGCCGTCGAGGTGCTGTCCGGCCTCACGGGTGACGAGACCCTCGCCCTCGACCCGGTCCAGGCCGGCATCCAGGCCCGCACGGCTGCGGCCGCGCGCTGAGCCGGGAGGCGACGATGGAAAAACCCCTCGGCATCTCCGGCCGCATCGCGGCCGGCTTTCAGCGCAACGCGATCACGCCCTTGCTGGCCCTGGTTCTGCTTCTGGCCGGCATCTTCGCCACGCTGATCACGCCCAAGGAAGAAGAGCCCCAGATCGACGTCACCATGGCCAACGTGCTGGTGCCGTTCCCGGGCGCGTCGGCGCGCGACGTCGAATCCCTCGTGGCGCGCCCGGCCGAGCAGGTGCTCTCGCGCATCGCCGGCGTCGAGCACGTCTACACGGTGTCGCGCCCCGGCATGGCGGTCATCACCGTGCAGTTCGAGGTCGGCGTGCCCAACCAGACCGCGCTGGTGCGGCTCTACGACACGGTGGATTCGCACGCCGACTGGCTGTCGCCGCAGCTCGGCGTCGGCACGCCGCTGATCAAGCCCAAGGGCATCGACGACGTGCCCATCGTCAGCTTCACCTTCTGGACCGCCGACCCCGAGCGCGCCGCGTTCTCGCTGCAGCAGGTCGCGCGCGCGACCGAGACCGAGCTCAAGCGCATCCCCGGCACCCGCGATGTCGCCACCATCGGCGGCCCCGGCCATGTGATCCGGGTGGACATGGACACCGAGCGCATGAACGCGCACGGCATCACCGCCCAGGACCTGCGCGGTGCGCTGCAGCTCGCCAACGCCTCGCAGCCGGCGGGTAGCCTGGTGTCCGGCAACCGCGAGGTGCTGGTGCAGACGGGCACCTACCTCGAATCCGCCGAGGACGTGCGCAACCTGGTGGTGGGCGTGCAGGACCGCAAGCCGGTCTTCCTGCGCGACGTCGCCGAGGTGGTCGATGGCCCCGACCAGCCCTCGCAGTACGTCTGGTTCGGCACCGGCGCCGCCGCCGAGGCGCGCGGCATCGACCAGCAAGGACTCTTCCCCGCTGTCACCCTGGCGCTGTCGAAGAAACCCGGCGCCAACGCCGCAGATGTCGCCCAGGCGGCGATGCAGCGCCTGGAGAACCTGCGCGGCAGCGTCATCCCGGAAGGCGTGGAGGTCACCGTCACCCGCGACTACGGCAAGACCGCCAACGACAAGGCCACGCAGCTCATCGGCAAGCTCGCCTTCGCCACCGCGGCGGTGGTGGCGCTGGTGTTCTTCGCGCTCGGCTGGCGCGAGGCCGTCATCGTCGGCATCGCGGTCACGCTCACGCTCGCGGCGACGCTGTTCGCGTCCTGGGCCTGGGGCTTCACGCTCAACCGGGTGTCGCTGTTCGCGCTCATCTTCTCGATCGGCATCCTGGTCGACGACGCCATCGTGGTGGTCGAGAACATCCACCGCTGGCACACGCTCGAGCCCGACACGCCCCTGTGGAAGCTGATCCCCAAGGCCGTGGACGAGGTCGGCGGCCCCACCATCCTCGCCACCTTCACCGTGATCGCGGCGCTCTTGCCGATGGCCTTCGTCACCGGCTTGATGGGGCCCTACATGAGCCCGATCCCGATCAACGCCTCGATGGGCATGTTCATCTCGCTGGTGGTGGCTTTCGTGGTCACGCCCTGGCTGGCGCAGAAGCTCTTGAAGCGCGTCGATGCCCACCATCACGAGGGCGAGGACAAGATGACGCGGCGGCTCGACGGCCTCTTCCGCCGGGTGATGACGCCGATGTTCGACGCCCGCCGCGGCGGGCGCAACCGGCTCGCGCTGTGGGTCGTGGTGTTTGCGCTCATCGGCGCCTCGGTGGCGCTGCCGGTGGTGCAGCTCGTGGTCATGAAGATGCTGCCCTTCGACAACAAGAGCGAATTCCAGGTCGTGCTCGACATGCCGGTGGGCACGCCGGTGGAAGACACCGCACGCGTCCTGAACGAGATCGGCGCCCATCTGGCCACCGTGCCCGAGGTCACCGACTGGCAGTCCTACGCCGGCAGCGCGGCGCCGATCAACTTCAACGGCCTTGTGCGCCAGTACTACCTGCGCAGCGCGCCCGAGCAGGGCGACATTCAGGTCAACCTGGTCGACAAGACCGCGCGCGACCGCCAGAGCCACGAGATCGCAGTGTCGGTGCGCGACGCCGTCACCGAAATCGCGCTGCGTAACGGCGGCAACGTCAAGGTCGTCGAGGTGCCGCCCGGCCCGCCGGTGCTGTCGCCGATCGTCGCCGAGATCTACGGCCCCGACTACGACGGCCAGGTGGCGGTGGCGAAGCAGGTGCGCGCCGCCTTCGAGGACACGGCCGACATCGTCGGCGTGGACGACACGGTGGACGAGGACGCGCCCAAGCTGGTGCTGCGCGTAGACCAGGCCAAGGCGGCGCGCATGGGCGTGGCCCAGGCCGACATCGTGGAGGTGGTGCGCCTTGGGTTGAGCGGCGAGAACGTCACCCCGGTGCATGGCGGCGACAACAAGTACGAGATCCCGGTGCGCATCCAGCTTCCGGCGGTGCGCCAGTCCGAACTGGGCAACCTGCTCACCATGCAGGTGCGCGCGCGCGGCGGCGACAGCGCCGGCCAGCTCATCAACATCTCGGAAGTGGTGCAGGTCGCCGAGACCCGGCGCGAGCAGATCCTGTATCGCAAGGACTTGCTGCCGGTGGTGTACGTGACCGGTGACATGGGTGGCCAGCTCGACTCGCCGCTGTACGGCATGTTCGACATCCGCTCACGCGTCAACGGCATGGCGCTCGAAGGCGCGCCGGGGCTGGCCGGTACGCTCGGCGAGTGGTTCATCACCCAGCCCGACGACCCCTACTCGGGTTATCAGTTGAAGTGGGACGGCGAGTGGCAGATCACCTACGAGACCTTCCGCGACATGGGCGCCGCCTACGCCGTGGGCCTGGTGCTGATCTACCTGCTGGTGGTGGCGCAGTTCAAGAGCTATCTGGTGCCGCTGATCATCATGGCGCCGATCCCGTTCACCATCGTCGGCGTGATGCCCGGCCACGCGCTGTTCGGCGCGCAATTCACCGCGACCTCGATGATCGGCATGATCGCGCTCGCCGGCATCATCGTGCGCAACTCCATCCTGCTGGTGGACTTCGTCAATCAGCAGGTGCGCGGCGAGGATGGCAAGCCGGGCATGGAGTTCGGCGAGGCGCTGATCCGCGCCGCAGCGGTGCGCGCCAAGCCGATCGGGCTCACCGCGCTGGCGGCGATGATCGGCGCGGTGTTCATCCTCGACGACCCGATCTTCAACGGGCTGGCCATCAGCCTGATCTTCGGCATCTTCGTGTCCACCGTGCTCACCCTGGTGGTGATCCCGGTGCTCTACTACGCGGCCATGCGTGGCCGCATCGCAAGCCTGCAAAACCCCGAGGAGAATCCCGCATGACCACCAATGAATACGTCCGCGCCTTCGCCGGTGCCTTCGTCCTGATTTCGCTCGCGCTCGGCGTCGAGGCCTCGCCGCTGTTCGTCAGCAAGCACTTCCTGTGGGTGACCGGCTTTGTCGGCCTGAACCTGTTCCAGAGCGCCTTCACCGGGCTGTGTCCGCTGGTGAACATCCTGCACAAGCTCGGCGTCAAGGACGGCCCGGCGAGCTGCGGGTGAGCGTTCAGCCGCGGCGCAGCAGCATCCAGCCGGCAAAGAGCACGGTCGCGGTGAAGCTCACCAGCGACCAGTTGGCGATCGACAGGCCGAGGAAGGTCCACTCGATCACGGTGCAGTCGCCCGCGCCGCGGAAGATCATCGGTAGCACCTGCGCGAGCGGGAAGCTCTCGAGCATGAACTCCAGCCCCGGACCGCACTCCGGGATCAGCGGCGGGTCGATCTGCATCCAGCTCTGGCGCGCGGCGATGGTGCCGCCGGTCAGCGCCGCGGCGCCGATCAGCACGGCATAGACGCGCTCGCCGCTGCGACCCGGGCCGTGGATGGCCGCGATCAAGCCGATCAGCGCGGCGGTGGCGAAGGCGTAGCGCTGCATGATGCACATCGGGCAGGGCTCCAGGCCCAGCCCATGCTGCAGGTAGAGGCCAAAGCTCAGCAAGCCGGCCGCGACCAGGAACAGGGCGAGGTAAAGCACCCGTGCGGGCAAGTGAAGGATCTTCAGAAGCAGGGTCATCGTGATTCAGTTTCCGGAATAGGGCGCCATTGTATGTCGCGCGAGGCCCCGACGCTCCGTAGGACCGTGTTTCCCGCGCGGCCGTTCAAGTCGCGAACGCCGCCTGCAGCATGTCCAGAAACGCCCGCGTCTTTGCCGGCATCAGCTTGCGCCCCGGAAACACCGCCCACGCGGTGATCGACGGCGGACACCATTCGGGCAGCACGCGCTGCAACTCGCCGCGGCGCACGTAGGGGCTGGCGAAGTAGTCCGGCACAGCGGTGATGCCGGCGCCCGCACGCGCGAAACGGATCAGCAGCTCGGGCGAGTTGGCGGTGATCGAGCCGGGCGGCACGCCCTCCCAGCGCTTGTCGCCGCGCAACAAGGTCCAGCCGATCGGCTCGCCGGTGCGCGCCAGCAGGCGCAGCGCGCGGTGGCGGTGCAGGTCTTCCGGCCCCGACGGCTCGCCGTGTTCCGCGACATAGTCGGGCGAGGCGTACAGCCCCCACGGAAACTCCGCCAGCCGGCGCGCGACGAGCAAGGTGTCGTCGGGCAGGGCGCCCATGCGGATCGCGACATCGAAATTCTCGCCGAGCAGATCCACCCGGCGCGGCGACAGGTCCAATTCGAGTGTCACCGCCGGATGCAGCGCCGAGAATGCGGCCAGCATGTCGGTCAGCAGCAGGTTGGCGAAATCGTTCGGCATCGACACGCGTAGCCGCCCGCTTGGCCGCGCCTGGCGACTTTCGGCGAGCGCCGCAACCGCTTCCACTTCGGTGTCCACCTGGCGCGCATGTTCGAGCAGGGCGCTGCCGAACTCGGTGATGCTGAGCCGGCGCGTGGTGCGCAGCAGCAGGCGCTCGCCGAGTCGTTCCTCGAGCTGCGACAGGCGACGCGACACGGTTGATTTCGGCAGCCCGAGCCGCTCTGCCGCCGCGGTGAAGCTGCCTTCGTCGATGACGCGGGCGAAGATCAGCAGGTCGTTGGGGTCTATTTGTTCCATAAGGGGAACAATAATGTCCATTTAAGGGGGTTAGTGCAATGAGATGCATCGAATAGACTCTGTCTCACTTGATCCCCCAACCGATGAGGTCCCGAACATGAAGATCCTGCAAATCAATGGCAGCGCCCGTTCCGAAGCCGGCAACTCCACCCGTATCGCCAATGACATCGTCGCCCGCCTGCAGGCCGCCAACCCTGGCGCGACCCTGGTACAGCGCGACCTGGCCCGCGACCCAGCGCCGGTGATCGACGAGGCGGCACTCGGTGCCCTGTTCACGCCCGCCGAGCAGCGCACGTCCGAGCAGACCGCCCGCGTGGCCGCCAGCGACGCGCTGGTCGCCGAAGTGCAGGCCGCCGACGTGCTGGTGATTGGCGTGCCGATGTACAACTTCGGCATCTCCACCCAGTTGAAGAACTGGATCGACGCGATCGCTCGCGCCGGCGTCACCTTCCGCTACACCGAGAACGGCCCCGAGGGTCTGGTGAAGGGCAAGAAGGTCTTCGTCGCCTTCGCCCGCGGCGGTCGTTATCGTGGCACCGCGGCCGACACGCAGACGCCCTACCTGCAGACAGTGCTCGGCTTCCTCGGCATGACCGACATCCACTTCGCCTACGCCGAAGGCCTGAACATGGGCGAGGACGCGGTCAAGCAGGGCTTCGCCGAAGCCGAGGCCGACATCGAGGCCGCGCTGGGCTGATCGCTCGTCCCAGGCCGTGCTGGCAGTGCATGACGAGGGCGGGACCACCCGCTCCGCACCCCAACCCCAAGGAGAATGCAGATGAGCACCGTCACCCAGCCGCAAGTTCCTTCGGCAAGCGTCAGCCGTCCCCGCCACGTCGAGCGCCTCGTCACCGGCGTGCCGACCTCGGACGGCGCGGGCGTCAAGCTCACCCGCGTGCTCACCCAGCAACTGCAGCGCCGGCTCGATCCCTTCCTGATGCTCGACGCCTTCGGCAGCGACAAGCCGGACGACTACATCGCCGGCTTTCCCGACCACCCGCACCGCGGCTTCGAGACCGTCACCTACATGATCGCGGGCCGCATGCTGCACCGTGACAGCGCCGGCCACGAAGGCCTGCTCGAGAACGGCGGCGTGCAGTGGATGACGGCGGGTCGCGGCGTGATCCACTCCGAGATCCCGCAGCAGGAAGAAGGCGTCATGGAAGGCTTCCAGCTCTGGCTCAACCTGCCGGCCAGGGACAAGATGAGCGCGCCCTGGTATCGCGATTTTGCGGCGACCGAGCTGCCGCGCTTCACTACTGATGCGGGCGTAGACGCGATCGTGATCGCCGGCGAAAGCCACGGTGTCACTGGCGCCGTCACGCGCGAGACCACCGCGCCGCTCTACATCGACCTGCACCTGCCCGCGGGCGCAAGGTTTTCGCAGCCGCTGCCGGCCGGGCACAACGCCTTCGTCTACGTCTATCGCGGCGCGCTGCAGCTGGGCGCCGAGACGGTGCCGGTGCGCAACATGGCGGTCCTGGCCAACGACGCGGACAGCGACGGCGTGACGATCGAAGCCACCACCGACACCCGCGCGCTGCTGATTGCCGGCCGCCCGCTCGGCGAGCCGATCGCGCAGTACGGCCCCTTCGTCATGAACACCGAGCAGGAGATCTACCAGGCGGTGGCCGACTACCGCGCCGGGCGACTGGCAGCCTGATTCAGGCGGGGCTCACGGACGCCGACCGTGGGAGCGGGCTTGCCCGCGAATCGGGCTACCCAGCCTGGAGTCGACTCACGCCGCGAGCGCCCGCAGCGCTGCCACCTGCTTCAGGATCGCCCCCGGCACGGGCGCCTTGCCCGCCAGCATCGCGCGGATCAGCGTGGCGTTTTCCGCCACCGAGGGCGCGTCGGGCAGCCCGGCGAGCGGCGGGGCGCCGCCTTCCTCGCCCGCCACGCCGACCGACGCAGCGCCATCCACATACACCTTCATCTCCGGGCAGCGCCGCGGGTTGGCGTAGATCTCGCCCTCGGTGCCGCGCATCAGCATCGCGCGCCCGCCGTCGGCGCGCAGGAAGTCATCCATGCGCTCGAGGTACTCGGGGTGGGTCACCGCCACCACGCGCACGCTGCGTCCGCGGCAGGGGTCGATGAGTTTGGCCATGGTGTGGCCGCTGGCGCGTACGCCCATGCGCAGACGCAGCGCGAGCAGGGGGTCGAGCCCGGGCAGCAGCTTGTCCACACCGACGCAGGCGATGTGCCGCTGCGCGAGCTGCGCTGAAGCCACTGCCGCGTCCGCCGCCGGCTGCAGATCCAGCGCCGCCAGCAGCTCGAACGGGCTCACCCGCGTCTCGAAATCGTGCCGCCCCTGGATGAGCACAGGCACGCCCTCGCGTGCGAGCAGCAGCGCCACCAGGGGCATCAGGTTGGCCTGGCGGCGCGCGCCGTTGTACGTCGGCAGCACCACGCAGCGCGGGCCCTCGGGCACCGCCAGCTGCGCGGTGCGCGCGTCCATCGCCTGCTTGAAGCCGAGCAGCTCGGGCAGCGCCTCGCTCTTGATGCGAAAGGCGATCAGGATCGCGCCGAGCTCGAGCTCGGGCACCGCGCCGTCCAGGATGTCACCGAAGAGCGCCGCCGCAGCGGCCGTGTCCAGGTCGCGGGCGCCCTTGGCGCCCCGCCCGATTTCCTTGATGATTGCGCCGTATTTCATGGCGGCGATTATGGCGGGCTTGCCCCCGAATGCCAAACACCCGCCCACGCTTCCCCACCCTGGAGGACTTCACTCAATGGACGTCGGATTCATCGGACTTGGCCTCATGGGCCGGCCCATGGCCCTCAACCTCATCAAGGCCGGCCATCGCGTGCACGCCTGGAGCCGCCGGCGCGAATCGATGCAGCCGCTGCTCGATGCCGGTGCGGGCGATTGCGCCAGCGCGGCGGAGGTCGCGCGCCATGCATCGATCACGATCAGCATGGTGGCCGACGCGCCCGACGTCGAGCAGGTCACCCTCGGCGCGGATGGCGTCGCCGACGGCGCCAGCCCCGGTCACATCCACATCGACATGAGCACCATCGCCCCGGCCGCGGCGCAGTCCATCGCCGCCCGCCTGGCCGAGCGCGGCGTCGTCGCGCTCGATGCGCCGGTGTCGGGCGGCGAGCCGGGTGCCATCGCCGGCACGCTCACCATCATGGTCGGCGGCGAGCTCGAGGCCTGCGCGCGCGTGCAGCCGCTCTTCGAGGCCATGGGCAAGTCCATCACCCGCATCGGCGAAGCGGGCGCCGGCCAGGTCGCCAAGGCCTGCAACCAGATCATCACCGGGGTCGGCGTCGCGTCGGTCGCCGAGGCGCTCAATTTCGCCGCCAGGAGCGGCGTCGATGGCGCGAAGGTGCGCGAGGCCCTGCTCGGCGGCTTCGCGTATTCGCGCATTCTCGAGAACCACGGCCAGCGCATGCTCGAGCGCAACTTCAAGCCCGGCTTCAAGGCCTGGATGCACCAGAAGGATGTGCGCATCGTCATGGACGAGGCTCACCGCCTCGGCCTGGCGCTGCCGACGGCCGCGGCCACCATGCAGCTTTTCAACGCCATGGCCGGCAGCGGCCTCGGCGAGGACGACTCCGTTGCCCTGCTCAAGCTCATCGAGCGCATGAGCGGTGGCGCGGGCGAATGAACGGGGCAGGGGAGAAGCATATGAAGATCGGATTCATCGGCCTGGGCGTGATGGGCGAACCCATGGCCCGCCACCTGCGCGCCGCCGGCCACGACCTGGCGGTGTGGGCGCGCCGCCCCGAGTCGGCTGCGGCGCTGGTCGCCGAGGGCGTGCCGCTGTGCGCGACGCCTGCCGAGCTGGCCGCGCGCAGCGAGGTCGTCATCACCATCGTCACCGCCAGCGCCGACGTCGAAGGCCTCGCCTTTGGCCCCGAAGGCCTGGCCGCAGGCTTTGCGGCCGGCCGCATCCACGTCGACATGAGCACGATCGCCCCAGCGACCGCGCGTTCGCTCGCCGCACGCTACGCCGAGCGCGGCATCGGCTGGGTCGATGCGCCGGTGTCCGGCGGCGGCCAGGGCGCGCGCGACGCCACGCTGGCGATCATGGCCGGCGCCGAGGACGAGACGCTCGCCCGCGTGCGTCCGCTGTTCGAGGTGCTCGGCAAGCGCATCGTGCACATCGGCCCACCCGGCGCCGGCCAGGTCGCCAAGGCCTGCAACCAGATGATCATGGTGTCGACGATCCAGGCCTGCGCCGAGGCGGTGAGCCTGGCCAGCGCCCACGGCGTCGACGTCGCCGCGGTGCGCCAGGCCCTGATGGGCGGCTCGGCGGGCTCCAAGGTGCTCGAGGTGATGGGCGCAAAGATGGTCGAGCGCGACTTCACCGCCGGCATCGAGGCGCGGCTGCACCACAAGGACTTTGCCATCCTGATGGACGAGGCCGCCAAGCTCGGCGCGCCGCTGCCGGTGGCCGCGCAGGTGTGGCAGCAGCTCAATGCGCTGATGGGCGCGGGCTGGGGGCGGGAGGATACGTCCAGCTTGTTGCGGGTGCTGGAGCGGTAGGTTGTTCGCGGGCAAGCCCGCTCCCACAGACAGTTGCACCCACGAGGTGTAGCGGTCCGGACTTCCGTGGGCGACGTGGGGGCCTCCGTGGGAGCGGGCTTGCCCGCGAATGCAGGGCTTGGTCTTGCTTACGCCCTGTTCAGATCCACACCGCATCCTAGTGAGGATAAGCCCTCACCGAGCTCACCAGGCCTGCGCGTACCGGATTCGACACCACATAGCGGGCGATTCCTACCAGATCCTCTTCGGCCCTCACCGCATGGTCGTGAAAGGCTGCTTGCCAGACTTGGCGCCCCGGGGCTGCGTCGAGCCGGTTGAGTGCGATGGCGGTACGCGACTTCATGGTGCGCATGGTCGAAGCGAGATCACCTTCGAGCAGCACAAACAGCCAATGCACATGATCGGGCATCGCGACGTACGCGAGCGTCTTGACGACGCCGGCCTGGTCTGCCTCCTGCATCGTCCGGATCAGGGTGCGGGCATGGGTAAAGTCGTTGAAAAGTGCACGCCTCTCCGCACAGGTCGTGGTAATCAGGTATGCGCGGCTGATCTCAGCCACGCGACCGCGGCGCAGGGCGGCGGAGTGATAACGAGGCATGCTCTCGACCTGGTGATAGAGGTCGAGAGAGTATGCATAATCAATTAAACGGGCAAGTGGGTGAGGGCCATGCAGGCGATGGGGTGAGGCCCGAGGGGCAGGGACTCCCGTGGGAGCGAGCTTGCCCGCGAATGTCTCGAGACCGAACGCTGCCTTCGCGGGCAAGCCCGCTCCCACGGAGGACAGGCGTGCGCTCCCCGATACCTCAGGCCCGTGGCTTGCCGTACCACTTGAAGCGTTCGATCACCTCCGCCATCTCGGCGTCCGACAGCAGCACCGGGGCGCCCAGTTGCAGCGTGCGCCAGTACTGCTCGCACAGGGTCTCGAACTCGATCGCCAGCGCCAGCGCGTGGGTGAGGTCGCGGCCGTAGACCACCATGCCGTGGTTGGCGAGCAGGCAGGCGTTGCGCGCCTGCAGCGCGGCGACGGTGGCGTCCGACAGGGCCTGGGTGCCGAAGGTGGCGTAGCGCGCGCAGCGCACGGTGGTGCCGCCGAAGCGCGCGATCATGTAGTGGAAGGGCGGGATCTCGATGCGCTGGCAGGCGAGCGCGGTGGCGAAGGGCGAATGTGCGTGCAGCACGGCGCCTGCCGCGGGAAAGGCGGCGTAGATGTCGTGGTGCAGCTTCCACTCCGACGAGGGCGCGAGCGGGCCGGGGTAGCGGCCGTCGGCTTCGACCTCCACCATGTCCTGCGGCGTGCAGCGCTCGGCGGGCATGCCGCTCGGGGAGATCAGCATGCGCACGCTGCGGGACTCGCTTCTACCGGACGACCGTTGCTCGAGCGGCTCGACGTGCGCGTCTGCGACTGCCTCCGGCAGCCGCGCGCTCGCATTGCCCGCCGTCCCCACGTTGAGGCCCGCGTCCGACATCGCGCGTAGCGTGGCGAGCAGCTCGGCGCGCAGCGGATCCGGCGCCTGCCAGCCGGCTTCCTCGTGGATGCAGATGCCCGGGGTGTCGCTCATCGTTCGTGCTCCGGATAAAGGCGCGCCAGCTCGCCGGCGGGCGCGATGCCGCGCTCGGTGATGATGCCGCGGATCAGCGCCGCCGGGGTGACGTCGAAGGCGGGGTTGGCGGCGCGGGTGTCGGTGGGGGCGAGGGCAAGCTCTGCGATGTCGCCGGCCGGCGTCAAGCCGCGCACGTGGCAGACCTCGGCGGCGCCGCGGTCCTCGATCGGGATGGCGGCGCCGTCCGCGCAGGCGAAGTCCAGCGTGGAGTGCGGCGCGGCGATGTAGAAGGGCACGCCGGCGGCCTGCGCGGCGAGCGCCTTCAGCCAGGTGCCGACCTTGTTCGCGGTGTCGCCGTTGGCGGCGATGCGGTCGGCGCCGGTGACCACCATATCCACCTCGCCACGCATCAGCAGCAGGCCGGCGGCGTTGTCGGCGATCAGCGTGTGGGGCACGCCGGCGGCGCGCAGTTCCCATGCGGTGAGCAGGCCCTGGTTGCGCGGCCGGGTCTCGCTGACGAAGACCTCCACCGCGATGCCTTCGGCCTGCGCGGCGTAGATCGGCGCGAGCGCGGTGCCAGCGCCACAGGTGGCGAGCCAGCCGGCGTTGCAGTGGGTCATCAGCCGCACCGGGCCGGGGCGGCGCGCGGCGAGGTCGCGGATCAGCGCCAGGCCGTGGCGGCCGATGGCGTCGCAGGTTGCGGCGTCGTCGGCGCGGATGGCATCGGCCTCGGCCCAGGCGGCCTCCAGGCGTTGGGCGGGCGGCAGCGGGCGCAGCGCGGCCTCCATACGGGCGAGCGCCCAGTGCAGGTTGACCGCGGTCGGGCGGGTGGCGCCGAGCACCTGCAGCGCGCGTTCGAGGGCGTCGTCGTCGCCACCTTCGTGGCGCAGCGCCAGCGCCACGCCAAAGGCCGCGGTGGCGCCGATCAGCGGCGCGCCGCGTACCTGCATGCTGCGGATGGCGTGCGCGGCGTCGGCCAGCGTGCACAGCACCACGGTTTCGGTGCGAAAGGGCAGCGCGGTCTGGTCGAGGACGCGGGCGGTGTCGCCGACGCGCTGCAGGGTGGGGCGGGGTTGCTTGAACATCGGGGTGGTCTCGAAGAGGTTACGGTCGTTCAGGCGTTGCAGTCGCGGGCAAGCCCGCGAACTTCATGCGCTCAAATCTTGCACAGCCGCTCGCACGCGGCGGCCAGCGTGCTTTCGTTCTTGGCAAAGCAGAAGCGGATCACGCGCTCGTCGCGGCCGTCGGCGAAGAACGCGGACACCGGGATCGCCGCCACGCCGACCTTGCGCGTCAGGTGCTCGCAGAACGCCGCGTCGCCCAGGTCCGAGACTGTGCCGTAGCGCGCAAGCTGGAAGTAGGTGCCGCGCGCGGGCAGCAGTTCGAAGCGCGAGCCGGCCATCGCATCGCGGAAGAAGTCGCGCTTGCCCTGGTAGAAAGCCGCCAGCGCGAGGTGGCGCGAGGCGTCGGCCATGTAGTCGGCGAGTGCGAGCTGCACCGGCGTGTTCACCGTGAACACGTTGAACTGATGCACCTTGCGAAACTCCGCCATCAGCTCGCGCGGCGCCAGGATGTAGCCGACCTTCCAGCCCGTGATGTGGTAGGTCTTGCCGAAGCTCGACACCACGAAGCTGCGCGCGGCGAGCTCCGGGTGCGCGGCGCAGCTCGCATGCGCGGCGCCGTCGAACACGATGTGCTCATAGACCTCGTCGGCCACCACCACGATGCCGGTGCCGCGTGTGAGCGCCGCCAGGCGCTCGAGGTCGTCCCGCGTCCATACCGTGGCCGTGGGATTGTGCGGGGTGTTGATCATGATCATGCGCGTGCGCGGCCCGATCGCTGCCGCCACCGCGTCCCAGTCCGGACGATAGTCGGGCGCGCTCAGGCGCATGCGCACCACCTTGCCGCCGGCCAGCTCGATCGCCGGCCCATAGGAGTCGTATACCGGCTCGAACACGATCACCTCGTCGCCCGGATGCACGCAGGCGGTGACAGCGGTGAACAGCGCCTGGGTGGCGCCGGCGGTCACGGTGATCTCGTGCTCGACGTCGTAGCGCGCGCCGTACAGCGCCTCGACCTTGGTGGCGATCGCTGCGCGCAGCGGCAGACAGCCCGCCATCGGCGCGTACTGATTGTGGCCGGCGCGCATCCAGTGCGCGACGCGCTCGAACAGCTCGTCGTCGGCGTTGAAGTCGGGAAAGCCCTGCGACAGGTTGATCGCGCCGCACTCCTGCGCCAGCCGCGACATCACGGTGAAGATGGTGGTGCCCACGTTCGGCAGGCGGGACTCGATGGGGGCGGGAAAGCTCGGCATGGGGGCAGCGGTCCGGGGCAAGGTCTGAGAGAGGGCAAGCGCCACATTGTCGCAAAGCTGGCGGGGCGCGGGCGAGTGATCGCTGCAAGCCCGCTCCCACGGAGCCCAAGCGGCCGCATGGTAGAATCCGGGCGTTTTCGACACCCGCTGGCGCAGCTTCTGCGTCGCCCCCTACCGTGCGCAATCTGCTCATCGTCATCCTGGTTTTCATCGGCATCTGGTGGGCGCGCGGCGCGCTGCGGCGCTTCAAGGCGCAGAACGCCCTGCGCCGCAAGGAAGCCGGCAAGCCGGTGACGGCCGAACGCATGCTCGAATGCCGCCACTGCGGCCTGATCGTGCCCGAATCCGAGGGCGTCAGCGCCGACGGTGACTTCTACTGTTGCGATGCCCATCGCCGTGCCGGCCAGCGCGCGGACTGACCTGCGCGCCAGCTCGTTCGCCGAGGGCGACCGCGCGCGCCGCGTATCGCTGCGCTACCTCAACTTCTTCCGGCTGGTCCTCGCCGGGCTGTTTCTCGTCGCCGGCCACGAACTCGGCCTCGGCAGCGAAGCGCCGCGCATCTATCACGCCGTCGCCTTCGCCTACCTCGGCGCGGTGCTGGCGCTCGGCTTCCCCGACGCGGTGCGGCGCTTCGGTTTCGAGCGCACCGTCGCGCTGCAGGTGGTGGTCGATGTACTCGCGCTGTCGCTGATCATGTGGGTCAGCGGCGGTTACCGCAGCGGCATCCCGGCGCTGATCATGGTGATGCTCGCCGGTGCGGGACTGATTGCCGAAGGGCGCATGGTGCTGTTCACCGCCGCGCTCGCCACGATCGCGGTGCTCATCGAGAACACCTGGCGCTACGTCGGTGGCAAACAGTCGGTGGATTTTCTGCAGGTGGGCATCTTCTGTGCGGGCTTCTTCGGCATCGCCCTGGTGGCGCGCCTGCTCGCGCTGCGTGCCAAGGCCAACGCCTCGCTCGCTGCCGAACGCGGCGTCGCGCTCGCCAAGCAGCAAGCGGTCAATGAACACATCATTCGCGACATGCGCGACGGGGTCATCGTCGTCGATGCAGGTGGCCACATCCTGCATGCCAACCTGCAGGCGGTGGATCTGCTCGGCTTGACGCACTCGCGGGTCGACGGGCTGGAGGGCCTTGCGCTCAAGGACCTCGACGAAGCTTTCGAGCCAATGCTGCAGCCCGGTGCAGCGCCCGGCGTGGCCCCCGAGGGCCGGCTGCTGCGCATCGGGCCCGGTGGGCGCCTGCTGCGCTGCCGTGCGGTCGCCGGCGAGCCGGGCAGCGCCGCCGCCGGCGACACGCTGCTCTACCTCACCGACTTCGACGAGATCCAGCGCCAGTTGCAGCAGATCAAGCTCGCCGCGCTCGGCCGCCTCACCGCCAGCATGGCGCACGAGATCCGCAACCCGCTGTCGGCCGTCACCCAGGCCGCCGAGCTGCTGCGCGACGAAAAGCGCAGCGAGATGCAGGGCCGGCTGGTGCGCATCATCAACGACAACGCCCAGCGCATCGAACGCATGATCCGCGACGTGCTCGCGCTCGGCCGGCGCGAGCAGGCCATGCCCGAAGCGCTGCCGCTGGCGGCCTTCGTCGGCGAGGTCATCGATGGCCGCGCCTTTCGTGCGCCGGCCGAGCTGCCCCTGTATGCGGTTGAAATCGACCCGGCGCTCACACTCGCCATCGACCGCGCCCACCTGCATCAGATCCTCGACAACCTGCTCGCCAATGCCGCGCGTTATTGTTCCGGCCAGCCCGGCGCCATCCGCCTGTGGGCCGAAGTGCTGCCCGCCGAGCGCATCGCACTGCACGTGCAGGACGACGGCCCCGGTTTCGGCGACGCCATCCGCGCGCATCTGTTCGAGCCTTTCTTCACCACTCACCCCAAGGGCACCGGGCTTGGCCTCTACATCGCCCGCGAACTGGCCGAGGCCAACGACGCCGACCTCGAGCTCGCCAACGGTGGCCCCGGCGCCCATCTGGTGCTCAGCGCCCACACACGTCCATGACCTACGTCGAACGCCGCAGCCGTCCCCGATCCACCGATGTCCTCGTCGTCGATGACGAAGACGACATCCGCGAACTGCTCGAACTGTCGCTGATGCGCATGGGGCTCGCCTGCGACACCGCCGGCACGCTGCAGGCGGCGCGCGAGCTGCTTGCCCAGCGCCGCTACCGCCTGTGCCTCACCGACATGCGCCTGCCCGATGGTGACGGCCTGGAGCTGGTCGAGCACATCCAGACCAGCCAGCCCGGGCTGCCGGTGGCCGTCATCACCGCCTTCGGCAGCATCGAGACCGCCATCCGGGCGCTCAAGCTCGGTGCCTTCGACTTCGTCACCAAGCCTGTCGAGCTCAAGGCGCTGCGCGAGCTCGTCAGCCACGCGCTCAAGCTCAAGGGCGCCGAAGAGCATGCCGGCGCCGCACCCGCCGGCACGCGCGCCCTCATCGGCCATTCGCCCGCCTTCGTGCAACTTCGCAGCCAGGCCGAAAAGCTCGCGCGCAACCAGGCGCCGGTGTTCATCCATGGCGAATCGGGTACCGGCAAGGAAGTCATCGCACGCTACATCCACAGCCTGGGCGCGCGCGCGGCCGGGCCCTTCGTGCCGGTCAACTGCGGCGCGATCTCGGCCGAGCTGATGGAGAGCGAGTTCTTCGGCCACCGCAAGGGCAGCTTCACCGGCGCCGGCGCCGACAAGGAAGGCCTGTTCCAGGCGGCCAACGGCGGCACCTTGTTCCTCGACGAGATCGGCGAGCTGCCGCTGGCCATGCAGGTCAAGCTGCTGCGCGCGATCCAGGAGCGCGCGGTGCGCCCGGTCGGCGCCCACGCCGAAGAGGCGGTGGATGTGCGCCTGCTGTCGGCTTCGCACCAGGACCTCGGCCGGCTCGTCGCCGAGGGGCGCTTCCGTCAGGATCTGTTCTTCCGCATCAACGTCATCACCCTGCGCGTGCCGCCGCTGCGCGAGCGCCGCGAGGACATCGCCGATCTCGCCACCCACATTCTGGCGCGCCTGGCCGCACGCGAGGGCGGCGCGCTTCACCGGCTGTCCGCCGATGCGCTGCAGGCGCTCCAGCGCTATGCCTTCCCGGGAAACGTGCGCGAACTCGAGAACCTGCTCGAACGCGCCTGCGCGCTGTGTGAGGGCAGCGAGATTGGCGCTGCCGACATCGAGCTCTATCCCGAGCAGACCGCATCGGGCTGGCTCGCCGACGCCGCGCCGGGGGCCTACGGCGCGCACGACGATGCGCTGCACGACTCCGCGCTCGAGTCCCCGGTGGGCGCCAACGGGGGCGACGACGCGAGCGACGACGCCGAGCGCCTGCGCATCATCCGCGCGCTCGAACACACACGCTGGAACCGCTCCGCCGCCGCCCGCAACCTCGGCATGACCCTGCGCCAACTGCGCTACCGGCTGCAGAAGTGGGGGATGGAGTAAGACTGCGGCAATGGCTCCGTGAGCGGCGCTGTGGGAGCGGAGGTAACTCTCCTTCGTGATGAAAACGGCATTCGCCATGGCCCGATGCCAGGTGATTGAATAGAATGTCGGCATGAACCCGACCATCCTCCATCGCGGCGCCCGCAATGGCGTCACCGGCTCCTGTCATCAACTCTTCGTCGAGGGCGACAACGCCCTGCTCGTCGACTGCGGCCTGTTCCAGGGCACCGAGACCGCGCCCGACGGCAAGGCCGGCGCCGACCAGCTCGACATCGACTTCCCGGTCGCCGGCATCGGCGCGCTCATCCTCACCCACGTCCACATCGACCACTGCGGCCGCCTGCCCTGGCTGCTGGCCGCCGGCTTCAAGGGGCCGATCCTGTGTAGCGAGCCCTCCGCGCGGCTGCTGCCCACGGTGCTGGCCGACGCCTTCCAGGTCGGCGTGTCCCGCGACAAGGCCATGGTCGAGCGCTACCTCGACATGGTCGAACCGCGCATCCGCGCGCTGCCCTACGGCAAATGGCACACGGTGTACCGCAGCGCCGGCGCCACCTGTCGCATCCGCCTGCAGCGCGCCGGGCACATCCTCGGTTCAGCCTATGTGGAATGCGAACTCTCCGGCCCCGCCTGGCCTGAAAAGCGCCGCGTCATCTTCTCCGGTGACCTCGGTGCGCCGCATGCGCCCTTGCTGCCGGCGCCGCGTTCGCCGTGGCAGGCCGACGTGCTCGTGCTCGAGACCACCTACGGCGACCGCAATCACGAAGACCGCCGCAACCGGCGCAAGCGCCTGCAGGCCGTGGTCGAACGCGCGCTCGAGGATGGCGGCACGGTGATCATCCCGGCCTTCAGCATCGGCCGCACGCAGGAGCTGCTGTACGAATTCGAGGACATCCTCCACACCCAGCGCCAACGCCCCGGCAAGCACGCCGACAAGTGGGGCCAACTCAGGATCTTCCTCGACTCGCCGCTCGCCCAGCGCTTCACCGAGCTCTATCGCGAGCTCCAGCCCTTCTGGGACGCCGAGGCCCGCGCTCGCGTGCGCGCCGGACGTCAGCCGCTCGCCTACGAGCAGCTCGTCGCCATCGACACCCACGACCGCCACCTCGCCAACGTGCAGCGCCTTGCGCGCAGCCGCGAGCCGGCCATCGTCATCGCCGCCAGCGGCATGTGCGCCGGGGGCAGGGTGGTCAATTACCTCAAGGCCATGCTCGGCGATCCGCGCCACGACGTGCTCTTCGTCGGCTACCAGGCGCGCGGCACGCCCGGACACGCCATCCAGACCTATGGTCCGCGCGGCGGCTACGTGGATATCGACGACGAGCGCATCGAGATCCGCGCCGGCGTGCATTCGATGTCCGGCTATTCGGCCCACGCCGACCAGGAAGACCTCACCCGCTTCGTCACCCGCATGCGCCATCTGCCGGGTGAAGTGCGCCTGGTGCATGGCGAAGACGACGTGCGCGCGGCCTTCGCGCGTCACCTGCAGGCGGCGACCGGCGGTAAGGTCAAGGTCGTGCCCTGATCGGGTGTGTTGCGGGCTGCGAGTTGCACGGCTGTATTCGCGGACAAGCCCGTTCCCACAGGCAGTTGCTCCCACGGGGGCTTGCACTCGAATGTTGCAATGCGGAAAGATGCAGCCTTCTCACGCACCTGCAACAGAACCATAGGATGCTTGTGCGCTGCCGATCTGCGCCGGACTGGCCGTGGCTGTGCATTTGTTCCTGTGTGGTCTTTCGCGTATCTTCATAAGCTTCGTTGAAAGTGTCCGGTCTTCGGCGACCGACGTATCATTCGCGGTTCCGAGTAATTCGAGGGGATTTGTCATGGGCATCAACATGCGTCGCGCGTGGTCTGGAGTGGTTCGTTTTCTGATGCTGGGCACCGCCATCGGCGTGCTGACCGGCTGTGCTTCATCCTTCCCGTCGGCGCCGCCGGCAGCGGCCGATGCCGATTACAACTACGTCATCGGGCCGGGCGATGCGCTCAACATCGTCGTCTGGCGCAACCCCGAGCTTTCCATGTCGGTGCCGGTGCGCCCCGACGGCAAGATCACCACGCCGCTGGTCGAAGACCTGCCGGCGCTCGGCAAGGACGCCACCACGCTGGCGCGCGACATCGAGAAGGAACTCTCCAAGTTCATCCGCGAGCCGGTGGTCACCGTCATCGTCACCAACTTCTCCGGCCCCTACAGCGAACAGATCCGCGTGGTCGGCGAGGCGGCGCAGCCGCGCATCCTGCCCTACACGCAGAAGATGACGCTGCTCGACGTGATGATCGCGGTCGGCGGCCTCACCCAGTTCGCCGACGGCAACAGCGCCAGCATCCTGCGCACCGCCGAAGGCAACAAGCAGTACAGCGTCCGCATCAAGGACCTCATCAAGCGTGGCGACGTCTCCGCCAACGTCGAGATGCGTCCGGGCGACGTGCTCATCATTCCTCAGAGCTGGTTCTGATTTCTCGCTCCCGATTCACCCCTCGGGCAGGGCCGGTGCCGCGCAAGCGGGCGGGCCCGCCCGGAATCCTGCGAAGCTGATTCATGGAAGAACTCGTATCACAGATCACCGGTTACCTGCGCGGCATGTGGCGCTTCCGGTGGTGGGGGCTCGCGCTCGCCTGGATCGTCGGCATCGTCGCCGGCGTCGTGATCTACAAGATGCCGGACAAGTACGAGTCCAGTGCGCGCGTCTTCGTCGACACGCAGTCGGTGCTGCGTCCGCTGATGGCGGGCCTGGCCGTGCAGCCGAACGTAGACCAGCAGATCGCGATGCTCAGCCGCACGCTCATCAGCCGGCCCAACGTCGAACGGCTGATCACGATGGCCGACCTGGATCTGGGACTGAACACCCCAGCGGAGCGTGAGGCGCTGGTCACGCAGCTGTCCAAGGATCTGCGCATCGGCTCGGCGCAGCGCAGCAATCTGTTCACCCTGTCTTACGCAGACACCCGGCCCGAGCGCGCTCAGCGCGTCGTGCAGTCCTTGCTCTCGCTCTTCGTCGAATCCGGCCTGGGCAGCAAGCGTCAGGACGCAGATTCCGCGCGGCGCTTCATCGAAGAGCAGATTCGCAGCTATGAGCAGAGGCTCTCGGAGGCCGAGAACCGCGTGAAGGAGTTCCGCCTTCGCAACATGGGCTTGCTCGGGGATGGTGCTCAGGACTACGTGTCCCAGATCGCCTCCATGGCGGGGCAGCTCCAGCAGGCCCAGCTCGAGCTGCGTGAGGCGGAAAACGGTCGGGACTCCCTGCAACGTCAGCTCGTTGGAGAGGATCCCGTGCTGTTGCCGCAGACGCCCTCGGCGTCCTCGGTCTCCATTCCCGAGATCGATGGCCGCATCGACACGCTCAAGCGCAACCTCGACGAGCTCCTGCTGCGCTACACCGACAAGCACCCTGATGTACTCGGCACCCGGCGCCTCATTGAAGACCTCGAAGCTCAGAAGGTCGTGCAGATCCAGACCATGCAGGCCTCGGGCGGCAGTCAGTTCGGCGCCCTCGACTCCAACCCCGTCTACCAGCAGATGAAGCTTGCCCTGGTCCAGGCGGAATCGCGCGTGGCGTCGTTGCGCGTGCGTGTGGCTGAATACCAGTCCCGTGTCGAGCAGCTGCGCGAGCGGGTCCGCATGGTTCCGGAGATCGAGGCGGAACTGGCCCAGCTCAACCGCGACTACAGCGTCAACAAGAGCAACTACGATGCCCTGGTGGCGCGACGGGAGTCCGCCAGCATTGCGGTGGACATGAACACCCAGACCGGCGTGGCCGACTTCCGTGTCATCGATCCGCCCACGCTGGCCACCAAGCCCTCCGCGCCCAATCGCATGCTGCTGATCCCGCTTGCCGGGCTGGCCGGCTTGGCCGCCGGTTTTGCATTGACCTTCCTGATCAGCCAGCTCCGTCCGGCCTTCAGCGATCCACGCACGCTGCGCGAGATCACCGGATTGCCCGTACTCGGCACGGTTTCCATGCTGCGAACGCCCGAGCGCGCGGCGTCCAGACGGAGAGGGTTGCTTGCCTTCGGGCTTGGCCTGGCCGCCTACGCCGGTGCGTTTGCGGCGGCCGCAGTGGCCTTGCGGCTGATTCAGGGTTGAACGGGACGAAACGATGAGTCTTATTGAAAAAGCCGCACAGCGACTCGACCAGCTCAAGCAGGCCTCGGCCGAGCCCGGTGACGAACCTGCGCAAACCATACTGGCCCAGGCGCCCCTCAAGCCGAAGGCTGCAGAGGGCGTTGCCGCCGAGGCCAAGGACTTCTCCAAGTCGTCCGAGGTGCCGCTGTCCGTGCCGCAGACCCAGTCGGCCACGGTGTCGCGCACGGTGCACATCGATCTCGACATGCTGGCCAACAAGGGCATGGTCACGCCCGAGCAGCCGCGCTCCTCGATCGCGGAGGAATTCCGCGTCATCAAGCGGCCACTGCTGCGTAACGCCACCGACGTCGGCCCCGCGCGCATCGACAACGCCAACCTGATCATGGTCACCAGCGCCATGCCGGGTGAGGGCAAGACCTTCAGCGCCATCAATCTCGCCATCAGCATGGCGATGGAGCTCGACTACACGGTGCTGCTCGTCGATGCCGACGTGTCGCGCCCTTCGGTGTTCCGCCAGCTTGGCCTGCCGCCCGAGCGCGGCCTCATGGACGTGCTCGCGGGCGACGTCACCGACCTCAGCGACGTCCTGCTGCGCACCAACATCGAGAAGCTGTCGATCCTGCCCGCCGGCATGCCGCACCAGCGCGCCACCGAGTTGCTCGCGTCCGAGAACATGAACCGGCTGCTCAAGCAGATCGCCAGCCGCTACTCCGACCGCATCGTGGTGTTCGATTCGCCGCCCTTGCTCGTCACCACCGAATCGCGCGTGCTCGCCACGCACATGGGCCAGATCGTGCTGGTGGTCGAGTCCGAGCGCACCACCCACTCCTCGGTCAAGCAGGCCCTGGCCACCATCGAAAGCTGCCCGATCAAGCTGATGATGCTCAACAAGTCGCGTCACAGCGGGCCCGGGTCGTACTACGGATATGGATACGGATATGGCTATGGCGAAAAGCCGCGCGAAAACGCGGCCTGAGATTGGCGCCCCAGGTCTCGCCCTGATTTCCGCGCTCCTGCTGTCGCTCACCGCGGCAGCCGCGGCGCAGGCGCAGACCGTGCGCATCCAGCCCACGCTGGACACCCGCCTCACCTGGACCGACAACGTCGACACGGAAGAAGACGGCCAGCAGGACTGGATCGCCGAGATCTCACCGGGGCTGTCGATCAGCCGGGAGTCGGGACGCTTCAGCGGTGGCCTCAACATGCGCCTGCGCAACATCGCGCACGTCGAGCAGACCGAGGACAACACCACCTATCTGGCGCTGCAGGGCAGGGGCACGATCGAGGCGATCGAGGATGCCTTCTTCGTCGATCTCGGTGCCTCGATCAGCCGCGACAACCGCTCCGCCTTCAGTGGCCGTTTTGCAGGCGACGAGCTCGACACCGACAAGAACAACGAGACCCGGCTCTTCTCCGTCGGCCCACGCTTCGGTTTCCGCTTCGGCGAGAGCGGGCAGGGCAACATCGGCTACCAGCAGCGCTGGCTCACCGGCGGCAGCAATACCCTGGGTGACCGCGAAACCGGAACCTGGCGCGTTGGGGTCAGCGATCCGGTGGCACTGCGGCTGTTCGGTTGGGGTCTCGACTACACGCGCACGGATACGCAGTACGACGAAGGTGCCAACCGCGACGTGATGGAAGAAGTCGGCCGCGGCACGCTGTTCATCAACATCGACCCTCAGTTCAGGCTGCGCGCGATCGGTGGCTACGAGTCCAACGATTACTCATCGATCAGCGGTGAAAGCGGGGCGATCTGGGGGGCTGGCTTCGATTGGTACCCGACTGAACGCACGGCCATCTCGGCCACGGGCGAAGACCGCATCTTTGGCACTGGCTACGACGTCAGCCTTCAGCATCGGATGGCGCGCTCTGTGTGGAGTTTCTCGGCGACACGGGACATTTCGTCGCAACTTCAGGAGCTTGAGGAAGCTTACTTCCTGACTGAGGAGTATCAGAGCATCCTCAATGCGTTCAAGGGACTGGACCCCGATGGGTTGCTCAGTGACGAGGTGCTTCGGGAGCTCGCTCGACAGTATTACTTTGCAGGTGATCCTGGCTCCATTCGCACCAAGCGCCACTACGTATCCAGGGGAATCAATGCCGGCGTGAGCTTGGTTGGTGTGCGCAATACGGTCACTCTCAGCTTGAGCCAGACCGATCGGTCAGACCTCAGCGCCTTAGAGGGCACAGAGGAAGGCTCCGGCGACTTCGAGGGGCGTAACCGCGTCAAGACCCGTTCGGCGTCGCTCTCGCTCAGCCATCGACTCTCCGGACTCGCGAGCCTCACTGCCCGCGTGCTGCGCTCCAACTCCGAGGGCGATGGTGTGGGTGACGACGAGACGACCCGCACGCTCTACTCCCTCGGTGTCACCCGCAGCCTCAGTCCCGACACCAGCGGCAGCCTCACCTATCGCCACATCAAGTCCGACGGCGACGACAGCTACACCGAAAACGCCGTCACCGCCGTGCTCGGCATGCGGTTCTGATCGGAAACACGATGTACGAAACATTCTTCAAACTCAGCGGAAAGCCCTTCCAGCTCAACCCCGACCCGGCCTTCTTCTACGGTAGCCGCGGTCACCGGCGGGCGATGGCCTATCTCGAGTACGGCCTGCACCAGAGCGAAGGCTTCATCGTCATCACCGGCGAGATCGGCGCCGGCAAGACCACCATCGTGCGCAGCCTGCTCGAGCAGCTCGACCCCGAGCGCGTCGTCGCCGCCAACATCGTCAGTACCCAGATCGATGCCAGCGACGTGCTGCGCATGGTTGCAGCCGCCTTCGGCGTGCCCAGCCGCAACCTCGACAAGGCCGGCCTGCTGCTGGCGATCGAGACCTACCTCGTGTCGATCACGGCTGCGGGCAAGCGCGCGCTGCTGATCGTCGACGAAGCGCAGAACCTGGCCCCCGCGGCGGTCGAGGAGCTGCGCATGCTGTCCAACTTCCAGCTCGAAGACCACGCCCTGCTGCAAAGCTTCCTGGTCGGTCAGCCGGAATTTCGCGATATCATGCAGCGCCCCGAGATGCAGCAACTGCGCCAGCGCGTGATCGCCTCCTACCACCTCGGGCCGCTCGACGCCCAGGAAACCCAGGGCTACATCGAGCATCGCCTCGCGCACGTCGGCTGGGCAAACGACCCCAGCTTCGAGCCCGGCGCCTTCAGCGTCATCTACGGCTACTCGGGCGGTATTCCGCGCCGCATCAACACCTTGTGCGACCGCCTCATGCTCGGTGCCTACCTCGGCGAGCGCCACGTCATCGGCGAGAACGACGTGCGCGAAGTCATCGAGGAACTGAAAGAAGAGTTCGCCTCGGCGCGCGCGCGCCCGGTGCACACGCCGCACTTTGCGGCGGCCGCCAATGCCACGGAAGCGGGCATGGCGCTGCAGCTCGACGCGCTCGCGCTCGACCGCCTGCGCGCCTCGCCCGAACTCGCCGAGCACGCCGCGGGTCTGGCGGGCAACTACGACCTGCAGCGCATCGAGGCGCGGCTCGCCGGCCTCGAGCACTCGGTTTCCGCCACGCTCAGCGTGCTCTCCCAATTGCTGCAGGCGGTGCGCCGCGACACACCGGCAACGGACAAGTCCGAATGAACACCAGCGCAAACAAGCCCGCCCCGGTCATCTGCATCGTCGGTGCCCGCCCCAACTACATGAAGGTCGCGCCCATCATCCGCGCCTTCGCCGCGCACAACCCGCCGATCCCGACGCTGCTGGTGCACACCGGCCAGCACTACGACCCGGCGATGAAGGACCGCCTGTTCGCCGACCTCGCGCTGCCCGAACCCGACGTCAACCTCGCCGTCGGCTCCGGCTCCCACGCGGTGCAGACCGCCGAGGTCATGAAGCGCTTCGAGCCGGTCATCGACGAACATGGCGCCAGCGCGGTGCTGGTGGTGGGTGACGTCAACTCCACGCTCGCCTGCGCGCTGGTTGCGAGCAAGCGTCACATCCCGGTGGTACATGTGGAATCCGGCCTGCGCAGCAACGATCGGCGCATGCCCGAAGAGATCAACCGCATTCTCACCGACCAGATTTCCGACGTGCTCTACACCACCGAGCGCTCCGCTCACGACAACCTGGCGCGCGAAGGCATCGCCCCCGAGCGCGCCGTCTTCGTCGGCAACGTCATGATCGACAGCCTGCGCGCCAGCCTGCCCAAGGCCGTGCCCGCCGAGGTGCTGCTCGCCAACGCCGGCCTGGACGCCAGCCGCATCGCCGGCGGCTATGGCGTGGTCACCCTGCACCGGCCGTCCAACGTCGACCACGCCGACGTGCTCGGCCCGATCATCGACGCCCTGCGCACGGTCAGCCAGCGCCTGCCGCTCGTCTTCGCCCTGCACCCGCGCACGCGCAACAACCTCGAGCAGTTCGGCATGCTCGGCCGGCTCGACGCGCCCGGCTTCCTGATCCTGCCGCCGCAGGGCTACCTCGAGATGCTCGGCCTCATGTCGGGCGCGCGCATGGTGCTCACCGACTCCGGCGGCATCCAGGAAGAAACGACCGCGCTCGGCGTGCCCTGCATCACCATCCGCGAAAACACCGAGCGCCCGATCACCGTGGAGCAGGGCACCAACACCCTGGTCGGCATCGACCCGCAGGCCATTGTCGGCGCGGCCCGCCGCGTGCTCGACACCGGCGGCAAGGCCGGCCGCATCCCGGAGTACTGGGACGGCCGCTGCGCCGAACGCATCGCCGCCCACCTGCACGACTGGCTGCTACGTGACCACGCCGGCCCGCCTGCCGAGAGCTGACATGAACGCCCGCCTGCCCAGCACCCGCATCACCAACGCCTTCACCTGCGACGTCGAAGACTACTTCCAGGTCTCCGCGCTGGCGCCGCACTTTCCGCGCGACCAGTGGGACGCCGTGCCCTGCCGCATCGAGCGCAACGTCGATCGTGTGCTCGAGCTGCTCGACGGCCACGGTGCGCGCGGCACCTTCTTCACCCTGGGCTGGATCGCCGAGCGCTTCCCGCAGCTCGTGCGCCGCATCGCCGATGGCGGCCACGAGGTTGCCAGCCACGGCTACGGCCACCAGCGCGCCAGCGACCTGACGCCGGCCGCTTTCAGCGCCGACATCCGCCTGGCCAAGGCCATCCTCGAAGACATCACCGGCCAGGACGTCACCGGCTACCGCGCGCCCAGCTTCTCGATCAGCAAGGCCAACCTGTGGGCGCACGACTGCATTGCCGAGGCCGGTTACGCCTACAGTTCCAGCGTCTATCCGGTCAAGCACGACCACTATGGCATTCCCGATGCCCCACGCTTTGCGTGGCGGCTGCCCAATGGCCTCGTCGAGGTGCCGATCACCACGCTCAACATGCTCGGCCGCAACTGGCCTGCGGGCGGCGGCGGCTTCTTCCGGCTGCTGCCCTACGCGGTGTCGCGCTGGCAGATTGCCCGTGTCAACGCCGACGACAAGCGCCCGGCGATCTTCTACTTTCACCCATGGGAAATTGATCCAGATCAACCGCGCGTGACGGATGCCACTGTCAAAACCAAGTTCAGGCATTACATTAATCTCAAACGCACCCAGGCTCGGCTCGACCGCCTGTTGTCCGATTTCTCCTGGGGGCGCGCGGACGAGGTGTTCCGCCACGCCACCTGAACTAGAAGAAACAGGATGAACCGCATGGACCGCTTGCCGATTCACGTCAGTATGCTCACTAGCCAGAATCGCGAGCGTTGGGACGAGTTTGTGCAGCGCTGCCCGCAGGCCACGTTCTTTCACCTTTCGGCGTGGCAGGACATCCTGGAACAGGTCTTCGACCACCGCACCTTCTATCTGTATGCCGAGCGGGCCGGTGACATCGTGGCCGTGCTGCCGATGGCGGAAGTGCGCAGCCGCCTATTCGGTCACGCGCTCATCTCGCAGCCGTTCTGTGTCTATGGCGGCATCGCCGCCGATGTCGATGCCGGCGCCGACGTGCTGCACGAGCTCGAATCCAAGGCCGAGACCGTCGCCCGTGCGCTGGGCGTCACCCACCTCGAATACCGCAATCTGAAACTGCGCCACGAAGACTGGCCGCGGCAAGATCTTTACGTCACCTTCCGCAAGGAAATCCTCCCCGACGTCGAGGCCAACATGCTCGCCATCCCGCGCAAGCAGCGCGCCATGGTGCGCAAGGGCATCAAGAACGGGCTGGTCAGCGTGGTCGACGACGACGTCGAGCGCTTCTTCGCCCTCTACGCCGACAACGTGCTGCGCCACGGCACGCCGGCGCTGTCGAAGAAGTTCTTCCAGCGCCTCAAGGACACCTTCGGCGACGCCTGCGAGGTGCTCACCGTCACCACGCCCGAAGGCAAGCCGCTCTCCAGCGTGCTCAGCTTCTACTTCCGCGACGAAGTGCTGCCTTACTACGCCGGCGACGACATGGCCGCGCGCGACCTCGCCGCCAACGACTTCAAGTACTGGGAGCTGATGCGACGCGCCTGCGAGCGCGGCTGCAAGGTCTTCGACTACGGCCGCAGCAAGGTCGGCACCGGCCCCTACAGCTTCAAGAAGAACTGGGGCTTCGAGCCGCAGCCGCTGTCCTACGAATACCGCCTCTTCAAGTGCGACAGCATCCCGCAGAACAACCCGATGAACCCCAAGTACCGCGCCTTCATCGCCCTGTGGAAGCGCCTGCCCATCGGCGTGGCCAACCGGCTGGGGCCGCACATCGTGCGTAGCCTGGGGTAGGGCGTTCGCTCGTGGTCTCCACGTATCCCATGGGAGCGGGCTTGCCCGCGAACGGCGGCCGGTCAGCCCCTGCAAGCCAACGCAGTCGCGGGCAAGCCCGCCCCCACTGATCAGCCATGCCTGCTTCCAGAACCTTTCCTCTCATAGCGCTTGCGCTTTCCCTCACCTTCCTCTGGGTCGTGGGCTGGTACTGGCATACCGCGAGCGAGATCGCCGGCATCTGGTGGCGGTCCGATACCTTTGCCCACGGCCTCGTTGTGCTGCCGGCCTTCGCCTGGCTGGTCTGGCGTGCGCGTGATCGCATCGGCGAACTGCAACCGCAGCCTGTGGGCTGGATGGCGCTGGCGGTGCTCGCAGCCGGCCTGCTCTGGCTGCTCGGTGGCATGGTCAGCGTGGCCGCGGCCCAGCACTTCGCGCTCTTCGCGATGCTGGTGTCGGCGTTTGTCGGGGTGCTTGGCTGGCGCTTGAGTCGTGTGCTGCTCTTTCCGCTGGCGTTCCTGTTCTTCGGTGTGCCCATCGGTGACTTCATGTTGCCGACGCTCATGCACTACACCGCCGAGTTCACCGTGTGGGCGCTGCGCCTGTCGGGCGTGCCGGTCTATCAGGAAGGTCTGCACTTCGTCGTGCCCAATGGCCGTTGGTCGGTAGTCGAAGCCTGCAGTGGCGTGCGCTACCTGATCGCTTCGCTCTTTGTCGGCGCGCTTTACGCTTATCTCAACTACGTCAGCCTCAAGCGCCGGCTGCTGTTCATGGTCGTCGCGCTCGTCATGCCCGTCCTGGCTAACTGGGTACGCGCCTATTTCATCGTGATGCTGGGGTATCACTCGGGCAACAAGATTGCCGTCGGCGTGGATCACATCCTTTATGGCTGGGTATTCTTCGGCGTCGTCATCTTCTTGATGTTCTGGATCGGGGGACGCTGGCATGAGGCTCCCGCAAGCGGCCGCGTTCTGGCGGCGGCAGAGCAGGGCGCGAGTCCGGCGCGCGCGCGCTGGCTCGGGGCATTGCCGGTTGTGCTCGCGGTCGTGCTTTTTCCGCCCGTGTTCAAGGTGCTCGATGCGCCGATTGAAGATTTCCCTGTAACGCTGGTCGCACCCGCGCCTGCATCAGGCTGGCATGCCACGGAACAGCAGTCGCTCGAATATCGGCCGGTCTATTTCGGCGCGCGCGCCGAGACAACCCAGACCTACATGGCCGAGGGCGACACAAGCGTGGTTGGGCTACATGCGGCGTGGTACTACGGCCAGCGTGATGGCAGCGAAATGATCGGCTGGCGCAACGGACCCGCCCCCGCATCCCGCGAGGGCTTTAGCCTTGTCCGGACGGCACGGACGCTCAGCGTCGGGCGTCAAGTCGTGCGCGAGAACCTCGTGTTCACCCCTCAAGGGCGCGTGCTGACCTGGCATTGGTACCGCATCAATGGCCGCCCCGTGGTGGGAGATGCAGAGGCCAAGCTGCGGCTGGCGGCCGACCGGCTCTTTGGTCAGGCCGACGAGTCCGCTGCCGTTGTGCTGTTTACGCCGGTTGTCCCGGACGAAGACATTGCGCGAGCGCGCCTCGAGACTTTCCTGTCCAGCCATCTGGCTGCCATCGAGCAGGCGGTGGAGGCGCCGGCCCGGAGCATCCCGCAGTGAGCGGCGAGCTTCGCGCATCGTCGCGCGACGACCGCCCGCTGATCCTCCACCTGCTCTACAGCTTTGATGTGGGCGGCCTGGAGAACGGTGTCGTCAATCTCATCAACCACATGCCGGCCGACCGCTTTCGCCACGCCGTGGTCGCGCTCGCGCACTGCGCGCCCGCCTTTTGCGAGCGCGTTGCTCGCACCGACGTCGAGTTCATCTCACTGCACAAGCCGCCCGGGCACGGCATCAAGCTTTACCCGCGGCTCTACCGCCTGTTCCGTCGCATGCGCCCAGCGATCCTGCACACGCGCAACCTGGCAGCGCTGGAATTTACCGTGCCCGCACTGTTCGCAGGCGTGCCGGCACGCGTGCATGGCGAGCATGGCTGGGACACCTCCGACCCCGGCGGCACACAGCGCAAATACCAGTTGCTGCGCCGCGCCTACAGCCCCTTCGTGCAGCGCTACGTGGCGTTGTCCGGGCAGATCGAGTCCTACCTCACCGAGCGTGTCGGCATCGCTGCGAACCGTGTCGAACGCATCTGCAACGGCGTCGACACGCTGCGCTTCCAGCCCGCGTCGGCGCGGCAGGCGGTGGCTGGCAGCCCCTTCGACGACCCACACGCCGTCATCGTCGGCACCGTCGGCCGGCTGCAGACGGTAAAGGACCAGCTCAACCTGGTGCGCGCTGTCGCCATCGCGCGCGCGCAGGGCGAGGCCGGCGCGCGACTGCGCCTCGTCATCGCCGGCGACGGCCCGCAGCGCGCCGAGGTCGAGGCCGAGATCGCCGCCACCGGCATCGGCGACATCACCTGGCTGGCCGGTGCGCGCAGTGACGTGCCCGAGCTCATGCGCGCGCTCGACATCTTTGCGCTGCCGTCCCGTGCCGAAGGCATCTCCAACACCATCCTCGAAGCCATGGCCAGCGGCCTACCGGTAGTCGCCACCGACGTCGGCGGCAACGCCGAGCTCGTGGCTGCGGGCGAGACCGGCGCGCTCGTGCCCGCGCAGAACCCCGACGCCATGGCCCACGCCTTACTGCGCTACACTTCAGATGCTGCGTTGCGGCAAAATCATGGTGCCGCCGGCCGCAAGCGGGTCGAGCAAAATTTCAGCATCGACAACATGGTGGCGCGCTATACCAATCTTTATGAGCAATCGCTTCACCGTGGGAACAGTCCTCGTGGGAGCGGGCTTGCCCGCGAATACAGCGACTAAGACCCTATTCGCGGGCAAGCCCGCTCCCACGAAAACCCGCTCCAACGGAAGCGACACACTTACAGGACCCTGAACCATGTGCGGCATCGCCGGCCTCTTCGACACCCGCGGCAAACGCGACTTCGACCGTGCCCTCATGCAGCGCATGAACGACGTCCAGCACCACCGCGGCCCGGACGAAGGGGGCTACCACTTCGAGCCCGGCGTTGCGCTTGCCCACCGCCGGCTTTCGATCATCGACCTCGCCACCGGCCAGCAGCCGCTGTTCAACGAGGACGGCTCGGTGGCCGTGGTGTTCAACGGCGAGATCTACAACTTTCAGGAACTGGTCCCCGAGCTCGAAGCCCTGGGCCATGTCTTCCACACCCGCAGCGACACCGAGGTCATCGTCCACGCTTGGGAAGCCTGGGGCGAGGACTGTGTTCAGCGCTTTCGCGGCATGTTTGCCTTTGCCCTGCACGACCGCAACCGCGACACCCTGTTCATGGCGCGCGACCGCCTCGCGGTCAAGCCGATGTTCTACGCGCTGCTGGCCGACGGCACGCTGGCCTTCGGTTCCGAACTCAAGGTGCTGATGCAGCACCCCGACCTCGATCGCCGCATCGATCCGCTCGGCGTCGAGGAATACTTCGCCCTCGGCTACGTCGCCGAGCCGCGCACCATCTTCCTCGGCGCCAAAAAGCTCGGCCCCGGTGAATCGCTGTGCATCCGCCGCGGCCAGCCCATCCCCGCGCCCAGGCAGTACTGGGACGTGCGCTTCACCCTCGACAACAACATCTCCCTGATTGAGGCCACTGCCGAGCTCACCGAGCGCCTGCGCGAATCCGTGCGCCTGCGCATGATCTCCGAGGTGCCGCTAGGCGCCTTCCTGTCCGGCGGGGTCGATTCCAGTGCCGTTGTCGCCACCATGGCCGGCCTCAGCGACGAGCCGGTCAACACCTGCTCCATCGCCTTCGACGACCCCAAGTTCAACGAGTCCGAATTCGCGCAGAAGGTCGCCGACCGCTACCGCACCAATCACTTCGTCGAGACGGTCAAGTCTGACGACTTCGACCTCATCGACACCCTGGCCGCGCTCTACGACGAGCCATACGCCGACAGTTCCGCCATCCCCACCTACCGGGTGTGCCAGCTCGCGCGCAAGCACGTCACCGTGGCGCTGTCGGGCGACGGCGGGGACGAGAGCTTCGGCGGCTACCGGCGCTACCGCATGCACCTGATGGAAGAGAAGATGCGCGCCGCGCTGCCCATGGGCGTGCGCCGGCCGCTTTTCAGCCTGCTCGGTCGCGTCTACCCCAAGGCCGACTGGGCGCCGCGCGTGTTTCGCGCCAAGACCACCTTCCAGGCCATGGCGCGCGACGCCACCGAAGCCTACTTCCACAGCGTGTCCATCCTGCGCGGCGACATGCGCCAGCAACTCTTCAGCGCCGACTTCCGCGCGAAGCTCGGCGGCTACGACGCGCTCGACGTCTTCCGCCGCCACGCCGGCCAGGCCAACACCGACGATCCGCTCGCGCTCATCCAGTACCTCGACCTCAAGACCTACCTGGTCGGCGACATCAACACCAAGGTCGACCGCGCCAGCATGGCTCACTCGCTCGAGGTGCGCGAGCCGCTGATGGATCACAAGCTGGTCGAATGGCTCGCCACGCTGCCCTCCGGCCTCAAGATCCAGGGCAGCGAAGGCAAGTACCTGTTCAAGAAGGCGATGGAACCCTTCCTCCCCGACGAGGTGCTCTACCGTCCGAAGATGGGCTTTTCTGTGCCGCTCGCGCGCTGGTTCCGCGGCCCGCTCAAGCAGCGCGTGCGTGACGCAGTGCTGGGCGAAACCCTCGCTGCCACCGGTATCTTCAACCGCGACTACCTGCAACACCTGGTTGACGCCCACCAGTCCGGCGCCCGCGACTACAGCTCGCCGCTCTGGACTCTGCTGATGTTCGAAGCCTTTGTTCGCAACAACGGATCAATGGGGTCAGGCTCGATTGATTCTGGCGTTGCATGTAACGTCGGCGCGGTCTATGCTTCGTAGCATGTAACGACGCAGAGAGTGGGGGATTAAATGGCTGCCAGTGTTTCGGAACGTGTTGGGCGCTACCGCACAAATCTGCGCGAGGCAGGCTTGCGCCCGGTACAGATCTGGGTGCCTGACACGCGCAAGGCGGGTTTTGCCGAGGAGTGCCGCAGGCAGTCGAGCTTGCTTAAGGATGATCCGCAGGAGCAGGAAGTGCTCGACTGGCTCGAGCGGGCTGCTGACACGGACGGCTGGGTGTGATGCGCGGCGCCCTGATTACCGTCGCCTTGCAGGGCGACTATGGCAAAGCCCGTCCCGCTGTGGTCATTCAGTCGGACTTGTTCGACGAGCACCCGTCGGTCACGCTCCTGCCGCTGACCAGTGATTTACGCGACACACCGCTGTTTCGCATCACCATCGAGCCGTCACCCGAAAATGGCCTGCGCCAGCGATCGCAGATCATGATCGACAAGATTCATACGGTACCCAGGGCCAAACTCGGTCCCAGCCTGGGCCGGCTGTCCGACGACGAGCAGATTGCCGTGAATCGTTCTTTGATGTTGTTTCTCGGACTGGCGTGAAGGAGAACTGAAATGACCCGACTTGAAGAAGTTGAGAAGCATGTAGAGGCCATGTCGCCCCAGGAGTTTGCAAGCTTTCGTGATTGGTTTGCGCGTTTTGAAGAGACGGTATGGGATGACAAATTCGAGCGTGATGCTTCGTCTGGAAAGTTGGACACCCTGGCGGGAGCCGCGTTGAATGCGCATCGTGCTGGTAAGAGCCGCGAACTGTGAGGCATTACGCGTCGGACGACTTCTGGGCGCGATTCGACGCCTTACCGGAGCATGTGCAGGAACTGGCGAGGCAGAATTTCGAGTTGCTGAAGCTCAATCCGTCTCACCCCTCACTGCATTTCAAGAAAGTCGGGAAATACCGCTTTGCTCGCGTTGGGCTCAAGTTTCGCGCTCTGGGCGTTGAGGTCGAAGACGGTGTTCTCTGGTTCTGGATCGGCAGCCATGCCGAGTACGACCGACTGCTGGCCTAACCATGCGCATCCTCCACATCCTCGACCACTCCCTCCCGCTGCACAGCGGCTACACCTTCCGCACCGCGGCCATCCTGCGCGAGCAGCGCGCGCTCGGCTGGGAGACATTTCACCTGACCACGCCCAAGCAGGGCTTCTCGACGGTCGAGGTGGAAGAGGCTGATGGCCTGCGCTTCTACCGCACGTTGGCGCCCGAGGGCACCGGGCTCGTTGCGCAGATGCGCCTCACCGCGCGCCGCATCGACCAACTCGTCGACCAACTGCAGCCGGACCTCATCCACGCCCACTCCCCGGTGCTCAACGCGCTGCCGGCCGAATGGGTGGGGCGCAAGCGTCGGCTGCCGGTGGTGTATGAGATGCGCGCCTCGTGGGAGGACGCCGCGGTCGACCACGGCACCACCACCGAAGGCAGCCTGCGCTACCGCGTGTCGCGCGCGCTCGAGAGCTTCGCGCTGCGCCACGCCGATCAGATCACCACCATCTGCGAAGGTCTGCGCGGCGACATTCGGCAGCGCGGCATCCCCGCCGACAAGATCACCGTGATCCCCAACGCGGTCGATGCCGAAGCCTTCCAGTTTGGCGCCGAGCCCGACGCCGCGCTGCGCAGCGAGCTCGGCCTCGACGGCTGCACCGTGCTCGGCTTTGCTGGCTCGTTCTACGGCTACGAAGGGCTCGACCTGCTGGTGGCGGCCACTGCCCGCCTGGCGGCGCGCGACCCGCAGATCCGCCTGCTGCTGGTCGGCGGCGGGGTGCAGGAAGCAAACCTCCGCAGCCAGGCCGCCGAGCTGGGCATCGCCGACCGCGTCATCTTCACCGGCCGCGTGCCGCACAACCGCGTGCAGAAGTACTACGAACTCATCGACGTGCTCGCCTATCCGCGCCTGCCGATCCGGCTCACCGAGTTGGTCACGCCCCTCAAACCGCTCGAGGCCATGGCGCAGGGCCGTATGTTCGTCGCCTCGGACGTCGGCGGCCACCGCGAGCTCGTCCGCCATGGCGAAACCGGTTTCCTGTGCAAGGCCGGCAGCGTCGAGGCCCTGGCCGACGCCATCGCCGACGTGCTCTCCCATCGCGAGCGCTGGCCCGCCATCCGCCGCCAGGCGCGCGATTTCGTCGAGCGCGAACGCACCTGGGCCAACAGCGTGGCCCGCTACCGCGAGGTCTATCGTCGTGCGCTCGCCACCCGCGGGCGCGAATCCACCCTTGCCGAGGAGGCACGCTGACCATGTGCGGCATCCACGGTCTCTACCGCCTCGACGGCGCGCGCGTCGAACCTGCCCAGCTCAGCGCGATGGGCAACGTCACCGCCCACCGCGGCCCCGATGACGAAGGCCAGCACATCACGCCCGATGGGCGCTGCGGCATCGCCATGCGCCGGCTGTCGATCATCGACCTCGAAGGCGGCCACCAGCCCATCTCCAGCGCCGACGACAACCTGTGGCTGGTGTGCAACGGCGAGATCTACAACTTCCGCGAGCTGCGCAGCGACCTGCAGGCGCGCGGCTACCGTTTCAAGACCGGTTCCGACAGCGAAGTCCTGCTTCACCTGTACGACCTCTACGGCGACGAGTTCGTGCACCGGCTCGACGGCATGTTCAACTTCGCGCTCTGGGACAACCGTCGCAAGCGCCTGCTCATCGGCCGCGACCACCTCGGCGTCAAGCCGCTGTACGTGCATCAGTCGGCCGGCATGCTCGGCTTTGCCACCGAGGCCAAGGCGCTGCTGCAGCTGCCCGGCGTGCAGGCCGAACTCAACCGCGAGGTGCTGGGCGACTACCTGCACCTGGGCTACGTACCTGCGCCGCATTCACTGTTCAAAGGCATGCGCAAGCTGCCGCCGGCCACGCTGCTGGCGGTGGAAAACGGCGAGATTCGTGAGTGGCGCTACTGGCGCCTGCCGTCCCGCATCGACCGCGTCACGTCCGAGGCCGAGTGGATCGAACGCATCGGCGCCGGCATGGAGGCCGCCGTGCTGCGCCAGATGGTGTCCGACGTGCCGATCGGCGCCTTCCTCTCGGGCGGCGTCGACTCCAGCGCCGTGGTCGCCTACATGGCCAGGCATTCCGACCAGCCGATCCGCACCTACGCCATCGGCTTCGAGGGTGGCGAGGCCGAGCGCCTGTACAACGAACTCCCCTACGCCCGCCAGGTCGCCACCCTGCTCGGCACCGAGCACCACGAGATCGTCGTCAAGCCCGATGTCGTCGGCCTGCTGCCCAAGCTGCTGTGGCACATGGACGAGCCGGTGTCCGACTCGGCCTTCCTCACCACCTACCTGGTGTCGGAGTTCGCCCGCCAGGACGTCAAGGTCATCCTGTCCGGCGTCGGCGGCGACGAGCTCTTCGGCGGCTACCGTCGCTACCTCGGCGACCACTACGTGCGCAAGCTGCAGATGCTGCCGCGCTGGTCGCGCCTGCTGATGTCGCGTACCGCCGGCCTGCTGCCGAGCGACCGCCACTCCAAACTGCTCAACACCCTGCGCCTGGCGCGCGGCTTCCTGGCCTCGGCGGAGCTGTCGCCCGACGATCGTTACCGCGCCTACCTGCAGGTACTCGACCGCGACACCGTGTCCGCGCTCACCCGCGGCGCCACTGGCAGCAGCGACGCGCTTGCCGCTGCGTTCGCCGGGGCCGGCTCTGATGACGCGCTCAACCGCATGTTCGCGGTCGATGCCGAAACCCAGCTCCCCGACGACCTGCTGCTGCTCACCGACAAGATGAGCATGGCCGTGTCGCTCGAGTGCCGCGTGCCCTTGCTCGACCGCGAGCTGGTCGAACTCGCCGCCTCCATCCCCGAGTCGCTCAAGGTCAAGAACGGCCGCCTCAAGCACCTGATGAAGAGCGCGCTGGCCGACACCCTTCCGCCCGACATCCTCGACCGCAAGAAGCGCGGCTTCGGCACGCCGATGGGCGCCTGGCTCAAGCGCGACCTCGCCCCGGTGCTGCACCGCCTGCTCGGGCGCGACGTGGTGCGCGACCGCGGCCTGTTCGACCCCGACGTGGTCGCCCGCCTGGTCGCCGACCACGAATCTGCCCGCATCGACGGCACCGACGCGCTGCTCGCCCTCATGAACCTCGAAATCTGGAGCCGGCTCTTTCTCGACCGTCACTCGCCCGACGACGTCACCGCCGAGTTGAAGAGCCTCATCGCATGAAGACGCTTATCGCATGAAGATCCTCTACGTCTGCCATCGCTTCCCGTTCCCGCCCAAGCGCGGCGGCAAGATCCGCCCCTTCAACATGATCCGCCACCTGTCGCAGAACCATGAGGTGACGGTGTGCTCGCTCGCCCGCAGCGAGGCCGAGGCGGAGGAGGGCCGTGGCATCGCGCCGCACTGCGCGCGCTTCGAGATGGCGGTGGTCTCCAACGCCGCGCAGACCCTGCGCATGGTCGCGCGCCTGCCCACACCGGTGCCCTCGTCGATGGGCTACTTCTACTCGCCCGAGCTCGCCGCCAAAGTGGACGAGCTGCTCGCCAAGGAACGCTTCGACCTCATCTTCGTGCATTGCTCGTCGGTGGCGCAGTACGTCGAGAAGGTGCGCGGCATCCCCAAGATCCTCGACTTCGGCGACATGGATTCGCAGAAGTGGCTCGAGTACGTCAACTACAAGTCCTTCCCGCTCAACATGGGCTACTGGCTCGAGGGCACCAAGCTCGTGCGCGAGGAAAAGCGCCTCGCCCGCCAGTTCGACCTGTGCACCGCCACCACCCGCGCCGAATGGGAAACGCTCGAGTCCTACCGCACCGGCGTGTCGTCCGACTGGTTCCCCAACGGTGTCGATGCCGGCTTCTTCAAGCCCGACGGCGAGGGTTACGACCCCGACACGATCAGCTTCATCGGGCGCATGGACTACTACCCCAATCAGGAGGCCATGTTCCGCTTCTGCGATGACGTGTGGCCGCTGCTGCGCAGCAAGCGCCCCGACATGAAGCTGCTCATCGTCGGCGCCGACCCGATCCCCGCGGTGCAGAAGCTGGGCGAACGGCCCGGCATCACCGTCACCGGCTCGGTGCCCGACGTGCGCCCGTTCATCCTGCGCTCGGCGGCCATGGTGGCGCCGCTCAACATCGCCCGCGGCACGCAGAACAAGATCCTCGAGGCCATGGCCATGGGCGTGCCGGTGGTGTCCAGCCGCATCGCGGCGGGCGGCGTCGACGCGGTGAGTGGGGAGCATTTCCTCGTTGCCGACACGGCCGAGGAGTACGCTCAGGCCATCAGCAGCATCGTCGACAACCCGGCCGAGCGCGCGCGTCTCGCCCAGTCCGGCCGCGACCGCATGCTGTCGCACCACGCCTGGCCGCGGTCCATGGAACGGCTCGACGCCATCATCGACCGCTGCCTTACAGAATTTCGAAGCAAGCACGGAGCAACACAATGAAGATCAGCATTTTCGGCCTCGGTTACGTCGGCGCAGTGTCGCTGGCCTGCCTCGCGCGTGACGGTCACCAGGTCATCGGCGTCGATATCGATCAGACCAAGCTCGACCTCATCAAGGCCGGCACCACCCCGGTGGTGGAAGAGGGCATGGTCGACCTCATGGCCAGCGTCGCCGCCAGCGGCCGTGTCAGCGTCACCACCGACGTCGGCCAGGCCCTGCTCGACAGCGACATCTCGCTCATCTGCGTCGGCACGCCCTCGGCGTCCAATGGCAGCCAGGACCAGGGCGCGGTGCTGCGCCTGGCCGCCGACCTCGGCAAGGCCATCGCCAGGAAGGCCGCGCCGCACGTGCTGGTGTTCCGCTCCACGCTCGCCCCGGGAACGGTGGAAGAAACCCTGATCCCCATCCTCGAGCGCGAATCCGGCAAGCGCGACGGCGAAGGCTTCTTCACCTGCTTCCAGCCCGAATTCCTGCGCGAAGGCTCGTCCATCCGCGACTACGACAAGCCGCCCTTCACCGTCATCGGCGCCAACCACGACTACCCGATCGAACGCCTGCGCGAGCTCTTCGGCCACCTGCCGTGCAAGTTCCTGCGCACCTCGGTGCGCTCGGCCGAGATGATGAAATACGCGTGCAACAACTTCCACGCGCTCAAGATCACCTTCGCCAACGAAACCGCACGCCTGTGCGAGGCGCTGGGCGTGAACCCCTTCGAGGTCATGGACCTCGTCTGCCAGGACACCCAGCTCAACATCTCGCCCGCCTACCTCAAGCCCGGCTTTGCCTTCGGCGGCTCGTGCCTGCCCAAGGACCTGCGCGCCACCACCTACCTGGCCAAGACGCACGACGTCGAGCTGCCCATGCTCGGCGGCATCATGCAGTCGAACCGCCAGCACATCGACCGCGCCATCGCCAAGGTGCTCGAATCCGGCTGCCGCAAGGTCGGCATGCTCGGTCTGTCGTTCAAGACCGGTACCGACGACCTGCGCGAAAGCCCGCTCGTCATCCTCGCCGAGCAGCTCCTCGGCAAGGGCGTGCAACTGTCGATCTTCGACCCCGACGTGCAACTGTCGCGCCTGCTCGGTGCCAACCGCCGCTTCATCGAAACGCAACTGCCGCACATCGGCGACCTGCTCAAGCCCGACCTCGACGCCATCATCGCCGAGGCCGACATGCTCATCGTCGGCGTCTCCAACCCGGCGATCTTCGACGCCCTGGCCACCCACGCGCGGCCCGAGCAGAAGGTGCTGGACCTGGTGAATCTGCCCAAGGGCATGGCGCTGCGCGCCCAGGTGGAAGGGCTCTGCTGGTGAGCACTGGCGCGGCACGGCCGGGCAGGGCGGGCGCAGCCCGCCTGTGGTTGCGACTGTTCTGGCTCAGCGCACTGCTGACGCTGGCGGTGGGCGCCACCCTCGTGCCGCACCTGCGCGACTCGGCCGAGCTCGTGCGCATGCGCAATGCGCTGCTGCTGCAGTCCGAACCCGCTACGCACGACTGGACACCCGCCAGCGTGCCCGCCGGGTTTGCGCTCGAGCGCGCCGCGCCACTGCCGCTCTATGCCGACATCGTCACCCGCAACCAGCTCGACATCGAAGGCGACGACTGGGCCACCGCGCTTGCCATCGGCCGCCACCTGCTGCCCGACGGCCGGCGCAGCGGCGGCGCCATCCAGGCCGACCTCGCCGACACCTACACCCGCATCACGCAACAGGGCGAAGGCTACTGCGGCGACTTCGCCGACAGCTTCACCGGCTTTGCCACCGCGGCGGGCGTGTTCTCGCGGCCGTGGGCGTTTTCCTTCGACGGCTTCGGTGGCCGCGGCCATATCTTCAACGAGATCTGGGACAGCCAGAACGCGCGCTGGATCATGATCGACGTGTTCAACAACTTCTACGTCACCGACGCCAGCGGCCAGCCGCTGTCGGCGATGGCTTTTCGCGCGGCGCTGCAGGCGGGCGCGACCGACATCAAGCTGGTGCCGGTCGACCCCATGGCGCGGCCGGGATTCAAGCACGAGGACAAGGCCATCGACTACTATCGCCGCGGCCTGCCCGAGTGGTACATGTGGTGGGGCAACAACGTGTTCGAGTACGACCAGGCGCCGCTGGTGCGCGCGCTGGGGGGCGTGCATCGGGCGGTGGAGCAACTCGGCGGCGTGGCCTCCGGCGTTCATCCGGTCATCCGCATCCTTGCAACCGAGCAGAACCGGGCGCAGCGCGAGGCGATCGAGTCGCTGCGCACGCGTTTGCTGGCTGTCGTCGTGTTCGGCCTCTTCGCTGGTTTGTTCTTCGTCATCTGGCTGGCCCGCCGCCGCTCGTCGCGCGGACTCAATACGCAATGAATGCACCGATTCCAGATCCCATCCTGCCGACCGCAAAGGCGAGGGCAGTGCCCGCCCTGTGCATCGTCGGGCCGTTGCCGCCGCCTTCGGGCGGCATGGCCAACCAGTGCGAGCAGCTTGTGCGCCTGCTGCGCCAGGAAGGCATCCACGTCGAACTCGTGCGCAACAACTCCCCTTACTCGCCCGAGTGGGCTGGGCGCATCCCGGTGCTGCGGGCGCTTGTCCGCCTCCTTCCATACCTGGCCAGGCTGTGGGTGGTGTCGGGCCGGGTACAGGTCATGCACATCCTCGCCAACTCCGGCTGGGCCTGGCATTTGTTCGCCGCGCCGGCGGTGTGGATCGGGCGCGCGCGGGGCGTCAGGGTGATCGTCAATTACCGTGGCGGTAACGCCGACACTTTCTTCGCCAGTGCGCCGCGCCACGTGCTCGCCACCCTGCGCATGGCCAGCGAGCGCGTCACGCCCTCGGGCTTTCTGCAGCGCGTCTTCGCGCGCTATGGTCTGGCTGCCGCGATCGTGCCGAACATCATCGACCTATCGCGCTTCAGCCCGGCACCCATACGCGACTTTGGCGATGCGCCGCACCTGATCGTTACCCGTAACCTCGAGCCGATCTACGACATCCCGACCGCAGTTGGCGCTTTTGCGCGCATCCGCCAGGTCTTGCCGGGCGCGCGGCTCACGGTCGCCGGAACCGGGCCCGAACTCGGCCGGCTGCAGGCACTGACCCGGGAACTGGGCATCGAGGACGCAGTGCGCTTCGCCGGCCGCATCGACAACGCCGACATTCCGGCGCTCTATGCCTCGGCCGATTGCATGCTCAACCCGAGCACCGTGGACAACATGCCGATTTCGATTCTCGAGGCCTTCGCCAGCGGCGTACCCGTGGTCAGCACCGACGCCGGCGGCATCCCCGACATGGTCGAGGACGGCGTGTCTGCGCGCCTGGTGCCGATCGGCGACGCCGAACGCATGGCCGCCGAGGCCTTGCGTTGTTTGGCTGAACCGGCACGCGCGGCATCCATGCGCGCCGCCGGCATCGAGGCTGCGGCGCGCTACGCCTGGCCCACGGTTCGGGAGCAATGGCTCGATCTCTACCGGCGTTTCGCCGGTCAACAGGACGCGTGATGGGGCTCTACACCGCGCTTTGCGCCAATCTTCTTTTTCCGCTGCACGAGCGGCTCAAGCATCACGACTCGGTCGCACGTCGCCGGCAACTCGAGGACAGCCAGTGGTGGCCCGCCAGCCGCATCGAGCAGCAGCGCATACAGCGCCTGCGCGCCTTTCTTGGCGAGATCGGGCGGACGGTGCCGTATTACCGCGACCTGTTCGCGCGCGAAGGCTTCGACCCTGCAGGCATCGACTCGCTTGCGGCGCTCCAGCGCCTGCCCTTCCTCACCAAGCCCGTCATCCGCACCAACGTCGAGCAGCTCAAGGCCGAAGGCCATGGTCCGCTCAGCCGCTACAACACGGGTGGATCATCCGGCGAGCCGCTGATCTTTTACATCGGCAAGTCGCGCAAGAGCCACGACGTTGCCGCCAAGTGGCGGGCCACGCGTTGGTGGGGCGTCGACATCGGCGACCCCGAACTGGTGGTGTGGGGCAGCCCGGTCGAACTCGGCGCCCAGGACCGCATTCGCCAGCTACGCGATGCGCTGATGCGCAGCCACCTGCTGCCCGCCTTCGAGATGTCGCCCGCCAACCTCGACAGGTTCGTCGACACCATTCGCCGTGTGCGCCCGGCGATGCTGTTCGGCTACCCGTCGAGCTTGTCTTTGATTGCGGAACATGCCCGCAAGAAGGGCATCGCGATGGACTCGCTCGGCATCAAGGTCGCGTTCGTCACCTCCGAGAAGCTCTACGACGAACAGCGCCGTATCATCAGCGAAACCTATGGCTGCCCGGTGGCCAACGGCTACGGCGCGCGCGACGCCGGCTTCATCGCCCACGAATGCCCCTCTGGCAGCCTGCACATCAGTGCCGAAGACATCATCGTCGAGACCGTACGCGCCGATGGCACGCCCACCGCGCAGGGCGAGGCGGGCGAGATCGTCGTCACCCACATGGCGACGGCGGAGTTCCCCTTTGTGCGATATCGCACCGGCGACGTCGGTGTGCTGAGCGATGCGCCTTGCGCCTGCGGCCGCGGCCTGCCGGTGCTGGCCGAAGTGCAGGGGCGCACTACCGATTTCGTCGTCGCGCAGGATGGAACCATCATGCACGGCCTCGCACTCATCTATACGGTGCGCGACCTGCTGGGGGTGGAGCGCTTCAAGATCGTTCAAGAATCGCTCGACCGTACAACGGTGCTGCTCGTCCCCAATGAGCGATTCGATCCTGAGTCTGAGGCACGCATCGTCCGTGAATTCAAGGCGCGTCTCGGCCTCGGTGTGGAGATATCGGTGCAGTGTGTCAATGAAATTCCGCCTGAAAAATCAGGTAAGTATCGGTATGTGACCAGCAAGGTCGATCTCGCCCTGCGTCGGGAGGCCTCTGCTCATGCGTGACCTCCTGATTACTGGAATCGTTCTGGGTGCGGTGCCATTCATCTTCCGTCATGCGTGGATCGGAGTGTTGATGTGGACCTGGCTCAGCATCATGAACCCGCACAAACTTGCGTTCGGGTTTGCACATAACGCACCGTTCGCGGCTCTAGTTGGGGGCGTGACCCTGATCGCGCTGATAACTGGCAAGGACAAGATTAGCCTGCCACGCAACGGCACTGTCTGGGCGTTGATCTTCCTCTTGCTATGGATGGGCGTCACAACCGCATTTGCCATCTACCCTGAGGACTCACTCAATCAGTTTGAGAAAGTCCTGAAGATCCAGGTCATGACCTTTGTGGCGCTTGCCGTGCTGCACGAGCGTTCGCACATCCAGTTATTCGTTTGGGTCAACGCGATGTCGATCGGATTCTACGGTTTGAAGGGCGGCCTATTCACGCTTAGATCGGGTGGTGGCGAGCGCGTTTGGGGGCCACCCGGAGGCTTCATCGAAGGTAACAACGAGCTCGGCCTGGCAATGCTGATGGTGATTCCATTGCTCTTCTATCTCTTTGCCACGACTGAGCACAAATGGGTTCGACGAGGCCTCTTGTTGACCATGCTGATGTCTGCTGTGGCCGTCCTCGGAACGCACTCGCGTGGAGCACTCCTAGCCATTGTGGCCATGGGCGGCATGTTGTGGCTTCGCTCGCCAGTCAACAAGCTCACCTCGGGTGTTGCGATTCTTGTCGCGGGGGGGCTGCTGTTCACGTTCATGCCCAGCAATTGGCACGAACGTATGGGCACGATTCGCACCTATGAGCAGGACAGCTCGGCGATGGGTCGCATCAACGCTTGGGAAACGGCACTGAATATTGCCAAAGATAGGCCTACCGGCGCCGGCTTCGAGGCCTATACGCCCCTGGTCTTCGGTATCTACGCGCCGAATCCGGCTGAGGATCGGGCGGCCAACCCGAATCACGCCAGAGCGTCGCACAGCATCTACTTTCAGGTTCTGGGAGAGCATGGCTGGATCGGGTTGTTCCTGTTCCTTTCGATCTGGTGGCTCGTGTGGCGAGAAGCGGGGCGGTTGAGGACGCAGACGAGAGGAAAACGCGAGTATGACTGGGTGGTCCATCTGGCCAGCATGTGTCAGGTAACTCTTGTTGGCTACGCAGTAGGAGGCGCTTTCCTCAGCCTTGCTTATTTCGATTTGCCGTATAACCTGATGGTGATAGTACTTGTCATGCGACGCTGGTTGGATACGCAACTGGCAAGCAGGCAGACGCCTGTCGGGAGTGCTATGCCCAGTCCTGTCGGATCTGGAGTTGTCTGAACGCACGAGGGGAGCGAGAACATAATGTTGGTTCGCCTGCTAGGAACGCTTCTCTCCCCGCCCGGTAAGCGCGGGGCCTTGTCGATCTTGATCTTTCATCGCGTGCTGGCGCGAGCGGACCCGATCTTCCCAGATGAGCCCGATGCGCAGCGCTTCGACGCGCTTTTGTCGTGGATCGGAGCGGCGTTCAACGTCATGCCGCTTGAACTCGCCGTTGTCGCGTTGGAAGAGGGACGCCTGCCTGCGCGTGCGGCGGTGATTACGTTCGATGACGGATACGCGGACAACTACACCGTGGCGCTGCCGATCCTGCAAAAGCACCGGATGAACGCGACCTTTTTCGTTGCGACGGATTTCCTCGACGGCGGCCGTATGTGGAACGACACCGTGATCGAGGCCGTACGCGGTTATGCGGGCCATCGCCTGGATCTCAGCGATCTCGGCCTTGGTCACTTCGAACTCCAGACGCCCGCGGACCGACGCAACGCGATACAGGCCTTGTTGCCGGCCATCAAATATCTGCCGGCCGTAGAGCGCAGCGCGCAGGTTGCTGCCATTGGTGAGATCGCGCGCTGCTCGCTGCCGGACGACCTGATGATGCGCTCCGACCAGTTGCGGGCGTTGCGCTCTGCCGGCATGGGCATCGGTGGGCACACATGCTCCCACCCCATACTAGCGCGCGTCGATGACGATGCAGCCTACCGGGAAATCGCAGACGGCAAGCAAACACTTGAGCACATTCTCTCGGAACCGGTGTCGCTTTTCGCTTTTCCGAACGGCAAGCCCGGCAAGGACTATGAGGCCAAGCACGTGCGGATGGTCCGCGACGCTGGGTATCGGGCCGCGGTGTCAACGTCGGCGGGTGCCGCGCGCCGTGATGCGGACGTCTTCCAGTTGCCCCGCTTCACGCCGTGGGACAGTACGCGGTTGCGCTTCGGCCTGCGTCTCGTCGATAACATGCGGGCGAGAGGGAAGGTCGCCGCATGAAGGGGCCACTCATCGTTTGCTTTTTCGTGGGGGCGACGGCCTTGGCCGCGGGCTCGGCTGCGGCGCGTGCAGGGGTGCCCCTCACCGACGGCAAGGATGGCATGACCTGTCACTACTATGCGGCCAACAGCATGCTGGCGTGGCGGCAGAGCGGGGGCGACTGGGCCGATGCGGCGGGCGCGCGCAGCGAAGACCGGCCCTATGCGAAGCAGGTGGTTTCGACTGCGAAGGCGCTGCAAGGGGTCGAGTTCGACATCACGTCGCTGGCCAACGACTGGGTGGCCGGCAAGGCGACGCCCGGCGCCCTCTACCTTCGGGGACTCGAGGGCGGCAGATCGGGCATCGTCAATTTTCTCAGCCGTGAGCACGAGAACGGCACGGCGCATCCTGAACTGCTGCTCGACTGGGACGACAGCACGCGATCGCGACTCCGTCCATCCGCGGACACCTACTTTGCGTGTCCCACGCACAAGAGCCTCGGTAGCCGGAAGATCTTCCAGGTTGGGGGAAGCTACGGTGCAGCGCTCGTGTTCCCATTTGAGGCACGCGCGGGACAGCGGGTGAAGCGGGCTGTTCTCCGACTTGCCAGCGACAAGCAGTACAGCGGTGGCGCAACGATCGGCGTGTTCAGCCTGGCACTCCCGGTGGATCCGAACGCGGAGGTGCGTACCGGCATCGCGGCCGGTTTTAGGCGCGATGCGGGAATCGAATCCCACCCTTCGGTCGTCTTTGCCGAGCGTTTCGAGGGGTGGCGTTGGCAGTCCGATTGGCAAGACGTCGACCCAAACGGCAATGCGGAAACGGTGTCGTCCGATTCAGGTAACAAATTCGCCGTGCTCGACGGCAAGGCGCTCAGGGTCAAGGTCAAGGCGCGCAGCCGGCTCGGGCTCAGCATGCACCAGCGCTTTGCCAAGCTGAAGGGCGGCGAGCCGGAGGAGATCTACTTCCGCTACTACTTGCGCTTCGGTGAGGACTGGGATCCCGTTGTCACCGGCGGCAAGCTGCCTGGGCTCGCCGGGACTTACGAACGTGCCGGGTGGGGAGGGCGCAAGCCGGATGGCACCAATGGCTGGTCGGCGCGCGGCGCGTTCTTCCAACTCCTGAAGAACGCGCCCGAGTTCGGCCCGTTCCGCTCGATCGGTTCCTACGTCTATCACATGGATGGTGCGAGTGAGTATGGAGATCCCGTTGGATGGAATCTGGGGCCCACCGGATTGCTTGAAAAGAACCGCTGGTACAGCATCGAGCAGTACGTGAAGCTCAATCGCCCAGGCTCGGCGGACGGCGTGCTGCGCGCGTGGATCGATGGCCGCCTGGCATACGAGCGTACGGATCTTCGCTATCGCAGCGTGCCGGACCTGCGTATCGAGTCGGTCTGGATGAATGTCTATCATGGCGGCATTGCCAAGGCACCGGCTGATCTGACGCTCTATATCGACAATGTGGTCATCGCGCGCGAGTACATCGGTCCGTCGGGCACCCGTTAGCGGTGAGGCGGCAGGGCCTTCGTTCATGCAGGGTGGGGTGCCTGCCCTGCTTGTCGCGCTGCTTTTCTATTGCACCCAGGCTTCGGCTACGGAGCTCGCACCCAATGCCGAGGTGCAGCGTCGAATACGGGCCCTGGCGCCCAATCAGGCGGTCAATCTTGGCCTGGCGCGTGTGCTCGGGGATTTCAATGAGGTCGCCCGGCGTTTCGAACTCGATCGTACCGGGCCGCGCGCACGCGACTATTCGCTGAAGATGGTGTGGGCGCCCGAGCGGAGTCGTGCCCTGTTCCTCGGGGCAAACCATGGTCGCCCCCACCGGCTCAACGACGTCTGGGAGTTCGATCTCGCTGCCATGGCGTGGCTGCTCCTGTACGCGCCCGATAACCCACGCAATTACGCTGATCTGGGGCGTGATGCGAGTGACGTCGTGTTCGAGGATGGCGTTCTCGTCACGCGCCGGGGCGGTCCTGCGATCATCGCTCACACCTGGTCTGGCGTGACCTACGACCCGATCCGCCGGCAAGTGCTCTTCATGAATACCTGGCCGATCAAGCAGGACGAACTGATCCGTGGGCGCGGCGGTGATCCGAAGCAGCGCTATGCCGGCCCGCCCTTGTGGTCGTTCTCGCCCGAGTCGCGCACATGGTCGCTGCACAGGGTGAACGCGGAAGCTCCCCGTGCGCCCGTCGGTGGCATGCTCGAGTACGTGCCGGAGCTGGGGGGCGCGATCTGGCATATGAACAACTGGCAGATGCGCTCGACCTGGCTGTACGAGCCGGACAAGACCCGGTGGCAGAAACTGGCTGTGGCGACAAAGAAGAACGATTTCGAGCAGAGTGCACCGTCCAGGGAGCTCGTTGGCTATCACGACCCTGTGCGCCAGTTGGTGATCGCTCGACAGGGGCGAGGCACATTCCATTTCGACACGCGCAGACGGGTATGGGAAAAGGTCGATGAAACGCCTGCGGACGCTGCAGCCGTGCCGGACGGCCATGATGCGCGCAACGTCTTCTATCACGACCCAGGCAGTGGTCACGGCCTGCTCGTTGATTTTTCGTCGCAATCCATCTGGTCCTATGACCCGGATCGCGCAGCCTGGCATCAGCAGGTGCCCGTCGGGGATCCGATGCCTGCCGGGAAGCGCATGCTGGCCTATCTCGATCCCGAATACGGGGTGCTGGTGGTGATCGACGATCGGGGAGTTTGGGCCTATCGCTATCGCTAAGATAGGTGCATGTTTTCCGCGGATGCGGTTACCGGCGGGTGAGTGTCGCACGATGCGGTGTTGTCGTTGAAAGTTGCAGCAGGCGTCTGGCATCGTGGCGCTTCACGGTTAGCGAATCGACTTTTGTCAAAGCGCCTCTTTATAACTGAATGCGATAGTGCTCGCGTTTGTGCGTAATGACTTTCTGAAAGCGTCCCGTAATTCGAGGTGCCAACATGTCAATGGCTCGTATGAAGTCGGATCTTTCAAGACTGGCTGCAAGGCTCGGTCGAGCTTTCGAATATGCACGGAAAGCGGCACGGCGTTGCGTGCTTTATCCGCATGCGTGGTTAATCCGTCGACTCCGTGGTCACTCAGTCACCGTAGTTGGCATCACGGGAAGCGCAGGCAAGACGACGACCAAGGATCTATGTCAGACCATCCTTTCCGAGTTTGGACCCTGTCAGAGTAATCCACGCTCAGAGAACGAGCATTTCGACATTGCCCAGACCATCACGAACGTGGGCAGGCGCCATCGCTTCTGTGTCCTCGAACTGTCCGGCGGGCGCCCGGGCTATCTTGATTTCGCACTTCGACTGAGCCGGCCGGATATCGCGGTCTTGACACTCATCGCACGCGATCATTTCAGTGCATTCAAGAGCCTCGAGGCGATAGCGCACGAGAAGGGAAAGATCGTGTCTTCACTGCCCGAGCGTGGTATCGCTGTGCTCAATATGGACGATCCGCTGGTCAGGCAGATCGGCGAGTCGTGCTCACGGCGCGTGCTTTGGGTCGGAAAAAGCGAAGGTGCGACGCTGAGACTGCGCGAGGCGAGATCTCGTTGGCCTCAACCTCTCACCCTAACGGTCGATTACGAGGGAAGAACCTACGATATAAGCACCGCCCTGCATGGGACTCATCTTGCACTTTCCGCGCTCATGTCATTGGGTGTGGCGGTTGCAATGAACCTCCCCATTTCAAGCGCGATTCAGGCACTCCGTAGCGCAGCTCCTCCGGAAGGACGCATGCAGGTATTGACGTTGGAGAACGGCATCACCTTTGTCCGCGATGACTGGAAGGCTCCATTATGGTCGCTGCAGGCTCCCTTCGACTTCATGAAAGATGCACAGGCACGTCGCAAGGTCTTGATCGTCGGAACACTATCCGACTATTCGGCGTCTGCATCGAAAGTGTACCCAAAGGTCGCCCGGGAAGCGCTCGAAATTGGCGACCTAGTTGTGTTCGTAGGGCCACATGCGATGCGTGCATTAAAGGCACCCATTGTGCGCGCGGAACAGGAGTTGCTGGCGTTCCCTTCTGCCGGGGAGGCTTCGGCCTACCTGCGAACAGCATTGCGTGCTGGCGATCTGGTCTTACTCAAAGGCTCGAACAAGGCAGATCACCTCGTACGACTGCTCTTGGATCAGGAAAGGCGAGTTCACTGCTGGAAGGAAAAGTGCGGTTTGGCAACGTTCTGTGCGCGGTGCCCCGTGGTCTACGCAGGTGCGCCTCCTGAAGATCACGGTGTGGAGTTCTTGCGTCGGGCAGACGAGGTGCTGCGGGCAGGCGAACTGGAGAATCCCTCCGCGACGGAGGGACCATTCGTGATTGTGGGGCTGGGCAACCCCGGGGCCGAATATTGCGACACGCCTCACAATGTGGGATATCGAGTGCTTGATCGTCTGGCAGCGCGTGTTGGAGGAGCCTGGGAGACCCACAAGGAAGGAGCGGTGAGTTTTGGGCCTTACGGAGGGACGACACTTGCGCTGTTCAAACCAGGTCTCTACATGAATCGGAGTGGCGAGGCTCTGCGGCTTTTTCTAGAGCGGGTGGGGGGCTCCCCCGAGCGATGCACAATCATTCACGATGACATCGACCTTCCTCTCGGCGATGTGCGGATCAAACGAAACGGAGGCGATGCGGGCCACCTCGGCGTTCGCTCGATCATTGGCTGTCTCGGTACCGGAGAATTCGAGCGGATACGCGTCGGCGTGCGTACCGCGGGCGATGCGCAGAAAGCGAAAGAACGCGTCTTAAAGCGTTTTTCCCCTGACGAGATATACGTCATCAATGGGTCGGTTGCGCAAGCGGCAGAGATCGCAGTCGCTCGTGTGGTCGATCTGGCCGACAGTTCTAAATCCCTGTCAGCGTGATGAAGCCAAGACGCCCCGCTTCGGGAGGGCAGCAAGACAGGGCGTAAGCGCCCGGCGAACCCATCTTCCCCCAGCCTGTTAGCCCATTGAAAATCGTGTCCATCAGATTCGATGGTGGGCACCATGGATGTGGTTATCCCGCACCGGACCCGGCGCAAGCGGGTCGGCGCAGGACTCACTGCCTTGGCCGAGCCGGGCTTTGTCCCGTGCAGGTCGCTCCCGCAGTCCAGGCGCCGGTGATCCGCGTTAAAGTGCAGCGGGCCGAGGCCCACGCCAAACTCGAATAGCCCATCCAGGCCGCTGAGGCGTGTGGAGCGTGGGTGCTCGAGTGGCTCGCATGATCCGCATCGAGGCGCTGTTGCTGTCGGTCGCCCCCTTGGACATGCGCGCCGAGAGACAGATGGTCCTGGAGGATATGTGCATGACATGACGTGGTGTCTTGCAGCGGGCCTTCAGCTCAATATCCGCCCTGCGTAGTGACTTGGGTGAGCGTGCCCGCGTGTGCAGGGGCGCGCGCGGTCTCGGCAAGTCCGCGAATCCTCGCCCAGTTGCGGGCGTCGAAGTCAAAAAGATGGTCGAAATAGCGTTTGGCCGATTCGGCCTCCCAGTGGCCATTTTCCACTTGAGGCCAGTGTTCCAGGTCTTGAATGTCAACAAGGTATGGCGGCCGTAGTTGGGCTGGAATCGACGTGTGGCCGAGCGCTTTCATCGCAGCGAGCCGATGAACCCCGCCACGACAGACGAATCGGAACTCGCTTCCGCGCCGCAATATATAGACGTTGATATCGCCATGGGAGCGATCGTAGCCGAGGCGGCCAAGGGCCCGGTGGACGCGTATGAGCCTGTCCAACTCGACGCGCCCCAGTTCAGTGCTGACGGGGCCGTGAAACTTGAACCCATCGACCTCCAGCCGCAGGTCCGGACAATGGTGCTCCACGTAGTCGGCTGCGTAGTACCGGCGAATCTCTTCGATGGTCTCATTCAGCGAGAGCGTTGACCACGGCGTGAAATGGTAGCCATGCGGTGGCGCTCCGCGGAGCACTGCGGGTGGATGAGTGAAGCCGGCGACGGCCTCGGCCGCGTCGCCTGGTTGCCAAAGGGTGTAGAACTGACGGAGCACGGAGTCGCCGAAGACCGAGATGCTGTCGGCTGCGAACTGCTCTAACGCCGCACTGAATGGATGCCAGCCCGAGGGGCCGAAGCCGAACCCGTTCAGCATCACAATCTGATCAAGCGGGCAGGCGAAAGCGCTCGGGCCCATCGAGCGACTGCGTACCAATGCCGTTAGCGGATGAGCGTGCATGGGCGGTGGCTCGATGGCCTTCTTGCTTGAAGCCGCATGAGGCACGAGTTCGTAGCCGAGACGACGTAGCAGGCGATTCAGAACTCTTGGCAGTATCGAAATCGCACCCGACCGTGAGTTCTGAGATTTAGTGCTCATGGTCACGCTCCTTGTCAGCTTGATGACGCCCGGAGTCCTGCTACTTGAGGGCGTTCAGGAGTTCGTCCTTCAGGCCGCGCTGATGTGCGATCTGAAGAATGGACACATCGTAGGTGGTATTCGTCTCGACGAGCATGACGCCGTCGCGGGTCGCGGCGATGTCCCATCCCAGGGTCAGTAGCTGCGGCAAGCTCTCCTGCGCCCTCAGCGCAAGCGCGGTGAGTTCATTCCAGAACGTCAGGCGATAGCCCTCGATCATCCTATCCGTTTCGGGATGCCGCTGGTACGACATCATGTCAGGCCAGTCCCGTCGGGCGGAGCCCCATGCGGTGCCGAGCGAACCCGACTCAACCGAAATGCCAGCGAGCAAGTTGCCGGATTTCCCCTTGGAGAAATTGTCCACCACGCTGTCGCCGACGGTGATCTTGAGGTCGGCGATGAGCAGCTCGGCCTTGCCTTTGCAAATGTGTGTAACGGCGCGTACTGTCGCCAACCCGTGGGGGGAAACGATTCCATCGAGGGATGGGTGTGAACGCATGCGTGGCTGAACCAGCCAGCCACGTTCGTGCACAAGCCGATTCTTCAGGTGCGCAAAAAGATCATCGACCGAGCCTGAGCAGCCGTCGAATTCGACGGCGGTGCCATCCTTCGACACCACGAAGGCGCCTTCGCCATAGGTGCCATCGATTGGCTTGATGAACAACTCGGTGGGCGCGTCCCGCATGACGGTCCGCCAATGATCGAGCGTGCAGACCCACTCGACGCCCTCGACAGTCGGTCCGGGGCTCTTGGCGACGACGCAGATGACGGGAATGGTAGGCAGGCCGTTCTCGACACAATGCTGGTAGAACTTCAATTTGTTGTTTCCAATGTCGCGAAGATGCTCGGGGTTGAGCGACTTTAGAAATTGCTTGAACTACGGGCCGTCGGTGATATAACTCTTCCAGCGTTCCCGAGGTACACCCGAAAGTCGATAGAGCGAGTAGTGGACAGGGCCAATGCCGTGCAGTAGACGCGCCTCCATGATCCGGAAGGCACTCTTAATGTTGCCGATGGCCGTGCCCTTGCCCTCGGCAGCAATGGCGGTGCGATATTGCTGCAGAACGCGCCGCGCCTCGTTCTTCAAGTATTTTGCTTTTTTCATGGGCCTGTCGATGCTGGTGGTCGGAGAAGGTGACGATGTGGCTGGTGATTCAGCCCCGCAATGTGTCGGCCAATTCGCATAAGCCCCGATAGATGTCTCCCATGCGAGCTTCGCCTGATAGTGTTGCCCACGTGACGTTGCCTTCGATGAGGGTAGGGGTCTCAGGCGTCACGGCGACATCCCAGCCGATGGAACGTAGCGGCATGAACTTCTGGGCCGCGCCAATGGCGAGCTCGCGGACGGCAGGCCAGTCTGGGACCTCGAAACCGATCAACTCGTGCCCCGTGCGCGGATGACGCGTCACCGGCTGCATCTCATAGCGGGCGCTCGAACCGCCGACTGCCGATTCGATCCGACCGTTTTCCGGGTTGAGGATTGCAATGACGTTGCCGGTCTTGCCGAATTCAAAGTTGTCATGCGCGACGTCGCCGCAAATCAGCCGCAGGCGGGCGGCGAGTATGCATACCCTGTTGGCGCGATCGACGACGGTGACGACGCGAACGGTCTGCAGTCCGGTGGTATTCGACAGCGCTGCAAGGGCCGGGTGTCCGCGCACGACGCGCTGGAAGAGCCAGCGCGCGTATGGGGTCCGAGTCATCGTGTCGAGCAGTTTGGGTGCGTCGAATGCCGCGCCATGGGTGTCTCGCCATTGTCCCTCATGACGTTCGAGGCGCATGACGCCTTCGCCGTTAACACCGGCAACCGGCTTCAAAATGAAGCTGTCCGTGTGTGTGCTGCACAAAAAAGTGTCCAGCCCATTGACGTCCTTGATCTGGGGGATGTCGCCGGCACGTTGCGACTGCCCTCGATCGTAAAGCGCGAAGATATCGGGTACGGGCAGTTGGTTTTCGCGGCAGAAGCGGTTGAACTCGATCTTGTCCTCCGTGCGCGCGTGAAGCGCAAGGGGATTGAGGCGGGCCTGAACGGCGAGCAGTTCTTCCTTGCTCACGGCGCGCAACAGATCCGTTTCGGAAAGTGTGGGATCGAGCAGGCGTTGGAAGTGAATCTCGTCTGGCGAAAACTGCCGCCGGCGGTACAGGGCCCAATAGCGCCGCGCGGCGGAGATCGGGTTGGCGCCGTAGCGGCGAACTGTTTCGAGGAAGCGGATGGCTTCCGGACCCAGCTTGCGGATTAGTGCGGACATGGTGCGCTTCCGTGGATTCTGAAAGGGTGGGGTGCCTTCTGGCAGGGCGCCGCGAGGACCAGAAGCCCTTATTTGCGCCGAGTGATCTGGTTGAGCAGTTCGAGATAGCGCTCGACGTGCCTGTTGAGGATCGTCTCCGAACTGAGGTATGCAGGGCGCTGTGCGGCGACGCGCAGTTCGTTTGCGGCGCGTTCATACTCGGCTCGTCCGGTCGGTACGCGAGGGGGAGGGGTCCAGCGATCCGACCAGATTCCCACGGACCGGAGTTGCCGCTTCAGGTGGTTCCTGAGTCTGGATGAAAGCGGGTGATGGCGCTCGATGTCATACAGCGAAGTGACGGGCGTCGGCGTATACGGGAGATCGAGGGTGGACAACCAGTCGCGCCACTTGAAGGCCGATATGTAGTCGTAGCAGGTCACCGGGATCCAGGGGATTCGGAGCGTGTCCGCGGCGATCGCGCCGTGCATCGCTTCGCACAGCAAGGTCTCGCACTTGCTCATTTCAACCAGCACTTTCTCGACATCCCATTCGGCGCTGATGTACTTCAGGCCGAGTTGATCGCAGACCGATTCCCAGTTGAAGTACCGGCTGCTCTGACAATGCGGGATAAAGCCGGCACGGTGGGTCTTGTGCTCTGCGCGAGGTACGGTGACCGCTCGCAGCAGGACCGCCGCGTCCGTGATTGCGAGCGCGGGGTCCAGTCCCAAGACGCGGGCAGTTTCGTAACCACGCACCGCGTGGACGACGAAACGGTCATCGATTTTCGGCGGATCGCCATATCCATACCCGGAGCCGACGATGTGCTTCACTGGCTCTGCAGGGAGACGGTGATTGATTAGTGTGCCGATGCCAACGAAGAGTTCGTGGGCGTCGTCATCGAGGAAGTCGGGTAGCAATTGGCCCCAGAGCCAGGGGTTCAGATCGTCGCCGAAGTTTCCCTTCGGATCCTTGAAGTAATAGAGCTTCATATTTGGGCGCCTGGATGATGAACTGACATGCGGTGCGAGGATGAGTGTGCGGGCCGATTGTCGTCTGCGGCCTATCTCGCGCGTAGCGGCTGGAGGCGCTCCAGCAACAATGACAAAAGCTTACGTTCTGTGCCATTCGGTTTGCCCACGGCATACCAGACGCCCAGCACGGTTATCCCGAATACGAGCGCGCCCAGCGGGACGGCGATAAGGAGCGTCCAGACAGCTTCGAGCGTGCTGGTCGGGAGGCCAAGTGTTCGTATCAGCCATTCAAGCGCGAGCGCCATCAGCGCGGCGCCAAGCACGGGGCGCCAGGTGATCCGAAGTCGGTCGCGGAAGCTCAGGCGCAGCACGCGTGATATCAGGATGACGGCGCAGGGGACGACGATGGCTGAGCCGACAACGTACGACCATGCGGCGGACTCGATCGCATGACCCGAATAGATCAGCCAGCCAAGCAACGGTAGTACCGAGAGCAGTTCGAGCACCATTAGGCTGGTGTTCCAGTATGGCTTTCCGAGTACGTTGAAGATGGCGTTGTTGGTCGTCTGGAATACGCGAAGCGCGCCGTAGAGGCCAAGGATCTGGATCAGGGGGATCGCCTCGAGCCAGTTGAAGCCGAGTAGGGCTTTGACGAAGGGGTCGGCGAGCATGACGATACCTACACCGGCCGGGAGGGTGAGCATGATGATGCTGCCCTGTACGGCCAGGTAGGCCTGCTTCAGCGCATCACGATCGTGGGCCACCTTTGCGTAGCCGGGATAGGCCGCGCGGGCGATCGGAAACATCAACTCGGTGGTCGGCAGGGTGGCGAGTTCGTTCGCGACGCGAAAGACGCCGACGCTGCCGGCGCCGGCGAGTCGGCCTAGGATGAAGTCGGGACCGCGCGTCCTGAAGTAGCCGAGGATCCCCGTGAGGAGCACCCACTTGGAGAAGCCCAGGAGTTCCCGTGTGGCGCTGAAGCTCAGGCGTGGGCGATAGGGATGAACCACGTAGCTGAGGATGACGCCGGCGGTGCGCGATGCGAGGATGCCGCCGACCAGCGCCCAGTAGCTCTTGAACGCGAACGCAAGCGATACCGTGCAGGCAAAGGCGATGAGCTTCTTCGCGAGGAAGAAGTTGAAGTCCTTGCGGAACTTCAGATCCTTGCGGAACAGCATGATGCCGATGTTCTCGAAGCTCTGTACGACGGCGATCGCCGCAAGTACATGGACAATGTCCTCGAGACGCGGCTCTTTGAAGAACTGTGCTGCCGGCGCGGCGAGCAATGCCAGGGCGAGGCCCGATAGGAGTCCGTGGCAGATCGTCAGCGTCCATGCGGTATCGAGCTGCGAGCGCGTTACATCCTGCTTGCGGATGATTGCGTGATCGAAGCCGAACTGTCCGGTCAGTTCGAGAACGGCGAAGATGGCCATGGCCATGGCGACCAGGCCGAAATCTGCCGGGATCAGCAGGCGCGCGAGGATGGTGGTCGAGATGACGCCGATGCTGCGTTCGATGACCTTGAGCGCGATCATCCAGAGCGCCCCGGTAGCGACGCTCTTGCCGATGGCGGTCATTTTGCCCTCCGCGTTTCGCTACCGAGCTTGCCGCGGGACAGCTGCTCCGCCAGGGTGCGTCGCGCCTTCCGCAGCGGCGGCAGGATTGGGGCGATGAGTGACTTGAGATAGAAGCCCACGTAGCCGGGCAATCGACCTGCCTCACGGCTACGCCTGAGCACCTCGCGTGCATCGACGCCGGCACCGCGTACGAGGAGATCGGAAACCCAGCGGCGATAGACTGCCATGCGCTGCGCGTCGAGGAGCTCGTGCTGTTCAGCGTTCAGCCCCGACAGCGACCGCGCCAGCCGGTCGAAGACGCGCAGATTGTCGGCGTAGCCGCGAATCTGCGTGGTCAGGCTGCCATGCCTGAGTTGGGCGCGGGTGAGGGACTGGTGAAGAATCGCATACGAGCGACCTTCGCATAGCCTGAAATACAGGTCGACGTCCTCGCCGAGTGGCAGGCTGGTGTCGAAGCCGCCGACTTCGCGCAAGGCGCTTGCGTCGACGATGACGGTTGGCGTTCCGAGGTAGGGATTGCGAAGCAGTTCCGTCAGGTCGTGGAAGACGCGCACGTGATCGGCCTGAAACGGTGGGCTGGCGTCTGCGGTTGCCTCGGTGGCGTCGCCCGGGCGCTCCCAAATGAAATCGCACGACACCAGCACAAGCCCGGGATGGCGGCGAAACACCTCGACCTGGTTGGCGATCTTGGTCGGGAGCCAGTAGTCGTCCGCATCAAGAAAGGCGACATACGCACCGCGTGCCATTCCAATGCCCGCGTTGCGTGCCGAGGAGGCTCCGCCGTTGGGTTGCGTGACGCTGCGAATGCGGTTTCCGAACGCGGCGATGACATCGGTCGTGCGGTCGGTCGAGCCATCATTTACGACGATGCACTCGATGCCGCTATAGGTCTGAGCGAGTGTGCTCGATATGGCGCGGGCGAGGTAGTGCTCGCAGTTGTAGGCGGGGATGACGACACTCACCAGGGGGGCGGCGTCATTCGATTCCGTTATGAGAGCCATCTTATGGAAAGCCTGGAATGCGGCTATGGCGTTGCGGCAAGCTGTTCATGCCGAACCATGTTGACGCGGGGGGGAGAGTCGGAGCGTCGGCCGCGATCGCTGCGATAAGGAAACGTGCACGTAGGGCGCAGCACCGGCGAAGGTCAGTTGCACGGGGCCAAGGCACACGAAAGTGACGCTGAACAGCTTGCGGATACCGAGGCGCCGATGGGCATGAAGCGAGCCGGGGTTGGACGATTCGATGCGGGAGAAACACCACCGGACTCCTTCGCTGCGCAGTTGTTCGTTGGTGGCGTCCCACAGTCGGACGAAGGTGCGGCCGACCCGAAAGTCGGGGTCGACGAAGACGTCGAAATCCCAGGCGCTCTCCGCGGGGTAGGCGAACTCGTAGCGACAGCGAACCATGTCTTCGTCGTAGCCGCCACGTGCTAGCCAGATGAAACCAGCAAAGCGATCGCCTGATTTCGCGGCAAGGCAGCGGCTGCCGCTGCGGTAACGTTGCGCTACGACTTCTGGGGCGCGAGGAAACTGCTCAGTGAACGGGTCGCCGTGGTCGATCAGCCCAATCGTCGTCTTGTTGGATGGACGAGTTGGGTAGGCGCCGCACTGGACTGGTTGAGCCATGATGTGGTAACGGATAATCCGTGCCCGCCGTCCAGTCAGTTTTGACAGTGTGCGCGCGGTGAGAAAGAAGAGGCCGTCAACCCAGCCTAGTTGTGAAATGTTGGCGACGATGCGTTGATAAGGCATGCCGTTCAGGTCCCTTCCTCGGTGTTTGCGTGCTACCAGTGTCGCGTTCGCGGGCCCGTGCCGCAGAAAAACTCCTTCGCCGGGCCAGTGCTTGAGGCGTCTATAATAGCAACCTCATTTTGACGGTATCGTAGAATCCGTCACTCATTGGGCGTGAAAACACAGTCGGGAGCGAAGATTTGGACACCATGCGAGAAGTTCTGGCCATTCTGGATGAGGTGCTGAGCTTGGGTGGGCGCGCAAACGGCTTCAGTCGTGAGACGGAGCTACTGGGCGTCTTGCCTGAACTGGACTCGATGGCGGTAGTTGGTGTCATCAACATGCTCGAGGAACGGTTTGGATTCACGGTGGAAGACGACGAGATCGATGGATCGTCCTTCGCAACCGTCGGATCTCTGGTGGCCTTCGTCGATGGCAAGCTTGGCTGACGTACCACGTGAGACGTCAGGCTTTTTTCCTTGACGCGCCTGGAGGCGGACGTTTTTGCCTGGTTACATGGCCGGAAGGGCCTCCTGTTGGATGCATCCTGCATGTTCACCCCTTTGCCGAAGAGCTAAATAAGGCGAGGCGTATGGCCGCTCTCGCCGCTCGGGCGTTTGCTGAGCGCGGTTGGGTAGTTCTGCAGATGGACCTTTTTGGTTGTGGTGACAGCGCTGGAGACTTCAGGGATGCTTCATGGGCTGATTGGTTGGATGACCTGTCTCTAGCGTGGGCCTTGCTTGCGACCCTGTGCGCCGCCCCTACAGTGGTTTGGACTGTTCGTGCAGGAAGCCTGCTTGCTGCAGACTGGCTTGCAAGCCATGAGGGACGCTCCCCCGCTTTGCTGATGTGGCAACCCGTGACCAACGGCCGGCAACACCTTACCCAGTTCCTGCGTCTTAAGGCTGCTGGCGAAATGCTCGTTGATGGTGACGCCAAGGTTGCGATGGCAAACATGCGCACCGACTTGGAGTCTGGACGTGCTGTTGAGGTGGCGGGTTACAACTTGTCGCCGCAACTTGCGAGTGGTTTGGATGCGGCTACTCTACGCCTGCCTCCGTCGTACCAAGCTTCCGTGGGGGTTCTCGAGGTATGTGGCGGTGACCGTGTTGAGGCGTCTCCAGCGCTTCGAGTGCTCCAGCAAAAGTGGGGGGAGAGCGGTATCGACGTAGAGCTGGATGTGTTGAGTGGCCCGGCTTTTTGGCAGACGCAGGAGATTGAGACTGTGCCTGCCTTGGCGGACCGGTCCACGGCTTGGCTTGATCGACTCTTGTCATGACCTTGCGCGAATCGGCCTTTCTTTTCGGCTGCGAGGGCGAGGAGCTCGTGGGCCTTATTGCGGTCCCCGCAGATGATGTTGAGATGTCTGCGGTCGGCGTCCTCGTTGTTGTTGGCGGTCCCCAGTACCGCGTCGGAAGTCACCGGCAGTTTGTATTGTTGTCCCGGTTTCTGGCGGAGAAGGGCATTCCCTGTATGCGGTTCGACTATCGCGGAATGGGTGATGCGAGTGGTACTCCGCGAGTCTTTGAGGAAGTGGATGATGATCTCAAAGCGGCAATGGACGAGTTTTTCCGCCAGGTGCCCAGCCTGAAGAAGGTTGTGATATGGGGTTTGTGTGATGGTGCAAGCGCAGCATGCCTTTATGCGCGCCATGAATCGCGTGTCGCTGGCCTGGTGTTGCTCAATCCGTGGGTGAAAACAGACGCTGGCGTGGCGCGAACGTTTCTTAAGCACTATTACCTGCGCCGATTGTTTGATCCGAGCTTCTGGAAAAAACTGTTCTCTGGCCGTGTCTCCATTGGCAAGTCGGCTGGTGAGCTAGTGGGTGCCGCGAAGCTGGCGCGGGGGACGGCACCAGTGGAACCTGAAAACGTCAGTCTCCCCGAAAGAATGGGCGCGGCCCTGTCCAGTGGAGCAGTCCCTTTCGTTTTTTTTCTAAGTCGGCGTGATTTTGTAGCACGGGAGTTCGAGGATGTTGCCGGGCGAGTCCCGACGTGGCAGCAACTCTTGAAGCGAGATTCTTGTTTCGGCATCCAGCACTTTGAGGCTGATCACACCTTTTCGACGACGAAAGCTAAAGCCGACGTTGCGTGCGCCACGCTTGAACAGGTGCAACTTTTCGCGCGTTGGCAGGGAGATCTGCTATGACGGTCAGACGATACGCAATCTTGGGAAGTGTCCTTGCGTTTGCATTGCAGTTGCCTGTGGCGTTCGCACAAGGCCAGGCCGTGTGCGGCAGCCTGAATAACGGCTACGGTCCGTTCGACTATCGGACCCAGAAAGACCGTTTAGAGGTCGTCGAGCGCTTTCATTTCACCCCGGAAGTGGAAACCTTGTCCAAGGGTAAGTCGAGCAGCGCGATCGGAGCGGATATTGCATACACCTTGCGCGCATTTCCCAATCATCATCGCGCGTTGATGGCGATGCTTAAATTGGCGGCGCGGGAAAAGACCTCTACTCCCAAGGGCTCGGACTACACCATGAGTTGCTGGTTTGATCGAGCTGAACGATTTCGTGCAGATGATGCCATGGTGAAGGTTATTCATGGCATTTACCTGATACAGACAGGAAAGTCTGGAGAGGCGCTTGGAAAGCTGGAGGCCGCGCGTGCGTTGGATGGTGGGAGCGCGAACGTTCACTACAATTTGGGGTTGGCATACTTCAACCTTGGGCAATACGAGAAGGCGCTAACCAGTGCCCATGCTGCATATGGTGCGGGATTTCCGCTCCCGGGGCTGCGAGACAAGCTCAAGCGAGCGGGAAGGTGGCGAGAAGGCTCCCCCACCCCGGACGCCGGTGCAGCTGTGGGTCAAGGAAGGGAGGTGGCGCCTGAAGTTGACGCGACTGAGGGTTCGGCGGATGCGCGGTGATGTGCAAGCGGATCTGATGGGCTTGATCTGAATGTCACAGGAAGCTCGCGACGAATTGGCCGGAGGGCCGTTGAGCAAGTGCGCTGACGAGGCGTGCGTGCCGATTAGTGCAGCCGGAAGGTCCTCGCACTGGCAGGCCTCCTTGTTGAGGCAGGGCGATAGGGGAATTGAACAGCTGGACGACGAAGTTGTCGATCACAATGTCGACTGGCTACTGGCTCAATGCGACCAAGCGCATAAGGCGGTTCTGGTGCTTCGCGATGATTCAGGGAGGGTCGTTCCGCTATTTGTTCATGATGGTCAGGTGGATATCGGCTTTGGAAGCACCGCAGTCTGTGCGGTAAAGATTCGCCGCCATGTACTTGTAGGTAATTTCCCCGAGAGTCCACCGGTCGACTGGTCCGCCGCTATGAACGCGCTTGCCGAAATGATGCCGTCGAATGGGGCGGTTTTTCTACTTGGAGTGGTGCGTGATGAGGGCTTGGGGCAAGCGCTGGCGAGTGGTGCATTGAAGCGTTCGTTCTTCGTTTGTGAGCATGGTGCAGAGTATGCGCGCCGCCTTTGTGTTCTTGGAAACAGCCTTGATGAATATCTCGCGAGCTTGCCTGCGAAAAGCCGACAGGATCTGCGGCGTAGTATTCGGCGATTCGAGTCCAATTTCGCGGGGCGCTTCGAATTTTCAACGTCTTGCAGTACCGCTGAAGTAACTGATTTTCTGAATCGGGTTGAGGCGGTATCGAAACGGACTTATCAGGCACGCCAACATGGCCTAGGAATCGTTGCTGATAGCTATATTGGAAACAAAGTCATCGAGGGGGCTCTACGTGGCTACGCGCGCTGCTATCTACTTACAGTGGACGGTCAGCCTGTTGCGTGGAGGATCGGCTTTCTTTTTAATGAGGTTTATTCGAGCCATCACGTAGGCTATGACCCGGACTTTGAGAAATGGCATCCCGGGGTCGTGTTGCACCTTCACTCTGTGCGTGACCTGAGTGAAAATTTTATGGGCGTTCACACGCTTGATATGCTTTACGGTGATAACGATTTCAAGCGCAAGGCTAGCAATCTCTCACGCATTGAGCGGAACTATTACCTTTTTCCTCGAACTCCACGTGGCTGGGCGACCAGTTTCGCTTTGAGGTCGTTCAACGGACTGTCGGGGCTGATTGGGTGGGTGTTGGACCGTGCGGGGGTTAAGGTTGCAATTAGGCGTTGGCTTAGACGCGCTTGAATTGCGTGATTTGCATACCAGACTGCTCGCAGCCAGGGGCTGCGATTAGGCGGCCCGACGTGGTAGAGATGATGCGCCCGCAGGTAGTCCAGCCGGCTTTCCGAAATGATGATAGTGAGGCATGGTTTGTCGCGCGGATATGCGCCAAGCAGCGGTGTAATCCTTTTCTTGCCAAGTCTTCACAAGCGAGGCTAATCAGTTTTCCCGCCAGGCCGTGCCCGCGATAGGCATCTCGTGTGTACAGGTAGTTGAGAAAAGCCGTCCCGCTTTCGAAGCGCAGGATAAGATCGATCGGGGAGTCGACGACGACTTCGCTCTGACGGATGTTGAGCTGGCAGGCAAGCTTCTCGCCGTCCATGAGAAGGTAGATACGGGCGTTCTGCTCAAACAAATCGCGGCAGGAAAAACCTGATTGCTCATTCAGTTGAATTTCAATGTTCTTAGGGAGCTTCTTAAGGTCAGCTTCACTCTCGAGAACGAAAAATTCCAATGGGAGGGCTACCTGAGTGCTTGTCGAAGAATTGAGGTATGTGGCGTAGACGAAGTGAAACTGTACTCCCGTAAGCCTACGAATGGCCCAGTATGTCCCCGCAGAGACATAGGATCGGTTCGTCAGGTTTCTTACAAGGCGATGGATGTGGGCGGTGATCATTGTTCTCTATCGTATCGACCGCGCAGTCTAGGCTTTGTGTCGTAGCCATTTCTTTATACGGCTTTTGAGACCTATCCTGTCGAGGCCTTCACCCATGATCGTTGATGCTCTATCGACACCCCGGTGAACTCGGGCCTTCAGGTGGGTGGATAGATTGGGTTGTAGGAGCAGTTCTAGGCTACAGGGAATCTGATGGGTGCTGAAGAAGCGCTTGTGTTCTGATTCGCCCTCGGTGAAATCGAAAGCGGTAAACCTTCCCTCTGCAAAGAGTTTTTCGAGTGCCAGCCACTGGAGCACTGTGCCCGGGGAAAGCTTCGAGAACTCGGGTATATACCCGAGAAACGCATATTCGAGGACATCCTCGCGGATCGGGCAATACAAATAAGACACTGCTCGGTCGCCGGAAAAGAGCAGGAAAGCCCGTATTTCATCGCGGCCCGCTGCCGCTATTGCCTCCTCCATAAACGGCCGATCTGTGGGTAGGCCACAGTCGAGTAGGCGTTCTTGATAACTGTCTGCAGAAACCGGTCGAGCGAGTTCGAAGAATTCCTTAACTTCGCTAGGTGTCTTGTAGCATCTGAAATCTAGTGCACCTACGTGCTCCGCAAATTTGCGTACCTTGCGGTTAATCCCCGATCGCGTCTTGCTCGAAAACTTGGCCTGATAGCGGTTGAAATCACCCGACATGTCGATGTAGCAGCGGAGGTAAGCCTTCAGGCAGTAACTTATGAAATGCTCTTGGCGACTAATGGAGCCTGTAATCCCCTCTTGAGGGATATTGGCGAGGAGATAGCCCTCTAGAGAGCGAGGAAGCGCCGGTAACGCGGGGAAACTATTGAAATTGCGGATGTCGTTCAACGAGTAGACTTTTCGCAGTACATGGAGGCGGCTTTGGCCGAGCGTGATCTCGCCGAGTCGGTACTTGAGCTCGTACTCGAACGGATGCCATTGGGCTGTATTCATTAGGGTCAGTTCAGGCGTCTAAGTGCTTGCTCGGCGAAGCGAACGAAAGTCGATAGTCTGCTGGCCCGTGGAAGGGGAAGCCCCCGCGGCGCAGGGCGTTCGGTGAGATCATTGAAGCCAGCGGTTGGAAGGGAGTCTTTCTGATTAGCGAGGAATCTGCAGAGGGCTTCAAATCGCCTGACGACGATTGTGTCGGGCTTTACCTTGTCGGGAACCAATAGCTCGAAATTGTGAGACAAGGCGATGAATGACGTCCAGCCATCGGACTTTGAGCACTCGATTGCTTCGATGAGCTCACCCGTGCCGCATGCCCCGATCTGTGCGTGGCGGAGACGTCCGAAGCCATCGCGGAAGATCGTCATGGGATAGACGTCTAGTTCATTGACAGTGAAAGGTTCGCATAGACCGGCAGATACTGGTTGGGCACGGCCCGGCGTCGACACTGGGAGGGTACGGTTTATGCTGCTGTCGAAGCGTAATCGGTTTGCCGCGATGGCGGAGAAGGTGTCTTCATTGCACGCAAAGCTTCCTGATCGGAAGGCCGAAGGTGGTTCTGCGCCGACCTCACGCAGCAGGCGCAGCCCGTGCCTGATCAAGGCTTCTTGCTCGTCCCTCGTGTAGTAGGACAAGTGCTGGCGTTTGGTGGCCACGTTCGGCAGTAGTGGCGTCGTTGCCTCGTCCGTCCATTCTGGATGCAGATGGAGCTGGATCTCGTGGCCGCCCTGCTTGATGAGGTCGACAATTGTGGCCAGCGGTTCGAGGCCGAAGCGGGCGGCAAACAGCGGCTCGACGAAAAAGACACCGTGGAGACCGTGGCGATCGAGAACTTCCAGCGTCTTTGGAAGAGCAAAGTCGCCCTCTTTGGAGCGCCCGAACACGTAGCGTTCGAAGCTCGACGCAAAATCTTTGTCCAGGGTCGTCCAGCTGTTGCACCAGACCTCAATGTCGAAGGTGAGGAGTACGTTCACTCAGGCGCCTCTTGTGCCTATGTTGCTGCAATAAAGCGTAAGAGGGGCTGATTCCTCAAGTTGCTGGATCAGCCCGCGACCGCCCCCAGTAACAAAGCCAGTCGCTCACGATGAAATGCGTCGTGGTTTTATAGCTTGGCTGGGTCAGCTCGCACTTAGGTCAGGATTCGCTTGGGGGCCAGGCCACGAAGGTTAAGGCCGAAGGATGACAGGGACAAGGGGCAGATGTCACGCATTTGGGCATTATCGGGGAGAGGAGTGTGCCGTAGCGGGTCCATGGAAGGGAGTCTGCTTCTTTATTGCTCAGCGACAGACGCTCCTGAGCAGTGGTTGCGCCCGATGCTGAAATAGGCCCAACCGTCCTCGTTCAGACGTGCAGGGCTGTATATATTGCGTCCGTCGATGATCACCTTGTTGAGAAGCAGCCTCTCCATCTCATCAAAGTCTGGCGCTCGGAACTGCTGCCATTCGGTGCAGATCGCCAGTGCGTGGGCGCCTTCGAGCACGTTGTACTTGTTGCTCGCCAGCGCCAGGTCTTCGCGCCGGCCATAGATCCGGCGCATCTCGCCCATCGCCACCGGATCATAGGCCTGCACCTTGGCGCCTGCCGCCCACAGCGCCTCGATGAGCGTGCGGCTGGGCGCCTCGCGCATGTCGTCGGTGTTGGGCTTGAAGGCCAGGCCCCAGACGGCGATGGTCTTTCCCTTCAGCGAGGCGGCGCCGCCGAAGTGCTTGGTGAGCTTGGTGAACAGGGTGGTTTTCTGGCGGTTGTTGACCGCCTCGACGGCCTTGAGCAGCGGGGCGTCGTAGCCGATCTGGTCGGCGGTGCGGCCCAGGGCCTGGACGTCTTTGGGGAAGCAGCTGCCGCCGTAGCCGCAGCCGGGGTAGATGAAGTGGTAGCCGATGCGCGGATCGGCGCCGATGCCCTTGCGCACTTCCTCGATGTCAGCGCCGAGGAGCTCGGCCATGTTGGCGAGCTCGTTCATGAAGCTGATCTTGGTGGCGAGCATGGCGTTGGCAGCGTACTTGGTGAGCTCGGCGCTCTTCACGTCCATGAACTGGGTGCGTTCGTGGTTGCGGTTGAAGGGCTCGTAGAGCTCGCGCATGCGTTCCTGCGCGCGGGCCGAACGCGTGCCGATGATGATGCGGTCGGGCTTGAGGAAGTCGCCCACGGCGGCACCTTCCTTGAGGAATTCGGGGTTGGAGACGACATCGAAGGGGATCGCTTCGCCGCGCTCGGCGAGGATCTGCTCGACCTTGGCCTGGACATTGTCGGCGGTGCCGACCGGGACGGTGGATTTGTTGACGATGACGCGGTAGCGCGGCATGTGGCGGGCGATGGCCTCCGCGACCGCGAGCACGTACTGGAGGTCGGCGGAGCGGTCTTCGTCGGGCGGCGTGCCGACGGCGATGAACTGCACGTCGGCGTGCTTGACGGCTTCTTCCACATCGGTGGTGAAGCGCAGTCGGCCTTCGGCGACGTTACGGGTGACGATGGGTTCGAGGCCCGGTTCCCAGATCGGGATGATGCTGGCCTTGAGCCTGTCGATCTTGCCTTGGTCGACGTCCATGCAGACCACAGTGTGGCCGACTTCCGCCAGGCAGGCGCCGGTGACGAGGCCGACGTAGCCGGTGCCGAAGATGGTGAGTTTCATCGCTGGTTCCCGCTGATGGTAAGGGCGGTGCATCTGCACGAGGCATTGATGCGATGCGGCAAACCTAGCGGGTCTCGATGACAACTTTAGTAGGCTGACGTCGCGATTGGGGGGAGATGGGGCGGGCGAGGGAGGCAGGGGCGATTAAGGTGCTGCATTCGCGGGCAAGCCCGCTCCCACAGACACTTGTTCCTACGGGGGGTGGTTAGAGCATCTTGATGATGAGCCGCTTGCCGCATGCGTGGGCGAACTGGCCCGGCGCGGCGTTATCTTGTCAGTCCCGTTTCAGGGCGCGGTAGAAGTTTTTGTGTGGCCCAACGGCCTTGAGGTAGACCAGGCGCGCCTCCCCCGAAACCGTGTAGCCGAGGAGGTACAAGTCGGGTGTGGCGTGCTCGAGGCTGGGGGCGCCGTTCGGTTTGCTGAGCCACTTGAGGACACGGCGGTTCGAGGTTTGTTTGACGGTGCCGATGGTCATGGAGTACGCAGACGTGCTCGGTCGGCCCGGGATTGTGCCTCTCCTCGTTTTCGCCGGCTGGCGGTCGTGACTCCGGCAGAGTTTTTGGCACATCTTGAAAAGGAACTGCGATGAGTACCCTCAGTGTTCGTCTGCCGGATTCAATCCGCTTGGGTTTGCCTGGGGGAAACCGTGTCGGGATTTTTTACACCAGGCTGCTGCCCGAGGCGTGCGAGGCCCGTCCGCGTTGTGCGCCAGTTACCAAAATGCATGATTACATGCATGTTGTTGGCGTGGCTTGACGCGTGAGAACGATTCTTGCTTAGTGACACCGATGCAAATTTAAAGGGGCGTGTTCATGCGCGCTGAAAACAGGGCCCAGCAGATGGACCAGCGTGTGCGGGTACGGTTGCGCCGTCTGATCGATCTGTGCGTGGATGGGGTTTCGCGCGGTGTCATGCCCATGCAGCGGGCGGCCCAGACGATGGAGTCTGCTGGGGCGCCGTTCGAGGTTGTGTGCCGGGTGCTGATGCCGTTCAAGAACGGCACGGCGACACCGGCCGACGGCTCGGCAGTGGCTCACCCGAGCGTGCAACACTGGAAAGACGTTGCGGCGCGCTAGCCAGGAGGCTGCGCCCGCCACCTGATCGTTCCTTCGGTCAGATCAGCACTTCCACAACACCCGGATGACCCAGAAAGCGCTGCGGGCTGGCCGTAGCCCCATAGGCGCCGGACTGGTAGATCGCCACCAGGTCGCCCGGCTCGGCGGCGGGCAGGGTCATGCGGTCGGCGAGGAGGTCGAGCGGGGTGCACAGCGGGCCGACGACCGAGACCGTTTCCATTGCGCTGGTGTCCATGCGGTTGGCGATGGCGGCCGGGTAGTTCTTGCGAATGACCTGGCCGAAGTTGCCCGATGCCGACAGGTGGTGGTGCAGGCCGCCATCGGTGACCAGGTAGGTGAGCCCGCGCGAGACTTTCTTGTCGAGCACCTTGGCCACGTACAGCCCCGCTTCGCCGACGAAATAGCGGCCGAGCTCGATGACGATCTCGGCCTGGGGTAGCGCGGCCTTGGCCTGTTCGACGATGTCGGCGAGGTTGGCGCCGATGGGGGCGAGGTCGAGCGGCTGTTCGCCCGGGAAATAGGGGATGCCGAAGCCGCCACCGAGGTTGAGGAACTTGACCGGCGCGGGCGCGTGTTCGGCCAGCCGGCAGGCAAGGGCGAAGCTCTTTTGCTGGGCCTCGACGATCGATTCGGGCTTGAGGTTCTGCGAGCCCGCGAAGAGGTGAAAGCCCTCGAACGCGAGCCCGGCGCGGCCGACCTCGGCGAGCAACTCGGGCACCTGTTCGGCATCGACACCAAACTGCTTGGGCCCGCCGCCCATCTTCATGCCCGAGGACTTGAGCTCGAAATCCGGATTGACGCGCACCGCCACCCGCGCCGGCAGCCCGAGCGTCTGCTGCGCCGCAGCCAGGATCGGCACCTCGCGGAAGGATTCGACGTTGATCAGGATCCCGGCGGCCACCGCCTGGTGCAGCTCGGCCTCGGTCTTACCGGGGCCGGCGAAGCTGACTTCCTGCGGATCGGCGCCCGCGTCCAGTGCGACCAGCAGCTCGCCCGCCGAGGCTACGTCGATGCCATCGACCAGGCGCGCCATGTGGCACACCAGAGCCGGCATCGGGTTGGCCTTCATCGCGTAGTGCAGCTTGATCTCCTTTGGCAGCGCGGCCCGTAACTGTGCGACGCGCGCGTCGAGCAGGCTGCGGTCATACGCATAGAAGGGCGTGTGCCCCACCCGCGCCGCAATGCGGCTGATCGGCTGGCCATTGACGAGCAGCTCGCCGCCTTCGCTGCGAAACTGCGACATCGGGGTGTGGATGGGGGGCTGGCGGGTCTCGGTCATGGCGGGCTCGGAGGGTTTGCGGGTCGGGCGGGATTGTACCGGCTACACCGCTTACGTCGTGCGGCGTCCGCTGCGGCGGGCGGGCTGGCGGCTGCCGCGGATGACGCTGGCGATCATGGTGGCGATGAACACGGCGAGCGTGGCGGCGTTCGCGAGTGCGCCCCATTGGCGCAGCGCGAGATGGTCGGCCAGGCCGCCGAACACGCGCAGCGCGAGCGACAGGTGGAGCAGGGCCAGGGGCACGTAGAAGAAGGGGTGATACGGGATCTTCACCTTGAGCACGGCCGGGAAGATGATGGCGGCGTGACCGAACACCATTGCGAACACGAAACCGAGGGCGACTGCGTGCATCGCGGTGTCGTGCAGCGGGCTGGCCGGACTGAAGCCGCCCGCGAGCCCGGCGAGCGCGCCGGCACCGAGCCAGACATAACCGGTGAGCAGGCAGATGCCGATGAAGCGGGTGAGACCGTGCTGGCCGGCGGTGTGGCGGGCGATGTCGAAGGCGAGCAGCCAGACGGCGAGGGCGAGCAGCCCTGCGGCGAAGATCACCAGGCCGAGCGTTTCGGCGAAGGGCGCGAGCAGCGCGCCGGCGAGGATCACACTGCTTATGGCGACGAAGCTTGGGGCTGCTGCGGGCCGTGCGGGCAAAAAGCGGGTGAGCTCCAGCCGTTCGCCGGCAATGGTCAGCACGAGGAAGGCGAGCCAGAAGGGGATCGCGGCGTGCAGGTTGCCGGTGCCGATCCAGACCAGGTTGCCCGCAAGCCAGCAGCCCGCACCCACCGCGAGCATGACGGTGAAGAGTGCCATCTGCTTCCTGGTGACGACGAGGCTGCCGCCCAGCAACACGGCGGACGCGAGCACGAACAGGCTCTGCGCCACCCCGAGCGGCCCACCGAGCAGCAACAGCACGCCGCCGCCGCCCGCGAGTGCCGGCCCGAGGAAGGGCCACAGGCCGCCGAGGGCAACCGCGCGCTCCAGGCTGATCACCGTGCCGAAGAACGCGCAGATCATCAGCGCGGCGTGAGTGCCGGCCTGCATGGCACCGAAGTCCGGCACGCTCACGCCCACGCGCGCGAGCCCGGCGAGCACGCCGGTGACGAGCGAGGCGAGCCCGAGCACCAGCAGCGGCACGCGGGCGAGCGGGGGCAGGGTGTTCATCGCCAGCCGCCGCGGCGGATGCGCTGCCGCTGCGCAGGAATGATCGGCGCGATGCGGCGGGGGCTCATTTCTTCCAGCCGAAGTGCTCGCGCGCCTCGGGCGCCATCTTGTCCGGGGTCCACGGCGGGTCCCAGACGATCTCGACGCGAATCTCCACCTCGGGCGGCACCAGCGGGTCGAGCACGCTGTCGATGTCGTCGAGGATCATGTCGGCGAGCGGGCAGGCGGGCGAGGTCATCGTCATCTCGACGTAGAGCTCACCGGGCTTGCTTTCGATCTTGTAGATGAGACCGAGGTCGACGATGTTCACGCCGACTTCGGGATCGATCACGCGGCGCAGGGCATGGCGGATGGCGTCGGGGTCGGGGGTGGGGAGGGTGCTCATGGAGGGCTTCCTTGTCGTCAGCCGCCTTTGTGGGCGGGCGGTGGCTGAGTTCAATGACGCGGATCAGTCGAGTCCGACTCCATCGAAATGTTCGCGCATCCAGAACTCCATCATCATCAGGATCCAGACCATCTCGCCGTAGTAGCCCGGGTGGGCGGGGAGGTGCACCGAGAGCAGTTCGTCGATGAAGCCCGGGCGGACGATGCCGCGGTTGCGGAAGCTGCCGAGCGCGTCAGCGGCCAGCGCCTTGAGGCCGGGGTGCTGGCAGGCCCACACGCCGAAGGGCAGGCCGAAGCCGTGCTTCTTCTTGGCGATGATCTCGTCGGGCAGGAAGCCGCGCAGCGCTTCCTTGAAGAACCAGCGCAGGGTCAGGCGCTTGAGTTTCCAGTCGGGCGGCAGCGTGGTGGAAAAGTCGGTGAGCTCGTCCGACAGCAGCGGAAAGGCCACCTCCACCCCGGCGAGGCCGGTGGTGCCGATGACCTTGGGCAGGTCGTTGTCGGCGAGGGTGTATTTCCAGTCGTAGTTGAGCATCAGGTTGATGTGCGAGCGCGCGTTGGTCGCCTTCCACACTTCGCGCTGCTCGACGTTCGGGCGGCCGGTGTCGACGCGGGCGAGGAAGTCGGGCTCGAACACGTTCTCCATGCCCAGGCGCACCAGCATGTTGTACATGTGGATGCGGTCGGGCATGGGCACGCGCGCCTGCTCGACGTAGCTCTGGCCCTTGCGCGTGACCGGGATGCGGTCCATGCCGGGGAGCGCCAGCGCCGGTTCGAGCAGGCCGCGGCGCAACACGCCGGGCACGCCGTCGTACCAGCCGAACACGCGCTGCTTGGCGTAGCGGCTGTTGCCGCCGAAGAGCTCGTCGCCGCCGTCGCCGGCGAGGATGCGCTCGACGCCGTCCTCTCGCGCCCGCGTGGCGCAGATCCAGCCCGGCAGCGCCGACGAGTTGCCGAAGGGCTGGTCGTAGTGGGTGGCGACCTTGGGGATGCCGTCGACCAGGTCGGCGGGGGTGACGTAGTACTCGCGGTGGTCGGCGCCGAAGCGTTTGGCGGCGAGGCGGGCGTACTCCATCTCGTCGTAGCCGCTGGCGTCGAAGCCGATGGAGTAAGCGCGTGCGGGCTGGCCGAGCACCCTGCACAGCATGCCGGTGACGGTGGAGCTGTCGGTGCCGCCGGACAGGAAGCAGCCCACGCTGGTGCCGTCGACCTCGCGCCGCACGCCGTCCTCGATGATCTGCAGGAAGCGGGCTTTGGCTTCGTCGAAGCTGGGGCTGCCTTGTTCGTCGAACTGCGGATTCCACCAGCGCCGGCATTCGGCTTTGCCGCCCTGCCACTTGAGCAGATGGCCGTGGGGCAGGCGCACGACGCCGTCGAAAACGGTCGTCGGCGCCGGGATCATGTGGAAGAAGAGGTATTCGAACACCGCCTGCGGGGCGATCTTGCGCGCGATGCCAGGCACGGTGTCGGCGCGGTCGGAGAAGTGCAGCCGGCCGTCGCGCTCGGCATAGCAGATCGGCCAGGTGCCGAAGCGGTCGGTGGCGAGCACGGCTTCGCGGCCGTCGTCGGCCAGCGTGACCACGCAGAAGCGGCCGGCGGCCTGCTGCACGGCCTCGTCGCCGAAGCGCGCAAAGGCCTGCGCCCAGGCGGCCGCGGGGCCTTGCGCGGTATTGATTTGCTGCAGGGCGTCGTCGTGAAAGCGCGGCCGGCCCAGCGCGATGCAGATGCGGCCGCCCTCCTGGAAGGATGTCACCTCGGGCTGGTAGGCCAGCGCGCCGGCAGGAAACTGCAGCCGCGCCATCTGGCCGGGAAGGGAAGCCGCCGCGTCGGGCGTGCCGAGAACTCCACAGAATCGTTCGCGCACCATCTTCTCCATCGGCCACCGTTCGGGGCCGTATTGCATTGAACCGCCCGGATGATGCCCCATGCTGCGCGGATTGTCAGTGAACTGTGGCGCGCGGTGGCCCGGATGACCGTGGGAGCGGGCTTGCCCGCGAATGCGACGATCAGGCGAACATTTTTCGCGGGCAAGCCCGCTCCCACAGTGTCGCCTTTGTCGGTGTCACCTGTGTTGGGGGGCGCCGCTCAGTACCCTAGCTGCACGGCGCCTGGCAGCCATGCTTCAGGTGGGGTGAGCGGCCGGGTGCCGATCGGCAGGGCGAATTCAGCCTCCGGCTGCAGCGACACACCACGCGCCTCGCCTGCGGCCGAGGTGAAATGACGCAGCAAGCTGGCGCCGAGCGGGCGGAAGTCGAGCGTGTCCGGGTCCTGCAGTGTGCCGGGGGGCAGCGGTACATTGCCGCGGTAGTCGCCACCGTTGATCAGCGTGAGGCTGCCGAGACCGACACTGAGATTATTGATGCCGACGATCTCGGCGTCCGCCGGCAGGCGGTCGGCCCAGGTGCGCAGGAACAGGGTGCCGGTGTGGCGGTCGCTGAGCAGGGTGTTGTGGGCGAGGTAGAGCGCACTTTCGGGCCAGGCATTGCCCTCGGCGCCGTAGGCGACGATGGTCGGGTTCTGGGTGGCGGCACTCTGGCCGATGATGTTGCCGACCACGAAGGCGAGTCCGCCGTTGGGCAGGTCGAGTTCGTAGGAGGCCTCGCCCTGGGGGCCGTCGTAGAGGAGGTTGTAGCGGATGTCGTTGTAGCGCGCGCGCGACTTGAGCAGATGGCCGCGATAGCCCTGGTGGAAGCGACTGCCGCTGACCTCGAAGCGGGCGATGCGGCCCACGTACAGCAGGTGCGGCAGCGACTGCATCTGCTGGGGGGCCTGGGCAAACAGGCTGTCGCGGACGATCAGTTCGGCGTCATCGAAATTGGCGGCGAGGATGCCGGTCTGGTTGTCGATGAAGACGCTGTTGCGCACCTCCAGTCGGCCGCGCTCGAAGCGAATGCCGGCGCCGTTGTGGTCGGCGGCGCGCGCGCCGCGGAACTCGATGTTGTCGATGAGGATGTCGCCGTTGGCGATCACCCAGATCGCCTTGCCCTGCTCGATCTTGCCGTCGGCGATCAGCACCGGGCGTTCGCCGATGCCACGGATCAGCAACTTCTTCTGGCGCCAGGTCGCGACATCGCCGCGGTATTCGCCCGGGAGGATCTCGACGATGTCGCCATCCTTGGCAGCCTTGGCGGCGTCGGCGATGCGGGTGAAGGTCTCACCGGGGCCGACGCGCAGGGTGTCGGCGTGGGTGGAGGTGCAGGCGATCGCTGCAAGTACTGCGGTCGCGACGTACCTTGCCGACTTGCCTGCTGTCGTGGCGCGCCGATTTGCGGTATTCGCGGGCAAGCCCGCTCCCACGGCGGTCGCTCCCACAGGGGGGCTGGCGCCAGCGGTTGCTGTGGGAGCGGGCTTGCCCGCGAAAGTCACGTCAGTCTCCGAGTTCGCTTGCCAGCGTCTTGCGGTCGATCTTGCCATTGGGGTTGCGCGGCAGCGGGCCGTCGCGCACCTCGATGCGCCCGGGTACCATGTAGGCCGGCATGCGGGTGCGGCATTCGGCGTGCAGCGCCGCGGTGTCGAGCGTGCCGCCGGCCGGCGCCGTGGCGATGACGACGATGCTGTGGCCGAGCGTGTCGTGGGCGACACCGAAGGCGGCGCACTCGCCGACCAGCTTGGTGGCGTAGAGGATCTCTTCCACTTCGGTGGGGCTGACGCGGTAGCCCGAGGTCTTGATCATCTCGTCGCGGCGGCCGATGAAGTACAGGTAGCCTTCCTCGTCGCGGCGCACGGTGTCGCCCGAGAATACCGCGATCTCGGGCAGCACCAGCCCGCTCTGACGGCCGGGGGACTTGGCGGGCAGGGGCTTGAAGCGCTCGGCGGTCTTGTCGGGGTCGTTCCAGTAGCCCATGGCGACCAGCGCGCCGCGCTGCACAAGCTCGCCCGGCTCGTTGGGCGCGCATTCGCTGCCGTCCTCGCGCAGCACCATGACCTCGGCGTTGGGGATGGCCTTGCCGATGGAGTCGGGGCGGACGTCGGCCTGTGGCGGCGGCAGGTAGGTGGCGCGGAAGGCTTCGGTGAGGCCGTACATCAGGAAGGGCTTGGTCTTGGGCAGCATGGCGCGCAGGGTCGTCAATGTTTCGAGCGGCATGCGCCCGCCGGTGTTGGCGATGTAGCGCAGGTGCTCGGTGACGGTCTCGGGCCACTGCAGTTGCGAGAGCTGGATCCACAGCGGCGGCACGGCGGTGAGGCCGGTGACCTTTTCCTTTTCGACGGCCTTGAGCACGTCGCGCGGCATCAGGTAGTTGAGCAGCACCACGCGCGCGCCGGCATGAAAGGCGGTGGTGAGCTGCGAGAAGCCGGCGTCGAAGGACAGCGGCAGCGCGGCGAGCAGGGTGTCACCGGCGTTGTTTTCCAGATACTGGGCGACGCTCTTGCCGCCGGCGACCATGTTGCGATGCGACAGCACCACGCCCTTGGGCCGGCCGGTGCTGCCGGACGTATACAGGATGGCCGCCATGTCGGTGTCGATGATGCGGTGGCCGATTGCCGGCGGCGCGGCGCACAGCGCGTCCCAGCGCACGACGCTGGCGCCGGGGAGCTCGGGCAGCGTATCGACCTTGCCGGTGAGCACAACGTGGCGCAGGTCGTGGCAGGTGGCAAGGGTGTCGCGCAGGGTGGCGAAGCGCTCGGGCGAGGTCACCAGCACGCGCACGTTGCAGTCCTGCAGGATGTAGCCGACCTGCTCGGCCTTGAGGATCGGGTTGACCGGCACGAACACGCCGCCCGCCGCGCTGGTGCCGAAGAAGGCGGTGACGGTCTCGGGGCGCTTGTCGAGGTAGATCGCGACGCGCTCGCTGCGCTCGAGGCCCAGGCCAGCGAGGCCGGCGGCAAAGCGCGCGATGGCGGCGTCGAGCTCGGCGTAGCTTTGGGTGGCGCCCGAGAAGGTCAGTGCGGGGGCGTCGGGATTGCGTTGGGCCGAAGCGGTGATCAGGTGGTGGAGCAGGGTGGTGTGGTTCATGCGGACCGGATCCTGTTGAAAATGGCCGCTCCGCCCCGGGGCGAAACGGCCATGAACGATATCTGTTCGAAGGGTAGCGCCGCAGCCTGGCAATCACAATGACGCAGTGCACGTCGATTTGTGACTCATGGGCCGTCGGAGGGGCGCGCGAGCGCGCGGCGCCGTATTTTTCGCCGCGCTTCGCCCTGCCCATGCGGCGAACAAGCTCCCGAGCCCGTCTCCTTGCTCTGCTAGAATCGCCCGCCATGAGCTATCAGGTCCTCGCACGCAAGTGGCGGCCGAAGTCCTTCGGCACGCTGGTCGGTCAGGAGCACGTCGTGCGTGCTCTGACGCACGCGCTCGCCACCGGGCGGCTGCATCACGCCTGGCTGTTTACCGGCACGCGCGGCGTGGGCAAGACCACGATCAGCCGCATCCTGGCCAAGGCGCTCAACTGCGAGACCGGCATCACGCCCGAGCCCTGCAACGCGTGCAGCGCCTGCCGCGCGATCGACGCCGACCGCTTTCCCGATTACGTCGAGATGGACGCAGCGTCGAATCGCGGTGTCGAGGACATGGCGGCGCTGCTCGACAAGGCGGCGTATGCGCCGGTGCAGGGGCGCTTCAAGGTCTTCATGATCGACGAAGTGCACATGCTCACCGGGCATGCGTTCAACGCGATGCTGAAGACGCTGGAAGAGCCGCCGGAGCATGTGAAATTCATCCTCGCCACCACCGACCCGCAGAAGATCCCGGTGACGGTGCTGTCGCGCTGCCTGCAGTTCAACCTCAAGCAGATGCCGCAGGGGCGCATCGTCGACCACCTGTCGCAGATCCTGCAGGCCGAAGGCGTGGCCTTCGAGCCGGGCGCGCTGCGCCACCTGGCGAAGGCGGCGGCGGGGTCGATGCGCGACGCGCTGTCGCTGCTCGACCAGGCGATCGCGCACGGCGCGGGCAAGCTCGAGGAGGAGCAGGTCACCCACATGCTGGGTACGGTGGGCGACGACCATCTGTATGCGGTGCTCGACGCGCTCGCCGCGGGCGATGTGCCGGCGCTGCTCGCGGTGGCTGACGCCATGGAGGCGAGGAGCCTGTCCTTCGATGCCGCGCTGCAGGCGCTGGCGACGCTGGTGCACCGGATCGCGCTCGCGCAGTACGCGCCGGAGGCGATCGGCGACGAGGTGGAGCGCGCGCGCATCCTCGGCTACGTCGAGCGCTTCGATGCGGAGTTCCTGCAGCTTGCCTACCAGATCGCGATTCATGGTCGGGACGAGCTGCCGCTGGCGCCGGACGAATACACCGGTTTCACGATGACGCTGCTGCGCCTGCATGCGTTCCGGCCCGAGCAGCCGGCGGCGCTTGGTGGGCCGGGGGTGCAGCCGGGGCCGGCGGGGCGTGCGCGGGAGATCGGGGCCGGGCAGGGAACGGGGCAGGGAACGGGGCAGGGCTCGTTCGCGGGCAAGCCCGCTCCCACGGGGCGAGGTGCCGCAGCTGCTCCGGAGGTGTCGGCGCCGCCGGCCGTTTCCGCGCCGACTCCCGCACCGCCCGCGCCTTCCGTGGGAGCGGGCTTGCCCGCGAATCCCGCACCGCCCTCCGCATCCGCCGCGCCTTCCGTGGGAGCGGGCTTGCCCGCGAATCCCGAGCCGGCGCAGACGCGTCCCGAGCCTTCGCCGGCTCGCGCGCAATCCCCCGTGGATGGGCGCCCCGCTGCGCCCAGCCGGGCGTCCGGGCCGGCGGCTGCGGTCGAGCACGATGTGCCGCCGTGGGAGGACTTGCCGGCGGAGGCGTATGCCGATGACGACGGGCGACCCTCGCGGAGCGAGCGCGTGCCCGCCCCGGAGCCCGAGCTGTCATCGCGCCCGGCCAGCGAGTCGTGGACGCGCGCGCCGCTGGTTGCGCCCGTGCCAGCTGAGGATCCTGCGGCGTCCGCATCCACTGGGGCCAGTGGCGACGCGAGCGTGTTGCTCGCGCTGGGCGACTGGCGCGGCCTCATCCGTGCCCTCGGGTTCGGCGGGCTGGTGCGCGAGCTGGCGCAGCATTGCGAATGGGTCGAGTGCGGCGATGACGGGCTGCAGTTGCGCCTGTCGGTCGCGCACCGCCACCTGCTCGACATGAACCGCGGCGCGGCCGAACGCATCCAGGATCAGCTTTCGACGGCGCTCGGGCGGCCGTTGAAGGTGCGCATCGAGGTCGGCGATATCGCCAGCGAGACGCCGGCCCAGCGCGATGCGATCGAACGCCGCGCGCGCCACGCCGAGGCGGTGGCGGCGCTGGAGGCCGACCCCTTCGTGCGTGAGTTGATCGAACGTTTCGACGCCACGCTCGTCGAGAGCACGGTGAAACCTTTGTAATCCCGCCGGTTCGCGGCCGCCGTCACCGACGGGGTTGCTTGCGCACCTGCGTGCGAGCCCTTGTGATCCCTATTCCTTCCACAATCGACTTACTGGAGAAATCACCATGATGAAAGGCGGTATCGCCGGCCTGATGAAGCAGGCCCAGCAGATGCAGGAAAACATGAAGAAGATGCAGGACCAGCTCGCCTCGGTCGAGGTCGAGGGCCAGTCCGGCGCGGGCATGGTCAAGGTGCAGATGACCTGCAAGTACGACGTGCGTCGCGTGTCGATCGACGCGTCGGTGATGGACGACAAGGAAATGCTCGAGGACCTGGTCGCTGCGGCGCTCAACGACGCCGTGCGCAAGGTCGAGGCCGCGACCCAGGAGAAGATGGCGGGCGTGACCGCCGGGCTGAACCTGCCGCCGGGCATGAAGATGCCGTTCTGAGCGCCCCGCCACGATGTCGCCCTCCAGTCTCGATGAGTTGATCGAGGCCTTGCGCTGCCTGCCCGGCGTGGGGCCGAAGTCGGCCCAGCGCATGGCCTACCACCTGCTTCAGCGCGATCAGCGCGGCGCGGCGCGGCTTGGTCATGCGCTCACGCATGCGCTCGAGGTCCTGCGCCACTGCGAGCGTTGCAACACGTTTGCCGAGGAAGCCGTCTGCCAGCGCTGCGCCAACCCGCGGCGTGATCCTGCGCTGCTGTGCGTGGTCGAAATGCCGGCCGATCTGGCGATGATCGAGCAGACGCAGTCCTACAACGGGCTCTATTACGTGCTCATGGGCCGGCTGTCGCCGCTGGACGGCATCGGTCCGCGCGAACTGCGGCTCGACAAGCTGATCGCGCGCGCCACCGAGGAGGGCGTGCGCGAGGTGATCCTCGCGACCAACTTCACCAACGAGGGCGAGGCTACCGCGCATACCGTGGCCACCCTGCTTTCGGCGCGGGGTGTGAAGGTCAGCCGGCTCTCCCGCGGCGTGCCGGTCGGTGGCGAGCTCGAGCACACCGATACCGGCACCATCGCGCAGGCTTTGGTCGAGCGGCGATCTGTCTGAGCCCCGATGTTGCGTTGCAAAAATGCGACGATTCCGATCGCCCTGACCAGCGTCTGTTTTCGTGCGGAAAGCCTTGTTCCTGCTGGAGATGCGCGGTTTGCGCTTTCTCTGCTGCAGCGTCTTCGATATAATCAGGCAGTTATTTGTATCCAGGTCTTTCGTTTTCCATTTTGGGAAGAGGGTCATGAGCGTTGATCAAAAGATGGACAGCAGCCGCCGAACACTGCTGCTGGCAACGTCCGCCGCTGGCGGCGTGGCCGCAGTGGCGACCGCGGTGCCGTTTGTTGCCAGCCTGACGCCGTCCGAGCGCGCCAAGGCAGCCGGTGCACCGGTAGAAGCGGATGTGAGCAAGCTCGCACCGGGCGAGATGATGACGGTGGAGTGGCGCGGCAAGCCCGTGTGGATCCTGCGTCGTACGCCCGAGATGCTGGCGTCGCTCGACAAGACCGAAGACAAGGTCAGCGATCCGGCGTCCGACAAGCCGATGCAGCCGGAATACGCCAAGAACAAGCACCGGTCGATCAATCCGGAATTCCTCGTTGCCGTCGGCATCTGTACCCACCTGGGTTGCTCGCCGTCCGAGAAGTTCAAGATGGGCACCGAGAGCGGCATGGGTGCGGACTGGCCCGGCGGCTTCCTCTGTCCCTGCCACGGTTCGCTTTTCGACCTGGCTGGTCGCGTGTACAGCAGCATGCCCGCGCCGGACAACCTCGAGATTCCGCCGCACCACTACCTCGCGGACACCACGATCCTTGTTGGCGAAGACGGGAAGGCATAAGCGATGACCACGAAATCCCAGGCTGTACTGAACTGGATCGACGAGCGTTTCCCGCTCACGTCGTCCATCAAGGGGCACCTCACCGAGTACTACGCCCCGAAGAACTTCAACTTCTGGTACTTCTTCGGCTCCCTGGCGCTGATGGTGCTGGTGATCCAGATCCTGACCGGCATCTTCCTGGTCATGCACTACAAGCCGGACGCCTCGCTCAACGCCTCCGGCATCCCGGTGGCGTTCGCCAGCGTCGAGTACATCATGCGCGAAGTGCCGGGTGGCTGGCTGATCCGCTACCTGCACTCGACCGGTGCATCGGCCTTCTTCGTCGTGGTGTACCTGCACATGTTCCGTGGCCTGCTCTACGGTTCGTATCGCAAGCCACGCGAGCTGATCTGGGTGTTCGGTACGCTGATCTTCCTGGCGCTGATGGCAGAGGCCTTCATGGGCTACCTGCTGCCGTGGGGACAGATGTCGTACTGGGGCGCGCAGGTGATCGTGAACCTGTTCTCGGCGATCCCGATCATCGGGCCGGACCTCTCGCTCGTGATCCGCGGTGACTTCGTCATCGGCGACGCCACGCTGAACCGCTTCTTCGCCTTCCACGTCATCGCCGTGCCGCTGGTGCTGATCGGCCTGGTGCTCGCGCACATCGTCGCGCTGCACGAAGTCGGCTCGAACAACCCCGACGGTGTCGAGATCAAGAAGAAGAAAGATGCGCGCGGCATCCCGCTCGACGGTATCCCCTTCCATCCGTACTACACGGTGAAGGACATCGTCGGTGTCGTGGTCTTCCTGTTCTTCTTCAGCGCGGTCGTGTTCTTCATGCCTGAAGGTGGCGGCTACTTCCTCGAGTACAACAACTTCATCCCGGCCAACCCGATGGTGACCCCGCCGCACATTGCGCCGGTGTGGTACTTCACGCCCTTCTACTCGATCCTGCGCGCGGTGACCTACCCGCTGTTCGGTCTCGACGCGAAGTTCTGGGGCGTGGTGGCCATGGGCGCTTCGGTGGTGATCATCGCCTTCCTGCCGTGGCTGGACCGCAGCCCGGTGAAGTCGATCCGCTACAAGGGTCCGATCTTCAAGATCGCGCTGGTCATCTTCCTGATCTGCTTCTTCATCCTCGGTTACCTGGGTGTGCTGGCTCCGACCCCGGGTCGCACGCTGGTTTCGCAGATCTGCTCGGTGCTGTATTTCGCCTTCTTCCTGCTGATGCCCTGGTACAGCAAGCTTGACAAGTGCAAACCCGAACCGGAAAGGGTGAATTTCAAATGAACAAGCGTCTAATCAACCTGATCAAGCGGGCGGCGGCGGTGCTGCTGTTCGCGCCGGCGGTGGCGATGGCGGCGGCGGCCTCTGTACAGCTCGACAAGGCGCCGGTCAGCACTGATCCGGCTGCCCTGCAGCACGGTGCCAAGTTGTTCGTGAACTACTGCCTGGGCTGCCATAGCGCGAGCTTCATGCGCTACAACCAGCTCACCAATCTCGGTCTTTCGGAGCAGGAGATCCGCGACAACCTGATGTTCACCGGCGAGCGTGTCGGCGACCTGATGAAGATCTCGGCGCGTCCGGCAGAGTCGAAGGCGTGGTTCGGCGCTGCGCCCCCCGATCTGACCCTGATCGCGCGCCAGCGCGCTTCGGGCGACGGTAGCGGTGCCGACTGGCTGTACACCTATATGCGCCAGTTCTACCGCGACACCGAGCGTCCCACGGGCTGGAACAACGTGATCTTCCCGAACGTCGGCATGCCGCACGTGTTCTGGCAGCTCCAGGGCGAGCAGGCGGCCAAGGTCACCGATAACGCGGACGGCTCGAAGACGATCGAACTGTCGCTCGCCAAGCCCGGTACGCTGGCGCCTGCCGAGTACGACAAGGCGGTCGCCGATCTGGTGTCGTTCCTGGTCTGGATGGGCGAGCCGGTGGCCGAAAAGCGCAAGTCGATCGGCACCGTCGTGCTGATCTTCCTCGCCGGCATGTTCGTGCTCGCTTATGCGCTGAAGAAGAACTACTGGAAGGACATTCATTGATCCCAGTCGCCACGGCCCCGCGGGCCGGTTAGGGCGGTCCTGACCCAGACGCACCACGCGACAAACGCGTGGTGCGCTTTTGCTTTTGAATTCCGGAGTCGCAACACCATGATGAACCTCTATTCGGGCACGACCGACCCCTTCAGTCACCGTTGTCGGATCGTGTTGTTCGAAAAGGGCATGGATTTCGAAGTCATCGACGTCGATCTCTACAACAAGCCCGAAGACATCGCGATCATCAACCCTTACAACCGCGTGCCGGTGCTCGTCGACCGCGACCTCGTGCTGTACGAGGCCAACATCATCAACGAGTACATCGACGAGCGCTTCCCGCATCCGCAACTGATGCCGCCCGACCCGATCATGCGTGCCCGTGCCCGCCAGTTGCTGCACACCTTCGAGCAGGAGTTGTTCACTCACCTCGAGGCGCTCGAGGCTGCGCAGAAGGGTGTCGACAAGGTCCGTACTCACGTGCGCGACCACCTCACCCAGCTCGCGCCGGTGTTCACCAAGCAGAAATACATGCTCGGCGAAGAGTTCTCGATGCTCGACGTCGCGATCGCGCCGCTGCTGTGGCGTCTCGAGCACTACGGCATCGAACTGCCCAAGGCCGCCGCTCCGCTGATGAAGTACGCCGAGCGCATCTTCAGCCGTCAGGGTTTCATCGACGCGCTGACCCCTTCCGAAAAGGTCATGCGGCGCTGACCCGCCCGATCGCAACCACGCCGTGCGCCGCCCGAAGGGCTGCGGCACGGCCGCCGGAGACCCGATGAGCACTGTCTCGACCAAGCCTTACCTTCTGCGTGCCATCTGGGAGTGGTGTGTGGATCAGGGTTTCACGCCCTACCTCGCTGCCCTGGTGGACGAGAACACCCGCATACCGCCCGGCTATGCCCGTGACGGCCAGATCGTGTTGAACCTGGCGGCCGATGCGACCGGCCAGTTGCAGATGGAGAACGAGTACATCAGCTTCCAGGCCCGCTTCGGTGGCGTGGCGCATTCGCTGGTGATTCCCGTTGCCAACGTGATCGCCATCTATGCGCGCGAGAACGGGCAGGGCATGGCCTTCGAGCCCGCGCTCGAGGCCGGCGAGGAGGCCGATGTGTCACTCGTTGAGGACGCGGATGCGGCAGGGGCCGAGGACGTGGCCGAAGCGGACGCAGCACGGCGCCAGGAGCAGGCGCCCGCTGATGCGCCGCCCCGTCCGCCGCGTGGCAGCCACCTCAAGGTCGTCAAATAAGGAACACCAATGCCCAGCCTGACCTGGAACGCTGCGCTCGAGAACAACCTGGCGCAGATGGACGAGACGCACCGCGAGTTCGTCGAGTGCTACAACGCGGTCGCCTCGGCAGCGCCCGAGGATTTCCTGCCCGCGTTCGATCGCCTGATCGCGCACACCGTGGCGCATTTCGACCTCGAGAACGGTTGGATGGCGGCGGTCGATTTTCCCGGCTGCCACCGTGGCGAGCACGATCGCGTGCTGGCCGTCATGCACGACATCCGCAAGCGCGTCGAAAGAGGCGACATGTTCCTCGGTCGTCGGTTGATCGAGGAGCTGCCTGCCTGGTTCGAGAACCACGTGAACGGCATGGACGCTGCGCTCGCTTTCCATCTGTCTTCGATCGGTTTCGATGTCGAGCAGGGTGCGCTCAAGCCCCTGGCTGACGGTGAGCAGCGTGGGGCGGGCTGTGCCTGTGCGAGCATGAATACACCCGAAGAGGCCAGCACGGCAGCCGCGACCGGCGCCGCCTGAGCCCGCGCCGTCTCTCAGGCGGCGAGGAAGGGAAAGTCCACCGGGGGGCGACGCCCGCACATCAGCTCGGCCAGCGCCGCGGCCGAGCCGCAGGACAGCGTCCACCCCAGCGTGCCGTGGCCGGTGTTGAACCACAGGTTGGTCCGGCGGCCACGCCCGATCAGCGGGACGTTGCCCGGCGTGGCGGGGCGCAATCCTGCCCAGTGTTCCGCGCGGTCGATGTCGATCGCCCCGGGGAAGCGGTTTTGCGCCCACGCCAGGATGCCGGCGATGCGTTCCGGGCGGACATGGGTATCGAAGCCGTTCAGTTCGGCAGTGCCTGCGATGCGCAGCCGTGATCCGAGCCGCGAGCACACGATCCGACGCGACTCGTCGGTCAGGCTAACGCTCGGGGCTCGCGCCGGGTCGGCGACCGGGGCGGTGATTGAATACCCCTTCACCGGATAGATCGGCAGACGCTCGCCCAGGGCCGAGAGCAGGCGCGGCCCGTAGCTGCCCAGACAGACGACGTAGGCGTCGGCGCGCAGGGTTTCGAGCTGGCCATCGGCGCTCCGTACCTCCATGCCGACGATGTCATCGCTGTTGTTTGCGGTGAGCAGACGCACGATCTCACGATCCCAGTGCAGCGTTGCACCTTGCGCGGCGACATGGGCGGCGAGCGCCTGCGTGAACCGGAAGGCATCGCCCGACTCGTCTCCGGGGGCGTAGATCCCGCCGGCCAGCGTCGCAGCCTGCGCGGCGAGCGCGGGCTCGATCTCCACGCAGGCGTCCCTGTTGCACAGGCGTGCCTCGATGCCGAAAGCTTTGAGCGCGCGCGCGCGCTCGGGCGCATGCGCGAACTCGGCTGCGCTGTAGAACAGGTGAAGAATGCCGCGCTCGAGTTGGTCATACTCGAGCCCCAGTCGCGCGCGCAGCTCGCGCAGTTGGCGCCCACTCCAGGTGGCGAGCGCCGCGACCGCGCGCGTGTTGCGCTGGGCGCGCGCCGGCAGGCACTCGAGCAGGAAGCGCGCCCCCCAGAGCCACTGCGCCGGGTCGCGTGTGGGTCGGAACTTGAGTGGGGCATCGTCGCGTCCGAGCCAGCGCAGAATCTGCCATGGCGCGCCGGGGTTGGCCCACGGCTCGGGATGGCTGATCGAGATCTGTCCGCCGTTGGCGAAGCTGGTCTCGCGCGCGGCCTCGGGCTGGCGGTCGACCAGGCTGACGTGGAAACCGGCCTGCTGGAGATACCACGCCGTCGTCACGCCGGACAGGCCGGCGCCGAGAACCATGACGTGCGTGCGCGGGTGTTGCGCGATGAGGGTGTGCGGGTGCAAGGAATGGCGCCGGTGGACGGCATGGCCGTGATCGGCGTCGATGATACCCCTTGGTGCGGCGTCGATACACCACGGGGCCGCGCCGGGTTGACGCCGTCGATGCACTTTTGTCCGTGCGCTTGTGGCCTGGAACCGCGATAATTCGCGCCTGTCCGTCTTGTACGTCTTCGTGGAGTTGCCAATGCGCCGAGTCACCCTAACCCAGTTCCTGATCGAGCAGCAGCGCGCCGGGCGCATCAATCCCGAGCTTCGCCTGCTGATCGAAGTCGTCGCGCGCGCGGTGAAGGCGATCAGCGTCAACATCTCCAAGGGTGCGCTCGCAGGGGTGCTCGGCGAGGCCGGCACCGACAACGTGCAGGGCGAGGCGCAGAAGAAGCTCGACGTCATCGCCAACGAGATCCTGCTGCAGGCCAACGAGTGGGGCGGCCACCTCGCAGCGATGGCTTCGGAAGAGGTCGAGACGGTTCACCAGATTCCGTTCGACTATCCCAAGGGCGGCTTCCTGCTGCTGTTCGATCCGCTCGACGGCTCGTCGAACATCGATGTGAACATCTCGGTGGGCACCATCTTCTCGGTGTTGCGTAATCCGCCCGACCACACCGAGCCGACCGAAGACGACTTCCTGCAGCCGGGGCGCGAGCAGGTCGCCGCCGGATATGCGGTGTATGGACCTTCGACCCAGTTCGTGCTGACGGTCGGCAAGGGCGTACACGGCTTCACGCTGGATCGCGAGATGGGCAGCTTCATCTATACCCAGCCCTTCATGACCATCCCGGCCGACACGCACGAGTATGCGATCAACGCCTCGAACGCGCGCTACTGGGAGCCGCCGGTCAAGCGTTACGTCGACGAGATGACGCTGGGCGAGAGCGGTCCGCTGGGCAAGGAGTACAACATGCGCTGGGTGGCATCGATGGTTGCTGACGTGCATCGTGTGCTTACCCGTGGCGGCATCTTCATGTACCCGATGGACGAGAAGTGCCGTGACAAGGGCGGCAAGCTGCGCCTGATGTACGAAGCCAACCCGATGGCGATGCTGGTCGAGCAGGCCGGCGGTGCGGCGTCCACCGGGCGCGAGCGCATCCTCGACGTGCAACCGACGCAACTGCACCAGCGCGTGCCGGTGATCCTCGGCTCGAAGAACGAAGTTGAGCGCGTGGTTGGTTACCACGAGGGCGCCTGAGATCCGTGCGCGGTCTGGCTGATCGGTCCATGCGCGGTCGCCGGCTTGGTGCGGTGCTGGTGCTGGGTCTGGCGCTTGCAGCCACCCCGGCTGCCGGCCAGGAGCGGCTGACGGTCCGTCTCGAAGCGCCGGATGTGGTGCGGCCGGTGCTCGAGGAACATGTCCGCCTGCTCAAGCGCGACGGATTGCAGTTGCCGGAGCAGCAGGCCGATCGTGCAGCAATGACCCGGCGCGCCCGGCGCGAGATCGCCGACCTGCTCGCCACCGAAGGCTATTTTTCGCCGCGCATCCGTTTCAACCGGGACGACCCCGCCAACTGGGTGCTGGAGGTGGAGCCTGGACCGCGTACCGTGATCGCAGCGGTCGACATCGCCTTCACCGGCGATCTGGCCGTCAGCGGCGAAGGCGGGCAGGCCTACCTCGAACTGCTGCGTGCCAGTTGGGGGCTCCCGGTCGGGCAGCCGTTCCGGCAGTCCGCATGGGATGGCGCCAAGGGGGCGCTGCTCGACACGGTGAGTGCGCGCACATACGCGGCCGCCCGGATCGCCGAGAGTCGTGCCGAGATCGACCCCGAGACCGCGCAGGCACGGCTGAAGATGCGCATCGACAGCGGCCCGGCCTTCTACCTGGGTGAGCTCGAGGTCGAGGGCATCGAATATCTGCCCGCCGACCTCGTCCAGCGCTACAGCCAGCTGAAGCCGGGCTCGCCGTACGACCGTGAGGAGCTGCTCGCCTTCCAGACCCACTTGCAGAACACGCCGCACTTCGGCTCGGTGATCGTCGACATCGAGCGCGACCCTGCGCTCGCGGCAGCGGTGCCGGTGCGGGTGCAGGTGACCGAGGCGCTACCGCGCTATGCCGGCGTGGGTGCGGGCTTTTCCACCAACACCGGGGCGCGGGTCGAGCTCACCTACCGTGATTCGAACCTGCGCAAGCGCGGCTGGGAGTTTTCCACCGGGCTGCGCGTGGAGCAGCGGCGCCAGGCGCTGTATGCCGACGTGTTCCTGCCGCCGCGCGGCAAGCATCGCGACAGCTTCGGGGCGCTCGCCGAAAGCAGCGATCTCGAAGGGCTGAAGGTGGATTCGCAGGCCGTGGGCGCCACGCGCACCACGGTGCGCGGCGACATCGAGACCCAGCTTGCGCTGCGCTTGCAGCACGAGAAGATCGAGCCCGCAGGCGGCGAGTCGCGTACGAGCAATACGCTGACCGCCAACTGGACGTGGATCAAGCGCGCGGTCAACGACCTGCTCGATCCCACCGATGGTTATCTGCTCGAATTCCAGGTCGGCGGTGGGCCGGAGATCGCGCTGGCCGAGCAGGACTTCCTGCGCCTGTATTCGCGCTTCGTGCGCTATCAGCAGGTGCGCGGCAGCGACGTCTTCATCGTGCGCGGCGAGGCGGGCGTCACGCTGGCCGAGAGCCGCGACGGAATTCCGCAGGCCTTCCTGTTCCGTACCGGCGGCGCGCAGTCGGTGCGCGGGTACGACTATCTGAGCCTGGGGGTGAAGGACGGCGACGCCACCGTGGGTGGGCGTTACCTCGCGACCGCCAGCGCGGAGTACGTGCATTGGTTCAAGCCGCAGTGGGGAACCGCGGTGTTCGTCGATGCCGGCGACGCGACCGATACGCGCGAGGACTTCGATCTGCGCGTGGGTTATGGCGTGGGTGCGCGCTGGCGCAGCCCGGCAGGGCCGCTCGCGATCGATCTCGCCTGGGGGCATCAGGAGCGCAGCTTGCGGCTCCACTTCGGGGTGGCGATCGCGTTCTGAGCCGGCCGCGCCGCGGGGGCTACGCCTTGCGGAGCGGTGTTGGATAGTGGCCTGGGGTGGCGGTCCGGGGTGGCGGTTTACTGAAGGGGGTTTGTGAGAGCAGGCTTGCCCGCGAATGCCCGTCTCCAGCCGCCCATGCGCGCGGCCAGGCACCAGATGTTCAATCCGCGCGCGAGAAGCTTCAGCAGCGGCCCTTCTTGGCCTGGCCCGGCGGGCAGAAGTCGCTTCCGCGATGGCGGCGGTCGTCTTCGTAGTAGTCGCCGCGCTCCTCGTAGCGCCTGCCATCGCGGACGCGACGACCATCGCGTTCGTTGTCGTAGCCGGCTGCCGCGCCGACGCCGCCACCCAGTGCGCCACCGATGATCGCGCCCTCGCGACCGCCAACGGCTTCGCCGATCACGGCGCCCGCCGCGCCACCGACGGCGCCGCCGATTGCGGTTGAGCCACCGGCGTATGCGCTTGCGGCGAGGGAGAGAACAAGGAGGGCGGGAGCGAGGAGTCGGGTTTTCATGTGTGCGGGATTCCGTTCTTTTTGGATGGCACGGATCTTAAGCGTGCGCGCACGCGGCTGTCGAACTCGACTTGTCAGCGGATGTTGTCCTCGGGGGCTGGCGAGCAGGTCGGCTCGCGTACTTTCCCGTCAGCGTCAGTTCGGCCTGGGCGATCAGCGCACCCGAAACGGCAGGTTTGCAGTCGCGGCCTTGCCGCCGCGGTCGCGCGTGGTGATGAAGAGGCGATAGGCGCCGGGCTGTGCGGGGGCGACGAAGCGCATGGTGGCGGCGTCCGCATGCAGCACACGCACGTCGATGCGCGCCGGTGGCGCCTCCGCGTCGCCGCCCTTGCGCAGGTCGGTGGCTTCGGCGAACACCGCCCACTCGGTCGTGAGTGGCGTGCCGTCGTGGGCGGCGGCGTCGATGCCGGCGGAGATCTCCGCGCCCGCGGCGAATTCGTCTGCGCCGATGCCGATGCCGCGGACCAGCGGGGCTGGCGCCGCGACCGGTCGTCCCCATGCAGCAGCAAGTGCGTCGCTCATCGCGGTGGCGCTGCCGTCGGCGAGCAGCAGGCCGTGCCAGGTGGCGGTCTGTTCCTGCTTGGCGCCCCACAGGAAGGGGAGGGCACCGCGGATCTGCGGTTGATCCTTTAGGAAGGCCAGCGCTTCGGTGAAGAAGCGTGCCTTCTCGGTGCTGGTGAGCTCCACCGGCGCACCCCACGGTTTACGACCGGCCTGCCACTGGCCGAGCGGGCCGAGTTCGGCGATCACCACCGGCTTGGTGATGCCGGCGTCGCGCAGGCGCTGCGGCAGGTCGAACACCGCACCCGCGTAAACGTTGATGCCGAGCAGGTCGACGTTCGGGCAGCAGCCGGCCAGGGTGCGGAAGGCGTCCATGCCGGTGTCGGCTACCACCATCACGGTCGGATGCGCGGTGTCGAGCTGCTTGATGCGGCCGGCGAGGCGATCGACCTCGCGCCACAGCGGCAGCGGGTCGGCGGCGCCGGTCTCGATTTCGTTGCCGACGCCCCAGGCGAGCAGTGCGGGGTGTGTGCGGTGACGGGCGACGAACTCGAGCAGGGCCGCCTCCTGTGCCTGAACCGCCTTTGCGTCGGTGTAGTCGAAGCCGTGGCGCGGATGCTCGACCCACAGCCCCATCAGCACCTTGATGCCGAGGCGCTGCGCTTCGTCCAGCACCCAGGCATCGGACTGGCGATAAACGCGCACGACCTTTGCGCCGGCGGCGGCCAGGCGGGCGAGGCTCGCGCGGTCACCCTCGAAGGCCGCGCCCTGCCATTTCGTGGCGGTAGCGGCTGCTTGCGGGGTGACTGCGCCCAGCACCAGCACGGCGAAGAAAAAAGTTAACAGATGGCGCACTTGAAATCCCCGGAACCCGTCCCTATTATTAGCACTCGTTGGCAGTGAGTGCTAACAAGCGTCGAGCGACGGACTGTAGTCCGTCCGAAGTCACTGCAGATTCCTTTTTTGCGGGCTCGTTCCGCATGTTTCATCAACCCAAACAGTTGAACCTTAGTTAGGAGAGAACTCGATGAAGATTCGTCCCCTGCACGATCGCGTGATCGTCAAGCGTCTGGAAGCCGAACGCAAGACCGCCAGCGGTATCGTGATCCCCGACAGCGCCGGTGAAAAGCCCGATCAGGGCGAAGTGCTGGCCGTCGGCAATGGCAAGATCCTCGACGACGGCAAGGTCCGTCCGATGGCTGTCAAGGTGGGCGACAAGGTGCTGTTCGGCAAGTACGCCGGCCAGACCGTGAAGGTCGAAGGCGACGAGCTCCTCGTGATGCGCGAGGAAGACATCATGGGCGTGGTCGAGGCCTGAGCCTCCCCCGCATCACCCACCGCTAATCGAAACAATTCCGGAGTTCTGAAGAATGGCTGCTAAAGAAGTCAAGTTTGGTGATTCGGCGCGCGAGCGCATGGTTGCTGGCATCAACATCCTGGCCAACGCGGTCAAGGTGACCCTGGGCCCGAAGGGCCGCAACGTCGTGCTCGAGCGCTCGTTCGGTGCCCCGACCGTGACCAAGGACGGTGTGTCGGTCGCCAAGGAAATCGAGCTGAAGGACAAGTTCGAGAACATGGGCGCGCAGATGGTCAAGGAAGTCGCTTCCAAGACCTCGGACATCGCCGGTGACGGCACCACCACCGCCACCGTGCTGGCGCAGTCGATCGTGCGCGAAGGCATGAAGTTCGTCGCCGCCGGCATGAACCCGATGGACCTCAAGCGCGGCATCGACAAGGCCGTCATCGCCACCATCGAAGAGCTGAAGAAGCTGTCCAAGCCGTGCTCGACCAACAAGGAAATTGCCCAGGTCGGCTCGATCTCCGCCAACTCCGACGCGGACATCGGTGAAATCATCGCCCGCGCCATGGACAAGGTCGGCAAGGAAGGCGTGATCACCGTCGAGGACGGCAAGTCGCTGCAGAACGAACTCGACGTCGTCGAAGGCATGCAGTTCGACCGCGGCTACCTGTCGCCCTACTTCATCAACAACCCCGAGAAGCAGGTTGCCATCCTCGAGCAGCCCTTCGTCCTGCTGTTCGACAAGAAGATCTCCAACATCCGTGACCTGCTGCCGGTGCTCGAGCAAGTCGCCAAGTCGGGCCGTCCGCTGCTGATCATCGCCGAGGACGTCGAAGGCGAAGCGCTCGCCACCCTGGTGGTGAACAACATCCGCGGCATCCTCAAGACCTGCGCCGTCAAGGCCCCGGGCTTCGGTGACCGTCGCAAGGCCATGCTCGAAGACATCGCCATCCTCACCGGTGGCCAGGTCATCGCCGAGGAAGTCGGCCTGACCCTCGAGAAGGCTACCCTGGAGGATCTTGGCCAGGCTGCGCGCATCGAAGTCGGCAAGGAAAACACCATCATCATCGACGGCGCCGGCCAGGGCGAGCGCATCGAAGCCCGCGTCAAGCAGATCCGCGTGCAGATCGAGGAAGCCACCTCCGACTACGACCGCGAGAAGCTGCAGGAACGCGTGGCCAAGCTGGCCGGCGGCGTTGCCGTGATCAAGGTCGGTGCTGCCACCGAAGTCGAGATGAAGGAAAAGAAGGCCCGCGTCGAAGACGCCCTGCACGCCACCCGCGCTGCAGTGGAAGAGGGCATCGTCCCGGGCGGTGGTGTTGCGCTGCTGCGTGCGCGTGCTGCACTGGGCGAGCTCAAGGGCGACAACCACGACCAGGACGCCGGCATCAAGATCGTGCTGCGCGCGATGGAGCAGCCGCTGCGCGAGATCGTCGCCAACGCCGGTGACGAGCCGAGCGTGGTGGTGAACAAGGTTGTCGAAGGTACGGGCAACTACGGCTTCAACGCCGCCACCGGCGAGTACGGCGACATGGTCGAGATGGGCGTGCTGGACCCGACCAAGGTCACCCGCACCGCGCTGCAGAACGCCGCGTCTGTCGCCGGCCTGATGCTGACCACCGACTGCATGGTCGGCGAACTGGCCGAAGACAAGCCGGCCGGTGGCATGCCCGACATGGGTGGCATGGGCGGCATGGGTGGCATGGGCATGGGCATGTAATTCGCCCAGCCTTGCGGGACGCCTTCGCGGGTCCCGCTCGCTCGCAACAAGACAAACAGCCCCGCTCGGGGCTGTTTGTCGTTCACCACCCTGCCGAGCGCCGCGCTTTCCCTGGTGGGGCTTGCCCGCGAATGCTGCGGTCGCGATCGCCCGATTCGCGGGCGCGCTCGCTCCCACGGCGTGGCCAGCCGCACGAAGGGCGCCGAAGCGTGGGATAATCCAGCGGTTTTCAGGGGAGAAAAGTCGGTGGGGAGCGCGCACGCCTGATCGGGCACGCACTCCCCGGAACGCTTCTGCGCGAGCGTCAACGTTCCCGAAGACCGAGCAAAAGGAGAACAGCGAGGTCATTCTCGAAACCTCCGCTTACAACCAACTTACAGCCCGGAATCTATGCGTATCTTGTTGGCAGAAGACGACCCGGTGATTGCGGACGGCATATGTCGCGCGTTGCGGCGCGGTGGGTGCGCCGTCGATCATGTGGGCGATGGCATGGAAGCGGATGCGGCGCTGGCCAGTCAGGTTTATGACCTGCTCATCCTCGATCTGGGCCTGCCGCGCATGAACGGCATCGATGTGCTCAAGCGCCTGCGCGCGCGCAAGTCCGCCCAGCCGGTGCTGATCCTCACCGCGCAGGACGGCGTTGACGACCGTGTGCGCGGGCTCGATGCCGGCGCGGACGACTATCTCACCAAGCCGTTTGCGCTGCCCGAGCTGGAGGCGCGCGTCAGGGCATTGACTCGCCGCGGCACGGGCCAGCCGCGCTGCATCGAGATCGGCCAGTTGAGCTACGACCAGGCCGACCGGGTAGTCAAGATTGGCGGCCAGTTGGTGGACTTGTCCGCGCGCGAGATCGGCCTGCTCGAGATCTTTCTGTTGCGGGTGGGGCGGCTGGTGAGCAAGGATCAGTTGGTCGACCACCTGTGCGGCTGGGGCGAGGAGGTGTCGAGCAACGCGATCGAGGTCTACGTCCACCGCCTGCGCAAGAAGCTCGAGGACAGTGGCGTGCGCATCGTGACCGTGCGCGGCCTGGGGTACTGCCTGGAAAACCCCGATGCTGTCCCGGCGGCGAAAGCCTAAGAACGACCGGGGGGGCAACCCGCCGCGCAAGTCCGGCCCGCCGAATTCGCTGTTCGGCGAGATCCTGGACTGGATGCTCGCGCCCCTGCTGTTCCTGTGGCCGATCTCCATCATCGTCACCCACAACGTCGCCGACAACATCGCCAACCAGCCCTACGATCTTGCGCTGGCCGACAGCGTGCGTGCGCTGGCGCGCCTGGTGTCGGTGGAAGACGGTCAGGTCGTGGTGCATTTTCCGGCGCCGCCGCGTGCGCTGTTTCGTGCCGACCAGGACGACGTGGTCTATTACCAGGTGGCTGACGACAAGGGCGCGACCATCACCGGCGATGCCGACATTCCGTCGGCCCCCGTGCCGGTGTCGCTGATCGGCGAGGACGTGCTGCTGCGCGACGCGCTCATTCACGGAGAGGAGGTCCGCGTCGCCTACCGTTACCTGCGGCCGGCGCCGGAGGTGTCCGACGCCCTCGTTCTGGTTCAGGTCGCCGAGACGCGCAACAAGCGCACCGACCTGGCATCGCGCGTGGTCACCGGGGTGCTGTTGCCGCAGTTCGCCATCATCCCGCTCGCGGTGGTGCTGGTTTGGGTGGGTCTGAGCCGCGGCATTGCTCCGCTCAACCGGCTGCAGAGCCTGATCCGACGTCGCCGGCCCACCGACCTTTCGCAGGTCGAGCCGTCTACCGTGCCGGAAGAGGTGCGCCCGCTGATCATCGCCTACAACGACATGATGGCGCGCCTGGAAGAGAATCTGCAGGCCCAGCAGCGCTTCATCGCCGACGCGGCGCACCAGATGCGCACGCCGCTCACCGGCTTGAAGATGCAGACCGACCTGGCGATGCACGAGACCGACCCCGAGCAGTTGCGCGAGTCGCTCACGCGGATTGCGGAGAGCACCGACCGCGCCGCGCACCTGATCAACCAGTTGCTGTCGCTCGCCCGTGCCGAGGCGAGCTTCGAGAAGCTTTACGTGGTCGAGACCGTGAGCCTCGATGCCGTGGTCCGCGAGGTGGCGCTCGAGCTGTTTCCGCGCGCACAGGCCAAGCAGATCGATCTCGGCGTGGAAGGTGGTGAGCAAGAGCTGCTGGTCGAGGGCAACCCGGTGCTGCTGCGCGAGATGGTGAAGAATCTGGTCGACAATGCGGTGAAATACACTCCGCGCGGCGGCAGCGTCACCGCGCGCACGCGCTTCGCGGGCTCGCCCATCCTTGAGGTCGAGGACACCGGGGCCGGCATTCCCGATGCCGACCGCGAACGGGTGTTCGAGCGCTTCTATCGCGTGCTGGGCAGCGGCGTCGACGGCTCCGGGCTGGGCCTGCCGATCGTGCGTGAGATCGCCGACCTGCATCGCGCTACAGTCACGCTCGATGCCAATCCGGGCGGGCAGGGCACCCTGGCGCGGGTGGTCTTCCCGCGCAGCCACCTGCAGCCACCGCCGCTGGTGCAGGGAGATCACGACGCGCTGCAGTGAGCGCATCGACGATGCCGGGGCAGGTAGAAAAAATCGCGCCAGGCCTTTGACAGCGGAAGATCTATGGCTATAATGCGGACCTCGTTGGCCAGTTAGCTCAGTTGGTAGAGCAGCGGATTGAAAATCCGCGTGTCCGTGGTTCGATTCCGCGACTGGCCACCAGAATCCGAAGATGGGCCGACCTCGTGTCGGCCCATTTGCTTTGCGGTTGTCGATCTGGCCAGAAGTGGCTGATTCGGCTCAATTTTGGGGCAGTTTCGCGATGCTATAATGCGCTCCGCCCCGACCGAACCCAGTTCCGCATGCAACTCTTCGCCCTTGGCCTGAATCACCATACCGCACCGCTCGCGATCCGCGAACGCGTTGCGTTCCAGCCTGAGCGGCTGGATCAGGCCCTGCATGATCTGGCGCGGGCGGACTCGGTGCGTGAGGCGGCCATCCTGTCGACCTGCAACCGCACCGAACTCTACTTTGCGGCCGAACAGCCGCAGCACGCCGCCGACTGGCTGGCGCGCTTCCATCACCTCGCGCTCACCGAAGTCTCGCCCTACCTGTATTCCTATCCGCAGCGCGACGCGATCCGTCACGTGTTCAGGGTGGCCAGCGGGCTCGACTCGATGGTAATCGGCGAGCCGCAGATCCTTGGTCAGGTCAAGGATGCCGTCCGCCACGCCGAAGAGGCGGGCACCATGGGCGTGCTGCTGCACAAGCTGTTCCAGAACACCTTCGCAGTTGCCAAGGAGGTGCGCTCGACCACCGCGATCGGTGCCAACACGGTGTCGATGGCGGCCGCTGCGGTGCATCTGACCGAGCGCATCTTCGAACGTGTCGCCGACCAGCATGTGCTGTTCATCGGCGCCGGCGAGATGATCGAACTCTGTGCCGCCCACTTCGGCGGCGCCAAGCCCAAGTCGATGACGGTGGCCAACCGTACCGAAGAGCGCGCGCAGGCGCTGGCCGCACGCTTCGGCGCGAGCACCATGCGTATCGACCAGATCGGCGAGGCGCTGCCGCGTTTCGACGTGGTGGTGTCCTGTACGGCCGCGCCGCTGCCGATCGTCGGCCTGGGCATGGTCGAGCGCGCGGTCAAGGCGCGCCGCCACCGCCCGATGGTGATGGTCGATCTGGCCGTGCCGCGCGACATCGAACCCGAGATTTCCGAGCTCGACGACATCTTCCTGTACACGGTCGATGACCTGGCCCAGGTGGTCGAGGCCGGCATGGAATCGCGCCAGCAGGCGGTGGTCGAGGCCGAGCAGATCATCGACACCCGGGTCGACGGCTTCCTGCACTGGATGTCGGCGCGCGATGCGGTGCCGGTGATCCGCTCGCTGCGCGAGCACGCCGAATCCTTGCGCCAGGCCGAGCTCGAACGCGCGGTGCGCCTGCTCGCCAAGGGCGAGGACCCGCAGCGCGTGCTCGAGGCCCTGTCGCACGGCCTCACCAACAAGCTGATTCACGGCCCCACCCGCTTCCTCAATCAGGCCGAAGGCGACCACAAGGCCGAAGCCGGCCGCGTGGTGCGCGAACTCTTCAACCTGTCCCGCGACCACCACTAGGGCCCTTGGTGTGCGCCCGGCCGCCCGCGTGGGCGGCGCGTGCGCATCCGCTCATCACGATGAAGCAGCGCATCCGCGACAAACTCGAACACCTCGCCAACCGGCTCGAAGAGCTCGACCGCGCGCTTGCGTCCGAGGACGCCGCGCGCGACATGAACACTTTCCGCGACCTGTCCCGCGAGCGCGCCGAGATCGAGCCGGTGGTACTCCTTTATCACCATTACCGCCAGGCCGAGGCCGACTGCGCCACCGCGCACGAGCTGCTCGCCGACCCCGAGATGCGCGAACTCGGTGAGCTCGAACTCGCCGCCGGCGAGGCCCGCATCGCCGAGCTTGAAGCCGACCTGCAGCGCGCCCTGCTGCCGCGCGACACCAACGACGTGCGCAACCTCTTCCTCGAGATCCGCGCCGGCACCGGCGGTGACGAAGCGGCGCTGTTCGCCGGCGACCTGCTGCGCATGTACACCCGCTACGCCGAGCGCCAGCGCTGGAAGGTGGAGATCGTGTCGGCGAGCGAATCCGACCTCGGCGGCTACAAGGAAGTCATCGTGCGCGTGGTTGGCAACGGCGCGTACTCGAAGCTCAAGTTCGAATCGGGCGGCCATCGCGTGCAGCGCGTCCCGGTCACCGAGACCCAGGGCCGCATCCACACCTCCGCGTGCACGGTGGCAGTGCTGCCCGAGGCCGACGAGGTCGAGGCGGTGGACATCAACCCGGTCGACCTGCGCATCGACACTTTCCGCGCCTCGGGCGCGGGCGGGCAGCACATCAACAAGACCGACTCCGCGGTGCGCATCACGCACCTCCCCACCGGCATCGTCGTCGAGTGCCAGGACGACCGCTCGCAGCACCGCAACAAGGCGCAGGCGATGGCGGTGCTCGCCGCGCGCCTGTACGACGCCAAGGTGCGCGCGCAGCAGAGCGCCGAAGCCGCACAGCGCAAGAGCCTGGTCGGCAGCGGCGACCGCTCCGAGCGCATCCGCACCTACAACTTCCCGCAGGGGCGCGCCACCGACCACCGCATCAACCTCACCCTGTACAAGCTCGACGCGGTGATGCAGGGCGAGCTCGACGAACTCATCGACGCGCTGACCCTGGAACACCAGGCCAGCCTGCTCGCCGCGCTGGCAGACGACTGATGAACACGCGCACCCCACCGCCCGCAGACGCGGTCGACATCGCCGGCGCGCTCGCCTGGGCGCGCACGCAGATCGACCAGATGGACGCGCGCGTGCTGCTGCGCCACGTGCTGCAATGCCCGGCGGCACGCCTGGTCGCATGGCCCGAGCACAAGCTGGTCAATGAGGACTGGGCGAACTACCGCAGCCTGGTCGAGCGCCGCGTGGCCGGCGAGCCGGTGGCCTATCTCACCGGTACGCGCGAGTTCTACGGCCGCGAGTTCATGGTCACGCCCGCGGTGCTGATTCCACGGCCCGAGACCGAGCTGCTGGTCGAGCTCGCGCTCGCCCATTTTGCCGGGCAACGCGGCGTGCGCGTACTCGACATGGGCACCGGCAGCGGCGCGCTCGCGGTGACGCTGGCGCTGGAGATGGATACGCCCGATGTGATCGCGCTCGACCGCTCGCGCGAGGCCTTGTGGGTGGCGATGGCCAATGCCGCGAAGCTGGGCGCGAGCGTGTCTTTCGTGCAGAGCGACTGGTTCGCCGCGCTCGGCGACGAGCAGTTCGGCCTCATCGTCTCCAATCCGCCCTACGTCGCCGCCGCCGACCCGCACCTGGAGCAGGGCGATGTGCGCTTCGAGCCCCGCAGCGCCCTGGCCGCCGGCCCGCAGGGTCTGGATGATCTTGCCGAGATCGTCGCCGGCGCACCGGCGCGCCTGATCGACGGCGGCTGGCTATTCCTCGAGCACGGCTACGACCAGTCCGTCGCCGCGCGCAGCCTGCTCGCCGATGCCGGCTTCGCTGCGATCGCCTCATGGACCGACCTTGCGGGCATCGAGCGTGTGAGCGGTGGGCGCTGGCTGGGCCGCAGGGGCTGAGCACTGCATCACCTGTTGACGCTATCCAGCCCCGCCGCCTAGAATTCCCGACTGTTTAACTCGACTTTTCAGGTAACAACCATGGACATCCAGGACGTCATCCGCGATCAGGTCACCACCAACGACGTGGTGCTCTACATGAAGGGCACGCCCCAGTTCCCGCAGTGCGGCTTTTCCTCCACCGCGGTGCAGATCCTCAAGGGCTGTGGTGTGCGCGAGGTGCTCGCGGTCAACGTGCTCGCCGACAACGACATCCGCCAGGGCATCAAGGACTTCTCCAGCTGGCCGACGATTCCGCAGCTCTATGTGAAGGGCGAGTTCGTTGGCGGCAGCGACATCATGCGCGAGATGTACGAGAGCGGCGAGCTGCTGCAGGTGCTGAAGGATGCGGGGGTGGTGGGCGAGTGAGCGCATGACCCGCCCGGACGCGAGCCGAACTTGACTCAGGGGGCGCCGTTGTCGGGCGCTCCTTTTTTTTCCTCACGGCTTCCACGCAGGCGCAGCATCGCCTTCCTTGCCAGGTGCGGTATCAGGAGGTGCATCGGCATGCGCATCAGGTGATAGCGCGCGAGTAAGGTTTTGCGCGCAAGACGAACGCTTGGCGGCGGTGGGCCATCCAGGTGCAAGGGCAGCATTGCGAGCGGTAGCAGTGCGTCCATGAGCTTGCGTGCCGGAGCTGAAGGGGCCGGGAGGCTGTTCATGACCGATTCGGGAACGGGGCAGTCCAGCCAGGCTCCTGCAAAATGCAGCCCATACCAGAGTGGGCGGGTGAGTTTCAGTTCGTGCGCACGTGCCACGACCTTGTCCCAGAAGCGATCGTCGCGCGTGAACTCGCGAATCAATCCGTCGATATCCACGACTTCTCGCACGCGCAGGGCAAGGTCGCCGTCGTGAAAGCAATGCAGGCACGCATGCAGTAGCTGATCTTCCGGGCAAAGCGCCCTGAACGGGGTGCCGCGAATCGGTTCGCTGCGCTCGAACAGCGTCGACGAATCGAATGCGAGGTCACCGGTCACTGGCGTCAGTGCGTGATGCAGGTCCACCTCGAGATTGCGGCCGGGAAAGCGCATCGGTGGGGTTTCATGGCTCCAGTCGCGGTAGTAGCGCTCGTCATACGGACTGAGTTTCGCGCCCCCCCATCCGGCAGCCCGCAGTCGTGCCTCCATGGTTTGCAGCTGGTCTGCAGGAACGAGAAGGTCTACGTCCGCAGCAAAGCGTCCTCTGGCCATACGCCGCTGCTGGAGCAGATAAGCGCCGCCCTTGAGCACGACGACGGGGAGGTCTGGCGTGCAGAACGGTGCCAGGTGGAATAGTTCGGCGCGAACCATTTGCGCACGGTAGGCCGCGATGCGGCGAGCCGAGAGGAGGTGGCGTTGGACGCACTCGGGAACGTTGGGATTGTCCTCGTTGGCGCAGGCCAAGCGGGCATGGAGGCCGCTGGCCCGCGCCATGCGAAGGACCCGGTCCCAGGTTGGTTCTTCGATCTCGAGCGGTGAACGCAGACCGCTGGCCAGCAGTGCAAATTCGGCGTCCAGATGCGAAATCATGCGGTGCTCACAAACAGATGCTCGATCTGCGCGATGGCTTCATCCAGGTCGCCATACGTGAGCCTGTAGGCGCGCGTGGTGCGTGCGAGCGCAATCGCAGTCTCGAACCCCGCGGTGCCCAGAGCCTGGTAATTGAAACTGTTCTGACCAAGGCCGAGTACGGCCTGCATTGGGTTGAGCGAGACGCAGGACAGCGCTGCCCCGGGGGTAAAGCGGGGGAAAACGACGAGCCTCGGTGTCGCGCGCTCATGACGCGCCTGGAAGCTCTGTCGATTGGGTATGAAATGGGCTACATCGCCTTTTCGGGTGCCGGGGAAGAGCGGCCCGAGCCGGGCGCCCGCACGCGCGCGCATGACCTCGATCGAGGCGTTCTTGAGTGGAGCGGGTCGAACCATGGGCAGGACTTCCCGCCGCTCGATGTCCACCACGCCGAATTCATCTGAGAGAAAGCGCCATCCCGCCAGATGCAGCGCGCAACTTAACGTCGTCTTTCCCGAGCCGGGCGCGGCAGGCAGGATCAGCGCTTGTCCGTCGCGTGCGAGCACGCCGGCGTGAAGGAGCAGATACGCGTTGAGGCGCTGGGACAACAGCCAGTTGCTACCCCACTCGAAAAGGGGCAAGGCTGCATTCAGGGGATAGGGCTCGAAGGGGCAATCGCCTTCCGACCACAGCCGGGCTTGGCGCCGACCGGGCAGCACGCGTGTCTCGGGTAACAGGGATACCCGGACGTCGGCGAAACCCTCGTCAGCGATGACGTCCATGTATGGATAGACAGCATCGAGCTGGGCGTGAAAGCTGGCGATCGGCGAGATCACCGCGAGGCGCGCAGCGCCGACATCCAGCACACGGCAGGCAGTGGCGGGGCTGCTCATGTGGTGTACGTCTGCTCTTCGCCGAGTGTGGTCAACGAGCGCACGAGGAATTCCAGTCCGGGTGGCCAGCCCCCGGCTGCCTCGACATCGGCCAGGAAGGCATCGAGCTGCTGCTGCTCGATGGCAAATGCAGCTTCTTCCAGGACGCTGTAAGCATCCGCGTTCAACTGGTGGGTCTGCCACGACACTGGATCCAGAAAAGCAAACTGCCCGCCGAGTGACGGGCAGTAAGTTCCGAGCCAGGATGAGGGCGTGTGCAGTACAGGCATGCAGCGCGTCGTTCAGCCGCCGAACGTGTAGTCTCCGGACAGATCGGCGTTGAGCGAACTCAGGCAGGCCAGAGAGGCCGGCGCCACGCCGCCCGCTGGTGCGGCAACGTTCGGATACAGGCCAATCTCATCTCGCGTGGCATCGCTGAAGTAGACAAGCGTCCAAGCCTGGCGCGGAAACCCGGACGGTTGATCGGAAGGAAATCCCGTAACCGGCACCAGCGAGGCGAGGCCTCCAGTGCCCGGACCTGCCAAGCCATCGGCAACTGGATAGAGTTGGTCACCGATCTGCACAGCGTAGAATTTTTTCCCGCCGTTTTGTCCGTTAGAGTTAAGTTTCTCCGAGTAATACTGGACAAAAACCCCTTTCCAGGCCAAGCCATTCCCCTCAGGGGGCAATTCACTTCCGCTGTTGACGAACTGCTCTGCCGGCAGCGAGAGTTCGGGGAAATTGGCGATGCAAGCCGTGATCGATGCCGCTGCAGCCGTCCGCGAATAACCCAGGGTCGCTACCGCAGACGCACCCAAGGCACCTTTCAACAACTTGCGTCGTTGTGCTGTTCGATCTGCTGGTTGGGTTGGGTGCATGTCGTGCCTCTCAAATTTCTATTCGTAGCAAAGTCATTATAGCGGGCATGCCAGCGACGACCGCCCTTTGCGGAAAGTTTCCCTACCCGTTGTGTAGCAAATTTCACGCCTGAGTGCACGAAGCCTGCAGGGCGATGATTTATTGGAGGTTTTTGATTTCAGTCGTTTCTGTGGGGAGGTCGCTGTCAAATTTCCCGACACTTTCGGCTTGAATCCAGGGCCTGACTCCATTGAATCGATTGTTTCGTGCAGCACACGCTAGTCCCTCCTTTGCGCCAGGGCGTGGTTCAGGCGGGTGGCCAACCGCATCGCCTCGCGCAGATACCCCTTCCCGAACAGGTTCAGGTGATTGAGCACGTGGTACAGGCTGTACACCAGCTTCCGCTGCTCGTAGTCCTCATGCAGCGGCCAGGCCCTGCGGTACTCAACGTAGAAACTCGCCGGAAAACCGCCAAACAGCTCGCTCATCGCGAGGTCCGACTCGCGATCGCCGCGATGCACCGCCGGGTCGAAGACGACCGGCGTGCCATCGGTCAGCACCGCGGCGTTGCCGTGCCAGAGGTCGCCGTGGAGCAGGCTTTCCTGCGGGCGGTAATCGAGGAAGAGTGCGGGGATGCGAGCGAAAAGGCGCTCGCCCTCGCGATGGAGTTCGCTGCCGAAGCCTTTGGCGCGCGCGAGCACGAACTGCGGGCGCAGGCGGTGTTCGACGAAGAAGTGCGCCCAGTTGGCGTGCGGTGTGTTCTGTTGCGCGCTGCGCCCGATGAAGTTGTCGCGCGGCCAGCCGAAGGTGTCGCCGCGGTCGCGGTGCAGGCGTATCAGGGCGTCGGCGAAGCGTTCGCCATCTTCGGTGGCCTGCAGCGGGCGCAGGTCGAGGTATTCGAGGACGAGGAAGGCGTGTGCGCCGTCGGTGCCGCAGGCAATCACCGCCGGCGTACGAAAGCTCGCGCTCGCGGCGATCGCGGCGAGGCCGTCGGCCTCGGCGTCGAACATCGCGGCGCAATCGGCATCGCCGACCTTGACGAAGTACGCGCTGCCGCTGGGGTCCGTCACGCGCAGTGCGGTGTGGATGCTGCCGCCATCCACGGCTTGGGTGTCGACGATGCGAAAGGCGTTGCCAGTGTGTGCGCGGACCGCCTGCTCGATGGCCGGCAGCGCGGGGTGGGCGGAATCGGGGCGGGGCGTGGTGGGCGTCATTGGTTGGCGATGCGGGCGCTGGTTTGCGACAGGCGGGTGGCCAGGACCTCGAGAAAGGCCTGGTAGAAGTGCATGCGGCAGGTGTCGCTGGCGCGTCGGAGTGCGCTGGCGCGGATGGTGACGAGCGCCGTGTCGGTCGCCGCTTCGACCGAGGCCGAGCGCACGCCGCGCACGGTCGAGAACACGGCGATCTCGCCGAAGCAGTCGCCGGGGTTGAGCACGTCGAGCAGGTGGTCGTGCTTCTTCACCCGCGCCTCGCCTTCGATCACGAAGCAGATGGCGTCGCCGCGCTCGCCTTCTTTCATGATCACCGTGCCGGCGCGGGTGTGACTGAAGCGGGAGAAGGCGATGACCTCCCACAGCTCGGCGTCGGCAAAGCGGTGAAAGAAGCGCATCGCGCGCAGGGCTTCGAACTTGCCGGTGTCGCCGAGCGCTGCTTCGGTGGCGAGCAGGGCGCCGAGGTTGCGGTAGGCGAGCGCGAGGTCGTGGGAGAACTCGCTCCAGCTCTGGTAGCGGCGGTCGACGTCCTTCTCGGTGGCGCGGCGCACGATGGCGTCGAGCGCTTCGGGCGCCTCGGGGCGCAGCTCGGAGGGCGGAGGCGCGATGTCGTGGGCGATGCTGTAGAGCAGGCTGTAGCTGTTGTCCTGCTCGAAGGGCAGGTGGCCGGTGAGGAGCTGGAACATCACCACACCGAGCGAATAGATGTCGGTGCGGTGGTCGAGTGGCACTTCGCGCACCTGCTGTGGCGACATGTAGGCGGGCGAGCCGACGCCGGCGATCTGCGTGGTCTCGCGCGCGGTGTGCAGCGCGGCGCCGAAGTCGGAGATGCGGATCTCGCTGCCGCCCGGTTCCATCAGCAGGATGTTCGCGGGCTTGATGTCGCGGTGGGTGATGCCCTGGTGAAAGGCGTAGTCGAGCGCGCGCGTGGCCTTGAAAATGATCTCGATGACGCGTTCGATCGGCGCGAGCGATTCTGGTCGGCCGATGGCGTCGAGCGTGCCGCCGGGCACGTAGTCCATGACCAGCCAGGCGTCGCGGTCGGTGACCATCGCGTCGTGGATGCGCACGATGTGCGGATGGCTGAGCTTGCCGGCGAAGGCGGCTTCGTTGAGGAAGAGCTGGCGCAGCAGGCGCCCGCGCTGCGGATCGTCGAGGATCTCGCGGCGCAGGCGCTTGATGGCGACCTCGGCCTGACGGAAGGGGTCCCAGGCGAGGAAGACCGCGCTCGTGGCGCCGGCGCCGATCTGGCGGCGCAGCTCGTACTTGCCGATGTAGTCCGTCGCCGGCGCGGTCATGGTTGGTGCGACGGGCTCCTGCTTAGCTCAGTCGGGCGCGGGCGCGTGCCACCGCTGCACGCACCTGCTCGGGCGCGGTGCCGCCGATGTGTTTGCGCGAGGCGAGCGAGCCTTCGACCGTCAGCACGGCGAACACGTCGTCGGCGAGGCGCTCGGCGGCACCCGGCACGTGGGCCATCGCGATGCGCAGCTCATCCAGCGAGAACTGCGGAAGGTCGCAGCCCTTGACGTCGGCGGCTCGCACGGCGAGCGCCACGGCTTCGTGCGCGTCGCGGAAGGGCAGGCCCTTCTTGACCAGGTAGTCGGCGAGGTCGGTGGCGGTGGCGTAGCCCTGGCTGAGCGCGCCGCGCATGGCGTCGGCCTTGACCTTGATGCCGGTGATCATGTCGGCGTAGATGCGCAGGGTGTCGATGACCGTGTCCGCGGTGTCGAACAACGGCTCCTTGTCTTCCTGATTGTCCTTGTTGTAGGCCAGCGGCTGGCCCTTCATCAGGGTGAGCAGGGCGATCAGGCTGCCATTGACGCGCCCGGTCTTGCCGCGCACCAGCTCGGGCACGTCCGGGTTCTTCTTCTGCGGCATGATCGAGCTGCCGGTGCAGAAGCGGTCGGCGAGGTCGATGAAGCCCACGCGCGGGCTCATCCACAGGATCAGCTCTTCAGAGAGCCGCGACAGGTGGGTCATCAGCAGCGCCGAGGCCGCGCAGAACTCGATCGCGAAGTCGCGGTCGCTGACGGCATCGAGCGAGTTGAAGCAGACCTCGTCGAAGCCGAGCTCGGCAGCGACGAACTCGCGGTCGATCGGGTAGCTGGTGCCGGCGAGCGCGGCCGCGCCCAGCGGCAGGCGATTGACGCGGCGGCGGCAGTCGGCGAAGCGTTCGGCGTCGCGCCGGCTCATCTCGTAATACGCCATCAGGTGATGACCGAAAGTGACCGGCTGGGCGACCTGCAGGTGGGTGAAACCGGGCATCGGCGTGTCGGCGTTGGCTTCGGCGACGTCGAGCAGGTTCTTCTGGAAGTCGGCGATCAGCACGAGGATCTGGTCGATCGCGTCGCGCAGCCACAGGCGGATGTCGGTGGCGACCTGGTCGTTGCGGCTACGGCCGGTGTGCAGGCGTTTTCCCGCGTCGCCCACGAGCGCGGTGAGGCGCTTTTCGATGTTGAGGTGGACGTCCTCGTCGTCGAGGCTCCAGGCGAATTCGCCACGCTCGATCTCGCTCTTGATCTGCGCCATGCCGCGCTCGATGTCGGCCAGGTCCTGCGCCCCGATGATGTCCTGGCGGGCCAGCATCTTGGCGTGCGCGAGCGAGCCGCGCATGTCCTGCGCCGCCATGCGCTGGTCGAAGAGCACCGAGGCGGTGTAGCGCTTGACGAGGTCGGAGACGGGCTCGGTGAAGCGGCCGGACCAGGCCTTGGCGGGGGCGTTTTCGGGAGCCGGGTCCGGCGTGTTTGCGCCGGCGGCCGGCGACGTGGTGTCTGTCATAATGAGGCGCACAAAACGAGATGGCCGGCAAGGTGCAGCCGGCCTGGCACAGGGGAAAACGCCGCCTGCGCGGCGCAAGGGAATGCCCGAAAGTATAAAGCAAAAGCCCGCCCGGCTTGCCGGCCCGGGGCTGCCCGACTTCCGCAACCTGGGCGTGATGCTGCGCGTGCTGCTGGTGGTGAACCTGCTCGCGCTGCTGACGGTCGCCCTGCGCGCCGACCAGGCCGAGCGCTTGGTGGCGGAACTCGCGTTGATGGCGGGGCGGGTGGAGCTGCCGTTGCTGCTCGCCGTGCTGTTGCTGTATCTGCTCGGGCCCGCGCTGCGTCGCCTCGGCGCCCGAGCGGGGCAGGTCGCGGTGTTCGCGGTGGCGAGTCTGGCGGTGCTGGTCAGCAGCCCGCTAACCGGCGCCGATGCGCCGGCGCTGTTGCGCGCGCTGGCCTGGAGCTGGCTGGCGGCTGCGATCGCGTTGCTCTATTTCGACTATCGCAGTTGGCGCTTCACCCCGGCACTGGCCGAGGCCCGGTTGATGGCTCTGACTGCGCGTATCCGGCCGCATTTCTTCTTCAACAGCCTCAACGGCGTGCTCGGTGTGATCCGATCCGACCCGCGCCGGGCCGAGCGTGCGCTGGAAGAGCTGGCAGACCTGTTCCGCGCGCTGATGCAGGACCACCGCGAGCGCGTGCCGCTGCGCGACGAGGTAGCGTTGTGCGAGCGCTATGTCGATATCGAGCGCCTGCGCCTGGGCGAGCGCCTGTTGGTGCGCTGGGAGTTTGCCGGCGCGGGTGATGCGGGTGCAACTCCGAGTGCAATGCGTGAAGCCCTGCTCGATGCGCACGTGCCGCCGCTGCTGCTTCAACCCTTGCTTGAAAACGCCGTCTACCACGGCATCGAGCCCTCGACCGAGACCGGCGAAGTGGTGGTTCGCGTCGCCCGGCGCGGCGAGGTGCTGAGCCTCGAGGTGGACAACCCGGTGTGCGACGCCGTCCGCCATCACGCCGGCAACCGCATGGCGCTCGACAACATCCGCGAGCGCCTGATGCTGTTCTACGACCTCGAGGCCGGACTGGAGATCGACGAGGGTGGCGGACGCTACCGCGTGCGTATCCGCCTGCCTTACCGGACACGCGACTGATGCTGCCGGGAAGCGGGCCTGCGCCCTTGGCAACACACGAATCAAACTCAGGCATGAGGCAGGAAGAACGCATGGAGACGTCACCCTCTGCAGCGCTGCGCGTACTCATCGTCGATGACGAGGCGCCAGCGCGTGCGCGTCTGCGCGACCTGCTTGGCGACATTGCGGCGCACCATCCGACCGAGATCATCGGCATGGCCGCCAACGGTGTCGAGGCGCTGCGCCTGCTCGAGGCCGCGCCTGCGGACGTCGTGCTGGCCGACATCCGCATGCCGGTGATGGACGGCGTGGAGCTCGCCCGCCATCTGGGCAAGCTGGCGTCGCCGCCGGCGGTGGTCTTCGTCACTGCCTACGACCAGTACGCGGTCGAGGCCTTCGAGCTGGCGGCGGTGGACTACCTGCTCAAACCGGTGCGCGCCGAGCGCCTGGCTGCGGCGCTGGCCAAGGCCGAGGCGCGTCGTCCTGCGCTCGACGATGCCGCGCTCGCCGGCCTGGCGCCGGGCGAGCGGCGCCACTTCAGCGTCAGCGAGCGCGGACGCATCCTGCTGCTGCCGGTGAGCGAAGTGCTCTACCTGCGTGCCGAACTCAAGTACGTGACCGCGCGCACCGTCGAGCGCGACTACGTGCTCGACGAATCGCTGGTGCAACTGGAAGAGGAGTTCTCGCGCCGCTTCCTGCGCCTGCATCGCAACTGCCTGGTGGCGCGCGATGCGGTGCAGGGGGTGGAGCGCGTCGGCGAACAGGAAGGCAGTGATGCGCACTGGGCGGTGCTGATCCGCAGCGTACCCGAGCGCCTGCCGGTGAGTCGCCGGCAGTGGCCGGTGGTGAGGCAGATGCTCGGGCTTTGAAGCGCGCGGCTCAGCCGCTGTTGCGCAGCCCCGCGGCGATGCCATTGATCGAGATGTGGATGCCGATGCGGATGCGCTCGTCGGTGCTGACGTCCGTACCCGCATCGCGATGGCGACGCAGCATCTCGACCTGAACGTGGTTGAGCGGGTCCAGATACGGGAAGCGGTTGCGGATCGAGCGCTTGAGCAGCGGGTTGCCGTCGAGCAATTCCTGCTGGCCGGTGATCTGCAACACGGCGTCCAGCGTGGCCTGATACTCGGCACGGATGCGGCCGAAGATCGCCTCGCGCAGGGTCACATCCTTCACCAGTTCGGCGTAACGGCTGGCGATGGCGAGGTCGGACTTGGCCAGCACCATGTCCATGTTCGACAGCAGGGTCTGGAAGAATGGCCACTCGCGGTTCATGCGCTGCAGTAGCGCCAGGCCGTCGTCTGGCCGGGCGGCGAGGAAGGCACGTACCGCGTTGCCGAAGCCATACCAGCCCGGCAGCATCACCCGGCATTGCGACCATGAGAACACCCAGGGAATGGCGCGCAGATCCTCGATCGCGGTGCTCTTCTTGCGCGAGGCTGGGCGCGAGCCGATGTTGAGCGCGGCGATCTCGCTGATCACGGTCGATTCCCAGAAGTAACGCTCGAAGCCTTCGGTCTCGTACACCAGGCCGCGGTAGGCGGCGAAGGCGGCGTCCGAGAGCGCCTGCATGGCGTGGAGGAAGGCGGGCGGCGTGGGGCTGGCGCTGGCCGGGCGCAGGCTGGTCTCGAGCGTGGCCGCGACCAGCACCTCGAGGTTGCGGCGGCCGACTTCGGGGTTGCCGTACTTTGCGCCGATGACTTCGCCCTGCTCGGTGAGGCGGATCTGGCCCTGCACCGCGCCGTCGGGCTGGGCGAGGATGGCCTGGTAGCTCGGCCCGCCGCCGCGACCGACCGAGCCGCCGCGGCCGTGGAACAGGCGCAGGCGCACGCCGTGGCGGGCGAAGGTGTCGACCAGTTCGCCTTCGGCCTTGTACAGCGCCCAGCCCGAAGTCAGGAAGCCGCCGTCCTTGTTGCTGTCGGAGTAGCCGAGCATCACTTCCTGCGTGTGCGCGCGAGCCTCGAGCAAGCCGCGGTAGACGGGCATCGAGAAGATGCGCTCCATGACGCCGGCCGCGTTTTCCAGGTCGCCGATGGTCTCGAACAGCGGCACGATGTGGACGTCGAGCGCGTTTTCGAGTGGGCGCAGGAGGCCGGCCTCCTTGAGCAGCAGGGCGAGTTCGAGCAGGTCGGAGACGTCGTCGGTCTTGGAGATGATGCAGTTGTGGATCGCTGCCTTGCCGTAGCGCAGGTGGGCGCGCCGGGCGGTGCGGAAGATCGCCAGCTCGCCCTCGGTCTCGTCCGAGTAATGCACGTGCGGCGAGGCGAGCGGACGCGCGGTGGCGAGTTCGTCGAGCAGCAGCGCGCAGCGGGCGTTCTCGTCCAGGCTCGAGTAGGCGCAGCCGGGGCGGGCGACCTCGAGCAGCTCGGCGACCACGCGCTCGTGTACATCCGAGTTCTGGCGCAGATCGACCGGCGCGAGGTGGAAGCCGAACACCTTCACCGCGCGGCGCAGGTGGCGCAGCCGGCCACGCGCGAGTGCCGCCGAGCCGTTGGCCACCAGCGAGCGGTGCAGGGTGTCGAGGTCCGCGGCAAGCGCTGCGGCGTCGGGGTAGGGGGTGGCCTCGGCGACCGCGTGGCGCACTGGCGCATGGCCGAGCAGTTCGCGATAGGTGGCGGCGAGTCGTGCATAGATGCCGGAGATGGCGCGCCGGTAGGGCTCGTCGCTGCGGTGTGGCGAGCGGTCGGGCGAGGCTTCGGCGAGCGCGAGCAGCGCGTCGGAGGCCGACACCAGGCCCAGGCCGAGCGAGAGCTGCGAACCGAGGGTGTGCAACTCGTCCAGGTAATAGCCGAGCGCCACCGCGCATTGCATGGCGAGCGCCTTGTCCAGCACCTCGGCGGTGACGAAGGGGTTGCCGTCGCGGTCGCCGCCGATCCAGCTCCCCACCTGGACGAAGGCGGCGAGTTCGGGTGCGCCGAGCGCCGGGTCGGCCGCGGCGAGGCGATCCTCGAGGCTGGCGTACAGTCGCGGCAGCTCGCGCAGGAAGGTGGTCTCGAAGTACGACAGGCCGTTGGTGACCTCGTCGATCACCGACAGCTTGGCGGTGCGCAGCATGCGTGTCTGCCACAGCGTGAGTACCGCGCGGCGTAGCGCCTCGTGGTTGGCTTCGGCCTCCTCGGGGGTGAGCTGCATGCGGTCGCGCTCGTCGAGCAGGCGGGCGAGCACGGTCTCGCAGTTGAGGATGCTCTTTCGCTGCACCTCGGTGGGGTGGGCGGTGAGCACCGGTGACACCAGCGCGGTTTCGAAGAACTCGGCGAGCGCAGCGGGATCCATTTCGCCGCTGTCGAGCGCCTTGGCCACGGCGTGCGCGAGGCTGCCTTCGCGCGGGGTTGAGCCGGCGATCAGGTGGGCGCGGCTGCGGCGGATGTGGTGCTGGTCCTCGGCGATGTTCGCGAGGTGCGAGAAGTAGCTGAAGGCGCGCGCGACCTGGATGGTCTGCTCGCGCGACAGGGCGTCGAGCATGGCCTCGAGCTCGCGCCGTGCGGCGATGTCGTCGTCGCGGCGAAAGCGCACCGAGTTCTGGCGGATGCGCTCGATCAGCTCGAATGCCGCTGCGCCCTGCTGGTCGCGCACGGTGTCGCCGAGCAGGCGGCCGAGCAGGCGGATGTCTTCACGCAGCGGGGCGTCCTTGTCCTGGGTCATGTCGTTCGTTGTTCCGTGGGTGGGGTCGATGGATGTGTCGATGGAGCAGGTTCAGGGTCTGCCGGCAAGCGCCGCGCGGGCGTCGTCGATCGCGTTGTCGACATACTGGCCATAAAAGTCGGCCAGGCGCATGCCGATGATCTCCTCGCCCAGCGCGCGGCCTTCGGCGTCGAGCACGCTCACGGTCGGCGTGAACTTCGCGCCGAGCTCCGTGGCCAGACGGCGATGCGTCGTCGGCTTGCCAGCGAAGTCGGTGAGCGCTGCGTCCGAGTCGATGTCGACCTGCCGGAAGAGCGCTCGCTGCGCGTTGGCCGGGTCCTTGGCCATCGGCACGAGGTAGGTCCGCGCCTCGTCGCAGTAAGTGCAGCCAGCCTGGCTGTAGAGCACGACCATCGGCATCTTCGCCGCGCGCATCGCGGCGCCGTCGCTGGCCAGGTCCGCTGCCTTTGGCAGGCTCGGCTGGGCGGCCGAGAGTGCAATCGGCACGCATGCTAGAATGCCGACCAGACCGCGCACCATAGGTGCCAACCCTGATGCTGCATTGCCGCAAATGTCAGGTGTTGTCCGCATGAAACCATCCTGTCAGGTAAATATCCATCGTGAGCCAAGCGACCCCCGAGCGCATCGTCATTGCTACCCGTGAAAGCCGCCTCGCCCTGTGGCAGGCCGAGCACATCAAGGCCCGGCTCGAGGCATTGTATCCCGGCTGCCAGGTCGAACTTCTGGGCATGACCACCCGTGGCGACCAGATCCTCGACCGTCCGCTCGCCAAGGTTGGCGGCAAGGGCCTGTTCGTCAAGGAGCTCGAGACCGCGCTGCTCGACGGCCGTGCCGACATCGCCGTGCACTCGATGAAGGACGTGCCGATGGAGATGGGCGCCGACTTCGTGCTGCCCTGCATCACCGCGCGCGAAGTGCCGCTCGACGCCTTCGTGTCCAACCGCTACGAGAGCCTGGCCGACATGCCGCCGGGCGCGGTGGTCGGCACGTCCTCGCTGCGCCGCGAGTCGCAGATCCACGCCCAGTATCCCTTCCTCGGCGTGACCAGCCTGCGCGGCAACCTCGACACCCGCCTGCGCAAGCTCGACGAAGGTCAGTACGACGCGATCATCCTCGCCGCCGCAGGCCTGACCCGACTCGGCATGGGCGGGCGCATCCGCTCGGTGATGCCGGCCGAGGTCTCGCTGCCGGCCGCCGGACAGGGCGCACTCGGCATCGAATGCCTTGCTGCGCGAACCGACGTCATCGGCTGGCTGCAGCCCCTGGTCGACGCCGACACCACCGCGTGCGTGCTCGCCGAGCGTGCCGTCGCGCGTGCCTTGGCCGGCAGTTGCGAGGTGCCGCTGGGCGCCTATGCGGTGGCTCGCGAAGACCGCCTGTGGCTGCGCGGCTTCGTCGCGCGCCCGGACGGCAGCGAGATCGTGCGCGCCGAGCGCGAGGGTGCGCCGGCCGATGCCGAAGCGCTCGGCCGCGCACTGGCCGACGATCTGCGCGGGCAGGGCGCGGAAGCGATCCTGGCCGACATCGGCTGATGTGGTCGCGCCGGATTCGCCGATGACGGGTCACGACACCGCCACGCTGCCCGTAGCACCCCTGGCGGGGCGGACGCTGGTGGTGATGCGTCCGCGCGAACAGGCCGGCAGCCTGTGCGAGCGCATTCGTGCCGCGGGCGGCGAGGCGCTGCTGTTTCCGGTGATCGCGGTCGGGCCGGCGCTCGATCCGGCGCCGCTGGAATCCCTGATCGAGCGCCTCGATGCGTTCGACCTCGCGTTCTTCGTCAGCCCGAACGCGGCCAATTACGCGATGCAGTTCATCCTGCCGCGACGTGCCTGGCCCGCGACGCTGAAGGTGTCCACCGTCGGCAAGGGCAGCGAGCGCGTGCTGCGCGGCTACGGTTTCGAGCATGTGATTGCGCCTCAGGACGGCTTCGACAGCGAGGCGGTGATCGCGCTGCCGGAATTCGCCTCCGAGGCGGTCGCGGGGCAGCGCGTGCTGATCTTTCGCGGCGACGGCGGGCGCGAATTGCTCGCCGACACCTTGCGCGAACGCGGTGCGAGCGTGGAATATGTCACTTGCTACCGTCGCTTCTGCCCCGATCTCGACCCGGCGCTGCTGCTGCAGCCGGTGGCGCGGGGCGAAGTCGACGGCTTGCTGCTGACGAGCAGCGAAGGTGTACGCAACCTCCGCCATATGCTGGGCGAAGAGGGCTTGGCCACCTTGCTGCCGCTTACCGTGTTCGCTTCGCACCCCCGCATCGTCGCGCAGGCGCGGGCGGCGGGGTTCGATGATGTCGTGGAGACGCCCGCCGGCGATGACGGCCTGATGCAGGCGCTTGTGAATCACTTTGGTTAGAACCGAGGCCATGAAAGAAGAAATTCCCGCCCTGATCCAGCCGCCGCCCACGGCGCAGCATGCGTCCGCGAAAGACGACCAAGGAAGCGTCCGCGAGGACGCGCGCGAGCCTGTCGGTGCCGAGGTGCAGACTGCAGCGCCGACGCCTCCCGCCACCACCGGGGATGCGGGCGAGTCGGGGCGCAGCCCCGCCGCATGGTGGGCGCTGCTGCTCGCCTTGATCGCGATCGGCGGCGCGGGCTGGGCCATCTGGCAGGCGCGGGATACGCGCGTGCAGTCGGTCGAGCTGCGCGAGGAGCTGGCGCGGCGTCTGTCCGAGGGCGAGTCGATCGCGACCGAGGCGCGCGGCATCGTGCGCCAGCAGCAGGAGGTCATCGCCTCGCTGCAGGGCAAGCTCGGGATGCTGGAGTCCAAGGTCGAGACCACCGAAGGTCAGGCCGCAGCACTCGAAGCCCTGTACCAGGAATTTTCGCGCAGCCGCGAGGACGGCGTGATCGCCGAGGTCGAGCAGGCGGTGGCGCTGGCCGCGCAGCAACTGCAGATCGCCGGCAACGTCGAGGCAGCGCTGATCGCGCTGCAGGAAGCCGAGGCGCGGCTCGCCATCCACGACCGCGGCCAGCTTGCTTCGCTGCGCCGCGCGCTGGCGCGCGACATCGACGAGCTTCGGCAACAGCCCGTGCTGGACGTGTCCGGCCTCAGCTTGCGCCTCGAGCGCCTGCTGGAGCGCGCCGATGCACTGCCGCTGGCTTTCGAGGGCCAGTTGCCCGTGGATGCGGCGGTCGGCAGCGAGATGGGGCCCGCGGACAGCGGTGGCCTGGCGGGTTGGATGGCGGGCGTGTGGCGTTTCACTCAGGCGCTGACGGCAGATGTCTGGCACGAAGTGCGCACGCTGGTGCGGGTCGAGCGCCTCGATCAGGATGACCCGGTGCTGCTGGCGCCGGCCCAGAACACTTTCCTGCGCGAGAACCTGAAGATCCGCCTGCTCACGGCACGCCTCGCGCTGCTGGCGCGCGACGGTCGCACCTACGAGGCCGACCTCGCGCAGGCCAAGGCCTGGGTCGAACGTTTCTTCGATCTGCGCGAAGAGCGCGTCCAGGTGGCATTGAACGAACTCACCGAGCTCCACGCCGTCAAGGTGCGCTACGAGCCGCCTGATCTGAGCGAAACCTTCAGCGCGTTGCGCACGGCGCAGGCGCGCAGCGGGCGTCCGCCGCTGCCTGCCGAGCCGGCCCGGCCGGGCACGGTATCGCCTGTCGCGCCAGTCGCCGAGCCGGCCCCGGTGCCCGCAGCTGCGGAGGCTGTGGCCGCCGAGCAGGCACTGCCGGCAAGCCCATCGGCTACCGAAGCGCCGGTCACGGATGAGCCGACGGTCGTGACCCCGGCAACGTCCGGCGCGTCGGCGCCGGCGGCGAGCGAGTGAGGGCCCCGCGATGCGTGCACTGATCTGGCTGATCGGCATCTTCGCGCTCGCCGTGGGCGTGGCGATGATTGCCGGCGTGAATGACGGATACGTTCTGGTCGTGCTGTCGCCCTGGCGGGCCCAGATATCCCTCAACCTCTTCATCGTGATGCTGGTGGCAGGCGTCCTGCTGATCCATCTGTTGCTGCGCGTGCTCACCCGCACGCTCGCCCTGCCATCGCGGGTGGCGCAGTGGCGCGGCCGTCGGCGTCGGGATAAAGCCGACAAGGCGCTGCATGGGGCCATCAATGCGCTCTTCGAGGGGCGCTTTGCACAGTCGCTGAAATCGGCGTCGACGGCTTATACCGCGGCAGAGGGTTCTTCGATGGCGGCGCTGATTGCCGCGCGTGCGGCTCATGGCCTGCAGGACGATACGCGCTACCGCGAGTGGCTCGGTCACGCGGCCGAGCAGGGCGAGGACAGTGAAGTGGCCCGCCTGATGACCGAGGCGGAGCTCGCAATCGAGAGTCGGCAGTTCGATGTGGCCGCGGCGCGTCTTGCGCAATTGCGCGAGGGCGGCCACAAGCACATCGCGATGCTGCGGCTCGAGTCCGAGGTTGCGCTCGCGCTCGGGCGCTGGGAAGAGCTGCTCCACATCCTGCGTCAGTTGCTCAAGCACAAGGCACTCACCCGCGAGCAGGCCGCCCCGGGTCTGCGTCAGGCCCATATCGAGCGCATGAAGCAGCTCGGCGCCGATCGCACGGCGCTGGCGGATTACTGGCAGGCGATTCCTGCCGAGGAACTGCAGGACCGAGGCCTGGTGGAAGGCGTGCTGCCGCTGATGGCGCGCGCCGGTTGCGCGGCACTCGCGCGCGCGCAGACCGAGCGCCTGCTCGACGAGCGCTGGGACAGTGGCCTGGCCCGCCTGTATGCCTACTGCGCGGAATCGGTCGACGAAGCGCGTGCCTGCCTGCACAACGCCGAGTCCTGGCTCGAACGCCAGCCGCGCGATGCCGGGCTGCTGTTCGCGCTCGGGCAGTTGTGCCGGCGCACCGAGCTGTGGGGCAAGGCGCAGAGCTACCTGGAAGCGTCGCTCGGTCTCAAGCCCGAGGTCGACACCCACCTCGCGCTTGCCCACCTGTTCGACACGCTCGAGCGCCGGGACGACGCGCAGCGTCACTATCGTGCCGCGGCCGAGCGGGTGGCGGGCGGCGCGGTCTGATCCGCGCCGGTTGCCTGCAATCAGCGCGACATGGGCTCAGGCCCAGTCGCGCGGCTTGAGGTAGTTGTCGTACAGATTGGCCTCGGCGGAGCCGGGCTCCGGGTGCCAGTCGTAGCGCCATTTGGCGATCGGCGGCATCGACATCAGGATCGATTCGGTGCGCCCACCCGACTGCAGCCCGAACAGCGTGCCGCGGTCGAACACCAGGTTGAATTCCACATAGCGGCCACGGCGATAGGCTTGGAAATCGCGCTCGCGCTCGCCGTAGGGCATGTCCTTGCGGCGCTCGATGATTGGCAGGTATGCCTCGACGAAGGCCTCGCCGACCGAGCGGGTTAGCCCGAACGCGGTGTCGAAGTCGGTGCTGCCGTCGGCGCCGAGGTCGTCGAAGAACAGCCCGCCCACGCCGCGCGGCTCGTTGCGATGCTTGAGGAAGAAGTAGCGGTCGCACCAGTCCTTGAGCCGGGCGTACTCGGCTTCGCCGCCGAAAGGCACTACGGCGTTGCGGCATGTGCGGTGGAAGTGGCGGACATCCTCTTCGATGGGGTAGTAGGGCGTGAGGTCCATGCCGCCGCCGAACCACCACACCGGCGCCTTGCCGTCAGCGAGCGCGACGAAGCAGCGCACGTTCATGTGCACCGTGGGGCAGTGGGGATTGCGCGGATGCAGCACCAGCGACACGCCCATGGCTTCGAAGCGGCGTCCGGCGAGCTCCGGGCGGTGCGCGGTGGCCGAGGCGGGCATGCCGTCGCCCATCACATGCGAAAAATTGACCCCGCCGCGCTCGAAGAATTTGCCGTCCTCGATGACGCGCGTGAGCCCGCCGCCGCCGCCCGGTCTATCCCAGCCGTCGCTGCGAAAAGCCTGGCCGTCGAAGGCTTCGAGGCGCTCGACGATGCCCTGTTGCAGCCCGGTGAACCAGGGCTTTACGGTGCGCGGATCCATTCAGGTCTTGCGCCCGATCGCGCGGTGGCCGATGTCGCGGCGGTACTGGCGACCCTCGAAGACGATGCCGTCGGCGACCTCGTAGGCACGCTTCTGCGCGCTGCGCACGTTGTCACCGAGCGCGGTCACGCACAGCACGCGGCCGCCCGCGGTGACGATCCGGCCGTCCTTTGCGGTGGTGCCGGCGTGAAAGACGTGGACGTCGTCCTGCTCGCCGGTCGGCAGGCCGGTGATGACGTCACCCTTGCGCGGGTTCTCGGGGTAGCCGGCTGCGGCCAGCACCACGCCGAGCGCGAAGCGGCGGTCCCATTCGGCTTCGGTCTGGTCGAGCTTGCCGGCGATTGCGGCCTCGATCAGGTCGGCGAGATCGGTCTTGAGCCGCATCATGATCGGCTGTGTTTCGGGGTCGCCCATGCGGCAGTTGAACTCCACCACGCGCGGCTTGCCCTCGCCGTCGATCATCAGGCCGGCGTAGAGGAAGCCGGTGTAGGGCAGGCCATCCGCAGCCATGCCGGAGAGCGTCGGGTTGATGACCTCCCGCATCACGCGTGCGTGCACGTCGGGAGTGACCACCGGGGCGGGCGAGTAGGCGCCCATGCCGCCGGTGTTGGGCCCCTGGTCTCCATCCTGCAGGCGCTTGTGGTCCTGGCTGGTGGCGAGCGCGAGCGCGTTCTTGCCGTCGGCCATGACGATGAAGCTGGCTTCCTCGCCTTCCATGAACTCCTCGATCACCACGCGCGCGCCCGCATCACCCATGCGGTTGTCGAGCAGCATCATGTCGATCGCGGCATGTGCCTCGTCGGCCGTCATCGCCACCACCACGCCCTTGCCCGCGGCCAGGCCGTCGGCCTTGATCACGATCGGCGCGCCTTCCGCGTCGATGTAGGCGTGCGCCGCTGCCGCATCCGAGAACGTGCGGTACTTCGCGGTCGGGATGTTGTGGCGGACGAGGAACTGCTTGGCGAAGTCCTTGGAGCTTTCGAGCTGGGCCGCCGCCTTGGTCGGCCCGAAGATCGGCAGCCCGGCGGCGCGGAAGGCATCGACCACGCCCGCGGCCAGCGGCGCCTCGGGGCCGACCACGGTGAAGGCGACCTGCTCGCGCTTGGCCAGTTCGACCAGCACCGCGATGTCGGTGATCGGGGCGTTCTGCAGCAGCTTTTCGGCAGCGGTGCCGGGGTTGCCCGGCGCGACCAGCACGCGGGTGACCTTGGGCGACTGGGCGAGTTTCCAGGCCAGCGCGTGTTCGCGGCCGCCGGAACCGATGACGAGGACTTTCATGTGCTGCTCCGAATCTCTGCTTGGGTGGTGGTTCTTAGTGGCGGAAATGCCGGAAGCCGGTGAACACCATGGCGATGTTCTGTTCGTTGGCTGCCGCGATCACCTCTTCGTCGCGCATCGAGCCGCCCGGCTGGATCACTGCGGTGGCGCCGGCCTGGGCGAGCACGTCGAGGCCGTCGCGGAACGGGAAGAAGGCGTCCGAGGCGACCACGCAGCCGGCGATCTGCAGGCCAGCGTTCTCGGCCTTGATCTTCGCGATGCGCGCGGAATCGACCCGGCTCATCTGGCCGGCGCCGACGCCGACGGTCATGCCGTCCTTGCAGTAGACGATGGCGTTGGACTTGACGTACTTGGCCACGCGCCAGGCGAACAGCATGTCACGCATCTCGGCTTCCGTCGGTGCGCGCCGGGTAACGACCTTGAGGTCGGCAATCTGGATGCGGGCCTCGTCGGCGCTCTGCACCAGCAGGCCGCCGCCGACGCGCTTGTAGTCGAAGGCGCTGGCGGGCTGGCCGAGCGGGCAGGTGAGCACACGTACGTTCTTCTTGCCGGCGAGCAGCTCGAGCGCGTCGGCGGTGTAGGAGGGGGCGATCAGTACCTCGAGGAACTGCGCAGACACGGCCTCGGCCGCGGCGCGGTCCACCTCGGCGTTGAAGGCGATGATGCCGCCGAAGGCGGAGGTCGGGTCGGTGGAGAAGGCCTTCTTGTAGGCCTCGAGCGGGCTGGCCGCGACCGCAACGCCGCAGGGGTTGGCGTGCTTGACGATGACGCAGGCGGGCGCCGAGCCGTCGAAAGCCTTGACGCATTCCCACGCCGCGTCGGCGTCGGCGATGTTGTTGTACGACAGCTCCTTGCCCTGGAGCTGGCTGTAGCCTGACACACCGCCCTCTGCTGCGCCGGGCTGGCGGTAGAAGGCTGCGGTCTGGTGCGGGTTCTCGCCGTAGCGCAGGTCCTGCACCTTGTCGAAGGCCAGCTGCAGGCGCTCGGGGTAGGTCTGCAGCGACACGTCGCCGGCCTCGTTGGTGACGAGCGCCGTGAGATAGTTGGAGATCGCCGAATCGTAGCGCGCGGTGTGGGTGAAGGCCTTCACCGCGAGCGCGAAGCGGGTCTTGTGGCTGAGCTTGCCGGCGTTGGACTTGAGCTCGTCGATGATGCAGGCGTAGTCCTCGGGGTCGGTGACGATGCCGACGCCGCCCTGTTCGTTGCCGTGGTTCTTGGCCGCGGCGCGCACCATGGTGGGGCCGCCGATGTCGATGTTCTCGATCGCGTCTTCGAGCGAGCAGTCGGGCTTGGCCACGGTCTGCTGGAAGGGGTAGAGGTTCACCACCACCAGGTCGATGCGGCCGATGTCGTGCGCGGCGATCGTGTCCATGTGCTCGGAAAGGTCGCGACGGGCGAGGATGCCGCCATGCACCTTGGGGTGCAGGGTCTTGACGCGACCATCGAGCATCTCGGGGAAGCCAGTGTGCTCGGACACGTCAGTGACCGCGAGACCGGCTTCGCGCAGCAGGCTGGCGGTGCCGCCGGTCGACAGCAGCTTGATGCCGAGGGCGGAGAGCTCGCGGGCGAAGTCGAGCACACCGCGTTTGTCGGAGACACTGATCAGGGCTTGGGAGACGTTCATCGTTGTGGGCCGGTGGTGAAGGTCGGAATGAGGGGAGTCGTCGTGGAACACGGTTTCTCGAGACGGTATCGGGCGGTGCGCGGTTTTCGGTGCGGCCGCAGGCGTCGTCTATAGCAGTTCGTAGTCGGTGAGCTTGCGCCGCAGCGTGTTGCGGTTGATGCCGAGCATGTCGGCCGCCACCGTCTGGTTACCATTGGCGCGCTGGAGCACGAACTCGAGCATCGGGCGCTCGACGTTGCGGATCACCATGTCGTGGATGGCGGCCGGCCTTTCGCCGTCGAGGTCGCGGAAGTACTGGTCCAGCGTGCGGACGACGGCGTCCGCGATCTCGTTGCTGCGACTGGTCATGCTGCGAGTTCCTGCGCGTATTCGGTGGGTGCGTCCGCGTCTGCGTCCATCTCGTAGCGCAGGCGGGCGTCGGCCTCGGCGAGCTGGCCGAAGAAGTCGTCGACGGCGGCGAGCTGGGCGGGGATGTCGGGGATCTGGTTCATCGTGCGGCGGAACGCGGCCGAGCCAACCAGTCCCTTGGTGTACCAGGAGATGTGCTTGCGCGCGATCTTGACGCCACGATCGTCGCCATAGAAGGCGTAGAGATCGGCCAGGTGCTCGCGGCAGACCTGCTGGATCTCGCTCACCAGCGGCGGCGGCAACAGCTCGCCGGTGGCGAGGAAGTGCTCGATCTCGCGGAAAATCCACGGCCGGCCCTGCGCGGCGCGGCCGATCATGACGCCGTCGGCGCCGGTGTAATCGAGCACGTATTTGGCTTTTTGCGGGCTGCCGATGTCGCCGTTGGCGATCACCGGGATCTTCACCAGTGTCTTGACGTGGGCGATGGTGTCGTACTCGGCTTCGCCCATGTACTGGTCGGCGCGGGTGCGGCCGTGGATGGCGATCGCGCGGATGCCGGATTCTTCGGCGATGCGGGCGATCATGGGGGCGTTCTTGTTGGCGCGGTTCCAGCCGGTGCGGAACTTGAGCGTGACCGGGGTGTTCGGCACCGCCTTGACCACGGCTTCGAGGATGCGCGCGACCAGCGGCTCGTCCTGCATCAGCGCCGAGCCGGCCATCACGTTGCACACCTTCTTGGCCGGGCAGCCCATGTTGATGTCGATGATCTGCGCGCCGTTGTCGGCATTGTATTTGGCGGCTTCGGCCATCATCGCGGGGTCGGCGCCGGCGATCTGCACCGAGATCGGGTCGACCTCGCCGGTGTGGTCGGCGCGGCGGCGGGTTTTTTCGCTGCCGTAAAGGAGCGAGTTGGAGGTGACCATCTCGGACACGGCGACGCCTGCGCCCAGCTTTTTGCAGAGCTGGCGGAAGGGGCGGTCCGTCACGCCGGCCATCGGGGCGACGAAAAGGTTGTTGCGCAGGGTGAAGCCGGCAAACTGCATGGTGTGATGGGCAAGCGGAAACGCGGCATTTTACCCTATCGACCCTGCGTGTGCGCTTGTTGGGGCGGGCGAGCAACACGCTGGCGGTGGGAGGTTCCTCGGAGCTGGCCGGTCGTCATGCAGCTGAGGGGGCGCGTGGCGCGTGGCGTTTTGCGCGTTGAGGGGGGTGGTGGCGAGGGCGCGGGGCCGAGGTGTGGTGCGGGGTCGCGGGGGCCGG
>NZ_JAVEYL010000008.1:0-142529 GCF_034003485.1 Thauera sp.
CACTGGGTGGGCCACGAGATCGGACCGATCGCCAAGCCCAAGGACATCCGCTTCGGCGAGAACCTGCCGAAGACCCGATCGGGCAAGATCATGCGCCGCCTGCTGCGCCAGCTTGCCAAGGGCGAGGACGTCACCCAGGACACCTCGACGCTCGAGAACCCGCAGATCCTGGAACAGCTCAAGGGCTGATTTCCAGCCGGCCGGGCCGCAGCGGCCCGGCCGCGACCGAACGACAGGAGGAGGTCCGGCCAATGAGCCGGATACGGGGGAGACCGGACACGCGCAATGCGTGATCCTGTTCGTACGATGCGCCGAACCTGCCTCAAAGAGCAGGGCGGCGCCTCGTCATTTTTGTTTTGCCGTGGCGGACATCATGGGAGTGGCATGATGCGCAAGGGACTGGCCGGACAGCGTCTGGTGGCAGTGTTTCTCGCCGGCATGCTGTTGCTGAACTATCCGATTCTGTCCTTGTTCGACCGGCCTGAGAGCCTGTTCGGACTGCCGTTGCTGCACGTCTATCTGTTTTCCGTCTGGCTCGGGCTGATCGTGGCAGTGGCCTGGATCGTCGAGCGGGGAGCGCGTTGATGCGGGGGCGCCGATGCTGCCGGGCTGGCTGATCATCGGGGCGTCCTTCGCCTATCTGTTGCTGCTGTTCGCGGTGGCCTACTTTGGCGATCGTCGCGCCGACCAGGGGCGTTCGGTCATCGCCAACCCGTGGGTGTTCAGCCTGTCGCTCGCGGTGTATTGCACTGCCTGGACCTACTTCGGCAGTGTCGGCCGTGCGGCTTCGGGCGGGACGTGGTTCCTGCCCACCTACCTCGGGCCGACCCTCGGCCTGGCGCTGGCCTGGCTGGTCGTGCTGAAGATGATTCGCATCGCCCGCAGCTACCGCATCACCTCGATCGCCGACTTCGTCGCCTCGCGCTATGGCAAGAGCCATCTGCTCGGCGGGCTCGTCACCATCATCGCGGTCGTTGGCATCGTTCCCTACATCGCGCTGCAGCTCAAGGCGATCTCGAGCGGTTATGCGCTGCTGATCGGTGAGCACGACAGCCTGTTCCGCATCGAAAGCCAGGCCGGATGGTGGCAGGACGGCACCCTCTATATCGCGCTGACGCTGGCCGCGTTCACGGTGCTGTTCGGCACCCGGCATCTCGACACCACCGAACGCCACGAGGGCATGGTGGCGGCGATCGCCTTCGAGTCGGTGGTCAAGCTGCTCGCCTTTCTCGCAGTCGGCATCTATGTCACGTACTGGCTGTACGACGGATTCGGCGACCTCTACACGCGTGCGCGGGCGGTGCCGGAGCTGGCCAACGTGCTCGCCTTCGATGGCGCTGGTCGCCTGGGCTACGGCGGCTGGTTCGCCCACGTGCTGCTGGCTATGCTGTCGGTCATCTTCCTGCCGCGCCAGTTCCAGATCGCGGTGGTCGAGAACGTCAACGAGCAGCACCTGCGCCGCGCCACCTGGGTGTTTCCGGCCTACCTGCTGTTGATCAACATCTTCGTGATCCCGATCGCGATCGGCGGGCTGCTGCATTTCGGTCAGGGCACGGTCGATCCGGACACCTTCGTGCTCACGCTGCCGATGGCGCACGACAACGCCGCGCTCGCGCTGTTCGTGTTCATCGGTGGGTTGTCGGCGGCGACCGGCATGGTCATCGTCGAGGCGATCGCGCTCTCGACCATGGTGTGTAACGACCTCGTCATGCCGATGCTGCTGCGTAGCCGGCAGCTCAACCTTGCGCGCGAACGCGACCTCACCGGTCTGCTGCTCGCCATCCGGCGCAGTGCGATCGTTGGCCTGCTGCTGCTGGGGTATCTGTACTTCCGCCTCGCGGGCGAGGCCTACGCGCTCGTCAGCATCGGGCTGATCAGCTTTGCCGCGGTGGCCCAGTTTGCGCCGGTTGTGCTCGGCGGCATGTACTGGCGTGGTGGAACACGCGAGGGCGCGCTGGCCGGCCTGTTGTCGGGTTTCACGGTGTGGGGCTACACGCTGATGCTGCCCTCGTTCGCCAAGTCAGGCTGGCTCGATCCCGGCTTTCTCGAGCAGGGGCTGTTCGGGCTCGCCTGGCTCAAGCCCGAGCAGCTCTTTGGCCTTGCCGGCTGGGACAACATCAGCCACGCGCTGTTCTGGAGCCTGCTGGCCAACATCGGCGCTTACGTGCTGGTGTCGCTCGCGCGCATACCGACGGGGGCGGAGGCCACTCAGGGTGCGCTGTTCGTCGATGTGTTCCGGCGCGGCGAGTCGCCGCCGGCCAGCTTCTGGCGCACTGGGGCGGAGGTCCGCGATCTGGTCCCGCTGGTGGCGCGTTTTCTCGGTCAGCGCCGCACCGAAGAGGCATTCGGCGCCTACGCGCGCTCGCACGGATTGCAGGACGTGGCGCAACTCAAGGCCGACCCCGAGCTTGTGCATTTCGCCGAGTCGCTGCTTGCTGGTGCGATCGGCAGCGCGTCGGCGCGGGTCATGGTGTCGACCGTGGTGCAGGAGGAGCCGCTCGGTCTGGGCGAGGTGATGGACATCCTCGACGAGGCCTCGCAGGTGCGGGCGTATTCACACAAGCTCGAGGAGAAGTCGCGCGCGCTCGAGGCCGCGACCGCCGAGCTTCGGGCCGCCAACGAGCAGTTGAAGGAGCTCGACCGCCTCAAGGACGATTTCATGTCGTCGGTGACGCACGAACTGCGTACCCCGCTGACCTCGATCCGCGCCTTCTCCGAGATGATGGTCGAGGATGCGGACATCGACGTCGAAGACCGCCAGCGTTTCCTCGGCATCATCGTCTCGGAAACCGTGCGGCTGACGCGCCTGGTCAATCAGGTGCTGGATATGGCGAAGATCGAGTCGGGCCATGCCGAGTGGCACAACACCGACATCGACATGCGCGAACTCGTCCAGCACTCGGTGGATGCGACCACCCAACTGTTTCGGGATTGCGGGGCCGAGGTGTTCGTCCATCTGCCCGAGTCGGTGCCGATGCTGCGTGCGGACCACGACCGTCTGCTGCAGGTGATGCTCAACCTGCTGTCGAACGCGGCCAAGTTCGTGCCGTCGGGATCGGGTCGGGTGGATGTCACCTTGAGCTGCGACGGTGCGCGCCTGCGCGTCGACGTGAAGGACAACGGGCCGGGCATTCCGCTCGAGCAGCAGCGCGTCGTGTTCCAGAGGTTCCGCCAGGGGGGCGACGAGCGCTCGCGTCCTCAGGGCACAGGATTGGGGCTGCCGATCAGCGGGCAGATCGTCGAACACTTTGGCGGCCGGCTGTGGCTGGAGTCGGTGCCGGGCCAAGGCGCGACGTTCTCGTTCGAGTTGCCGCTGGCGTCGGCGGCCGCCACGCAATGACTTAGAATACGCGCCGGGGAGGAGTCACCGATGAACAAGAAAATACTGATTGCGGACGATGAACAGAACATCGTCATTTCGCTGGAATTCCTCATGAAGCGGGAGGGCTTCGAGGTATTGGTCGCCAATGACGGCGAGGAAGCGATCAAGCGTATCCGCGCCGACCAGCCCGATCTGGTGCTGCTCGATGTGATGATGCCCAAGAAGAGCGGCTTCGAGGTCTGCCAGGAGGTCAAGGCCGACCCGACGCTCGGTGCGGTGCGAATCCTGATGCTGACCGCCAAAGGGCGCGACACCGAGCTGGCCAAGGGCCTGGCGCTGGGCGCCGATGCCTACATGACCAAACCTTTCTCCACCCGCGAGCTGGTGGACAAGGTTCGCAGCTTGCTGGAGCAATGACCCATGTCGGCACGTGCGCGCTTCATTCTCGCGGTTATCGTGCTGTTCCTGCTGATGACCGGTCCTTTCCTGCTCACGGCGCTGATCGTCTGGGCGGAAACCGAGGGCGAGAACAGGGAAATCCTCGTCAGCGTGCTGGCACCGCATCTGGGCTTGGGCACGATGCTCACCGCGCTCGGATTTGCCGCCGGCATCGGCGTGGTGCGAGCGCTGTTCAGGCAGTACGTGCAGGGTCTGCTGCGCATGTCCGAGAACCTGCGCCTGATGCTCGGCGCCAACCGCGGGTTCCGCGTTCAAGCTGAGGGTCCGCCCGAGGTCCAGTCCCTGGCGCTGGCCATGAACCAGCTTGCCAGCCAGCGCGACGAGCTGATGTGCGACGTCGCGGCCCAGATCGGGCGCGCGAAGGAATCGGTCGAGCTCGAGAAAAATCGCCTTGCGGCGCTGATGTCCGAGCTGACCCAGAGCGTGGTGGTGTGCAATCTCGATGGTCGCGTGCTGCTCTACAACAACCGCGCGCGCATGCAGTTCCGCGCGCTGTCGGATGCGCCCGGCGTAGCGGGCGGCGGCGAACTCATCGGCCTCGGGCGTTCGATCTATGGTGTGTTCGAGCGCAACCTCATCGCCCATGCGCTGGACACGGTCCAGTTGCGGCTGCGCCGCGGGGTGCCGCAACCGCAGGCCAATTTCGTGACCACGACGCGCGCGGGGCAACTGCTGCGCGTGCAGATGGCACCGGTTCTGTCGGTGGCCCCGGCGCACGAGAAAGCCGCCGTTGGCGAGGGTGACGGCGCCGCTCCCGAAGCCGCATCAGCGCCGGCACCGGAGCGCACGGTGACCGGCTTCATCCTGATGCTCGACAACATCACGCGTAACTTTGAAACCGAGTCGCGCCGCGACCAGTTGCTGCACAACCTCACCGAAGGCAATCGCGCCTCGCTCGCCAACGTGCGCGCGGCTGCCGACATGCTCGAGTTCGAGGACCTGACCGACGACATGCGCAAGCGCTTTCGCAAGGTGGTGCGCGACGAGGTGCAGTCGATGAGCCAGCGCCTGGACCATACCGCGAACGAGTTTGCCGATTCGCTCAAGGCGCGCTGGCAGCTCGACGAAATGCTCGGTGCCGACCTCATCGCCGCGGTGCAGCGCCGGATCGAGTCGCGCATCGGCCTGCCGACCAAGCTCGAGGAGGTGGACGAGTCGCTGTGGGTGAAGGTCGACAGCTTCTCGCTGATGCAGGCGATCACTTACCTGGCCAGCCGTCTGTCCGACGAATTCGAGGTGCGCGAGGTGCGCTTCCGGCTCACCGCGGCGGGGCGGCTGGTGCACCTCGACCTGATCTGGTCCGGCCAGGCGATGAGCACCGAGACGGTGATGAGCTGGGAACTCGAGGCGATGAAGATCGAGGACGAGAGCAGCCCGCTCACCGTGCGCGACGTCATCGACCGTCACGACGGCGAGATGTGGCTGGAGCGCGAGAAGGTCCGCCACCGTGCCTTCTTCCGCATCCTGTTGCCCGCTGCCACGCCACAGGAGCAGACCGAGCCCGACACCTATCTGCGTGGGGAAAGTCGCCCGGAATACTACGACTTCGACCTCTTCGCGTGGTCGGACAAGTCGCACGGACTCGAGGAGCGCCTGCTGTCCGAGCTCACGTTCACCGTGTTCGATACCGAGACCACCGGGCTGAACCCCTCGCAGGGCGACGAGATCATCCAGATCGGCGCGACCCGCATCGTCAACGGCAAGCTGCTGCGCAGCGAGTCCTTCGAGCAACTCGTCGACCCGCAGCGCCCGCTGGCGCCCGAGTCGGCGAAGATCCACGGGATCTCTTCCGACATGCTGCGCGGCCAGCCCACTATCGACAAGGTGCTGCCGGCCTTCCACGCCTTCGCCGCCGACACCGTGCTGATTGCGCACAACGCCGCCTTCGACATGCGCTTCCTGCAGCTCAAGGAGGAAGAGACCGGGCTGCGCTTCGACCAGCCGGTGATCGACACCCTGCTGCTGTCGGCGGTCATCCATCCCAACCAGGAATCGCACCGACTCGAAGCGATTGCAGACCGGCTCGGACTCACGATCGTCGGCCGCCATACTGCGCTGGGCGACGCCATCGTGACCGCCGAGGTGTTCCTGAAGCTGGTGCCGCTGCTCGCCGAGAAGGGCATCCGTACCCTGCGCGACGCGCGCGAGGCAGCCGAGAAGTCTTACTACGCGCGGATCAAGTACTGATGCTGCGGTGGCGCGGCGACGACGGGCGGGGCCGATCTTGAAGCGAAACGTCGGCTTCGCGCGTCAACTGCGGCGCTATTACGGCGTCTATACGCTGTCGTTTGCGCTGTTCGTGGTGCTGCTTGCCATCGGTGAGTCGATGGGCTTGTCGCAGCAGGTCATCGGCCATGTCTTCCTGTTCGTGACGATTGCGGTCTACGCCACGATCGGGGTGATGAGCCGAACCTCCGACGTGTCGGAGTACTACGTCGCGGGCCGGCGCGTGCCGGCGATGTTCAACGGCATGGCGACGGCGGCCGACTGGATGAGCGCCGCGTCCTTCATCGGCCTGGCCGGCACGCTGTACTTCAGCGGCTTCGAGGGGCTGGCCTTCGTCACCGGCTGGACCGGCGGTTTCGTGCTGGTGGCGCTGCTGCTGGCGCCCTATCTGCGCAAGTTCGGGCAATACACGATCCCGGATTTTCTCGGTGCGCGTTACCAGGGCAACGTCGCGCGCCTGGTCGGGCTCGCTGCGACGGTGCTTGCGAGCTTCGTCTATCTGGTGGCGCAGATCTACGGCGTCGGGCTGGTGACCAGCCGCTTCGTCAGCGTGGAATTCGAAATCGGCCTGTTCATCGGTCTCGCCGGCATCCTGGTGTGTTCCTTCCTCGGCGGCATGCGCGCCGTGACCTGGACCCAGGTGGCGCAGTATGTGATCCTGATCATCGCGTACCTCGTGCCGGTCGTGATCCTGTCGTACAAACTCACCGGGATCCCGATCCCACAGGCGGTGTACGGCAAGGTGCTGCAGGAGATCACCGCGCGCGAGGACGTGTTGCTCGAGGCGCCGACCGAGGTCGGGGTGCGCCTCCTCTATGCCGCGCGGGCGCAGGATTTTGCCGACAAGATGGCAGCGCTGCCCGATTCGCTGGAGATCGAGCGCCGGCGCATGATCGACGCACTCAACGAGATGCGGCTCGGCAATGCGCCCGCGCGCGACATCGCGCTCACCGAGCGTGCGCTGCGCGACATGCCGCGTACGCCTGCAGAGGCGCAACAGATCTGGGAACGCGCCCGGCTCGATGCGCTCGAGCGCTCCAAGCCGCCGCCCCGCCACGCCGAGGCTCACCCCGGTGCGACCGAGCGCGAGTCGGCGGTTGCGCGGAACAATTTTCTCGCCCTGATGTTCGTGCTGATGGTGGGCACCGCGGCGCTGCCGCACATCCTGATGCGTTACTACACCACGCCGGGCGTGATGGAGGCTCGGCGCTCGGTGATGTGGTCGCTGTTCTTCATCTTCCTGCTCTACGTCACCGCGCCGGCCTACGCCGTGTTCGCCAAGTGGGAGGTCTATCACAACGTGGTCGGGTCGAGCCTGGACATCCTGCCCGACTGGGTGGCGTCGTGGGGACGGGTGGGGATGGTCCGCATCGAGGATCTCAACGGTGACGGTATTCTCCAGCTTGCCGAACTGAGCCTGAACACCGACGTGATCGTGCTGGCGACCCCGGAGATTGCCGGCTTGCCCTACGTGGTGTCGGGTCTGGTCGCCGCGGGGGGGCTGGCCGCGGCGCTGTCGACTGCGGATGGCTTGCTGCTGACGATCGCGAATGCGTTGTCGCACGACCTCTATTACAAGGTCATCAATCCGAAGGCGACCACGCATCGGCGGCTGGTGATCTCCAAGTCGCAACTGCTGGTGGTGGCGGTGGTCGCCGCCTGGGTGGCCTCGATGCGGCCGGACAACATCCTGTTCATGGTCGGACTGGCGTTTTCGATCGGTGCCTCGGCCTTCTTTCCGGCGCTGGTGCTGGGCATCTTCTGGAAGCGTGCGAACCGCCCGGGCGCCGTCACCGGCATGCTCGTCGGGCTGGCGGTCACGATTTTCTATGCGGTGCGCACCCACCCGTTCTTCGGTGGTTCGATGGCCAACGCCTGGTTCGACATCAACCCGATTTCGGCGGGTGTGTTCGGTGTGCCGCTCGGTTTCGTGACCATCGTCGTGGTCAGCCTGCTGACCAGGCCGCCACCGCGGGAGATCCAGGACCTGGTCGACTACGTGCGTTATCCGGATGTGCCGGGGCAGGAGCGTCCGCATCTCTGAGTGCCGCACTTGAAGCGCGGCCGATCTGCCCCACATAGGTTGCAGTTCAACGAATCCCGAGGATTCTCACCATGCGCTTCGACAAGCTCACCACCAAATTCCAGCAAGCCCTCGCCGATGCGCAAAGCATCGCGGTGGGCAACGACCAGCAATTCATCGAGCCCCTGCACGTCGTGCAGGCGCTGCTCGAGCAGGACGACGGCGGCAGCGTGTCGCTGCTGCAGCGCGCCGGCGTCAATGTGCCGCCGCTCAAGACGGCGGTGGCGCGGGCCATCGGCCGCCTGCCCAAGGTCGAGGGGCACGGCGGCGAGGTCAGCATCGGCCGCGATCTCAACAACCTGCTCAACGTCACCGACCGCGAGGCCCAGAAGCGCGGCGATCAGTTCATCGCGAGCGAGATGTTCCTGCTCGCGCTCGCCGACGACAAGGGCGAGGCCGGCCGCCTGCTCAAGGAGAACGGCTTGAACCGCAAGGCGCTCGAAGCCGCGGTCGAGGCGGTGCGCGGCGGCGCCAACGTGGGCAGCCAGGACGCCGAAGGCCAGCGCGAGTCGCTGAACAAATACTGCATGGACCTCACCGAGCGTGCCCGCAGTGGCAAGCTCGACCCGGTGATCGGCCGCGACGACGAGATCCGCCGCGCCATCCAGATCCTGCAGCGCCGCACCAAGAACAACCCGGTGCTGATCGGCGAGCCCGGCGTGGGCAAGACCGCGATCGTCGAAGGCCTGGCGCAGCGCATCATCAATGACGAGGTGCCCGAGACCTTGAAGGGCAAGCGCGTGCTGTCGCTCGACATGGCGGCGCTGCTCGCCGGTGCCAAGTACCGCGGCGAGTTCGAGGAGCGCTTGAAGGCGGTGTTGAAGGAGATCGCCCAGGACGAGGGCCGCATCATCCTCTTCATCGACGAGCTCCACACCATGGTCGGCGCCGGCAAGGCCGAGGGCGCGATGGATGCGGGCAACATGTTGAAACCCGCGCTCGCCCGTGGCGAACTGCACTGCATCGGCGCCACCACGCTCGACGAGTATCGCAAGTACATCGAGAAGGACGCCGCGCTCGAGCGCCGCTTCCAGAAGGTGCTGGTCGAAGAGCCCAGCGTCGAGGCGACCATCGCCATCCTGCGCGGCCTGCAGGAAAAGTACGAGATCCACCACGGCGTCGACATCACCGACCCGGCGATCGTCGCCGCGGCCGAGCTGTCGAACCGCTACATCACCGACCGCTTCCTGCCCGACAAGGCGATCGACCTGATCGATGAGGCCGCGGCGCGCATCAAGATGGAGATCGACTCCAAGCCCGAGGTCATGGACAAGCTCGACCGCCGCATGATCCAGCTCAAGATCGAGCGCGAGGCGGTGAAGAAGGAGAAGGACGAGGCTTCGCAGAAGCGCCTGCAACTGATCGAGGAAGAGCTCGCGAAGCTCGAGCGCGAGTACAACGACCTGGAAGAGATCTGGAAGGCGGAAAAGGCCAAGGCTGCCGGCTCGGCGCACATCAAGGAAGAGATCGATGCGCTGCGCGCGCAGATGGCCGAGTTTCAGAGGAAGGGCCAGCTCGACAAGGTCGCCGAGCTGCAATACGGCAAGCTGCCGCAGCTCGAAGGCCAGTTGAAGATGGCCGAGCAGGCGGGCGAGAACGCCACGCCCAACAAGCTGCTCCGCACCCAGGTCGGCGCCGAGGAAATCGCCGAGGTGGTGTCGCGCGCCACCGGCATCCCGGTGAGCAAGATGATGCAAGGCGAGCGCGAAAAGCTCTTGAAGATGGAAGACAAGCTGCACGAGCGCGTGATCGGTCAGGACGAGGCTGTGCGCCTGGTGGCCGATGCCATCCGCCGCTCGCGTGCCGGTCTGTCGGACGAGAACCGCCCCTATGGTTCCTTCCTCTTCCTCGGCCCCACCGGCGTGGGCAAGACCGAACTCTGCAAGACGCTGGCGAACTTCCTGTTCGACTCCGAGGATCACATGATCCGCATCGACATGAGCGAGTTCATGGAGAAGCACTCGGTCGCGCGCCTGATCGGCGCACCCCCGGGCTACGTCGGCTACGAGGAGGGGGGTTACCTGACCGAGCAGGTGCGGCGCAAGCCCTACAGCGTGATCCTGTTCGACGAGGTCGAGAAGGCGCACCCGGACGTGTTCAACGTGCTGCTGCAGGTGCTCGATGACGGCCGCATGACCGACGGCCAGGGGCGCACGGTGGACTTCAAGAACACCGTGATCGTGATGACCTCCAACCTGGGCAGCCAGATGATTCAGGCGATGGCCGGGGACGACTACGGGGTGATCAAGCTGGCGGTGATGGCGGAGGTGAAGTCATATTTCCGCCCGGAGTTCGTCAACCGGATCGACGAGGTGGTGGTGTTCCACGCCCTCGACGAGAAGCACATCGCCGGCATCGCGAAGATCCAGTTGCAGTACCTGGAGAAGCGCCTGGCACGGCTCGAGATGGGGATGGAAGTCAGCGACGCGGCCCTGGCCGAGCTGGCGGCCGCAGGGTTCGACCCGATATTCGGCGCGCGGCCGTTGAAGCGCGCGATCCAGGAGCGCATCGAGAACCCGCTCGCGAGGGCGATCCTCGAAGGCAAGTTCGCGCCGAAGGACCGCATCCGGGTGGATACCGAAGGCGGGCAGCTGGTGTTCCGACGCGTGGACTGACGGTCGCCGCCGCAGCGGCGCGCTTGCCCGCGAATGTGCTGCAGTTGCACATTTTCGCGGGCAAGCGCGCTTTTGGCTTTTACGGCGAGAGCGGGCGCTTATCCACTGCGCTCTAAACGCGCTGGTTGGCCCGAATCCAGTGGGCGAACGCGTCGACCGTGAGCGGGCGCGAGAACAGGTAGCCCTGCATCGTGTGGCAACCGCGCTCGGCAAGATACTGGCGCTGGGCCGGGGTCTCGACACCTTCGGCCACCACCTGCATGCCGAGGTCGCGCGCGAGCGAGAGCGCTGCCGAAGTGACGGCGGCGTCTTCGGCGTTGCCGGGAAGGTCGTCGACAAACGAGCGGTCGATCTTCAACCGTGCAATCGGCAGGCGCTTGAGACACGACAGGCTGGAGTAGCCGGTGCCGAAATCGTCCAGCGCGAGGGTGAGGCCGAGGTCGACCAGATCCTGCAGGCGACCCGAGAGCTCGGCGGAGGGTTCCATCAGCGCGCTTTCGGTGATCTCGAGCTCGATGCAGGCGGGGTCGGCGCCGGTTTCGGTGAGCATGCGCGCCACCATCGTGACGAAATCGTGTTTGCGGAACTGCAGCGCCGAGATGTTCACTGCGACGACCAGATCGGGCAGGCCCGCCGCGCGCCATTCCACCTGCTGTCGACAGGCCTCGCGCAGCACCCATTCGCCCAAGGGCGCGATCAGGCCGGTTTCTTCGGCGAGCGCGATGAACTGGTCGGGCAGAACCAGGCCGCGCTGCGGGTGTATCCAGCGCACGAGTGCCTCGCAGCCATAGGGTCTGCCGGTGGCCGCCTCGATCTGGGGCTGGTAGTGCAGGATCAGCTCGTTGCGGTCGACCGCACGCCGCAGGTCGGTCTCCATCAGCAGCCGTTCGGTGGCGCGGGTATTCATCTCGGGGATGAAGAAGCGGTAAGTGTTGCGCCCGGACTCCTTGGCGCCGTACATCGCGGTGTCGGCGTGCTTGAGCAGGGTGTCGACCTCGGCGCCGTCGCTCGGATAGAGCGCGATGCCGATGCTGGCTGACAGCTGCAGTTCGTGACCGTCGATGTGCATCGGTTCAATGAGCGCGGCGAGCATGCGGTCGGCCACGAGCGCAGCTTCTTCCATGTTCGCCAGGCGCGACAGCAGCGCAACGAACTCGTCGCCGCCGAGGCGGGCGAGCAGATCCTCGTCGCGCACGCACTTCGACAGCCGGCTGGCCGCCAAGGCGAGCATGCGGTCGCCGGCCGGGTGGCCGAGCGAGTCGTTCACGGTCTTGAAGTTGTCGAGATCGAGAAACAGGATGGCGAACTTGTCCTCATGCCTGGCCGCCGAACAAAGCGCGATGCGGGCCTGGTCCTGCCAGGCGCTGCGGTTATGCAGGCCGGTCAGGGTGTCGTAGCGGGCGAGATACTGGATCTTCGCCTCGGCTTCGCGCGCGCTGCTGACGTCCTGCGCGGTGCCGCGGATGCGGGTAACCGTTCCGGATTTCCATTCGCTCTCGATGCGGAACTGGAGCGTCCGCGAGGGCAGGGTCCCGGTCTTGCAGTCGAGCATGATCCGCCCCGGGTTCTGTGCCGCGGCGTCGAAGGCCTTGGAAAGCGCGGGGCGGCTTGTGACCGAGACCGCTTCGACGAGGTCTGCCAGGCTGTGGAGCTGGCTCCCATCGACGCCGAGCAGGAGATGCAGTTCGGCGGAGGTATGCAGGCCCGTCACGCCAGACACCGTTTCCCAGCTGCCCATGCGCGCGATGCGTTGCGCATCGATCAGTGCTGCCTGCTTCTCGCTGAGGCTGGCGCTTGCGGCTTCGAGCTCGGCCGTGCGCTGCTCCACCAGCGCGTTGATGCGACGGTTGCTACCGGTGGTGATCAGCAGCAGGGCGCCGAGCATCGCGGTCGCAAGCAGACCCGCCGCGACGGTTGCCCATGCCGCCCAGCTCTGCAGTTGGCGCATGTACTCCGGGCTTGCGCGCAAGCGCAGCTCCCACTGACGGCCGGCGAAGGAGATCGGTGCGGCGTGCTCGAGCGCGCCTCTTTCCCAGCCCGGATGAGCGCTGTGCTGTTCGCCAGCGAGGCAGGTGGCGGGGGCCTCGAGGTCGACCAGGCAGCGCTCGATGGCCGCGGACGGAGCGCTCTGGAGCGCCGCTGTGAGCACGTCCTCGAGACGGAAGGTGGCGGTCACGACGCCCTGCAGGCGGTCTGACGGCGCAGCGCTACCGGGTGCGAAGACCGCGAGATAGACGGCCAGACCGTCCTGATCGCCGGTCTCCTGGACCAGGCGCAGACGGGCAGTGGCCGCCGGCTGCCCCGTGGAGCGCGTGCGCGTGATTGCCTCGGCGGCAACGGCGAATGACAGCGGGTCCATGCCGCGCGCACTCTCGTTGATCCCCGCCGGCGCAATGTGAAGCACCGGCAGATACTCGGCGCGTCGGCCGGCCGGGGAGGTGTGGCCGTTCGCGTCCCGGTTCAGGATGGTGAAGCCCTCCCGGCCGCTCGCGCGCATCGCCGCCTCGAAGGCGTCCCGCTCGCCATCGCGGACCAGAGGGTTCCAGCTGAAGCTCTGGGCGCCCGAGTGGCGCTCCATCCAGGGGGTGACGAAGGCGGCGAAATCGGCCGCGGTGACCTCATCGCTCACCGAAAACAGCCGCTCGGTCGAGCGCATCATCTCGATATGCCGGTCGAGCCGCTTCTGCAGCAGGCCTGCGAGATGAGAGGCGTCGCGATCGAACTGTGCCTGAATTCGCATCTCCTCCCAGTGCACGACCTGGCGGTAGGTCAGGGTGAGCAACACGAGGGCGATCGCCAGCGGCACCGCGATGGCGAGGCGACGAGGCCGCCATTGGCTCGCCGGCCGTCCGAAGAAGGCAAACATCAGCGGCGTGGCAACCAGTGCACCGAGGGTATCGCCGGCCCACCATGACCACCCGTTGAACAGCGCCCCAGCCCGGGGAATCACGCCCGCCCAGACCAGCGCCGACACCGCGATCGTACAACTCACCAGGGAGCTCACCGGAACGGCGATTGCCAGCAGACGTATTACCGAGCCGGGCGTATCCAGGGCATTTGGGAAGCCGATCAACCTGCGGGTCAGAAGGGCGCCGGCCACGGCCTGCAGCGTGGCCCCGATCGGTACGATCATCGGCCCGAGTAGAGTCCATCCCGGGGTGCCGATCAGCGGCCAGGCGGCGGCCAGTTGCACGAGCGCAGAGCCTGCGAGGACGGCCGGCCAGTAGCGCAGGCCGAAGATGATCAGAGCGGCGAGCGCGATGCCGGCGGAGGGAAAGAACGGCGCGGTGTAGCCTGGCGGAATGGCCAGACCGAGTGCAATGTGACCAGCGAGCCAGTAGGCCAGGGTAATGCTTATCCATGGAGAGGTGAACACGCGCATGGACCGAGTATAAGTTGCGCTTCCAGCCACATCTTGTGACGTATCGCATGGAGGAGGGCAGAAGTGCAGCGCAATGCGCTAAACTTGCGGGCCTCGGCGCGCCTGTATCGCATGCTTGCCGACGCTCCCTTGTGGCTTAAACGGAATTCACGATGTTCGAGGCTGTCCGCAACAACAAGCGCATTGCGCAGGTCATTCTGGCAATTCTGATCATTCCTTTTGCCTTCTTCGGCATGGATGCGTATTTCAGCGAATCGGCCACCGGGAATGAGGTCGCACAGGTCGGCGGGACCAGGATCAGTGCATATGACTTTGACCAGGCGCTGCGCGAGCAGCAGGACCGACTGCGCGCCACTGCCGGTGGGCAGGTCGACCGCGCTCTGCTCGAATCCGCCGAATTGCGCCGTGTGGTGCTCGACAATCTGATCAACCAGCGCGTGCTCGCGCTCTATGCCGCCGAGAACCGCCTGGTGGTCACGCCCGAGCAGCTCCAGGCGACGATTGCGGGCGTTCCGGCCTTTCAGGAAGACGGGCGGTTCTCGCTGCAGCGCTACGAGAATCTGGTGCGCGCTCAAGGCATGAGCCCGGCGACCTTCGAGGCCCGCCTGGCGCAGGATGTGCGCGTGCAGCAGATCGTCGCCGCCGTGGGCGATGCTGGCTTCGTGCCGGAGGCGTCGGCCAGGCGTTTTCTCGATGCGCAGCTCGAGGAGCGCCAGGTCCGCGAAGCGCGTTTTGCGGCCGACCGGCTGGGTGCGGACGCGACCGTGAGCGAAGAACAGGTCGCCGCCTACTACGAAGCCAATCCGGTGCGCTTCGAACGGCCGGCCCGGCTGCAGGCCGAATATCTCGTGTTCGACCGCGCCTCGATCGAACAGAAGGTGGCGGTCTCCGACGATGCGGTCCGCGCCTTCTATGAGGGCAATCAGCCGCGCTTTGGCGTGGCGGAAGAACGCCAGGCGCGTCACATCCTGCTCACGCTCCCCGACAATGCCGAGCAGGGCGAGGTGGACAAGGTCATGGCCGAGGCCAAGGCCATCGTCGATACCCTGCGCCAGGAGCCGGGCAAGTTTGCCGATATCGCGCGCGAAAAGTCGCAGGATCCGGGCTCTGCGAGCCGGGGCGGCGATCTGGGCTTCTTCGGCCGCGGCATGATGGTGGGCGCGTTCGAGGATGCGGTGTTCGCTCTCGATAAGGGCCGGATCAGCGATCCGGTGCGCAGCGAGTTCGGTGTGCACATCATCGAGCTCACCGACATCAAGCCGTCGTCGATCAAGGCGCTGGATGAGGTGCGCGACGAGATCGTCGCCGAGCTGCGCGCCCAGGAGGCGGGGCGCCGGTTTGCCGAACTGGCCGAGCAGTTTGCGAACACGGTTTATGAACAGCCCGACAGTCTTGCGCCCGCCGCCGAGGCGATCGGCCTCGAGATGCGCACCAGCGACTGGATCAGCCGCGAATCGGCGCCCGAACCGTTCAACAATGAGCGCCTGCTCAACGCACTGTTCGGCGACGAGGCCGTGCAGAAGGCACGCAACACCGAGGCGATCGAGATCGGCAACGGCACGCTGGTGTCGGCACGGGTGAAGACCTTCGAAGCCGCCAAGCGCCTGCCGCTGGACGAGGTGCGCAGTCGCATCGTCGACGAGCTGCGGCGCGAGCAGGGTCGCAAGGAGGCGCTGGCGCAGGGCGAGGCGACGCTGGCCGCGCTCGGCAAGGGCGAGTCGGCTGCGGTGACCTGGGGTGAAGAACGCACGCTGCAGCGCGGTGCGCCCGGCCTGCCCGCGGCGGCCATGCAGGCGGTGTTCTCGGCCCCGGCCGAGCCCTTGCCCGCACACGTGGGTGTGCACACGCCTGAAGGCGATTACGTCATCTACCGCATCGAGGCGGTGCAACGTCCGCAGATCGGCGCCGAGGACCCGCGCATTGCCGCGGTGGCCTCGCAGTATGCGCAGTTGCTTGCCGGGCGCGACTTTGGTGCGTTCATCACCGACCTGCGCCAGCGCTACGACGTGAACATCAACGCCTCGGCGCTGCAGGCACAGCAGTAAGTTCGGCCAGGCCGCAACAGCCAGGCGACAACAAAAAAACGGAACGCCCGACGATCAATCGGGCGTTCCGTTTTTTTGTCGGGGGACGAGCCCCCGGTGCGGCGATCTGCTTACTGCGGCAGCGGCAGCGCGTTGCCAAGGGCAGTGGTGTTGAAGCCGCCATCCACGTACATGATCTCGCCGGTGATGCCGCTGGCGAGGTCCGAGCACATGAAGGCCGCGGCGTTGCCGACTTCCTCGATCGTCACGTTGCGGCGCAGCGGCGCGTTGTGCTCGTTGAAAGCGAGCAGCTTGCCGAAGCTGCCGATGCCCGATGCGGCGAGGGTCTTGATCGGGCCGGCGGAGATCGCGTTGGCGCGGATGCCCTCGGGGCCGAGGGTGACGGCGAGGTAGCGCACCGACGCCTCGAGGCTGGCCTTGGCCAGCCCCATGATGTTGTAGTTCGGCATGGTGCGCACCGCGCCCAGATACGACAGCGTGAGCACTGAGCCGTTGCGACCCTGCATCATCGGGCGTGCGGCCTTGACCAGCGCCGGGAAACTGTAGGTGCTGACTTCCTGCGAGATGCGGAAGGCTTCGCGGGTGAGGCCGTCGAGGAAGTCGCCTTCGAGCGCCTCGCCGGGGGCGAAGGCGATGGAATGCACCAGGCTGTCGAGGCCGTCCCAGTGCTGGCCGAGTTGTTCGAACAGCGCGGTGATCTCGGCGTCGTCCTGGACGTCGAGCGGGAACAGCAGCGTGCTGTCGAAATCGGACGCCAGCTTGGCGACGCGATCCTTGAAGCGCTCGTTCTGATAGGTAAAGGCGAGCTCCGCGCCTTCACGGTGCATGGCCTTGGCAATGCCGTATGCAATCGAACGGTTGCTCAGCAGACCCGTGATCAGGATTCGTTTGCCGGCGAGAAAGCCCATGGGTTGAAACTCCGAATGACAAGACGCGGATTATAGCCAAAACCCTGGCGCCAACATGCTCTTCCGATCGCATCAATGGGCAAAACCTGCCAGAATCCGGGCTCCTGACGTTTCTCTCGCTCGCACGTGCGCTGGTCCCAACGCCTCTTTCGCGCCCTCCGCTGTGCTTTCCACTGTCCGCCCGCGCGTGTTTCCGCCCGCTTTGGCCGCGGACAAAGCTGCGTGGCGAGCGTACTGGTGCCGGTGCTGGCAGCGGGCCTTCTGGCGGGGTGCGGAGCAGCCCTGAACGACCCGTATCCGGCGCAGGACCGCGGCGCCAACATCCTGTACACCGCCTTCACCGAGCGCCCTAAGCATCTCGATCCGGTGCAGTCGTACAGCGAGGACGAGGCCACCTTCCTGTACCAGATCGTCGAGCCGCCGCTGCAGTACCACTACCTCAAGCGCCCCTACGTGCTCGAGCCCGCGACCGCCGACGGCATGCCCAGGCTGCGCCGGCTCGATGCGGGCGGGCGCGAGCTGCCCGCCACGGCCGATCCGGCGAAGGTGGTGAGCACCGTGGTCGAGGTGCGCATCCGTCCCGGCATCCTGTATCAGCCGCACCCGGCGTTTGCGACCACCGACACGGGTGAGCCGCGCTACCTGGGGCTGTCGGCGCAGGATTTGCGCGACGTGCGCGGGCTGGGCGATTTCGCCGAGACCGGGACGCGCGAGCTGACGGCGGCGGACTACGTGTACCAGATCAAGCGCCTCGCGCACCCGCGCCTGCACTCGCCGATCTTCGAGCTGATGGCCGAGTATCTGCCGGGCCTGAAGGAATTGCAGGCTGCGCTGTCGACTGCAGCGTCCGCGGAGGGAGAGGCCACGGCGGGCGATCCCCCGGGCTGGCTGGATCTGGACCGCTTCGTGCTGCCGGGCGTAGAGGTGGTCGATGATCAAACCTACCGCATCACCCTGCAGGGCGCCTATCCGCAGTTTTTGTACTGGCTGTCGATGCCTTTCTTCAGCCCGGTGCCGCGCGAGGCGGATCGCTTCTTCGCCCAGCCCGGCATGGCCGAGCGCAACCTGACCCTCGACTGGTGGCCGGTGGGCACCGGGCCCTACATGCTGGTCGAGAACAACCCGAACGCGCGCATGGTGCTGGCGCGCAACCCCAATTACCGCGGCGAGGCCTACCCCTGCGAGGGTGAAGGGGGTGCGGAAGGGGGTGCCGAGGGGGCCGACGCCGAGGCCGGCTTGCTCGCCGACTGTGGCAAGCCCATGCCCTTCATCGACAAGGTGGTGTTCTCGCGCGAGCGCGAAGGCATCCCGTACTGGAACAAATTCCTGCAGGGCTATTACGACGCCTCGGGGGTGTCGTCGGACAACTTCGACCAGGCGGTGACCCTGACCAGCCAGGGCGAGGTGTCGCTGTCGCAGGACATGGAGGCCAAGGGCATCCGCCTGCTGACCTCGGTGTCGCCATCGATCTTCTATCTCGGCTTCAACATGCTCGACCCGCTGGTGGGCGGCGGAGCGGACAAGGCCGACAAGGAGCGCGCGCGCAAGCTGCGCCAGGCGATCTCGATCGCGCTCGACATGGAAGAGTTCGTGTCGATCTTCCTCAATGGTCGCGGCCTGCCGGGCATGAGCCCGCTGCCGCCGGGCATCTTCGGCGTGCGCGCGGGCAGGGCGGGTATCAACCCGGTGGTCTACGAGTGGCAGGGCAGCGATGACGACGGCCGCCCCGTGCGCCGCAGCGTCGACGAGGCGCGTCGCCTGCTCGCCGAAGCCGGCTGGCCCAACGGGCGCAACGCGCAGACCGGCGATCCGCTGGTGATCAACCTGGATACGACGCCCGGCGGCTTGGGCGACAAGGCGCGCTCGGACTGGCTGGCGAAGAAGTTTCGTGACCTGGGCGTGCAGTTCGTGGTGCGCCCGACCGATTTCAATCGCTTTCAGGACAAGATCCGCCAGGGCAACGCGCAACTTTTCTTCTTCGGGTGGAACGCAGACTATCCGGACCCCGAGAACCTGCTCTTCCTGCTCCACGGCGCGCAGGGCAAGGTCAAGTTCAACGGCCAGAACGCGGCCAACTACCAGAACCCGGAATACGACGCGCTCTTCGAGCGCATGAAGGCGATGCCCGACGGCGCCGCGCGCCAGCAGATCATCGACCGCATGGTGGCGATCCTGCAGCACGACGCGCCATGGATCTTCGCCTTCCACCCGATGTCGTATTCGCTTCAGCACGGCTGGGTGCTCAACCGCAAGACCGGGGCGATGGTGCGCAACACGATGAAATACCAGCGCATCGATCTCGAGCGCCGCGACGCCGCGCGCGCGCAGTGGAACAAGCCCGTGCTGTGGCCGCTGGCGCTGGTGGCGCTGCTGCTGGCCGCGCTGGTGGCGCCAGCGGTGATTCACTGGCGCCGGCGCGAGACGGCGACGGCGAAGGTGAGCGCGGCGGGCGCGAGTGGAGGTAGGCGCTGATGCTGGCCTACCTGGTGCGCCGCGTGTTGTACGCGATCCCGATCCTGATCGGGGTGAATCTGCTCACCTTCATGCTGTTCTTCGTGGTGAACTCGCCCGACGACATGGCGCGCATGCAGATCGGCGTCAAGCGCGCCACGCCCGAGGCGATCGAGCGCTGGAAGGTCGAGCGCGGCTACGACAAGCCGATGTTCGTCAACGCCGACGCCGAAGGCAGCGCGCGCTTCACCGACACCATCTTCTTCGACAAGTCGCTGCGCATGTTTGCGCTCGAGTTCGGCCGCGCCGACGACGGTCGTGACATCGGCCAGGAGATCCGCGACCGCATGGGGCCGTCGCTGGCGATCGCGCTGCCGACCTTCATCCTCAGCCTGTTCGTGTCGATCAGCTTCGCGCTGCTGCTGGTGTTCTTCCGCGCCTCCTACCTGGATTTCTGGGGTGTGGTGCTGTGCGTGGCGATGATGTCGATCTCGAGCCTGTTCTACATCATCGGCGGGCAGTGGCTGGTGTCCAAGCTGTGGGCGCTGGTGCCGATCTCGGGCTACGCGCCGGGGCTGGATGCGGCGCGCTTTCTGGTGCTGCCGGTGCTGATCAGCGTGCTCGCCGGCATCGGCTCGAGTGCGCGCTGGTACCGCACCATCTTCCTCGAGGAGATCTCGAAGGATTACGTGCGCACCGCGCGCGCCAAGGGTCTGTCCGAGCTCGCGGTGCTGTTCCGCCACGTGCTGCGCAACGCGCTGATTCCGATCCTGACCGGGGTGGTGGTGGTCATTCCGCTGCTGTTCATGGGTAGCCTGCTGGTCGAGTCCTTCTTCGCGATTCCGGGACTGGGCAGCTACACGATCGACGCCATCAACGCACAGGACTTCGCGGTGGTGCGGGCGATGGTGTTCATTGGTTCGGTGCTCTACATCGTCGGCCTCATCCTCACCGACGTCTCGTACACGCTGGTCGATCCGCGGGTAAGACTGGAATGAGCACGCCACTGATGGCCTTCCAGCCCGTGCTGCTGTGGACCGATGCGCTGCTCTTCCTGCTCATCGGCCTCGGCCTGCTGGCGGTGATTCATGTGCGGGGCCAACCGCCGCTGCGTGAGGCCTGGCGTCAGGTCGGCAAGCGGCCCACCGGCATGGCCGCCGCGACCGTGCTGCTCGCCTTCCTGGCGGTCGGCGTGCTCGACAGCCTGCACTACCGTCCGCTGCTGCCGCCGGTGGCGACATCCTCGTCCGTGGGCGAGGGTGCGCCCCCGGCGGCGGACGCGCCGACATCTGCTGCGGGCGCGAACACTGCGCCAGCGGCCGTGTATTCCACCGAGGTGCTCTCGGCGCTCGATGCGCTGCTGGCGCCGCTGCGCGCGCGGACCGAGAAGACGTACTCCGCCCCCTTCGCCTGGACGCTTTACCAGCGCGAGGCCATGGAGTTGCCCGACGGCCGCCAGGTGCGCGACTACCCGCGCCTTGTGCACGGCGCAGCACACCTCGAGGCGCCGGGCGAGGCGCGTGCGGGCGACCTGGCGGGGCGCCTGTTGCGCGCCGCAGGGCAGGCCGCGCTGTGGTGTGCGGGCGTGTTCCTGGTGCTGGCCACGCTGGTCTGGCGTGGCAGCGGGCTGGGCTGGGGCGAGGTCGCGGGCGCGATGCTGTCCGGTCGCACCGTGCTGGCCTGGCGTGCGGCCTTGATCGCCGTCGGCGTGCTGCTGCTGATCGTGGCGGTTTGCCTGCAGTTGGCGCCGTTCTACCATGTCCTCGGCACCGACAAGGTGGGCCAGGACGTGCTTTACCTCGCGTTGAAGAGCGTGCGCACCGCGCTCGTGATCGGCACGCTGACGACACTGGTGATGATGCCCTTCGCGGTCGCGCTCGGCATCGCCGCGGGCTACCTCGGCGGCTGGGTGGATGATGCCGTGCAGTACGTTTACACGGTGCTCAACGCCATCCCTGGCGTCCTGCTGATCGCCGCGGCGGTGCTGATGATGCAGGTCGTCATCGACACCAACCCGCAGTGGTTCGACACCGCGGCCGAGCGCTCCGACGCACGCCTGCTGGCGCTGTGCTTCATCCTCGGCATCACAAGCTGGACGGGGCTCGCGCGCCTGCTGCGCGGCGAGACCCTCAAGCTGCGCGAGCTCGAATACGTGCAGGCGGCGCGCGCCTTCGGGGTGAAGACGCCGGCCATCCTGCGCCGCCACATCCTGCCCAACGTGATGCACATCGTGATGATCGCGCTGGTGATGGATTTCTCCGGCCTGGTGCTGGCCGAGGCGGTCCTGTCCTACGTCGGCATCGGCGTCGATCCGACCACGATCAGCTTCGGCACCATGATCAACATGGCACGCGCCGAACTTGCGCGCGAGCCCATGGTCTGGTGGTCACTGGCTGCGGCCTTCGTGTTCATGTTCGTGCTCGTGCTTGCGGCCAACTTGTTCGCCGACGTCGTCCGCGACGCTTTCGATCCGCGCCTGTCAAAGTAGGCGCCGGCGGATCCTACGGCGGTCCGCGTTGCTGTCCTGATAGAAGCGCGGGCGGCCCTCAACGCTTCAGAAGAGCCTCCCGATGAAAGACCTTCGATTCGACAACCGCTTCGTGCGCGAGCTGCCCGGTGATCCAGAGCAAGGGCGGCATGTGCGCCAGGTGCATGGCGCGTGTTACTCGCGGGTCGACCCGACCCCCGTGCGCGCGCCGGCGCTGCTGGCGTGGTCGCCGGAGGTGGCCGGGTTGCTCGGTCTCGCCGAGGCGGATGTGCGCAGCCAGCAATTCGCCGAGGTGTTCGGCGGCAATGCGCTGCTGGCGGGCATGGAACCCTACGCGGCCTGCTACGGCGGTCATCAGTTCGGCAATTGGGCGGGGCAGTTGGGCGACGGGCGGGCGATCACCCTGGGCGAGACCATCAACCCGCAAGGCCAGCGCTGGGAATTGCAGTTGAAGGGCGCCGGCCCCACGCCGTATTCGCGGCGCGCCGACGGACGTGCGGTGCTGCGCTCGTCGATCCGCGAGTTCCTGTGCAGCGAGGCCATGCACCACCTCGGCGTGCCGACCACGCGCGCACTCAGTCTGGTCGGTACCGGCGAGCAGGTCGTGCGCGACATGTTCTACGACGGCCGTGCGCGCCCCGAGCCCGGCGCGGTGGTGTGCCGGGTCGCGCCGTCCTTCATCCGCTTCGGCAACTTCGAGATCTTCGCCTCGCGCGGCGAGGAGCCGCTGCTCGAGCGCCTGATCGATTTCACCATCGAGCGCGACTTTCCCGAACTGGCGGGCGAGCGCGACGTGGTCGCGCGGAGGCTGCGCTGGTTCGAGGAGGTGTGCCGGCGCACCGCGGTGCTGATGGCGCACTGGATGCGGGTGGGTTTCGTGCATGGGGTGATGAACACCGACAACATGTCCATCCTCGGGCTCACCATCGACTACGGCCCCTATGGCTGGATCGACAACTTCGACCCCGAGTGGACGCCCAACACCACCGACGCCGGCGGGCGACGCTACCGCTTCGGTCACCAGCCGCGCATCGCGCACTGGAACCTTTGGCAACTGGCCAACGCGCTGTACCCGGTGATCCAGCAGGTCGAACCGCTGGAGCGCGCGCTCATGAGCTACGCCGACATCCACGAATCCGAGTACCGGCAGATGATGCAGGCCAAGCTCGGGTTCGCTGCCTGGCATGCCGGCAAGGAGGCGGACGATGGCCTGCTCGATACGCTCCACCAGCTGCTCGAGCGCGGCGAGGTGGACATGACGATCTTCTTTCGCAGCCTCGCCGATCTCGACCTCGACACGCCTTCGCTCGCACCCTTCGACGCGGCGTTCTATGACCAGGACCGCCGCGCCGGGATCGAGCCCGAGCTGCTGCGCTGGCTACAGGCCTATGCCGCGCGCCTGCGCGATGAGGGTGTGCCTGCGGCCTTGCGCCGGGCGGGCATGAATCGCGTAAATCCGATCTATGTGCCGCGCAACTATCTGGCGCAGCAGGCTATCGATGCGGCCGAGGCGGGCGACCTGAGCGAACTCGAGACCCTGTTCGACGTGCTCCGCCAGCCCTATGTGGCGCAGCCGGGGCGCGAGCGCTTTGCCGCCCGACGCCCGGACTGGGCGCGCCACAAGGCCGGGTGTTCGATGTTGTCGTGCAGTTCGTGAGCCGGCCGTTCTTGGCCCGCTTCAGCCTCAATACCGTGGCGTCGCCCGCGACCTCTTTCTTTGGGTGTATCTTCTCAGTCGTTCGGCGAGTGCGCATGACCCGTTGCCCGGCCTGAAATCAGATCAGAGGATCCGCGCTGCCGGCGAGATCCCGGTCCGGGGGTAAGTAGCCTGTCCTGCGCCGCCTTGCGCCAGTCTGGGGGGCTGAGTTCCGCGTGCGTACGATCGTCCAATCTGCGTCCATCCGAGCGGCGCTTGCTGGCATGCCCATCCTGCGCGGTTGCGAGGATGCGGTGCTCGAGCTACTCGAAGAGGGTGCGCATTTCGTCCGCTTCGGCTCGGGTGCATCGGTGTTCGAGCGCGGTTCGATGCCCACGGGCCTCTTCTTCGTGCATAGCGGGGCCGTCAGGCTCATGTCGCTGTGCCCGGAAGGGCGCCCCAAGGTCGTGGAGATTTTCGAGCCGGGCGGCATGTTCGGCGAGATCGGGGTGTTCACCGGGCAGCGCTATCGCACCTGGACCCAGGCCATCGGCGCGGTGGTGCTGATCCATGTTGCGCGCGAGCGCATGCTCGAGGCGGTGGCAGTCGATAACGCGCTCTGCAATCGCATGCTCGGTGCGGTGTGCGCGCGCACCCAGCGTCTGGTTGATGCGATCAGCAGCACGGCCTCGGGGACGGCCTCGGTGCGAGTGGCCAGTTATCTGCTCGAGCAGCTCGGGCGCTCGCCACGGCCAGACGCCTGCGTCGTGCTCCCCGCGCCCAAGAAGGCGATTGCCTCCCTGCTCAATCTCACCCCGGAAACCCTTTCCCGCGTGCTGCGCAACATGGTGGAGGAGGGGGTGATCACCGTGGGTGGCCGGCGCATTCATGTGCGCAACAGGCCGCTGCTAGCCGCCATGTTGAGCTCGGGGACGGACGGCACGATCACTTGAGTCCCGATTGCGGGTCCGGGGCTATTTCAACCGCCCGGCCACCTGCGGGAAGACCGCCTCCAGTTCCTTCAGCTCCTGGCGGTGACGCTCGGCGATGCGCGCGACCAGGCGCTCGCCCGCCGCGGTGAGGTGCACTTCGACCGCGCGGCGGTCCTCGCGCCCGGGCTGGCGCTCGACGAGACCCAGCTTTTCACAGCGTGATACCAGGGACACGACGCCGTGCTGGTGCGCCTGCAGACGCTCGGCGAGTTCGCCGATGTTCGCCCATTCGCGCCCGGGAAAGCCCTTGACCTGGAGCAGCAGCAAATACTGCAGGTTGGTGATGCCGTGCCGGCGCGTGAGCAATTCGGAAAAGCGCAGGAAGCGCCGCAACTGGTAGCGGAAGTCGGCAAGGGCCTCGAACTCGCTTTTCTCGAGGGGGGGCTTTTCGGCGATTGTATTCATTGCGTGAAATTCATGATTTCAGGGCTGGCCGTCGGGACCTGCCCGCGCGAAACCGTCGCCGCAGCGCGGATCGCAGGTGGGTGCTGAAAAGGCGACGCGGGGGCACTCAGGCCTTCACCCGCATCAGGCGCTGCTTCTCGCGATCCCAGTCCTTCTTCTTCTCGTCCTCGCGCTTGTCGTGCATCTTCTTGCCCTTGGCCAGCCCGATCTCGAGCTTGATCCGACCCTTGAGGTAGTGCAGGTCGATCGGCACCAGGGTGTAGCCGGCGCGCTCGACCTTGCCGATCAGGCGCGCGATTTCCTTCTTGTGCAGCAGCAGCTTGCGGGTGCGCGTGGGGTCGTGGTGGACGTGGCTCGAGGCGGTGGTGAGCGGCGCGATGTGCATGCCGAACAGGAAAATCTCCTCGCCGCGGATCACCACGTACGATTCCTTGATGTTGGCCCGCCCGGCGCGGATGGCCTTCACTTCCCAGCCCTCGAGGACCATGCCGGCCTCGTGCTTTTCTTCGACGAAGTAGTCGTGGAAGGCCTTGCGGTTCTCGATGATGCTCATGGTCTGGCTGGTCCTGAGGGGGCGCGTCGGGCCGCGAAGGCTTGGTCCGCATGCGGTAGAATTGCGCATTTTAACAGCTCGGCTGCGTGCCCGTTCCGGCCGCTGCGCAGTTTCGACACCCCCCAGCCCATGGCCGAAGTCAAGAAGCTCGTTCTCATCGAATTCACGCCCGCGCAAATGTTCGAGCTCGTCGACCGTTGCGAGGACTATCAGCAGTTCCTGCCCTGGTGTGGTGGCGCGGAAGTGCACAAGCGCACAGACACCATCACCGCGGCGACGCTGCACATCAACTATCACGGCATCAAGGCGCACTTCAGTACGGAAAACGACAAACGCTATCCCTACGAGATGACGCTGCGCCTGACCGACGGCCCGTTCACGCATCTGGACGGTCACTGGCTGTTCACGCCGCTCGGCGATACGGCGTGCAAGGTCGAGTTCCAGTTGCGCTACCAGTTCGCGAGCAAGTTGCTCGAGAAGGTGCTGGGACCGGTGTTCAACCACATTGCCAACACCTTCGTCGACTCGTTCGTGAAGCGTGCCGGACAGATCTACAAAGCGTCGTAGGGACGGGGAGCCTGAAATTGAGCGCAATGATTCGTGTCGAGATCGTGTACGCCTTGCCGCAACGCCAGGAACTGGTCGAGGTCCGGCTTCCCGAGGGGGCGACGGTCCGGCAGGCGATCGAGGCTTCCGGCCTGCTCGAAAAATATCCGGACATCGAGCTCGACCGTCGCAACAAGCTGGGCATCTACGCCAAGCTGGTGAAGGCCGATACCGCGGTGCGTGACCGCGACCGGGTCGAGATCTACCGCCCGCTCATCGCCGACCCGAAGGCCGTGCGCAAGAAGCGCGCCGACGAGGGCAAGGTCATGAAGAAGGGCGGTGGATCGGCAGAGGAAGAAGCCTGAGGCCCTTTTTGACGGCTTGCCGGCGGTGAGCTCACTGGCAGTGCTCGGCAAGCTGTTGTTGCAGGCGGGCGAGCTCGGCGCTGCGTGCCGCATCGTCGAGGAATTCGCGTTCGCCGGCGGCGTTGAAACGGCTCACCCGCTGGCCTGATTCGAGTGCGCCGATCTGGTTGCGCGCCTGCTCGCAAAAGCGCTGGCGCTCCGCTTCGCGAGTCGCTTCTTCTTCGGTCTTGGCCTGCGCTTCGGCTTCGGCGGCGCGGCGCTCGCGGAAGGCCCGTTCGCGTTCGGCCAGGGTGGGCGGACGGGACGGTTGCGGCGCGGTCGAGGTGTCGGTTGCCCCGGGTGTGCCCGCCGACTCGGGGGGAGGCGCCGGCGCCACGGCCGGCGTGGCCATGGGCGTGCCCCGGATCACGCTGACCTCGCCCGTGGGCGGCGGCGTGTCGCCGTAATGAACCCGACCGTCCTTGTCCTTCCAGTTATAGATCTGGGCGAGCGCGGGCAAGGCGGCGAGCAGGGCGACAGCGAACACGGCGCGGCGAATCATGCGGAAATCTCCCTGGTGCGGCGCTTACATGGGGCTTTGGCGCTCTGTATAATACGGATTTGGTCGAAAGGAAAACAGCCATGCGAGTGATTCAGAAGGCGCTGACCTTCGATGACGTCATTCTCGTTCCCGCCCACTCCACGGTTCTCCCGCGCGATGTGAGCCTGCAGAGTCAGGTCACGCGCCGCATCCGCCTCAATATTCCGCTGCTGTCTGCAGCCATGGATACCGTCACTGAAAGTCGCCTGGCGATTGCGCTGGCGCAGGAAGGCGGTATCGGTGTCGTGCACAAGAACCTGTCCCCGGCCGAACAGGCCGCCGAGGTGCACAAGGTCAAGCGTCACGAGTCCGGCATCCTCAAGGATCCGATCACGATCCCGCCGACGATGACCGTCGCCGAAGTGATCGCGCTGCAACGCCAGCACCGTTTTTCGGGCGTGCCGGTGGTGCAGGACGGCAAGGTGGTGGGTATCGTCACCAACCGCGACACCCGTTTCGAGACCAATCTGGACCAGCTCGTCACCAAGATCATGACCCCGCAGGACCGCCTGGTCACCGTGCGCGAAGGCGCGAGCCTGGACGAGGCGCGCGAACTGCTCCGCGAGCATCGCCTCGAGCGCGTTCTGGTCATGAATGACGCTGGCGAGCTGTGCGGCCTCATCACCGTCAAGGACATGATGAAGTCCACCGAGCACCCCTTCGCCGCCAAGGACGAACAGGGGCGCCTGCGCGTGGCCGCGGCGATCGGCGTCGGCGCCGGCACCGAGGAACGCGCCGAGTTGCTGGCCGAAGCCGGCGTGGACATGATTGTCGTCGATACCGCGCATGGCCATTCGCAGGGCGTCCTCGACCGCGTGCGCTGGGTCAAGAAGCGCTTCCCGCAGATCGAGGTGGTGGGCGGTAACATCGCCACCGCCGATGCCGCGCGTGCGCTGGTCGACGCGGGTGCGGATGGTGTGAAGGTCGGCATCGGTCCGGGCTCGATCTGCACCACGCGTATCGTCGCTGGCGTGGGCGTGCCGCAGATCACCGCAATCGACAATGTCGCCTCTGCGCTCGCGGGTTCCGGTGTGCCGATGATTGCCGACGGTGGCATCCGCTTCTCGGGCGATATCGCCAAGGCGATCGCCGCTGGCGCGGACTGCGTGATGCTGGGTGGCTTGTTCGCGGGCACCGAGGAAGCGCCCGGCGAGACGGTGCTGTTCCAGGGGCGCTCGTACAAGTCCTACCGTGGCATGGGTTCGCTCGGTGCGATGGAAAAGGGAGCGGCCGATCGCTACTTCCAGGAAGAGAACACCGGCAACATCGACAAGCTCGTGCCCGAGGGCATCGAGGGTCGAGTCCCCTACAAGGGCTCGGTCGGTGTCGTCATCCACCAGTTGATCGGCGGGTTGCGGGCCTCGATGGGCTACCTCGGCAGCCCGGACATTCCGACCCTGCACGCACGCGCCGAGTTCGTCCAGATCAGCTCCGCCGGTATGCGGGAATCGCACGTTCATGACGTGCAGATCACCAAGGAGGCGCCGAACTACCAGATCAGCTGATCGCGTGGTTCAGCGCTTTCCAGGCGGCTGAGAAGCCGCCTTTCCTTTTTTTGACGTACGAGACGTTCGCGCCATGGCTCACCAGAAAATCCTCATCCTCGACTTCGGTTCTCAGGTCTCCCAGCTCATCGCGCGCCGCGTGCGTGAGCAGCAGGTGTATTGCGAGCTGCATCCCTTCGACGTGTCCGACGAGTTCGTGCGCAGTTTCGGTGCTCAGGGCGTGATTCTGTCCGGCGGCCCCAACTCGGTGTACGAGTCCGAAGACTGGCGTGCGCCGCAGGCGGTGTTCGAGCTCGGCGTACCGGTGCTGGGCATCTGCTACGGCATGCAGACCATGGCCAGCCAGCTCGGCGGCACGGTCGAGAGCTCGACCAAGCGCGAGTTCGGCTACGCCGAGATGCGCGCGCGCGGGCACTCGAAGCTGTTCACCGGCATCGAGGATCGGACCAACGCCGAAGGTCACGGTTTGCTGGACGTCTGGATGAGTCACGGCGACAAGGTCACCGCGCTGCCGCCCGGTTTCAAGGTCATCGGCAGCAACGAATCGACGCCGATTGCGGCGATGGCTGATGAAGCGCGCGGCTTCTACGGGGTGCAGTTCCATCCCGAGGTCACGCATACGATCAAGGGCAAGGAGATGATCGGACGCTTCGTGCATGACATCTGCGGCTGCGGTCGCGACTGGAACATGCCCGACTACATCGAAGAGGCGGTGCAGAAGATCCGCGACCAGGTGGGTGACGAGGATGTCATTCTCGGCCTGTCGGGCGGCGTGGATTCGTCGGTGGCGGCGGCGCTGATTCATCGCGCGATCGGCGACCAGCTCACCTGTGTGTTCGTCGACCACGGCCTGCTGCGTCTGAACGAAGGCAAGCTGGTCATGGAGATGTTTGCCGGTCGGCTCCATGCGAGAGTGATTCATGTCGATGCCACCGCGCAGTTCATGGGTCACCTCAAGGGCGTCACCGACCCCGAGCAGAAGCGCAAGATCATCGGTCGCGAGTTTGTCGAGGTGTTCCAGGCCGAGGCCAGGAAGCTGCGGGTGGGCGGAACCGAGGCGAAGTGGCTCGCGCAAGGCACGATCTACCCCGACGTGATCGAATCCGGCGGCGCCAAGAGCAAGAAGGCGCACACCATCAAGAGCCACCACAACGTCGGCGGCCTGCCCGAGACGCTCGGCCTCAAGCTCCTCGAGCCGCTGCGCGACCTGTTCAAGGACGAGGTGCGCGAGCTCGGCGTGGCGCTCGGCCTGCCGCACGACATGGTCTATCGCCACCCCTTCCCGGGTCCGGGCCTGGGCGTGCGCATTCTCGGCGAGGTCAGGCAGGACTTCGCCGACCTGTTGCGCCGCGCCGACGCGATCTTCATCGACGAGCTGCGTGCCGCCGACTGGTACGACAAGACCAGCCAGGCCTTCGCGGTGTTCCTGCCGGTGAAGAGCGTGGGCGTGATGGGCGACGGCCGCACCTACGAATACGTGGTGGCGCTGCGCGCGGTGCAGACGCAGGACTTCATGACCGCACACTGGGCCGAGCTGCCGCACAGCCTGCTCGGCAAAGTCAGCAACCGCATCATCAACGAGGTGCGTGGCATCAATCGGGTGGTGTACGACATCTCGGGCAAGCCGCCCGCGACGATCGAGTGGGAGTGATTCGGCGTCTGGCACTGGCTGGCACCTAGTGGCACGAAAACAGACCTAAGCCCGCGTCAATGCGGGCTTTTTTGTGATTTCGTTCGGCGCCGCCTGGCAACATTTGGCATCGCCAAGCACCGTTTTTTCATGGCATGATGGATGGCATCAAATGCTTCTATGCCATGAAAAGTCACCGATACCATGCAACCACCTTGCGGATGTTCATGGTATTGAATTGGCGTAACACAATGATTGTGTTGTTGTTTTACGCCATTATTGGCCGCTTTTCGGATCATGGTATTTGAGCTGAATCAGGGCGAGAACCATGCTGACCGATACCAAGCTGCGCAACCTCAAGCCGAAGGACAAGCTCTACAAGGTGAATGACCGTGACGGCCTCTATGTAGCCGTCACGGCCGCCGGAGCGATCTCGTTCCGCTACAACTACTCGATCCACGGTAGGCAGGAGACCATCACCTTCGGCCGCTACGGTGTCGGCGGCATCACCCTGGCGGAAGCCCGCGAGCGGTTGGGCGAGGCCAAGAAGATGGTCGCGGCCGGGAAGTCACCGGCCAAGGAAAAGGCGCGGGATAAGGCCCGCGTCAAGGACGCGGAGACGTTCGGGGCCTGGGCGGAAAAGTGGCTGCGCGGCTACCAGATGGCCGACTCCACCCGCGACATGCGCCGCTCAGTCTACGAGCGCGACTTGAAGCCGAAATTCGGCAATCAGAAGCTGGTGGAGATTACCCACGAGGACTTGCGGGCACTGACCGATGCCATCGTGGAGCGCGGCGCGCCGGCAACGGCAGTGCATGTCCGCGAGGTGGTGATGCAGGTCTATCGCTGGGCCATCGAGCGTGGCCAGAAGGTCGAGAACCCGGCGGAGCTGGTGCGCCCAACGTCCATCGCCAAATTCGAGCCGCGCGACCGTGCGCTGACGCCCGACGAGATCGGCCTGATGTACCAGTACATGGAGCGCATCGGCACAGCGCCATCCATTCGGGCGGCGGCCAAGCTGCTGCTGTTGACGATGGTGCGCAAGAGCGAGCTGACCAACGCGACCTGGAGCGAGATCAATTTCAGCGACGCGCTTTGGACGATCCCGAAGGAGCGGATGAAGCGGCGCAATCCGCACTTGGTGTTTCTGTCCCGCCAGGCGCTGGACATCTTCATTGCCCTGAAAACCTTCGCCGGTGGATCGGACTACGTGCTGCCGTCGCGGTACGACTCGGACCTACCCATGAGCAGCGCCACGCTCAACCAGGTGCTGACGCTGACGTATCGGCTGGCGCAGAAGGAAGGAAAGCCGCTCGCCAAGTTCGGGCCGCATGACTTGCGGCGCACAGCCAGCACGTTGTTGCACGAGGCCGGCTACAACACGGACTGGATCGAGAAGTGCCTGGCGCACGAACAGAGAGGCGTCCGGGCCGTCTACAACAAGGCCGAGTACCGCGAGCAGCGCACGGCGATGTTGCAGGACTGGGCGGACATGATCGACGAATGGACGCTGAGACGGCCGAAGGCGTAAGCCAGAGGAAGGCAGGTTAGGCAGCCCGCCTGAGCGTCGAGGCATGGCCTCTGGTTTCATTGACACTTGAGGGGCGCAGCGTTTTAGCCGCTAAAAGGGGCAGCAGAGCCGCCGGCCACGGTAGACGGAGTGAAGCCAGGGCGCATGGCCTGAGTGCCCGACGACTTCCGCGCCTCGATCCATTCCTCGACCTCGGCCAAGTCCCAGGCGACGTTTCGGCTGGTGAGTGCGATCCGGCGCGGAAACTCCCCGCGCTGCTCCATGTTGAAGATCGTGCGCTCAGACAGCGGGATCATCGCCAGTAGCTTCTTCCGATTGATGAGCGTCTTGCTTGTCGTTGCCTGCATCCCCTGGCCTCTTTCAGTTACTTGCGAACATGTGCCTGATGGTGCCTGGAAATGCGGATTGCTTCGTCCTATTAGTTGGTCAATTTGGTTGACGCCGCGAGCGTGGCTTTGTACTCAAGCGGAAAATTGCGGGGATCGCCGCCAGCGCCTTCGATACCGCTTGGCGCTCGATGCCGAGCTTTCGCGCAATCTCCGACTGGTTGAGTCCAGACCACTGGAGCATCAGCATCTGCTTCTTGCGGTCCGACAGCTTTGAGTCCACCATCAGCCGCGCTTGATTGCGCAACTCCGCCTTGTCCGCCGGTTGTAAGGTCTGGCCCGCGACGTAGTGGAAGAAGTAGCTGTCAACCAGTTGATCGCCCGATTTCACTTGGGCAGTGGCCGGCTTCGCGCATTGCTGGCTGAGTCTCGCCAGTTCGAGGTCGAATTGCGCGAGGGATCGCCTTGCTTGTCTGTAGACAGGGTTCCATGCGCCGCTCGGCAATTTAGGCCGGTGATCCAGGCAATACAGGCTGCTTAGTCGAAGCTTTTCCTCTGCATCGTCCGCCTTCGGATCATCGCTCCCGCCGGCGAATGAGGTCAGCTCGGCGAGTGATCCGCAGAACCGGCAGAACCCCTGGAGGCGTTCACCATTCAGTCGGGTGTCCCGCACCTTCGACTTCACCGGCCGTTTGCAGGCGCAGTCCCATACAAGCCCAATCAACGATTCGAGTGTCGCAACAAACCGCCGATCCTTTGGGGTCTGCGTGTCCTCCGTTTTGATGAACTGGCGCAGCAACTGCCGCTGCATGCGAACCATCGCATCAAGTCCCACCAGTCGAATGATTCCGCTGAAGCTCACCCCTGTTCCTGCTCCGGGGATATGGCCCAAGTAGCGTTGCGGCAGCGTCGCCGTGTAAGCAGCCACGGCGGGGTCAATGAGTTCCTGTATCAGCCCAACGATGGGGTAGCGCCGCGAGGAGGCGGAATACGGCCGCCAGCGATCCTCAAACTGCTCGATGGCTTCCGAGACGGTGGGATCGCAACCTTCCCAGATGACAATGGTTGGATCGTTCTTCATGTCAACCATTTTGGACAACTAATAAGATGTAGGCAACCCCCAATAGCGCCTAACCTTCGTAGCAATTCAGTTGATAACGGAGGTTTACGCAATGACGATAGAAGACACGCTGCTGCAACGCTTCGGCCCGCTGCTGAGCATGGCGCAGCTCGCCTCTGTCCTGGATCGATCACCGGATGGCCTGCGGGTCAGCTTGCGCACGACGAGCGAATGGGCGGGGCGAATCAACAAGGCTCGCTTGAAGATCGGTCGACGGGTCTACTTCCGAACCTCGCAAATCGCCGAGGTGTTGAGCGACGAGTCCCTGTACGGAACGGGGAACTGAGTCGTGGCGATTGACGTCCTGGCGGCGTTCGAGTGCGAACCGCCGGTGCTGGACTTCATATGGCCGGGCTTCCTCGCGGGAACCGTCGGCGCGCTCGTCGCCCCAGGGGCCACGGGCAAGAGCTTCTGGGCGCTGGAGGCGGCCATGAGCATCGCATGCAGCGTTGCCGGTGGCGACCTCGTGGGCCTGGCCCCCGCACACACCGGGCGCGTTGTCTATCTGGCCGGGGAAGACCCGCCGCCCGCGCTTGTGCGGCGCATTCACGCCATCGGCCAGCACCTCGGACACGCGGCACGCCAAGCCATCGCAGAGAACCTTGCGCTTGAACCGATCATGGGCAAGCGCCTGAACGTCATGGACGAGGCTCACTTGCGCCGCGTCATCGAGTACAGCGCCGGGGCGAGGCTGATCGTGCTGGACACCCTGAGCCGCATCCACGCCCTCGATGAGAACAGCAACGGCAACATGGCCCACCTCGTGGCCGTGCTGGAGCAAGTCGCGGCTACCACGGGCGCATCCGTGCTCTACCTGCACCACGTCAGCAAGGGCAGCGCCCGCGAAGGGCAGACCGACCAGCAGCAGGCCGCGCGTGGCGCGTCCGCGCTGATCGACAACGCCAGATGGTGCGGTTACGTCGCCCGCATGACCGAGGATGAGGCCAAGCACCTCAGCGACCGTGCCCATGATCGGCAGCCCATAGGCAGTGATCGGCGCGGCTACTTCGTGCGCTTCGGCGTCAGCAAGCAGAACTACGACGCCACGCCGCTTGATCGCTGGTACATGCGGCACGCCGGCGGCGTGCTGGTGCCGGTGGAGCTGTATGAGGCCAGCAGGAATGAGGAAAGACGTGATGGTCGGAGGCGAGGCGATGGCTTTTGACCTCACCCATGCCAGGCACGATCCAATGCACTGCTTGGTCCCCGGTTTGTTCCGCAGTCTCAAGCGCGGCGAACGGAAGAAGCTCAAGCTCGATGTGACGTATCACTACGCCGAAAATGAACAAGCGCGGTTCGTCGGCTTCGAGCCTCTTGGTGCTGATGACATGCGGCTGCTGCAAGGTCTTGTGGCTCTTGGAGGGCCGAAGGGCATCATCCTGACGCCAGAGCCAACAGCGGACTTGCCGAAGCAACTCCGTCTATTCCTTGAGCCGAAGTTCGACGCGGTAGGGCAGGATGCGCTGGTCGTGAGAGAGAGTATGACCAGCCTGCTATGCGAAATCGGCTTGACCGATGGCGGCGACAATATCAGGGCGATCAAGGCGAGCTTGCTGCGCATGGCAAACGTGACGGTGGTAGTCACCAAGGGGAGCAGGCAAAGGTCTTTTCACCTGATGAGCTACGCCTTCGACGAGGAGGACGGACGGCTATTCGTCGCGCTGAATCCTCAGATTGCAGAGGCGATTCTTGGGCGTCGCCCGTATACCCGCATCGAGATGGCCGAGGTGCGGGCGCTACAGACTGACCCGGCCCGTCTGATTCACCAGCGGCTATGCGGCTGGATCGATCCGGGCAAAGCCGGGCGCGTGGAGCTGGATACCCTTTCCGGTTATGTCTGGCCGGACGAGGCGAACGCCGAGGCCATGAAGAAGCGCCGCCAGAAGGCCCGCAAGGCTCTGGCCGAGCTTGCCACCGTAGGATGGAAGGTCAGCGAGTATGCGGCAGGGAAGTGGGAAATTGGCAGGCCGAAGCCCGTAGTAACGTTCCCCAAGCTCCGTAGCAATGTTCCCCTTCATCCGTAGCAACGTTCCCCGCCTCAAACCGGAAAACACAGCAACGGCGCGAGCTTGCGGCTAGTTCGCAAATTCCATCCATGATCTTCCAAGATCATCCACTAGGCGCGGCGCTTGCCGCCGCCCTTTAGGGCGACGCCAAGCCCTTGCCCATGGTCGGCCTTCGGCCGTTGAGTTGTACGCCAGAAGGGTAGTTGTCTTAGGCTGCGTCAACCAAATCCTATGCTACATGCTCCATCTTCTCTATGAAGCCTTTTTCGAGCGATGAGGCTTTTCTTTGGGCTCGATGGAAACGTCTTTGTCCTTGCTGTTTGCATCCGCGTCCACGAGTGCCGCTATTCCGGCATCGTCAATGCTTTGGATTACGAGGCCGGCCACAGGAATCCGTTCCCCAACTCCAGTTTCGAAGTGATACATAAGCATGTAGCTGGGGGAACTCAGTACCACTCGGCCGTGGCTTAGATAGGAGTTGTCCTTGTCAATCGATTTGACTAGCGCGCATGTTACCCCGGTTTCAGAATTGGCCTTTTTTTTGGCTTCAAGACGAGCACTTCCGGGCACGATGCTTACGCAATGCTTCGGCTTCAGGATGTATTCATTGAAATAGGCCTGGCCGGCGCTGAAGCCGATAATTGGGACGGTCAGGAGAAACAGCATGATTCCAAAGATGCCGACAAAGCCCAATAGCGTAGCGAACGTGAATGCAGTGAAGCTAGAAATGGCGACGAACGCGGCCTTCTGGAAGGTCGTACGAACCGTCTCGTGCTCACCGGGAACCACCTTTGCCTTGAACCATGTCCGGTCAATCTTGGGTAGCCTACCTCTGTAATGCATGAAAATCGATGAGAGGACAATCACCACGAACGCCGCTAGCGCCACTGGAAACGCCTGCGAGAACGACTTTCCGAGGATGGACAAAAAATCGATCTTGTCTATCGCCGTTACCAATAGCACGGCCCCCGGCCAGACGAGACTTAGGAGTTCGAACGGACCGCTAAGTATGCTTCCGTGGTCGAGATTGATTGCGCTGGCTAGTCCGGTGACAACTCCATATCCGAGCAGCGAAATGGTCACTCCGATCAGGGCAAAGAGTTTCAACCACCACTCGACCGTAATCATCTTGGAATTGGCTGCGTCTGGCGTTGTCGTCGGTTGTGTTTTTCTATCCATAATTTTCTCTAAGATTTTCTGCGCGTATTACCTTCGTGCAGACCTATTGCTGCATTGCTGTTTTGGGTGACAGTCGATCTCAATCGTAGGTCCGCCCCTCAACAGTCAAAAGGGCGCAAAATTTTTAGCGGCTAAATTTTTCTCTTGTCTGGCGTTCAATCGAACAAACGGGCGCGTGGTTTCGCCTTGATGCGCTGTTTCTCCATATTTTCCAGTTCGTCTGTAATCCATTCCTGCACGCCAAGGGATTCCAATTCGCGCGTAACGGCATCGTCTTTTAGACAGGTTTCGACACAGCGCCAGGCGCAGCCTGTCAAGTTCAAACCATAGCCATCGATTCGTGCGTCTGGCTCCATTTCCCGCCGTAGTCGATAGAGGGCGACTGCATATGTCAGCGTGGCCAGGTTGGCCGGACCTGCGCACAACAACTCAGCTTCTATCGATTTCTCGGCAAGGTGAAGAGGCGTTTGAGGTGAACACTTGGGATGACTACGGATGCAAGTGATCAAGGCGGAAATATCTCCCCACATCGCCCGCCACAGATTGGCTGGTCCATCCTGGTGGAGGAGAGGCGCGTCCGGGAACAGCTCCGACAGTGACGCCAAGGTGCGCGCGGTCAACGGCTGCTTGCCACTGAAAACAGGCCGCCATTTCTTTGACTCCTGAGTGTTCGAGGTTCCCTGCATCATTCCATCGTAGCGACCGGCAAACCCATAAACCGAGGTTACGCCCATACGGTCGCGCAGCATGTGCACCAGCGCCATGCTGCGCGTGATCTCTCGTTGACGTTCTGCTGTTGTTTTCATGGCTCGCTAGGACATGTTGTCCGGGTAGAAAATTCCTCTCTGATTTACCTGTCATTCTGCATTAGGACAGCGAAAAATTCACCTCAGCAAGCACTCTTTATACCCAGTTGAGGTGAAACTGAAGTGAGTTCGACTCTCCGCTTCTTGTTGCAAAAGTATGGCCCGACGCTGACTCTTGATGAGTTGGCCGAGGCCCTGAAGCGCAAACCTGGTGGCGTTCGTGCTGCCTTGTCGATGCACTCCGAGGCATGGGCTATCGAGCTGAACAACCGCAAGGTCTACGTCGGCCGCCGTGTTCATTTCCCCGCCGAAGCTGTGGCCGATCTGCTGACCGGTGATCCAATCCAAAAAGGGCCGGGCGAATGAGCACTTTCCTCGAAGAGCTGGCCAAGTGGGCAACGGGGACGCGCCAGACCACCAAACCCCGACGCAAGGAAACCATGGCAGTTTTCCTGGCCGTGCGCCAGGACGTGAAGGAGGCCATCGCTGCCGGCTACGCCCTCAAGACCATTTGGGAGCACATGCACGAAACCGGCCGGGTGTCGTTCCGCTACGAAACCTTCCTCCGGCATGTTCGCCGGCACATCACGAATGCGCCGCCTGAGCGTCCCAAACTGCCGGTCCCGGTGAAGTCGGAGGTACAGGCAAAGGGGAGCGACGAGTCCAAACCGAAGGCGCTTACCGAGCCGAAGAAAAGCGGAGTCCCATCGGTGGGGCGCTTCAACTTCGACCCGACGCCCAAAAAAGAGGAACTGCTGTGATCGCCGCGCTCCATCGCTGCAACCTCGTGTCTGTTGCGCTGCTGGTGCGCTACCGGAACGCTGCAACGGTGCTGTTTTCTGCCGTTCTCGGCCATTACTGCCGTTTTGGTGCGCTGTTGCACTTCGATAGCGCGTGCATAGCGAAAGATTTGCTGCTTCATCCACGTGAAAGTGGCCTCCGAAGTGCGGGCAGGATGTGTGAAGTAGGCCCACCCGCAAGCGGGCGTTCCTTCTTCACTGTCCCTTATTCGCGCCGTAGGCGCTCAACGGGAATCCTGCCCTGCGGGGCCGGCGGCTGCTGCCGCGAGTGGGGTACGCCATGAGCGAAACGCTACCCACGCGCAAGGACTGCTCGCCACTCAAAGTGTATTGCCGCCCTGACGAACGCGAGCGCATCGAGGCGAATGCCAGGGATGCCGGTATGAGCGTCGCCCGTTTCCTGCGCGAGGTGGGCCAGGGCTACCGCGTGCGGGGCATCGTGGACTTCGAGCAGGTCCGCGAGCTGGCTCGGATCAATGGCGATCTTGGTCGCCTGGGCGGCCTCCTGAAGCTGTGGCTCACCGATGACGTGCGCACCGCCAAGTTTGGCGAGGCCACCGTTCGGGCGCTGCTGGGGCGGATCGAAACAACCCAAGACCAGATGGCCGGAGTCATGCGGGCAATCGTTCGCCCCAAGGCCGAGGACTGAAATTTTAGCCGCTAAAACCGAAAGGAGATCGACATGAGAAGGACCAACGTAGCCGCGACCGTCGCCCTGATGCTTACCCTTGCCGGCGGCGCTTCTATGCCGGCGCACGCGGGCATCCCCGTTATCGACGCAGGGAACCTGACGCAAAACATCATGACGGCAATCGAAGAGGTTGCCCAAACCGCTAAGCAGATCGAGCAGTACCAGACCCAATTGCAGCAGTACGAAAACATGCTGCAAAACACGGCCGCGCCGGCGGCCTACATCTGGGATCAGGCGCAGTCGACCATCAACGGCCTGATGAATGCGACGAACACGCTGAACTACTACAAGAACCAGCTCGGCAGCATTGACGCCTACCTTGGCAAGTTCCAGGACGTGGCCTACTACAAGTCGTCGCCGTGCTTCTCGGCCGCCGGCTGCACGGCCGCCGAGTGGGCGGCCATGAAGCAAAACCAGGCGCTGGCCTCGGAGTCGCAGAAGAAGGCCAATGACGCGCTATTCAAGGGGCTGAATCAGCAGCAAGACAACCTGCAAGCGGACGCGGCGACGCTGCAACGCTTGCAGTCGTCGGCACAAGGCGCGAGCGGCCAGATGCAGGCTCTCGGCTATGCCAACCAGCTCGCCAGCAACCAGGCGAACCAGCTCCTGCAGATTCGCGCCCTATTGATCGCGCAGCAAAACGCGGTCGCCTCCAAGATGCAGGCCGACGCTGACCGTGAGGCTCGGCAGCAGGCGGCTGGACAAGCGATGTTCGACATGGGCGCTCCCACCAACCGTAGCAAAGCCAAGGGGTACTGACATGAAAAATATGATTCGTGTCGTTGCCCTGGTCGCTCTGATGTCCGCCGTGCTCGCCGGGTGCGGTAAGTCCGAGGACGAGGCGCTGAACAAGAGGACGCCGGAACAGCAGCAGAAGGCGGACAAGCTCTATGACATGGGCGGGCCGACTGATCGCCAGAAGAGCAAGGGGTACTGACCATGAGATCCCCTTTGCTGCGTTTGATGGTCATGCTGTCGGTGTTGCTGATGTCTCAAACAGCGTCGGCAGCAATAGACAAGAGCGGCGTGCTCGATACGGTTGCGGATCGCTTCCTGACAGAGAGCGCGACGTGGGGCGCGACGATCACCGGCTATGCATCCTGGCTGTTCTGGACCTTGGTTCTCATTTCGATGGTCTGGACATTCGGCATGATGGCCTTGCGCAAGGCCGACATCGGCGAGTTCTTTGCCGAGCTGGTGCGCTTCACGATCTTCACTGGCTTCTTCTGGTGGCTGCTTGAGAATGGTCCGCACTTCGCAATGGATATCATCAACTCGTTGCGTGACATCGGGGCCGCTGCCGGTGCCACGAGGACGCTGACACCGTCTGCGCCGATAGACATAGCCTTTGACATCATTGGCAAGGCGGCCGACAACTACAGCGTTCTAAGCCCGATCGACAATCTGGCGATCTTCTTCACGACCCTCGCCATTCTGGCGTGCATGGGCGTCGTCGCCGCGAATGTGCTGCTGGCACTCGTTACCGCGTGGGTGATGGCCTATGCCGGCATCTTCGTATTGGGCTTTGGCGGCTCGCGTTGGACTTCCGATATCGCCATCAACTATTTCCGAGCAGTCGCCGGCGTCGCGCTCAAACTGATGACGATGACGTTGCTGATCGGCGTCGCCGTGTCGGTGATGGACGGATTCTATGCCGGTCTGCAACAGGGGACACCGATGCGCGAGCTGTTGGTGATCTTTGTTGTCTCGCTTGTCCTGGTCGTTCTCATCCATTCGATCCCCAACGTTATCGCAGGGTTGATTCCTGGTGGCGGTAATGCGGCCAGTTCCGGCAGTTCGTTCAGTGCGGGTGCTATCGCCGGAGCTGCGGTTGGCGCTAGCGCTGCTATTGCTTCCGGTGGCGGGGCACTGGCCGCCGCCGGCGCGTCGGCGGCTGGTGGCGCTCAGGCCCTGATGGCAGCGGTACGGGCCGGCCAGGCGAATGTTTCTGCCGGCACTGATGGCGTATCAAGCCTAATGAGCGCAATGCGCGGCGCGGGTAGCGAGGCCGCTGGGTCATTCTCAGACGCAGCCGGCTTTTCGGGTGGCGGCGGCGACAGCGGCACCGGCAACACCCCCTTCGCTCAGGCAGCCGGTTTTGGTAGCAGCGCAACCGAGTCCGGCCCCAGCGCCGGGGGCGGCTCCAAGGGGAACAGTGCCAAAGTGGCGAAATCTGGCAGTGGGCAACCGTCGAGCGGTGAAGGCAAATCGGGCGGCCTCCTGGCCGCTGGCGCGAATGCCGGAAAGGTGGCCATCGAAGCGGGGTCGATCTTGGCCCAGCAAGCGGCAAGCAGCATGGTGGACGCCGCCAAGGACCGGATTGGGCAGACAGCCGGTGGCCGGCTTGCTGTAGCGATCAAGGCAAGCCAAGCGGCCGGTGAATCCGCAATGCCGGCCTTTGATGGCAACAGTCTGGCAGCCGGTTCCACCGATGCCGATGCCCAATCCGAAGTAGCCGCGTTCACCAACCGCGATAGTGGCAAGGAGGTATGACGATGACGACCATGCGCGCGCGGGATTTCTTTGCCTGCCTGGATGAACAGGACACCGGGGCCGACCAGACGCAAGCGGTGCGGTTTGAGCCGGTCGGGGATCAAGCGACCGAGTTAGATGCAGCGGCGGAGGTCGCAGCATTCATTGAGCGGCCGGACCCAATTATCGAGGCGTCCCAAACCATCGCCGGTGGCACGCGCAATCCCGAATGCTGCGGCAGCCGCACAAGGGCTACGCCGTTTTCAGACGCGGCGGGCTTCTACGAAGGCGGCCGATTTTAAGGCGCATCGGCCGGCGTTGCAGGCCGGCCGACACTTCCACATCCCACCTGCTAGAGAGGTGAATTATGGCAACCATAGATGCTACCCAAACGATGCTGCGTGCGGAAATGATCCGCGAACGTATGACCGATTACGCCGCCGTGCTGAACGATGTTGTGACCGTTCTATACGCTCCAAGGCAGCGCTTGTCATCCGCTGATCGCCGCGCGATCACCAAGTTGCTCGATGCCATGACGGACGTGAACACCATGGTGCTTTATCACTTCAACTGCCGGCGTCTCCCAACCGAGAATCTGGTAGAGCTTCATTCGAAGGTTGCCCGCCTCGCGCCCCAAAGTCGAAGGGCTTAAACCCCGGGCGGCCAGCGAGCCGCCCAATCAATTTTAGCGGCTAAGAAGAACCATGATCGCCAAGCACGTTCCCATGCGCTCGCTCGGCAAGAGTGACTTCGCCGGCCTGACGAACTACATCACCGACGCCCAGAGCAAAGACCATCGGCTGGGACAGGTGTTGCTCACGAACTGCTTGGCCGCGACGCTGCCGGCGGCAACCGAGGAAGTGCTTGCAACACAGCACATCAACACGCGAGCGAAGAGTGACAAGACTTATCACCTGATCGTCAGCTTTCGCGTCGGCGAGCAGCCCAGCGCCGATACGCTCAAGGCCATCGAGGAACGCATCAGCGCCGGGCTGGGTTACAGCGAGCACCAGCGGATCAGTGCGGTTCATCACGACACCGACAACCTGCACGTTCACATCGCCATCAACAAGATTCACCCGCGTCGGCATACCATCCACGAACCGTATTACCCGCATCGGACGTTGGCCGAGCTGTGCGATGTCCTGGAACGCGACTACAACCTGGAGCGGGACAACCACATTCCGAATCAGCGAGGCGCTGCGGCCAGGGCGGCCGACATGGAGCGGCATGCCGGCGTCGAAAGCCTGGTCGGCTGGATCAAGCGCGAGTGCCTGGAAGAAATCCGGGGGGCGACGAGCTGGGCCGAGTTGCACCAGGTCATGCGCGACAACGGCCTGGAGCTGCGCGCCCGTGGCAATGGGCTGGTCATCGAAGCTGGCGACGGCACTTCGGCCAAGGCCAGCACTTTGGCCCGCGACCTGTCCAAGTCGGCGCTCGAAGCGCGGCTAGGCGGCTTCGAGGCCGCGCCCGAGCGCCGGGAGGCGCAGGTGAAGCGCAGCTACCGGAAAGATCCCGTACGGCTGCGAATCGACACGACGGAGCTTTACGCCAGGTATAAGAACGAACACAAGACCTTGACGGCGGCCAGGGCCGAGGCGCTGACCAACGCCAAACGGCAGAAGGATCGGGCAATCGAAAACGCCAAGAAGAAGGCGGCCGCGAAACGGGCGGCAATCAAGCTGACCGATGGCCGGCTGACCAAGAAGCTGCTGTATGCTCAGGTTCGTGCCTCGCTGGTGGCCGACCTGGCAGCTATCCGCAAGCACTACGACCAGGAGCGGGCCCAGCACTACCAGAGTTTCCAGCGGCGGCGGTGGGCCGACTGGCTCAAGCAACAGGCCACCCAAGGCAACGCCGAGGCGCTGGTCGCCTTGCGCGCCAGGGACGCAGCCGAGGGCCTCAATGGCAACACAATCGAGGGGCAGGGCCAGCCGCGACCGGGAGATGCGCCAGTTATTGACAACATCACCAAGAAGGGCACGATTATTTATCGCGCAGGCCGGTCGGCCGTCCGGGACGATGGCGACCGCCTGCAAGTCTCCCGCGAGGCTGACCGCGAAGGGGTGCGGGTCGCGCTGCGCATGGCGATAGAGAAGTACGGCTCGCGCATCACTGTCACCGGCTCGCCTGAGTTCAAGGCTCAAATCATCCGGGTGGCTGCCGATGCCCAACTTCCGATTACTTTCACCGATCCAGGCCTAGAGCGCCGCCGCCGGGCACTGATACAGCAAGCCGGCCAGGCCAGCACCAGGCCCGCCGCTATTCGCCCTGGCGTCCCTCCTGTCGGCCGGAAACCTCCGCCGCATCGCCGTCATGGCCTGCGGACTCTCGGCCAGCTCGACGTGCTGGGCATCGAGGGTGTCGAGACGAAGTGGCCGCCGCAAACTACTACGCCAAAGCAGACCGTGGCTGTCAGCGAACAGGAGCGCCGGCGGGCGAAGTTGCAAGTGGAGATGGACGCCAAGAAGGCGAAGCATCGAGACAGGGGGAAGTCACGATGACGAAATCATCGGCCAAGCGTGTTGTATGTTGTACGCTACAACATACAACACGCTACACGGGCCACGCCCTTTTTAGCCGCTAAAAAATGCTGAAGACTGAGGGACCTGACTGTCGGGCTCTAAGCCTCTCCGAATTGGATGCCTTGCGTCTGGATATGCGCGAGGCGTCTCAGTGGATGCGTGCTGAACTGCGCCGCCGACGCGCTAAGGAAGAGCAGGGTGGTGTCGATGCGAAGCGCCCGAAATCACTTGTCGGTGTCGTACATCTGGACAAGTGTAGGTGACTTGATTCTTGAGGGTCTGACCTGCCGCCTCCTCAGATGGGATTGCTGGTGCCCGCAGCTTGGAAAGGCGCTGTGCGCCCCTCATCAGTCAAAACTGCCCCTCAAGAGTCAAACGGCACCGGCGGCCATCTCCGCATGCTGAAGATCGGCACGCTCCACCAATCCGCATGATTGCTGAAGGCCGGCGTTTCTGACGATATAGCGCCTAATTTCGGATCGGTCATGGTGCCGAAGACGGTGAACGATTCTTCCAACGGAGTCGTGGCATGCCCAGACTTGACTCTTGAGGGGCAATTAGGCAAGCCCCAGGGAGCGGCGTGCGGAAAACGTCCCTTGCTAAATGAGGAATGGCTGGCGTGGGCCTGGCCACTCGTCGGTTTCCATTTGGAACGCAAGATCCGCGCTGGCCATGCGCCGCAAACTTGATGCGGCGATAAACTGCACGCCCAAAGCGAGCTTTACCACCTGCAGTCGTTTCAACCCCGCTGGTTTGTATCGGCTTTCGACGTAGGGCGGAAGTGCGCCAACGATGGCTTGAATGCGCTGGTCATCGCGGTGTGGGCGCCCGTCCGCCATGCGGCGGGCAAGTGACGAAAGATTATGACCATCCTTGCCCTTTCTGAAGGAGTCCGGGTCGGCTCCGCCGCGGACGAGGGCCGCTTTCATCGAAAGTTCAGCTACCATGCAAATCGGCTGAATCACCGAGTCATGGCTGAATGTCGTTGGGAGGGTATTCGCTACATCCTCCAGATTGGACCGCGCCATGTGCCAAAGTGTGGTCGCCGCTGGGTTCTCTTGCTCGACTTCGTTCATGCCATTCGTAAAATCGTGGAGGTCGGCAACCGCGAAAGCTACTGCCCCCGCGATCGCCTGATCCTGCCGGCACCAGGCCCACCATTCCTCGATGCTGGAGAAACCCGCTACCTGCCAAGGTTGGATCGACACGTGGCCGAATACCACCGGGAAGGTTAGCTTGCGAACTTGATCGACGGATGCGGCGAAACCGATGCCAGCGCCTGGCCAACTCGCATTGACCTCGGGCACCATGGCGGCGTAGGCGTCCATGATCCGTTTGGCTTCGGGGTTGCCGCCGGCACCGATGACGAAGTTGGAGCCAAGGAGCTCCATCGCAGCACGGAATGGCCGCTGATGGACGTGGGTGCCTTGCTCTGCATATTTCAGGTCGAGCCGACGGAGATCATCTAACGTCCATGGAGTCATAATTTATTCGTATTCCCTTCCAGTTTGTTCAGGTCCCGATGTGCAGTGAAAACTCAGGTATGAATCGCTCCGAGTTTCTTGAACGTCAAGAACCGTCCTGTCGAGCATCGCTAGAAATGCAATCTGACTGTTAGTATTGCCGTCAATTTTCCATCATTTGGCAACCGTCAATGGATCAACTTGCTCCGCTGCTCTCCAGACGGGACGCACTACCGCCCACGAACTCAAGGCGGTGCTGCTTCTGGCGACGCATGTACCGGAGGGCGCTGAATGCAGTTCATTAACCAAGGTCCCGACATACCGGATGCGCTTTTGCAGGCGCACGAGGAAGGTCGCGTCGTGTTCTTCTGCGGTGCAGGCATTTCCTACCCTGCCGGTCTGCCGGGTTTCAAGGGACTAGTGGAACAGATCTACCAGTTGAATGGCACAGCACCCAATGACATTGAGCGAGACGCTTTCGAGCACGGACAGTTCGATGCCACGCTCGATTTGCTGGAGAGACGCCTGCCGGGCCAACGACTGGCTGTCCGAAGCAAGCTGGCGCAGGCGCTGAAACCGAAGCTCCGCCGCAAGGGTGCTACTGATACGCAGGCGGCACTGTTGCGTCTGGCTCGCAGCCGCGAGGGCGCGCTACGGCTGGTCACCACCAACTTCGACCGCATCTTCCACGTGGCGGCCAAACGCACTGGCCAAATGTTTCAAGACTACGCAGCCCCGATGCTGCCGATTCCAAAGAACAGCCGCTGGAACGGACTGGTCTACCTGCACGGACTGTTGCCGGAAAAAACGGACGATACAGCACTGAACCGGCTGGTGGTCACCAGCGGCGACTTTGGCTTGGCATACCTCACGGAACGCTGGGCGGCACGCTTTGTGAGCGAGCTGTTCCGCAATTACGTGGTCTGCTTTGTGGGCTACAGCATCAACGACCCGGTGCTGCGTTACATGATGGATGCGCTGGCGGCGGACCGGATGCTGGGCGAAGTCACACCTCAGGCCTGGGCGCTGGGTGATTGCGAACCGGGGCAAGAGCACCGAAAAACCATCGAATGGGAAGCCAAGGGTGTCACCCCCATTCTCTACACTGTGCCCCCTGGCACCTATGACCATTCCGCGCTGCACCAGACCCTGCACGCTTGGGCAGAAACTTACCGTGACGGCGTGCAGGGCAAAGAAGCCATCGTTGTTAAACACGCCCTGACACGCCCACAGGAGAGCACGCAGCAGGACGATTTCGTCGGGCGGATGCTTTGGGCCTTGTCGGACAAATCAGGCTTACCGGCGAAACGCTTCGCCGATTTCAATCCCGCTCCTTCACTGGATTGGCTGCTGGAGCCCTTCGCGCATGAACATTTTGGACACGCCGATCTGTCTCGCTTTGGCGTGCAGCCCCGTGACGAAGTGGACAACAAGCTGCGCTTCAGCCTGGTTCGACGGCCCGCGCCCTACGACCGCGCACCGCCGATGCTGCTTGCCTCCGGCGGCATCACTGGCAGCCAGTGGGATGACGTGATGTTCCATCTGGCTCGATGGCTGGTGCGCCACCTGGATGACCCAAGGCTGGTCATCTGGATTGCGGAGCGTGGTGGGCAATTGCACGACCGTTGGCCGTGGCTGATCGAACACGAGCTGGATCGCTTCGCGTCACTGGAACGTGAGGGAAAAACCTCCGAGCTTGATGAAATCCGCTTGCACGCCCCGATGGCCATTCCGGGCCCCTTGATGTGCACCTTGTGGCGCCTGCTGCTCAGTGGCAGAGTGAAATCGCCGTGGCACGATCCCGATTTGTATCGCTGGAAAGGACGTCTTAAGCGGGAAGGGCTGACCGCCACATGGCGATTGGAATTGCGCGAGTTGCTCGCACCCAAGGTTGTCTTGAAGAAGCCGTTTCGCTGGGGTGAAGACGATTCGAGCAGCGCTGACGAGCCCACACGGATCAAGCAATTGGTGGACTGGGAACTCGCGCTGGCCGCTGATCACGTGCATTCCGCCCTGCACGATTTGGCTGACGAGCACTGGACGTCGGCCCTACCGCTACTGCTGGATGATTTTCAACAGCTGTTGCGTGATGCACTGGACCTGCTGCGTGAGTTGGGAGAGGCTGATGACCACAGCGACCGATCACACTGGGATCTGCCATCCATCACGCCCCACTGGCAGAACCGTGGGTTCCGGGACTGGGTGAGCCTGATCGAATTGCTGCGCGATGCATGGCTTGCGGTTCGTGCCAACGACAGCGCGCGTGCGACACGCATCGCGCAGAACTGGTTTGAACTGCCATACCCCACTTTCAAACGTCTTGCCCTGTTTGCTGCCAGTCAGGATGGTTGCATCCCGCCCGTGCAGTGGGTGAATTGGCTCTTGGCCGATGACGCGTGGTGGTTGTGGTCCACAGACACGGGGCGGGAGGTGTTCAGGTTGCTCGTCCTGCAGGGGCGGCATTTGACAGGAACCGAGCAGCAACGCCTGGAGACAGCCATTTTGGCGGGCCCGCCGCGTGAGATGTACCGGGACGATTTGGAGGAGGATCGGTGGCAAGACTTGGTGGCCCGCTCGGTCTGGCTGCATCTGGCCAAACTGAACACATCGGGCGTCGTACTGGGAGCGTCTGCGGCGGCACGATTGGCGGAAATTTCCAATACCTACCCACAATGGCAACTGGCGACGAACGAGCGTGACGAGTTCTCGCACTGGATGAGTGGCACCGGTGATCCGGACTACGAGGACAGTCGGGATGTCGACATTGCCCCCCGCAAGCGGCGGGAACTGGTGCAATGGCTCACAAAGCCACCACCGGAACGGCGGCCTTTCTATGAAGATACGTGGCGCGACGTTTGCCGCACGCGCTTCTTCCACACTCTGTCAGCGCTATGCGATCTCGCGCAGGATGGCAAGTGGCCCGCAAATCGATGGCGTGAAGCGCTGCAGGCCTGGGCCGAAGAAGGTGCGGTGGTGCGCTCTTGGCGATACGCCGCACCGCTGGTGCAGACCATGCCCGATTCCGTACTTCAGGAAATCGCCCACGGCGTAACGTGGTGGATGGAAGCTGCATCCAAGTCGATCAACTGCCACGAAGACATCATGGTGGAGCTGTGCTGCCGCTTTATGGCGCTGCCGATTGACGTGGGTACGGGGATGACACGTAACGGTGAACCAATTAACCAACCTGTCACGGAGGCGATTAACCACCCCATAGGGCATGTCGCACAGGCCCTAATCAACCTGTGGTTCAAACAGAACCCGAACGACAGCGATCTGCTTCCCGATGACCTCGGGCCCATGTTCACTACATTGTGCGATGTTCAGGTGGACCGATTCCGCCACGGCCGGGTACTGCTGGGTTCTCGGTTGATCGCATTTTTCCGAGTGGACCGCCCTTGGACCGAACAGCACCTCTTGCCATTGTTCAGTTGGAACAATCCCATCGAAGCGAAAGCCGTGTGGGAGGGCTTTCTCTGGTCGCCGCGCTTGTACCAACCGTTGTTGACAGCCTTTAAGTCGCAGTTCTTGGATTGTGCAAACCACTATGCCGATCTTGGCGAACACCGCCAGCAGTTCGCTGCCTTCCTGACTTACGCGGCCTTGGGCCCTACCGAAGGATATACCGTAGATGAGTTCCGAGCCGCGATAAGTGTGCTTCCACAAGAAGGTCTAGAGGAGTCAGCACAGGCGCTTTCCCAGGCGCTTGAAGGTGCTGCCGATCAACGTGAGGACTATTGGAAAAATCGTGCTCAGCCTTTCTGGCAACAGATTTGGCCAAAGTCCCGCGATTTGGCCACCCCGCGGATCGCTGAGTCTTTGACACGGTTGGTCATTGCTGCCCGAGGCGAGTTTCCGGCGGCCTTGGCGGCGGTGCAGGACTGGCTACAATCCATTGAACATCCGCACTACGTCGTTCATCTACTTGCCGAATCTGGCCTGTGCGAACGATTCTCTACAGAGGCACTGCTATTGCTCAATGTAGTGATCAGTGACCAACAGTGGGTACCCCGGGAGCTAGGGCAGTGTTTGGAACAAATCGTGCGAGCCGCGCCAAATCTTGCGGAAGATGCTCGCTACCTTAGGCTTCAAGAGTATTTTCGCCGGCGGGGGGGCTGAATCTTCTGTGGCGAAGCGCAGACTCATTGTTGAATCAGGCTGGAATGGCATTTTCCATGGCATTAATTCGCTTTGTGCACACAAGCAATTGAATTATAAAGTGATATTTTTTTTATTTATAATCGAGTGGGAGTAGCGTTCTACGCTTTTCCAGGCTGGTTGCCGCAACGCCATCAAAGGAATGAAATGACATCGGATCGGGTTTTGAAGAAGGGCCGGACGGAGGCCCCCGATGCATTGGATCTGGCGCTGGAGAAGAGCCACGACGTGAAGGAAAAGGTGGAGGCGTGCGCAGACGATCTGGCGAGCGCGAATGAGGTCATCAAGGGACAGATCGCCGCCGGCACGACTGTGCTGGCGGCGGACGCCACCTTGATCGCCAGTGCGACCGTCGAGAGCAGGGTCCAGGAATGCGCCGACGACCTCCATGAAGTGACCGAAACCCTGGCCCAGGGGATCGACGATCTTGCGCATACCGCGATCGCATTGACCGAATCCAGGGAAATCCTCGCCGATACTCAGGCAGCCCTGGTGATTTCACTGGAGGCAGAACGAGAAGCCCGGCGCCGGGCCTTGCACGACGCCAAGACCGGCCTGCCGAATCGTGAGCTCTTCGACGATCGACTGTCGAACGCCATAGCGCTCGCCGAGCGTCATGACTGGACGCTGGCCGTCATGTTCCTCGATCTCAATGAATTCAAGAAGATCAACGATACGCACGGCCATGCGGCTGGGGATTCGGTCTTGAAGGAGGTCGCGAGGCGTCTTTCACTGCATGCACGCGATGAGGATACGGTGTGCCGCAACGGCGGCGATGAGTTCCTCTACTTGTTGGTGAATCCGCAGGGCAAGAAGAACATCGAACGAATCGCCGGCCTGGTGTCCGCCAACATCGCCGAGCCCATTGCGCTCGACAGTCAGCAGTTCGTCGTGCACGCGAGCATCGGCGTCGCCGTCTACCCGGGCGATGGCGCGACCGGCGATGAGCTGGTCAAGGGCGCCGACGCAGCCATGTACTTCGCCAAGGCACGGGCGGGTGCTTGCGTGTTCTTCGACAGCGTCGAGAGGACATCCGCCTCGGCCTGAGCTCGCCCTTTCGGCAGGGCGAGAAGTGACATGGCACCGCTGTGCCTGTGCCGTGCAAGACTGGGATGTCGAGATGGCGGTAACATCGGCCCATGGCTGGCCCATTCGTTTCCGTCCTGAAGTACTGGTCTGCGGTCATCAAGACCACCGTGACGCTGTGGCTCGAGGCGCAGGTGTTCATGCATGCCGCGGCGCTCGCCTTCTTCACCGTATTCTCGGTGGCGCCGGTGGTGATCGTCGCGGTCACGCTGGTCGGGCTCGTACTCGGCGAAAGCGCGGCCCAGGGCCGGATTGCAGAGCACCTGCAGGTGGTCATCGGGCCCGAGGCCGCCGCTGCGGTCCAGACCGCAGTGGAAAACAGCCGCATCCAGCACAGTGGCCTGCTGCCCACCATCGCGGGCTTTGCCGCGATCCTGTTCGGTGCGACGACCGTGTTCACCCAGATGCAGGACGCGCTCAATGCGATCTGGGGCGTGGCGCCGCGACCCACCCGCAGCAGTGTGTTCATCTACCTGAAAACGCGCCTGCTTTCCCTGGCCGTCGTGCTGGGGATCGGCTTCGTGCTGCTGGTGTCGCTTACCTTGAGCGTGCTCGTGCGCGGCGTGGTCACGTTCGCGGAAGATTGGCTCCCGGTGCCGGTGCCGGTTGTCCTCGGGCTGGACTGGGTCGTCTCGCTGACGGTGATCACGTTGCTGTTCGCCACGATCTTTCGTGTTCTGCCGGACGTCGTGCTGCGCTGGCGGGATGTGTTGCTGGGCGCCTTCGTCACCGCGCTGCTGTTCGCGCTCGGACGGGCGCTGATCGCCATCTACCTGTCGACGACGGCCACCGCATCCACCTACGGCGCAGCCGGATCGCTCGTGCTGCTGCTGCTGTGGGTGAACTATTCGTCACTGATCCTGCTGTTCGGCGCCGCGTTCACCCGCGCGCACCTGGAGGCGTGCGGCCGTACGGTGCGGCCGCGATCCACTGCGATCTGTGTGCATCGCCTGCTGGTCGAGGACTGAAGGGCTTGCTCAGGCTCAGTTACGCAGCAACTGCAATTTGAAGTGGTGCTGGATGAAGGACTGGAACTTGGCGACACCTTCAAGCGCGAGGCGCAGCTCTCCCTGTTCCATCGCGTTGAGGTGTTCGAGCGCAATGTAGTTGCTGGGCGTGGCGTTGCTGCGCAGGGCCTCGACCTGTCCCTGCAGGCGCATCAGCACGAGGAAGTCGAAAGCGGCCCGTAGATCGGCGACCTGCTCGGGCTTCAACACACCGGCTTCGACCAGCGCCTCCATGCGATCGTGCGTGCTGCCCTGCAGCCGTCCGGCCTCGATCGCGAGGGTCTTGATGCCGTCGGTGATGGCGAAGATGCCGGCTTTCTTGACGTCGATCCGACCCCGGTTGGGACCGGACTTCTCCACCTTGATCCGACCGAACCAGCCCAGTGGGGGCGCAAAATTCGTCATGTTCTGGGCCATGCGCACCAGGAAACCCTGCTCGTTGGCCATGTAATGGAAGGCGTGCGTGCGCAGCGCATCGACCAGATCGGCGCGACCGTAGAGCGGACGCAGGTCCATGAACATGCTGCCGGTCATGACGTTGTCGGGCGTCGGCGTGGACAGCCAGCGGGTGAGCGCCTGACGCCAGCCGGACAGGCTGCGACGCCATTCCGGATTCTTGGCCATGATGCCGCCGGGGCAGGGCGGTACGCCGATCGAGATCAGCGCATCGATGAGATCCTGCGAGAAGGCCTCGAGCCGGGCGAGTTCGGCGTCGCTCAGGGCGTCGTCGTAGATGATGGCGTTGTCCTGGTCGGTGGACAGGGTCTGCTCGCCGCGGCCCTCGCTGCCCATCACGACGAAGGCGAAGTCGTCGGTGAGGTCGGGGTACTTCTCCGAGCGCAGCAGATGGATCAGCCGGATCACCACCTGATCGTTGAGATTGGCGATCAGCTTCACCATCTCGCGGATCGCGATCCCCGTTCCAGCGAGGTGAATGATGAGCTTCTGGATGCGCTGGTGTAGTTCGCGCAGCGTATCGATCGAGGCTGCCTTCTCGATGTCCAGCACGAGCTGGTGGGGGGAATGCGCCTGCAGGCGAAGGATGTCGGTTACGGTGATGATGCCGGCGAGCACGCCGGCCTGATCCACCACGACCAGGCGATGGATGTTGTGCCGCGACATGCGGTAGAGCGCCTCGTAGAGGACGTCATCCTCGGCAATCGTGACCAGTGGCGTGCTCATCACGTCGGCCACGCACAGGCTTGCCGGATCCTTGCCGGTGGCTACGACCTTGTTGCGCAAGTCGCGGTCGGTGACGATCGCATACGGTTTGCCTTCGGCGACGACGACCACGCATGAAATGCTGCGCGCGCGCATTTGCGCGACGATGTCGACCAGGGCGTCATCTGCCGAGCAGCTGACGACGGTACGCTGGTAAAAATCCCGGATCGGGCGAAAGAACTGGTTGTCGTCGGCCATGCCTGGATGCGCCCCACTGCGCTGCGAAGAGGCGTCATTCTACCCGGAGCCGGTGGCCGTGGCTGTGGCTGCGTTGGCCAGGCCGCACGGGTGCCCTTCGGCGTTTTGATCAGGCAGTGGCGGTCAGCGCGCGCCTGAGCAGGAGCCCGGGGTCCAGGGCCACGACCTCACCGATCATGATCAGAGCCGGGGTGCGGAGGTCTGCCTCGCGAACGGCGGCGGGTAGGCGCGCAAGGGTGCTGTGAACGCCGCACTGCCCGGGGGTGGTTGCAGCATGGATGACGGCGGCCGGTGTGCGCGCGGGCAGGCCGTGGGCGATCAGGCGTTCGCAGATGATGTCGAGCGCACCGAGACCCATGTAGATCACGACGGTCTGCCTGGGGCGGGCGAGCGCGGCCCAGTCGAGGTCGACCGTGTCGTCCTTGAGGTGCCCGGTGGCAAATATCAGCGTCTGCGCATGTTCGCGGTGTGTCAGGGGAATGCCGGTACAGGACGCGGCGCCTGCGGCGGCGGTGATGCCGGGAACGATCTCGCATTCCAGCCCGGCTGCAAGAACAGCATTCATTTCTTCGCCGCCGCGCCCGAAGATGAACGGGTCTCCGCCCTTCAGGCGCACGACGTTCAGACCCTCGCCAGCCAGATCGACCAGCAATTGATTGATCTGGTGCTGGGGAAGGGCGTGATTGCCTGCCTCCTTCCCGGCATAGACTCGACGCGCGGACGCCGGAATGAGCGCCACGATCGCGTCTCCCACCAGGTGGTCGAACACCACCACCTCGGCGTGTGTGATCAGACGCATCGCCTTTACCGTCAGCAGCTCCGGATCACCGGGGCCGGCGCCGACGAGAAACACCTTACCCGCTCGGCGCTTGCCGCCCTGGCCTTTGTTTGCGCTTGTCGTCCCCGACGCGCCGTCGCGGCCGCGAGCACCGGATGTCGATCGGAAACCGCGTTCCTTGCCGCTGCTGGATGGCAAAGCGTCTGATAGGTGACTTCCTGCGTACATGTCGGGGCTCCGGTATTCGGGCGAAAAAAACGGATGTGAAGGAAACGGCCACTGCCGTCTCGAGGGTTGCGTGAAACCGCTTGTTCGGCCTCGTGCGGGGCCATTTCCGAACCACTTGGCGGCGGTGTTCGTCCTGTCCGGCAAGGATTCCAGCGTTACGGAACTTTATCCCCAGCGATCGTGGGGAAAATTAATTCACATCAAGGATGAGGCCTCCCGAGAAAAACCATACTGCAATCACACCGTTGGTTCACATCCCGTGTCGTGTAAGGAGAGGGTAATGCAGAAGAAACATCTGATTGGTTCGGCGCTCGCAATGGCGATCCTGCCGCTGGCCATGAGCAGTGCTTGGGCTGCGGATGCACCGAAGCTCACCGCCGAAGAAATGGAACAGGGCAAGCTCATCTACTTCGAGCGCTGTGCTGGCTGCCACGGCGTGCTGCGCAAGGGCGCCACCGGCAAGAACCTCGAGCCGCACTGGACCAAGGCTGCCCCGGACGGCACCAAGCTCGAGGGCGGCACGCTCAAGCTCGGCACGGATCGTCTCGAGAAGATCATCGCCTACGGTACCGAAGGCGGCATGGTCAACTACGACGACATCCTGACCAAGGAAGAGATCAACCTGATGGCGCGCTACATCCAGGCCGAGCCGCCCATCCCGCCCGAGTTCTCGCTGCAGGACATGAAGGACAGCTGGAAGCTTCTCGTTCCGGTTGACAAGCGTCCGACCAAGCAGATGAACACGGTCAACCTGAAGAACGTGTTCGCGATCACGCTGCGCGACGCGGGCAAGCTGGCCCTGGTCGATGGCGACACCCACAAGATCTGGAAGATCCTCGACACCGGCTACGCGGTGCACATCTCGCGCCTGTCGGCTTCCGGTCGCTACGTGTACACCGTTGGTCGTGACGGCCTGACCACCATCATCGACATGTTCTACGAAGAGCCCACCACGGTCGCTACCGTGCGCCTGGGTTCGGACGCGCGTTCGGTCGATAGCTCGAAGTTCAAGGGCTTCGAAGACAAGTACCTGATCGGTGGCACCTACTGGCCGCCCCAGTACTCGATCATGGACGGCGAGACCCTCGAGCCGATGAAGGTCGTGTCGACCCGTGGCAACACCGTCGATGGCGACTATCACCCCGAGCCGCGCGTGGCCTCGATCGTGAGCTCGCTGACCAAGCCGGAGTGGGTGGTCAACGTCAAGGAAACCGGCATGATCCTGCTGGTGGACTACAGCGACATCAAGAACCTGAAGACCACCACCATCGAGTCCGCCAAGTTCCTGCATGACGGTGGCTGGGACGCTTCGGGCCGCTACTTCATGGTCGCTGCCAACGCCTCGAACAAGATCGCTGCGGTCGACACCCAGACGGGCAAGCTCGCCGCGCTGGTCGATACCGCGAAGATCCCGCACCCGGGTCGTGGCGCCAACTTCGTCCATCCGGAATTCGGCCCGGTCTGGTCGACCGGTCACCTCGGTGATGCGGTCGTGTCGCTGATCTCCACGGCTTCCGACGATCCCCAGTACGCCAAGTACAAGGATCACAACTGGAAGGTGGTGCAGGAGCTCAAGATGCCGGGCGCCGGTAACCTGTTCGTGAAGACCCACCCGAAGTCGAAGAACTTCTGGGCCGACGCGCCGATGAACCCCGAGCGTGAGCTCGCCGAAGCCGTGTTCGTGTTCGACAAGGCCGATCTGAAGAAAGAGCCGGTCCGCCTCGACGTTGCCAAGGATTCGGGTCTGCCCGAGAGCAAGGCGATCCGTCGCGCGGTGCAGCCCGAGTACAACGAAGCGGGTGACGAAGTCTGGATCTCGCTGTGGGGCGGCAAGACCGACCAGTCGGCCATCGTGATCTACGACGACAAGACCCTGAAGGTGAAGAAGGTCATCACCGACCCGGCCATCGTCACGCCGACCGGCAAGTTCAACGTGTACAACACCATGCACGACGTCTATTGATCGATCTGCTCGACCTTAGTGTGAACACCCCCGCGCTTCGGCGCGGGGGTTATGAGGGATGAACTCCATGTCTGACCAGAACAGCGACAACCTCAAACAAGAAAATTCGGGCGGCTTCTTTGCGCGCCTGCGCCGCCCGTCGAAGAAATCGCTGGGCGGACTGTTGGCTGTTGGTTTTGTGTTGGGTGTGCTTTTCTGGGGCGGTTTCAACACCGCAATGGAAGCCACCAATACCGAAAAGTTCTGTATTTCCTGTCATGAGATGTACGACAACGTCTATCAGGAATACAAGGAAACGATTCACTACAACAACCGCACGGGCGTGCGTGCGGTGTGCTCCGATTGTCATGTGCCCAAGAACTGGACGCACAAGATGATCCGCAAGGTCCAGGCCTCGCGTGAGGTTTGGGGCAAGATCACCGGCACGATCGATACACCCGAGAAGTTCGAGGCCAAGCGACTGACGCTCGCGCGGCGCGAATGGGCACGCATGAAGGCGGTCGATTCGCGTGAGTGCCGCAACTGCCACAGCTTCGAAAGCATGAACAAGGACGCCCAGAAGCAGCGCGCACGCAAGCAGCACGAGATGGCCATCGAGGACAAGATGACCTGCATCGACTGCCATAAGGGCATCGCGCACCACAAGCCGGAAGGCATGACCGAGGAAGACGAGGAGTAACACCCCTCGTGCATCAGACGCCAACCCAAGCACAGTGAGGAAACGAATATGAAGAAAACCATGATTGCTGGCGCCGTGGGCGCATTCCTGGCACTCGGTGCAGGTACGGCCCTGGCTGCCGCGCCCGACTGGGGCAAGGTCGAGGCGCAGGATCTCACGCTCTTCTATCCCGGCGTATCGCCACTGGAATGGATCCAGAAGGGTACGGAGCATGGTGGCGCGCGCGGGATCAAGAAGGGTGAGACCTGCGGCGACTGCCACAGCGAGGAAATCGCCGACATGGGCAAGAAGATGGCCAGTGGTCAGAAGATCGAGCCTACTCCGATCGCTGGCAAGGCTGCCTTCATTCCCGTGAAGGTGCAGGCCGCACACGACGGTGCGAACCTCTATCTGCGCTTCTCGTGGAAGCAGCCGGCGGCTTCCGGCGCGGCCAAGATGGACGACAAGAACCCGGTCAAGATCGCGTTCATGCTCGAGTCCGGCGGCAAGGTCGACCTGGCCGATCAGAGCGGTTGCTGGGCCACCTGTCACACCGACTCGCGCACCATGCCCGGTGCCGACGAGGCCAAGACCAAGTACGTGAAGGGCGGTTCGCTCGCGGAAGGCAAGTTCTATGACCTCTACCAGTGGCGTAGCGGCGAGAACAAGGGCTACGACGGTTATGTTGCCGAAAAGCGCGTCATGGAGGGCGGTAGCGCCCTGGTCAGCGCTGAAGGCAAGCAGGACGGCGACAACTGGTCGGTCGTCTTCACCCGCAAGCTCGCCGGTGGCGAGGGCGATGTGACGCTCGAGTCGGGCAAGGCCTACAACTTCGGCTTCGCCATTCACGACGACAGTGCGGCAGGACGCTTCCACCATGTGTCGCTCGGCTACAAGCTGGGTATCGATGCCGACGCTCATGTGAAGGCGGCCAAGCAGTAATTGCGCAAGGCTTTCCGTTCGCTGCGGCGGGCGGAACGTCTCCGAGCGGAAGTCCGGGCGGACAAGGCCCGGACTTCCGCTTTTTGTTTGCTATGCTGATCCGGTGACGAGGAGGAGAAGAGGAATGAACGCCAGATCGCTTTACGGAAGGCTTGCGGGCTCGCTCCTCGCATTCGGTTTCTCGGCGCTCGCGGTGGCGGCCGAGCACGTCGTTGTGGTCGAAAAGTACGCTTTCAGCCCTGCCGAACTGCGCATCAGCAAGGGCGACACGGTGACCTGGACCAACAATGAGAAGCGCGTGAGTCATTCGGTGCTTTTCATCGGCCGTAGCGAAGAGTCGGAGCGCTTCTTTCCGGGCGAGAAGTGGTCACGGGTCTTCCCCGAAGCGGGACGCTTCGAGTATCGCTGCGGTCCGCATCCCGAGATGCTGGGCGTGGTGATCGTCGACGAGTAAGCACGCTCGTGCATCGGGGGGCGGCACGGCTACAACCCCATGCCGTTCAGGGTTGATTCGAGTCAAGGTTTCATGCGGGCCGAAAGGCCATTCTTTGCCCGACTGCATCGCCGTTGGAAAACAGCATGAAACTCCCGCCCCTCGTTGCTCACGTTGTCGTCCTGATCGGTGCGGCCGTCGTCTCCGCCCTCGTTTCGGCGTCCGACACGCCCCCGGTGGCGCCCGATTCCCAGCGCGCGCGCGAGCTGATCCATATCGTCCGCCAGGACTGTGGTTCCTGTCATGGGCTGACGCTCAAGGGCGGCCTGGGCCCTGCGCTCACGACCGAGGCCCTTGCGGACAAGCCGGCCGAGGGGTTGGTCACAACGATCATGGGCGGCAGGCCCGGGACGCCGATGCCGCCCTTCAGCACCATCGTCACCGAGTCCGAGGCGCAATGGATCGTCGATCAGTTGCTGCGTGGATTCCCGCCTGATGCAGGACTGCCGCAAGCGCGCAGCATGAACTGACCGCTCTGCCGCACGCCTGCGCAGAGATGTTTTACCTTGGGGCACAAGCCCCGGCCCTGAAGTCGGAGTTCTCATGTCTTCCCAGAAAGTTCGTCTAGCGCCGCCCGCGTTGTGGGGCGTGGTCTTGTCCGTGATGGTCGTGCTGCTGTCTGCGTGCTCGACCACGCCACCTGCTGCGCTGCGGGGCTCGGGCGATCTCGGGGTCGTCATCGAGCGTGCCGACGGCAATGTGAAGGTCATCGAGACGACCGGCCGCAGCGTGCTCGAAACCGTCGGCGGTCTGGGCGACCTTTCCCATGCGTCCGTCGTGTTCTCGCGCGATGGGCGTTACGCCTTCGTCTTCGGCCGCGATGGCGGGCTGACCAAGGTGGATCTGCTCGAGCGCAAGATCGCCAGGCGCGTGGTCCAGGCCGGCAACGCCATCGGCGGCTCGATCTCGCACGATGGCAGCCTGGTCGTGGTGCAGAACTACGAGCCGGGCGGCATCAAGGCCTTCGACGCCAACACCCTGGCGCTGGTCGCCGACGTACCGGCGACGACCGAAGATGGCACGCGCTCCAAGGTGGTCGGCCTTGCAGATCTCTCGGGCAAGCGCTTCATCTATTCGCTGTTCGAGGCCGGCGAGATTCGCATCACCGACTTTTCGGACCCTGCAAAGCCGGTCACGCAACGGTTTGCGGGTGGCAAGCAGCCCTATGACGCGCTGGTCACGCCTGACGGGCGCTATTACATCGCCGGCCTGTTCGGCGAGGACGGCCTGGCGCTGATCGACCTGTGGAATCTCGACAAGGGCAGCCGCAAGATCCTGTCCGGCTATGGCCGTGGCGAGCAGCCGCTGCCGGTGTTCAAGATGCCGCATCTGCGCGGCTGGTCGGTGGCTGGTGGCAAGGCGTATCTGCCCGCGATCGGTCGCCACGAGGTGCTGGTGGTGGACACCGACACCTGGGAAGAGGTCGGCCGCATCAAGGTCAAGAGCCAGCCGGTGTTCGCGATGGCGCGTCCCGACGGACGCGAAATCTGGGTGAATTTCGCCTTCCCCGACAACGGCTGGGTGCAGGTGATCGACACCGTCACCGGCACGGTCACCGATACACTGCAGCCCGGGCGCGGCATCCTGCACATGGAGTTCCTGTCCAAGGGGCACGAGGTCTGGCTGTCGGCGCGTGACGACAACAAGGTGGTGATCCTCGATACCGCGACCAAGAAGCGGATCGGCGGATTCGACTCGGCGAGCCCGAGCGGCATCTTCTTCACCACGCGCGCCGCGCGCACGGGATTCTGATGCCGCGCCAGCTCGTCCTGCCGGAAGCGCTCGACGCAACCGACTTCCGCCTGCTCAACGAATGGCAGCGCGACTTCCCGCTCGTCTCGCGGCCTTTCGCGCGCATCGCGGAGGAAGTTGGCGATAGCGAGGAAGCGGTGCTCGCGGCTTACCGGGAGATGATGGGGCAGGGGCTGGTAAGCCGGGTGGGCGCGGTTTTCGCGCCGCGCCGCCTGGGGGCGAGCGCGCTCGCGGCGCTGGCTGCGCCGTCCGAGCGCCTGGAGGAAGTGGCCGCGCGCGTCAGCCGCGACCCCTCGATCAACCATAACTATCAGCGTGAGCACCGCTACAACCTCTGGTTCGTGGTCACCGCAGCCTCGCGCGCGCATCTGGACGAGGTCGTGGCCGGCATCGAGCGCGACACCGGTTGCGCGGTGATCGTGCTGCCGCTGGAAGAGGAGTTCCACATCGACCTCGGCTTCGACCTCAAGGCGGGCGCGCAGGGGCGCAGGGCGCACGGGGCGACCTCGAGCGGCGAGCCGATCGCGATCGCCAACGGCGACGACGGCTGCAAGCTGCCCGCGGTGGAGCGCCAGTTGATTACTGCGCTGCAGGGTGGGCTGGTGCTCGAGCCGCGTCCTTTCGAACGCCTGGCGGCGACGGTGGGGCTGGACGAGACGGCGGTGATCGATCGCATCGAAGGCTGGCTCAATGACGGCCTGATCCGCCGTTTCGGCGTGGTGGTGCGCCATCATGAGCTGGGTCTCGAAGCCAACGCGATGTGCGTCTGGGACGTGCCCGACGACCAGGTGTCCGCGCTCGGTCGCCAGCTCGCGCGCGAAGCGGCGGTGACGCTGTGCTACCGGCGCAGCCGGGTGCAGCCCGACTGGCCCTACAACCTGTTCTGCATGATCCACGGCAGCGCGCGCGAGGAGGTGCTTGCCGCGCGCGAGGAGCTTGGCGCGCGCCTCGGGCTCGACCGTCATCCGCATGAGGTGCTGTTCAGTTGCAAGCGCTTCAAGCAGACCGGCGCGCGTTACCTGGGCGCAAAGGATCTCGTCGATGTCTGAGTCCGGCAAGACGGCGGCCCAGTCTGCGGGCCGGCGCGGTGTGGCCGCGAAACGCGCGCCGGACGACATCGACCGCCGCCTGATCAACGCACTGCAGGGCGAGTTTCCGCTCACCGAGACCCCGTTCGCCGACATCGGTGCCGTGCTCGGCCTCGCCGAGGCGGAGGTCATCGCCCGCCTGCAGTCGCTCCTCGACGACCGCGTGCTCACGCGCTTCGGGCCGATGTTCCAGATCGAGCGCATGGGTGGCGCGTTCTGCCTGGCGGCGATCGCGGTGCCCGAGGCGCGCTGGGCTGAAGTGGTGGAGGCGGTGAATGCCTTTCCGGAGGTCGCGCACAACTATCGCCGCGAGCATGCGCTCAACATGTGGTTCGTGCTCGCCACCGAGACCCGTGATGGCATCGCCGAGTGCGGGCGCCGCATCGAGGCCGCAACCGGGCTCGTGGTGCACCTGTTCCCCAAGGAGCGCGAGTACTTCGTCGAGATGAGGCTGGAGGCGTGATGGCACAGGGTAGCGCGACGCAGGCAGCGGATCTCGCACAATCCGGCTCTCCGATGGCACACGCGGGCGAGCTCGTCGAACTCGACCGCCGCCTGGTGCTCGCCACCCAGGGCGGGCTGCCGCTGGTGCCTCGGCCTTATGCCGCGGTCGCTGCCGGACTCGGCGTGAATGAAGCGCTGGTGCGAGCGCGCCTGGCGGCGATGCTCGCCGATGGCCGCATCCGCCGCATCGGCGCAGTGCCCAACCACTACGCGATCGGCTACACCGCCAACGGCATGAGCGTGTGGGACGTTGACGACGCGGTGATCGATGCGGTGGGCGAACGCGTCGGTGCGCTCGAGTTCGTCACCCACTGCTACCGGCGTCCGCGCCATCTGCCCGACTGGCCGTACAACCTGTTCGCGATGGTGCACGCCGCCAGCCGCGAGGCGGCGCTCGAGCGGGTCGAGGAGATCGCCGCGCTGATCGCGGCCGAGTTTCCCGGCGTCTGCCGCAGCCGCGACGTACTGTTCTCGGCGGGGATCCTGAAGAAGACCGGGCTGCGGATAGGCGGCTGAACGCGCTCGGCAAGCACCGCGCGCGGTCTTGCACCCCTCATCGGCACCCTTGACGCGCATCATTTTCATTCGCGGGCGGCTCGGGTGAAATGGGTGGCATTCAGGAGGCCTCCATGTTCCGCATCTCCCAATTCATCCGTGAGCTCGATCACCCCACGCCGGCCGGCCCGCGCCGCAATCCACCGGGTCCGGTAGTCATCTGGAACCTGATCCGGCGCTGCAACCTCACCTGCGAGCATTGCTACTCGATCTCGGCGGACAAGGACTTCCCGGGTGAGCTGAACACGCAGGAAGTGTTCAAGGTCATGGACGACCTCAAGGCCGCGCGTGTGCCGGTGCTGATCCTTTCCGGCGGCGAGCCCTTGCTGCGCCCCGACATCTTCGACATCGCCCGCCGCGCCAAGGCCATGGGCTTCTACGTCGGCCTGTCGTCCAACGGCACGCTGATCGACGCATCCAACATCGACGCGATCGACGACATCGGCTTCGACTACGTCGGCGTCAGCCTCGACGGCATCGGCGCGACGCACGACCACTTCCGCCGCAAAGAGGGCGCCTTCGTGGCCTCGATGCACGGTATCCGCCTGTGCCGCGAGCGCGGCATCAAGGTCGGTGTCCGCTACACGATGACCGAGGGCAACGCCCACGACCTGCCGGCGCTGTTGAAGCTGGTCGAGGACGAGGCCATCGACAAGTTCTACTTCTCACACCTGAACTACGCCGGGCGCGGCAACAAGAACCGTGCCGGCGATGCGCACCATCGCACTACCCGCGAGGCCATGGAGCTGCTGTTCGAGACCTGCCTCGAGCTGCACCAGCGCGGTATCGACAAGGATTTCGTCACCGGCAACAACGACGCCGACGGCCCCTTCCTGCTGCACTGGGTGCAGCGCCGCTTCCCCGACAAGGCGGCGCACATCGAGGCCAAGCTGCGCCAGTGGGGCGGCAACGCGAGCGGGGTCAATGTCTCCAACATCGACAACCTCGGCATCGTGCACCCCGACACCATGTGGTGGCACGTGCCGCTGGGCAACGTGCGCCAGCGTGCCTTCGGCGAGATCTGGAACGACCTCTCCAACCCGCTGCTCGCCGGTCTGAAGCAGCACCCGCGCAAGCTCGAAGGGCGCTGCGGGGCGTGCAAGTATCTGGACATCTGCAACGGCAGCTCGCGCGTGCGCGCCGAGCAGGTCACCGGCAACCCGTGGGCGGAGGACCCCGCCTGCTATCTCGACGATGACGAGATCGGTGTGAGTGCCGCCGACTACGGCGCCGAGCGCGTCGTCACCACGCCGTGGACCCGCATCAACAAGGTGTCGGCATGAACTTGCGTGTCTCGACCCTGGCCTGCCTGTTCGCGCTGGGTAGTGGTCTGGCGGCCTTGCCCGCCGCCGCATCGCCGGGCAAAGCCGGCGCGCAGCCTGCGACGGCTGAAACCGCCGCCGCCGGCATCGATGTGCCCAAGCTCTACGAGCAACACTGCGCCGCCTGCCACGCGCCCAATCGCCTCGGTGCGATGGGCCCCGCGCTGCTGCCCGACAACCTCGGCCGTTTGCGCAAGACCGAAGCGGTCAAGGTGATCGCCGAGGGCCGCACCGCCACCCAGATGGCCGGCTTCGCCGCGCAACTGAGCCCGGCGGAGATCGCCGCGATCACCGACTGGATCTACACCCCGGTCGTGCCCGAACCGCGCTGGACCGACGACGACATCCGCGCCTCGCGCATCGTCCATGCGGACCCGGCCACGCTGTCGGACAAGCCGGTGTTCGATGCCGATCCGCTCAACCTGTTCCTGGTGGTGGAGGCCGGCGATCATCACGTCAGCGTGCTCGATGGCGACAGACTGGAGCCGATTCACCGCTTCCAGTCTCGCTTTGCATTGCACGGCGGACCGAAGTTTGCCGCCGGGGGGCGTTACGTCTTCTTCGGTTCGCGTGACGGCTGGATCACCAAGTACGATATGTGGAGCGTGAAGGTGGTCGCCGAAGTGCGCGCAGGCATCAACACCCGCAACGTTGCCGTGTCGCCAGACGGAACTCACGTCGCGGTGGCCAATTACCTTCCGCACACCCTGGTGCTGCTCGACGGCGACCTGAACCTGATCAAGGCGATCGAGGCCAAGGACCGTGACGGCAAGATCAGTTCGCGCGTATCTGCCGTGTACGACGCCACTCCTCGCCAGTCCTTCATCGCGGCGCTCAAGGATGTCGCCGAAGTGTGGGAAATCAGCTATACGAAGGCGGTCGAGGACATCCCGATCAGCTACATCCACGACTACACCCAGCGCGAAGGCACGTTCATCCCCGGCTACCTGAACCCGCGCCGTACCATCCTGCAGGAAGTGCTCGACGACTTCTTCTTCACCCAGGATTACTCCGAACTGATGGGTGCCTCGCGTGAAGGCGTGGGTCAGGTGGTGAATCTCGATGTACGCAAGAAGATCGCCAACCTGCCGCTCGACGGCATGCCGCACCTCGGGTCGGGTATCACCTGGGAATGGACCGATCCGGCCGCCGGCCCCGATGCCAAGCCGCGTACGGTGATGGCGAGCACCAACCTGAAGGCGGGCGAGGTCACCGTGATCGACATGAAGACGTGGGAGGTCATCCGCCGCATTCCGACCCGCGGCCCGGGTTTCTTCCTGCGCAGCCACGGCAACAGCCGCTACGCCTTCGTCGACTCGATGATGAGCCCGGAAGCCAAGCACATCCTGCAAGTCATCGACAAGCAGACGCTCGAAGTGGTCAAGGAGATCACCGGCGAGCCCGGCAAGACGCTCGCCCATATCGAATTCACCCGCGACGGGCGCTACGCGCTTGCAAGCCTGTGGGAGGACCAGGGCGCCGTGATCGTCTTCGACGCCCAGACCCTGGAAGAGGTCAAACGCTTGCCGATGCGTAAGCCGGTGGGCAAGTACAACGTGTGGAACAAGATCAGCCGCGAGGAAGGCACCAGTCATTGAGCCCGCCCGCGGGTGGCCGGAGCTGATTCCGACACCGCTTCATCAACCCCGATTGCACGACCGAGAAAAAAATGGCGCTGATTCGCCTCGACGAACCGACAAGTAAACGCATCCCACCTGAAACCTTTTCGCTGTGGGCCCTGGCCTTCCGGCCCTTCTACCTGCTGGCAGCGCTGTTTGCCGCGATCGCCGTGCCGGTGTGGTCGGTCGCCTATTCGGGCGCGATCGAGTTGCCCATGCCCGGCATCTGGTGGCATGCGCACGAGATGATCTTCGGCTTCGCGGTCGCGGTCATCATCGGCTTCCTGTTCACCGCCGGGCGCAACTGGACGGGGCTCGACACCCCCGACGGCAAACCGCTGATGGTCCTTGCTGCGGTATGGCTCGCCGGTCGGCTGGCGATGGCCTTCGGTAGCGGGGTCTGGGTGGCGATCATCGATCTGGCCTTCCTGCCGGTGGCCGCAGGCATGCTGCTGAGGGTGCTGATCAAGGCCAAGAGCAAGCGTAACTACTTCGTCGGCGCGCTGCCCGCCATGCTGGCGCTGGCCAATCTGGTGTTCCATCTCGCTGTGCTCGGGGTGATCGACGCCGATCCGCTGATGGCGATGCATCTGGCGCTTGGCCTGGTCGTGGTGCTGGAGACCATTGTCGGCGGGCGCGTAATTCCGATGTTCACCTTCAATGCGGTACGTGGCATCAAGCAGTGGCGCAACCAGCGCCTCGACTGGGCGGCCGCGATCGCGACCGGTGTGGCGCTGCTGCTGTGGGCGCTCGGCGCCGGAGCGTGGGCGGGTGCAATCTCGCTGCTGGCCGCGACGCTGCAGGCAGTGCGGCTCGGGGGCTGGAATCCGCTGGCTACCCGGGGCCAGCCGATCCTGTGGGTGCTGCACCTTTCTTACCTGTGGATTCCGCTGGGCCTTGCCCTGATCGCCCTGACCCAGTTCGGGGTCGTGCCGCGCTCGGCGGGTGTTCATGCGCTGGCGATCGGTGCCACCGGCGGGCTCATCATCGGCATGATCACGCGCACTTCGCTCGGCCACACCGGTCGCATGCTGGTGGCGGGGCGGATCGAGACGGCCGCCTACGCGCTCGTGCTGATCGCCGCGCTGGTGCGCGTGGTGACGGTCGCATTGATCCCCGCGGCGCAGCTCGGCGGCGTGCATGCCGCGGCGACGCTGTGGTCGCTCGCGTTCCTGCTCTACCTCTGGCGCTACACACCGTTCCTGATGCGGGCACGGGTGGACGGCAAGGAAGGTTGAGGCCGGGCGGCGGTGGGGCGGGCCCGCGGGGTTGGAACTGGCCAACCGTCGCCGCTCGGCTGTTACGCCGCGAGCAGGCGGGCGAGTACGCCGGGGTCGGGTGCAGGCAGGGTCTCGAAACCCGGCCGTGCGTAGACGTAGCCCTGTTGCAGGCTGATGCCCATGTCGGCGAGGCAGCGTGCCTCGCCGAGGGTTTCGACCCCCTCCGCGATCAGTGTGCAGGGCAGTTCGGCAGCGAGCTGGATCAGATGGCGCACGATCAACCGACGTCGGGGATCCTGATCGATGTTGCGGATCAGATTCATGTCCAGCTTCAAGGTGTCGGGCTGGAAGTGGGTGAGCAGGTTGAGACCCGCATAGCCCGCGCCGAAGTCGTCGATCGCGGTGGCAAAGCCGATCGCCCGGTACTCCTCGACAATGCGGCGCAGATGCCCGTCGTTGCGGACTTCCTCGACTTCGGTGATCTCGAACTGCAGCCGGTTGAGCGGGAAGCCCACCCGGTTTGCCGCCTCGATGGTGGCCCGAATGCAGGCGCGCGGCTCATAGACTGCGTTGGGCAGGAAATTGATGCTCAGCATTGTCGACATCCCGAGCTGGTGGGCGAGTTCGATCGCACGTGTGCGGCAGCGCTGATCGAACTGGTAACGATTGTCGTCCGTCACCTGGGACAGCACGGTCGCTGCGCCCTCGCCGTTGAGGCCACGCACCAGCGCCTCCCATCCCCACACCGCGCCCGAGGCGAGATCGACAATCGGCTGAAAGGCCATGCTGAAATCGAAGGGCAGGGGTTCCAGCGTGCGGCAGCGGCCACAGTCGGGAGTTTCGCGTGCAGGCAGCAGGGGGTGAAGCGGGAATTCCTTGTCCGTCATCGGCGCAGCCTTCGTGGAGAAACTTGCGAACACACTATTGGCTGAGCCCGGTGCGGGTCAAGGGCGGAAATCACGCATGAACTCACACCCGCGGCCGCTATCCTGATGCGCGCACGACCTGCGGCCAGTTCAGCCCAGACTCTTGCGCAGCTTGCCGATATCGGGGATGTGGATCGTGCGGCCTTCGACCTGGATCAGTCCGGTATTGGTCAGCTCATGCAGGATTCTCGAGAAATGTTCCTGCGTGAGGTTGAGGCGGGAGGCGATCGTGCCCTTGCTGGTCGGTAGCCGGATCGAGACCTGGCCCTCGGCGACGCCTTCGCCTTCACGCTCTTCCTCACGCAGCAGGTAGCCGATCACGCGTTCGCGACCCGAACGCAGCGAGTAGCTCTCGACGTCCGCCATGAGGTGATGCAGGCGCTGGGCCAGGCCGGCGATGATCTTGCGGCAGAAGAGCGGATCGCCCGCCATCTCCTCGAAGAACATCTGCTTGCCGATGTGCAGCAGCGTCGCATCGCTCAAGGCCTGAGCCATGACCACGTAGGGCTTGTCCATGAACATCACGGCCTCGCCAAAGCTCTTGCCCGGGTAGAGGATGTCGACGACCTTCTCGTTGCCGTCGGCCGACGTGAAGGCGAGCTTGACCTGACCGCTCAGGATCAGATGGAAGCCGTTGCAGGGGTCGCCGCGGTGAAAGAGGATGTCGCCCTTGGCCACCTTGAGCTCACGGACGCCGCGCGCAAAGCGCGCGATGTCGGAACAGGCGAGCCCGTTGAACAGCGCCGCCTGGCCGAGCAGCCGACACAGACGGTCCAGCTCGGGGGTGGAGGGATCGTCCGGCGAGGCACTCTGGAGTACCTCCCGGCACACAGTGTCGCAGGGGTTCATGGCGTCAACGCGTGAGCTGGGCATAGAACATCGGCAGGCGGGCGGGCAGTTCGTCCGGCTGGCGGATGACCGCAAAACCGGCCGGACCGAACAGGTGGGGTAGATAACTGGCGCCCTCGCGGTCGATGGTGACGCAAAAGGGCACGACGCCTCGGTTGCGCGCTTCGACCACAGCGACTCGGGTGTCCTCGATGCCGTAGCGGCCATCGTAGAGGTCGAGGTCGTTGGGTTTGCCGTCGGACAGGATGAGCAGGATGCGGCGTGCGGCAGTCTGTTTTTCCAGCACACTCGTCGAGTGGCGGATGGCAGCGCCCAGGCGGGTGTAATACCCGGGCTTGATGGCCATGATGCGGCCGCGGGCCTTGTCGTCGAATCGCTGGTTGAAATCCTTCAGGCGGTGAAAGCGCACGTTGCTGCGCTTGACCGAGGAGAAGCCGCACAACGCGAAGCTGTCTCCGGTGGCGAGCAGCGCTTCGCCAAACAGCAGCAGCGAGTCGCGGATGACATCGATGACGCGGGCCTCGGAAGAGATCCAGGCGTCGGTCGAGAGCGACAGGTCCGCCAGCGCCAGGCAGGCGAGGTCGCGCTCGCGTTTTTCCAGCGACAGGTAGAGCTGGTCGGAGGGGTGGTGGCCGATGGCGCGATCGGTTGTGGCGCGCACGACGGCATCGATGTCGAGCTCGCCACCGTCGGTCTGGGCCTTGAGCCAGCGCCGGCCGGGGGTCAGCGCGGCGAACTGGCGATGCAGCCGGCGTGCGGTGCGGCGCAGGTGCTCGGGTAGCGGGGAGGGCGCGGCGCGGAGGTCGTGTACCGAAGGGGTCAACTCGATCAGGCGGACGTGGTCCTCGCGCAGCAGGCTCTTGCGGTAGTCCCACTCCGGCAGCGGAATGCCTTCACCGAGCGCGACGTCGTCCTCGGCGGCAGAGGGCAGGTCGAGATCGAAGCGCACCTTGGAGGCGACGCGTTCGCCATCGCGGGTGATCGAAAGCTGCTCGAGGTTGGCTGCGGCGTCGGCGGCGTTGTCCTCGGGGTCGTCGTCGGTGCTGCGCTTGACCTTGATGAACTCCGCTACCGACAACAGGCTCTCGGCACGGAATGGAATGATCATGCCGTGCTTTTCGGGGGCGTTTTCCTGGCGATCGACCCGATGCGCCTGCTCGCTGGTGTCGCGGCCGGGCTTGCTCTTGCCGGCCTCGCCGGCCTCTCCGCCGCTCCCCATGCCGGTGAGGCCGCCTTGTTGCGCGCCGCGAAAGTCGCTCAGCCACAGCAGCATGGGCTGGGTGGCCTTGGCCTTGGGCGGCAGCGGGGGAAGGGCGGCGACGCTGCCTGGCGCATGCAGGGCCTGACGCAGCAATTGCTCACGGGCCGCCTCGGCGGGCGGGAGTTTTTCGAGCTTTGGGCGCTGGGCGATCACTGCGTCGACCAGGCGGCGATATCGGGTCTCGATGCCGGGCCAGCGTTGAAGTGCGCGCAGGGTGGCGCGCTGGTTCTCGCGCAGCTCCCGGGATGCCGGGGCGTCGAACCCGCCCTCGGGCAGCGGGGCAAGGGCCGCATCGGCTGCGGCATCGGCCGCGGGCTCGCCCGCGGCATGGCCCGCAGCGAGCGCGGCGAGCCAGAGGTACAGGTCGCGGTTGAGGCCACGTTCGGGCAAGGCGTCGATCTCGGGCGGCAAGCGCAGCGTGGCGATGTCCATGCGGCCGCGGGAAATGCGCTCGTCGGCGCCGGCGATGCGCTGTAGCAGGCTGCGACGCGCGCCGTGACCGTCTGCGGTCGCGGCCGCGACGCGCAGGCCGGGGTCGCCACCGAGTGCGCGGAAAAATACGCCGGCGACCTTTTCGATCTCCTTGAGCTTGACGGCGGCCTTGGGAAAATGTCCGCCGGCTGCACGGGTGATCAGGCGGTGCCAGAGCAGGCCTACGGTTTCTTCCATGGTTCTAGTGATCCTTGAGTGCGCGGAATCCGGCTTCGTTCTGACGCGCAGCCTCGTCGGCAACCCAGGTCAGCAGCGGGCCGTCGGGGTTGCGTGTCTGAGTCTGGGCGCAGGCGTCGATGCACTGCCGGCACTGGGTGCAGGTGAACATGTGGCGCTTGATGTTGCGCGGGCGCAGCCGCATCGGGCACACCGCATCACAAGCGGACTGGCGGTCGGGCAGGCAGGTGGCGCAGTCGGTGGCGCGGTCGCGCTTGAACCCTACGACCATGGCGTTCTTGTTGCCCATCCATGCGAGGCTCTGGAACAGGCCGACCGCACACACGAAGCGACAGAACAGGTGGCGGGCGAACAGGAACTCCAGGCTCAACACCACGGTGGCGGCGGTGATGAAGGTGAACTGGTTGCGGGTGAGGTCGCCGCTGAAAAGGTTGCCATAGACCTCTGCGGGCGGAAGCAGGTAGGTCAGCAACACCACGGCCCACAAGAAGGCAAACGCCACCGCGGCTGGTACGACAATGCCCCACCAGCGTGCGTCCACCTTGGCGCGGGTTCCGTCCGGCTTCCAGGCCGGCAGGCGGTGATGTTCCCACACGGTCGGTTTGCCCGAGGCCCGCGCCATCAGGCGATTGATGGTTTCCACAACGGAAAAATGCGGGCACAGCCAGCCGCAATACAGCCGACCCCAGCGCCAGGCGACGCCGATGACCAGCGCCGCGACACCGAGCAGGGGCACGAAAAGGTTGACGATGATGCTGCCCGCGGCCTGGAGCGCGTTCGCCTCGCCGGCCAGGAAGGGGTCGAGACCGAGGCGCCACTCCATGCCGAGGAGCCAGGCATGGTCGGCGTTGAGGTCGTAGCGGAACAGGTCGAAGACGGGTGCCAGGATGAACAGCACGAAAAACCCGCCCTGCAGCGCCCAACGCAAGCGCTGCGGGCGCTGCGGCTTGACCGGGGCGAGACCGTCCGTCAGCGCGATCGGGATCACGCGGCGCGGCGCTGAGGTGGCGGGCGGCGGGGTCATGGTGTCGGGCCGGCCTAGCCGTGCTCGCGCGGACCGAAGACGGGGAAGCGCCAGGTGCGGCCGTTGATTGCGCGCGACAGCCCGGCGACGCCGAGCAGGATCAGGCTCGAATGGACGAAGGTGAAGTACAGCACGCCGATGACCCAGGTCCATGGGTTGTCAAAACCGCCGAGCATGAAGATGGCGACACTGATCACGACCAGCAGCAGTCCGCCCCAGATGCAGGTCCAGCCGGTCTGGCGCAGATGGTTGCGCACAAGGGGGTCGGGGTGATCGCGATGCATCGCCCACAGCACCATCAGCGCAAGAAAGGCCAGCCCGGGCAGCAGCATCAGGTTGATCAGGAACAGCGCCTCGGCCACCACCGCCAGGTGCGGGCCGGGCATGACGTGCTTGAGAGGGTCGGGACGGTCGATGGACATGCGGCGCTCCGGGGGTGGCGTCAGCGGCCGAAGGTCGCGGCGACGACTTCCATGAGGCCTTCTGCGACCTCGGGGTCGTCGGTCAGGCTTTCGACAATGCCGACGCGACATGCCGCGACCGGATCCATGCCGTCCTTGATCAGCAACGCGGCATAGACGAGCAGGCGGGTGCTGGCCGACTCTTCCAGATCGCGATCCTTGAGCGAGCGCAGCGCGCCGGCGATGGCCACGAGGCGCCTGGCCAGATCTGGCGGGCAGGCGGCTTCGCCGATCAGCACGGACTCTTCCTGCTCGGGGCGGGGGAAGTCGAAGCGCATGCTGACGAAGCGCTGCCGGGTCGAGGGCTTCATGCCCTTCAACAGGTTCTGGTAGCCGGGGTTGTACGACACCACCAGCATGAAACTGCGCGGCGCCTCGAGCACCTCGCCGGTGCGGTCGATCGGCAGGATGCGGCGATCGTCGGCAAGTGGGTGCAGCACCACGGTGGTGTCCTTGCGCGCTTCGACGACTTCGTCGAGGTAGCAGATGCCGCCTTCGCGCACTGCGCGGGTGAGCGGTCCGTCACACCACACCGTCTTCCCGTCGCCGATCAGGTGGCGGCCGACGAGGTCGGCGGCGGTGAGGTCGTCGTGGCAGGCCACCGTGTACAGGGGCAGGCCGAGCCGGGCCGCCATGTGCGCGACGAAACGGGTCTTTCCGCAACCGGTCGGGCCCTTGATCAGCAACGGCAGGCGGTTCCGCCAGGCGTGCTCGAACACGCTCACTTCATCGCCCGCCGGCTGATAGAAAGGGATGTCGAGGTTGGGGGTGTCAGGCTTCATTGTGCGAGTCCCTTGATGTAAGCGATGGCGATGACGGCCCAGACCAGAATCATCCAGCCCATGGTGATGGCGCGCCACAGCAGCGGCGCGTGACGCAGCGCCATGAAGTCGAGAATGATGACCGCGCCTTTCCAGAAAGAGATGACGGCGAGCGCGGCGACGCCCCAGCGCCCGGTCTCGCCCAGGGCGCCAATGCTCCAGGTGAGGATCGTGGCAAGGATCAGCGTGGCCCACAGGATCGTGGAGCCCTTGGAAGTGCCGTGCACATTGGTGCTCATGGTGGGCGCCTCAGTGAATGACGTAAACGAGTGGGAACAGGATCAGCCACACCAGATCGACCATGTGCCAGTAGGCGGCGCCGGTCTCCAGGCCGTTCATGTCGCCGGGGCGGTAGCGGCCCTGGCGCGCGCCGTTCCACATCGCGACCAGGATCACCAGGCCAAGGATCACGTGCATGAAGTGGAAGAAGGTGAGCGACAGGTAAAACATGTGAAACGGGCTGCTCGACAGGCTGATGTTGTGCTCGAAGGCGGCTGCATATTCGGTGAGCTTGACGATGACGAAGCCGAAGCCGGTGAGGATCGCCCCGAGCAGCCAGTTGGCGGCCTGTCGCGAGGCCTCGCGCTCGGCGGCTTGCACCGCACGCACGACGAAGTAGCTCGCAGTGAGCAGCAGGATGGTGTTGATTGCGCCGGCGTGCCGGTTCAGCTCGGCCTGTTCGGCGTTGAACAGTTCGATGTGGTTGGCGCGCGTGAAGGCGTAGGCGGCAAAGAACACGCCAAAGGCCAGCAGTTCGGCGAGGATGAAAATCCAGATCGCCAGGTCGCCGGCGAGGCGAGGACCCTGTCCGGACGCCGTCGCCGGGGGCAGGGAAAGGGGAGCGCTTGTCGTTTCCATCCGTGGCAGTCTAGGCAAGCGCACACGGTTTTAACTTGATCGTGGTTAATTGGATTCCTGCTCGGGCGGCGCACCCGCCGTGATGCCGAGCCAGTGCCGGGTCACATCCACCATGCGGCTGGCGAAGCCCCACTCATTGTCGAACCACACCAGCAGATTCACCATGCGTGCCCCGATGCTCCGAGTCTGGCTGCCGTCGACGATGGCCGAGTGAGGGTCGTGGTTGAAGTCGATCGAAGCGTGGGCTTCGTCGGAGTAGGCGATCAGGCCGTGGTAACAGCTCTCGGCCGCAGCGCGCAGCAGGCGGTTGACCTCACCCGGCTCGATGTCGCGGGCGAGCGTAAGCACCATGTCAATTGCCGAGACGTTGTGCGTTGGCACCCGGATTGCCTTGGCCTTGACTCGACCGGCGAGGCTGGGCAGCAGGCGCTCCACGCCGCGCGCCAGCCCGGTCGATACCGGGATGATCGACTGCATCGCCGAGCGCGTGCGACGCAGGTCGGTGTGATGGTAGCCGTCGATCAGGGGCTGGTCGTTCATGGCCGAGTGCAGCGTGGTGAGCAGCGCCTGCTCGATCCCGATCTCGCGATGCAGGAGGTCGAGCACCGGCACGACCGCATTGGTGGTGCACGACGCGTTCGATACCAGGCCTTCGCCGCCGTCGAGCCGGGCGTGGTTCACCCCGAACACGACGGTGGCGTCGACATCCTCGGCGCCGTTGCCCGGGTGGGAGAGCAAAAGTCTGGGGCAGCCAGCACTCAGGAAACGCGTCAGTTCGCTGCGGCTGCCGTACTGGCCGGAACACTCGACGATCAGATCGATGTCGAGCGCGGCCCAATCGACTTCTTCGGGTGTGCGTGCATGCGAGACGACGATCGCCTGGTTGTTGACGATCAGCGTGTCCTCAGTGCAGTCCACAGCGCCGGGGAAACGCCCGTGGGTGGAGTCGAAGCGGGTGAGGTAAGCGATGCTGGCAAGGTCGGCGGGCTCGTTGATTGCCACCACGCGGAAGTGCTCGCCCAGCCCGGCCTCGTGCAGGGCGCGCAGGTAGCAACGGCCGATCCGGCCGTAGCCGTTGATCGCGATCCGAAAGACAGGACGGGAAGCCGTGGAGGCAGGTAGGGCGTTGGAAGCGGGCACGGCGTACTCGGGGCAGGCGGAAAGCGGGGCGGGCGGAAAGAAGCGGCGCGTCGGGCCGCGGCAGGCCGCTATTCTAGCGGGCGGCTGGGGCCGCTCCGCCAGGAGGAGCAAAAATCCTTCCCCGTGGTGCCGGTTGCGGGCGGAAAGACAAAAAAAAGGGCGGCTCTCGCCGCCCCAACCCCTTCCCCTGGATCGCCCAGGAGTTGCTACCCATGCACCCGGTAAATATCAGGCCTTGACTGCCTTGCTCTCGCCCTTGATGAAGAAGCTGGCAAGGTAGGTCAGCAGCCCGATGAAGAACATCACGCCCGCCCATTCACGCATCCAGTAGAACAGCGTGAGCTGGTCCTGGGTGGCCATGAACGACATCGGGGTGTCGGACACGCGCTGCAGCCAGACCTGGAGGATGCCGGCGGCGGTCAGGAACAGGGTGATGAACACCATCGCGATGGTCATCAGCCAGAACGACCACATCTCGACGACCTGTGCCTTCTCGCTGTTCGCCGCACGACCACGCAGGATCGGCATGGCGTAGCTGATGATGGTGATGACGACCATCACGTAGGCACCATAGAAGGCCATGTGACCGTGAGCGGCGGTGATCTGCGAGCCGTGGGTGAAGTAGTTCACCGGAGCCAGGGTGTGCAGGAAGCCCCACACGCCAGCGCCCAGGAAGGCCATCACACCGGTGCCCAGCGCCCACAGAACGGCAGCCTTGTTCGGATGCTCGCGGCGGCGACGGTTCACCATGTTGAAGGCGAACACGGTCATGGCGAAGAACGGGATCGGCTCCAGCGCGGAGAAGATCGAACCCCACCACTGCCAGTACTCCGGCGTACCGATCCAGAAGTAGTGGTGACCGGTGCCGATGATGCCGGTGACGAGCGCCAGGGTGATGATCACGTACAGCCACTTCTCGATGACTTCGCGGTCGACCCCGGTGACCTTGATCAGCACGAAGGCGAGCAGCGCAGCCATGATCAGTTCCCACACGCCTTCCACCCAAAGGTGAACCACCCACCACCAGTAGAACTTGTCGCGGACGAGGTTGACCGGGTTGTAGAAGGAGAACAGGAAGAAGATCGCCAGACCCCACAGACCGAGCAGCAGCACGATGCTGATGACGGTCTTGCGGCCCTTCAGCATGGTCATCGTGATGTTGAACAGGAAGGCGAGTGCGACCACGACGATGCCGACCTTCGTTGGCAAGGGCTGCTCGAGGAACTCTCGACCCATGGTGGCGAGGAGGTCGTTACCGGTCATTGACGCCAGCGTGCTGTAGGGCACGAGCAGGTAGCCGAGGATGGTGGCAGCGCCAGCGACGAGGAAGACCCAGAACAGCAGCAGCGCCAGCTTCGGGCTGTACAGTTCGGTCTCGGTCTCTTCAGGCACGAGGTAGTAAGCCGCTCCCATGAAGCCGAACAGCAGCCACACGATCAGCAGGTTGGTGTGAACCATGCGCGCCACGTTGAACGGGATCTCCGGAAAAAGGAAATCGCCGACCACGTACTGCAGGCCCATGATCAGACCGAAGATGATTTGCCCCACGAAAAGCCCGATCGCCGCTATGAAGTAGGGCATGGCGACCGCTTGTGATTTGTATTGCATGAAAGATCCCCTTGTGGTCTCCAGGTTTCCGATCAACCTTCGATGTTGGGCGGCCAGTTGGCGGTGTTGATACCCGCCGTGTACTTGAAGAAGGCCACGAGCTGGTCGAGCTCTTCATCGGTGAGGTTGAACTGGGGCATCTGACGACGGCCCGGGGCTCCGGTGGGCATTGCCTGCATCCAGCCCTTGATGAAATCAGGGCCGCGGCGGGTGTAGACGTTGCCGAGTTCCGGTGCGAAATAGGCGCCTTCACCCAGCAGGGTATGGCAGCCAAGACAGTTGCGTGTTTCCCAGATGTGTTTGCCCGCAGCAACCTCGGGGGTGATTGCGCCGCGGTTGTCGCGATTCGGGAGTTCGCGCTCGGTGTCGAAAGTAAGCGCCAGGAACAGGAGGAAGAAGAACACCGTTCCCCCGTAGAAGATGTTCCGCGCCATTGATTTTGTGAAGATACCGCTCATGGAGTACTCCTCATCGCTTATCTCGTTTTGTCCGAAAAGGTGCCAGGTTGCCCGGGTGGTTCAGGGGTTACAGCTATCCACGGCAGTGCCGATGGTGGGCGCATTGTCCCGGGCACGTCAGCCCGTCTCCATGATTTGAATCAAGACGAAGTCGGGCTGCGGGTTTCGGTTAACATCGGCCCATGGCAAGACCTTTCGTTCGCGCTGCCTGCCATGCGCTTGCAATGATCCTCGGGCTCACCGCCGGTGCCGCGCGTGCAGCCGCAGCGCAATCGGGGGAAGTGGGCCGGGTGGCCGTCGACATCGGGCACACGCTCGACGCGCCGGGCGCCACGAGTGCACGGGGACGCAGCGAATTCGAATTCAATCGCGAGTTCGCAGAGCGCCTCGTCGATGCCTTGCGCAGTCGTGGGCTTCGTGTGGAAACGATCAACGCGGATGGCCGGATCGCGAGCCTGAAGGCTCGCCCGCAAGCTGCGGCGGGGGCCGCATTCTTCCTGTCCATTCACCACGATTCAGTCAATGCCGCTGAACTGCGGCCGTGGCAGTGGAATGGTCAGGTGCTCGATTACAACGACGAATTTTCCGGGCATTCGCTGTTCGTGTCGCGCGACAACCCGGACACGGCGCGCAGCATCCTGTGCGCGCGCACGATCGGTGCCCGGCTCCAGCGCCTCGGCTTCGAGCCCACCCACAAGAACGGGCGGCGGCGGGCCTACGCAGACCATCAGCATGCGGTGCATTACTACGACGGTCTCGCCGTGCTGCGGCATGCGCGCATCCCGGCGGTGCTGTTCGAGGCCGGGGTCATCAAGAATCGTGATGAGGAGCTTCTGTTGCGGGATCCTGCGCGCCAGGCCCGTATGGCCGATGGCATCGCGACTGCGCTCGCGGCGTGTCTGCGCAACGGCCAGCCGGCCGATGACGAGGCCGGCGCCGATCGTCCTGACGGCTGATCTTGGCGGTGGCTGGCGGGGTGCCGTGCCGCTCCCCGGATTGCACTGAAGTTTTCAGGAATATTGCCGCTATTGGTTTAAGGGCTGAATCGGGCCTTCTTCCGGCGCAACGCGCCGTCAGCAGCGAGGAAATGGGCAGTGAAAGGCAGGATTACACCGACACAGCGGGAAGTTCGGGTTGCCGACGACGACCTGATCGTCAGCAAGACAGACTCGACAGGCCGGCTCACCTATGTGAACCGGACCTTCATGCGCATAAGCAACTTTGCCGAGCATGCGCTACTGGGGCAGCAGCACAATATCGTGCGCCACCCGGACATGCCGCGCGGCGTGTATCGGCTGATGTGGGAGACGCTCAAGGCGGAGCGTGAGTTCTTCGGCGTCATCAAGAATATCACCGCGGATGGCGACTTCTATTGGGTGTTCGCCAACGTCACCGCCGACCATGATCGTGGCGGCGCCGTTTCAGGCTATTTCTCGGTGCGGCGCTCAGTCTCGCCGCGCGCGGTGGCGGCTGTGTCCGAGCTCTATGCGCAGATGCGGCAGATCGAGCACAAGTCGGGACCGGCGACTGCGCCCGAAGCCTCGTTGGCCTGGCTGCGCCGCACACTCGCGGATCAGCAGACAACCTACGAGCGCCTGGTGCTCGGTCTCTACACGGGCTGGAAGGAAGCGGCACGATGAACAAGCATGCAAACCGTCCCGTCAGCAGCGGTACGCCTTTCCTCGACAAACAGTTCCGCATCTTCTGCCTGGTCTTCGTCGCCCTCGTGGTGGCCATGGCCGGCTGGCAGATCACCCTGTTCGGGCTTTCGGCACCGAGCGTGGCGATTCCCGTGCTCGCGGTCGCCTTCAGCGCCTATGCGTGGCGCTCTTTCGACCGACCGCTGCGCACGCTGGCCCACATGCAGCAGGTGATCATGTCGTGCCGGCGCGGTGATCTCCATCAACGCATCACCAGTACCCGGGGCCTGGGCGAAGTGGGTAGGGTCGCATGGGAGTTCAACGAACTCCTGGATACGGTCGAGACCTATTTCAAGGAGATCAACACCTGCTTCGCGGCGGTTGCACGCGGCGAGTTTCACCGCCGTGCCCTTGAAAAGGGGCTGCCGGGCGACTTTGCTTCCTCGCTGGTGGCGGTCAACCGCGCGATCGGGACGATGGAAGAGAACGCACGCTACGTGGTGCGCAATCGCCTGGGCTCGCAACTGCATGCGCTCAACACGGTGAACCTGCTCGCCAACCTCAAGGGCAATCAGGGCGATCTGCTGGCCGTGTCGCGCGAGATGGATGCGGTGCTCGACATCGCAGAGGACAACCGCAGCGGTGCCGGGCGCAGCCGCGAGGACGTGGCGCGCATCAGCCACGCGCTCGAGGACATCAACGTCGACATGCAGACCATGGCGACTGCCGCGGGCGAGCTCGGCGCCGCCAGCAACTCGATCGACCGTGCGGTGCTGATCATTTCCGACATCACCGACCAGACCAACCTGCTCGCGCTCAATGCGGCGATCGAAGCGGCGCGCGCGGGCGAGCTCGGGCGCGGGTTCGCGGTGGTTGCGGACGAGGTGCGCAAGCTGGCCGAGCGCACCAAGTCGGCGACGCAGGAGATCGGGCAACTGGTGAGCGGTTTCCGTGCGCGCGTGGGGGCGATGGTCGAGCACACGGCGCGGGTGGGCGAGCACAGCGCGCGGGTGAGTGGCGACGTGGCGGCGTTTCGCGAGCAGTTCGCGGCGGTCGCGCAGTCGGCAGCGGCCACCATCGAGCAATTGTCGCGGGCGCAGGATCTGTCGCTTGCATCGCGCGTGAAGATGGATCACATCATCTACATGCAGAACGCCTACGTCGCGATGGAGCGGCGCGGCGAAGGGGCGGAAGCGGCCGAGGTCGCCACCGACCCGAACGCATGCCGGGTCGGGCAGTGGTATCACGATGGCGAGGGCGCGCGGCACTTCGGCACGACCCGGGCGTTCTCGCAGACCGAGCGCCCGCATGCGACCGTGCATGCGGCTGTCCATGAGGCACTGGCGGCAATCCGCACCCGCACCGATGACGAAGAGGCGGTGCGCAAGACCGTGGTTGGTGCGCTCGAGCGTGCGGAGCAGGCGAGCGAGACACTGATGCGCCTGTTGGGCGAGATGGTGCGCGAGAAGCACGCGCTCTGACGGGCGCCGCGCGTCGTCGACGAAGAAACGGCCCCAGTCGGGGCCGTTTTTCGATCCGGGTTCGCGCGTTGCGTCTTGCCTGGTCTTACTTGGCCTTATCTGGCCTCATTTTGCATTCGGCAGCCGCGACGACACGCCCTGCACGAAGTAGTCCATCTTGCCCAGCGTTGCGTCATCCATGACGGCGCCGGCAGCCAGGCGCTCGGTGCCGGCCTGGTCTAGCACCGGGCCGGTGAAGGGATGGAAGCTGCCGGCGGTGATCTTCGCCTCGAGATCGCGGACCATGGTCTGCACGTCGGCCGGGATCGCCGGGTTGAGCGGTGCGAGCTTGATCATGCCGTCCTTCATGCCACCCCAGACGGCTTCGGGCTTCCAGGTGCCGTCGAGCACCGCGTTCACGGTGCGGGTGTAGAACTCGCCCCAGTGGTGGGTGGTGGCGGTGAGCTGGGCCTTGGGGCCGTACTTCGACATGTCGGAGTGGTAGGCGAAAGCGTTCACGCCCTTTTCTTCGGCCGCCTGCACGGTCGCGGTGGAGTCGGTGTGGTGGGTCAACATGTCCGCGCCCTGCGAGATCAGCGTCATCGCCGCCTCGCGCTCCTTGCCCGGGTCGTACCAGCTATTGGCCCAGATCACGCGCACCTCGACGTTCGGATTGACGCTGCGCGCGCCCATCGTGAATGCGTTGATGCCTTGCAGCACCTCGGGGATGGGGAAGGCGCCGACGTAGCCGAGCACGTTCGACTTGGTCATCTTGCCGGCGATCACGCCATTGAGATAACGCCCCTCGTAGAAGCGCGCGTTGTAGGGCGCGAAGTTTTTCGCCGACTTGTAGCCGGTGGCGTGCAGGAAGGTGACCTTGGGAAACTGACGGGCGACGCGCTCGACGTAGTTCATGTAGCCGAAGCTGGTGGCGAACACGATCTGGCTGCCGCTGGCGGCGAACTCGCGGATCACGCGCTCGGCGTCGGCCCCTTCGGCCACGCTCTCGACGTAGCGCGTCTCGATCTTGCTGCCGAGCGCCTTTTCCATCTGCTTGCGGCCTTCGTCGTGTTGGTAGGTCCAGCCGGCGTCGCCGATCGGGCTGACGTAGACGAAGCCGACCTTGGCTGGCGATTCGGCGGCGGCCGTGAGCGGCAGGGTGGCGGCGACGGCGAGCGCAGCAGCAGACAGCATGAACCGACGGCGTTGGATCATCGTGAAATCTCCTGGAACGGGCGGAAGAGTCGAGCGGGCGCGCCATGTCGGCGACGCGGAAAGCCGGCGGCAGTGCCGCCGGGCGAGTTCGAGGCGGCGGGGTTCAGGCCGTGGCGCGCACGCATTCGCGAACGAGCCCCGGGCCACGGTAGATGAGGCCGCTGTACAACTGCACCAGCGCCGCACCGGCGTCGATCTTGGCGCGGGCCTGGGCGCCTTCGAGCACGCCGCCCGCAGCGATGATCGGCAACTCGCCAGCCAGCGCCTCGGCCAGGCGACGCACCACGGCGGTGGAGGCGTCATACACCGGCGCGCCCGAGAGCCCGCCCTGTTCGTTGCCGTGGCGAATGCCCTGTACCTTGTCGCGCGCAATGGTGGTGTTGGTGGCGATGACGCCGTCGATGCGGTGACGGCGCAGCGCGTCGGCGATGTTGGTGACCTGGGCGTCGTCGAGGTCGGGCGCGATCTTGAGCGTCAGCGGCACATAGCGGCCGTGGGTGTCGGCAAGCCGGGTCTGGGCGCTCTTGAGGCGAGCGAGCAGGTCGTCGAGTTCGGACTCGCCCTGCAACTGGCGCAGGTTCTTGGTGTTCGGCGACGAGATGTTGACGGCAACGTAGCTCGCCAGCGGATACACCTTGTCGAGGCAGGCGAGATAGTCGTCGGCAGCACGTTCGATCGGGGTGTCGAAGTTCTTGCCGATGTTGATGCCGAGGATGCCGCGGTACTTGGCCGCACGCACGTGGGCGATCAGCGCATCGACGCCGTGGTTGTTGAAGCCCATGCGGTTGATGATGCCCTGCACCTCGGGCAGCCGGAACATGCGCGGGCGCGGGTTGCCGGGCTGGGCGCGGGGCGTGATGGTGCCGATCTCGAGGAAGCCGAAGCCGAGCCGGGAGAGCCCGTCGATCGCCTCGCCGTTCTTGTCGAGGCCGGCGGCCAGGCCGATGCGGTTGGGAAAGCGCAGGCCCATGACTTCGGCGGGCGGTGCGGGCTCGGGCTGCCCGGGGGGCAGCAGCTTGCCGGCGAAGTGGAGTCCCTGCAGGGTGAGGTCGTGGGCGTTTTCGGGGTCGAGCGAAAACAGCAGCGGGCGGATGAGTTCGTAGAGCATCGGCGGATTGTAGCGATTCGCCGCCGCGCGCGGGAGGCGAGGGCGAGCAGTGGGCGATCTGCGCTGAACGGCGCGGGCGGTCGCAGCGCACTCAGTCGGTGGCAGGAAGCGGTATCCAGTCGCCGTCAATCAGCGCCTCGAGCGGGCGAAAGCGCGCCTTGTAAGCCATTTTGGGGCTCTCGGCGATCCAGTAGCCGAGGTACACGTGCGCGAGTTCCAGGTGGCGGGCGGCCTCGATCTGCCACAGGATGCCGTAGGTGCCGAGGGCGCCGCGCGGGTGCTCGGGTTCGTAAAAGGTATAGACGCTCGACAGTCCGTCCGAGAGGCGGTCGATTACGCTCACCATCCTCAGCACGCCATGCTCGCGAAATTCGACGAGCCGTGTGTCGACGTGGCTCTGCAGCAGGAAGTGGCTGTACTGCTCGCGGTTGTCGAGGTCCATGCCGCCACCGGAATGACGCGCGGCCTGGTAGCGCTGGTAGAGCTGGTAGTGCTCTTCGAAGAATTCGAGCGGACGCTCGATGGCGATCAGGTCCTGGTGCCGGGCCCACGCGCGGCGCTGGCTGCGGTCGGCCACGAAGCGCTCGACCGGGATGCGCACCGGCACGCAGGCGCGGCAGTGGTCACAGTACGGCCTGTAGGTGAACACGCCGCTTCGGCGAAAGCCACGGCGCACGAGTTCGCTGTACACCTGCGGGTCGATCAGGTGCCCGGGCGTTGCGACCTGCGAGCGCGCGCTGCGGTCGGGCAGATACGAGCACGCGTAGGGCGCGGTCGCGTAGAACTGGATGAGGGCGTAGGGATAGTCCTTTTGCATGGTTTCGCAGCTGCCGCCAGGCGTTCGATCTCAGGGCCAGATGAGGTACCGGGCGGCGTCGGCCGCCCACTTTTGCGCTGGTGGCCCGTCGGGCACCCAGCGCGCCAGGGTTTCGACAAAGTGCGCACGGGACATCTCTCGGGCGCCCATGGACTGCAGATGGGCGGTTGTCATCTGGCAGTCGATGATGGCATAGGCGCGCTCCGCTAGCAGCCGAGCCAGATGGGCCAGCGCGACCTTGGATGCATCGGTCTCGAGCGTGAACATGGATTCCCCGAAAAAGACCCGACCGAGCGCCATGCCATACAGACCGCCGACCAGCCTGCCCTCACGCCAGCATTCGACACTGTGCGCGTGACCCAGTTCGTGCATGCGCAGATAGGCGGCCTGCATCGCCGGCGTGATCCAGGTGCCCAGGCCCGGCGCGCGCGGCGCGGCACAGGCCCGCAGCACCGCGGCGAAGGCTGTGTCGGTGCGAACCTCGAAGCGCTGCCGGCGCAGCGTCCTGCGCAGCGAATGGCTGACATGTAGGTGATCGGGAACGAGGACGAGGCGCGGATCGGGCGTCCACCACAGGATCGGCTCGCCTTCGCTGAACCACGGGAAGATGCCGCGGCGATAGGCGGCGAGCAGCCATGCGGGCGTTAGCGAGCCGCCCGCGGCAAGCAGACCGTTCGGTTCGCAAAGCGCCTGCTCGTCGGGCGGAAACACCACCTCGCTGCCCAGCCAGGGAATCATGCCGCGATGGATTCCGGGTGCGCGACCGGCGTCGGTTCGCCGTCCTCGACCGGGAATGTGACGACGTGGTCCACGTCGAGGCGAATGCCGATGCGTTCGCCGATGGCGTGGTTATGGTGGCTGGGCACCAGGGATAGCACCTTGGCTCCCCCGGCCAGGCGCAGGGTGTACAGGATGTCCGCCCCCCGAAAGGCCTTGTGCGCCACTTCGGCCTTCAGCAGGCTGGCGTCGTCGTGCACGATGTCGTCGGGGCGCAGCAGAACGTCGACCGGGCTGCCATGCACACAGCCGGCGCAATCCGCACAGCACACCAGCGGCACGGAACTGTCGAGTACGCCGAGTTCGATCTGCACCTGGTGATCATTGAGCACCTTCCCGCGCAGGAACACGCCCTGGCCGATGAAGTCGGCGACGAACCGGTTGGCCGGACGGTGATAAAGGTTGTAGGGCGTGTCCCACTGCTGGATACGGCCTTCGTGCATGATGCCGATCTCGTCGGCGACGGCGAAGGCCTCGTGCTGGTCGTGCGTGACCAGGATCGCAGTGGTGTTGGTGGCCTTGATGATGTCGCGCACCTCATGCGACAGGCGCTCGCGCAACTCGACGTCGAGGTTGGAGAAGGGCTCATCGAGCAGCAGCAGGCTGGGGCGCGGCGCCAGCGCACGGGCGAGCGCGACGCGCTGCTGCTGGCCCCCCGACATCTCGTGCGGAAACTTGTGCCCCTGGTCGGCCAGGCCGACGAGGACGAGCAACTCCTCGACCCGTGTCCGTCGTGCTGCCGCGTCTTCCTTGCGCAAGCCGAACGCGATGTTGTCGGCGACGCAAAGGTGGGGAAACAGCGCATAGTCCTGGAACACCATGCCGATGCGCCGGCGCTCCGGGGGCAGGGTCTGCGCAGGCGTGCTGACCAGTGCGCCGTCGAGCCGGATTTCTCCGGCGGCGAGGCGCTCGAAACCCGCAATGCAGCGCAGCACGGTGGTCTTGCCGCAGCCGGAGGGGCCGAGCAGGCAGCCGATCCGCCCTGTTTCGAGGCTCAGTGACAACTGACGCACGACGACCTGGTGGCCGAAGGCGAGGTCGATCTGGTTCAGGTTCAGGTGTGACATCGTGGAAGGGGAGGGCCGGTTGAGGGCGAAAAACGTCTTCACCGATTATTGCATCGCGGTGTTCCAAATGCGATCAATTATAATTTGCCGCTCGAAGCGGGCGGCCGAGTTCCGGTACGCCCCGGCATTGTGGAAACAGAATGAACGCTTTGGCTGGACAGGGCGCCGCGCGCCTGCAGTGGTCGACGTTGACCGTCGTGGCCGTGGTCGTCGGGGTGCTGATCGCTGCTCCTGTGCTCTCGGTGTTCTCGAACGTCCTGATCGGCGAGACGGGGGATACATGGGCGCACCTGGCCGACACCGTGCTGGGCGAGTTCATGTGGAACACCGTCATCCTCTGCGTCGGGGTCGGCCTGGGTGTGTCGTCGATCGGGGTGACGTCGGCGTGGCTGACGACGATGCTCGACTTTCCCGGCAGGCGATTCTTCGAGTGGGCGCTGGTGTTGCCGCTGGCGATGCCGGCCTATGTGATGGCCTACGTCTACACCGACTTCCTGCAGTTCGTCGGCCCGTTGCAGACCTGGTTGCGCGAGGCCTTCGAATGGCGGCGGGGTGATTACTGGTTTCCGGACGTGCGCACGGTAGGCGGCGCGGTCGCGATGTTCATGTTCGTGCTCTATCCCTATGTGTACATGATTGCGCGCACGGCCTTTCTCGAGCGCGCGGGGGGCATGCTCGAGGCAGGACGCTCGCTCGGGCTCGGACCCTGGGGCAGCTTCTTTCGTGTGTCCCTGCCGCTGGCACGGCCGGCGGTGGTGGCCGGCACGGCATTGGCGCTGATGGAGACGCTGGCGGACTTCGGCACGGTCTCCTACTTCGGCGTGCAGACCTTCACCACCGGGATTTACCGCGCCTGGTTCTCGCTCGGTGACCGCATCGCGGCGGCCCAGCTTTCCGCCGCGCTGCTTGCGTTCGTCGTCCTGGTGCTCACCCTGGAGCGCATGTCGCGGGGCCGGGCGCGCTTCAACAACACCTCGCGCCAGCTCAGCATGCCGGTGCGCCTGCGCCTGCCGCTGCCGCTCGGCCTGCTTGCGGCCTTCGCCTGCTTCATGCCGCTGCTGCTGGGTTTTCTGCTCCCGGCTGCATTGTTGCTGCAGATGGCCTTTGCCGAGGGCGATGCGCAGTTCGGTCCGCGCTTTGTTCACCTCGCGCGCAACAGCTTCGTGCTCGCCGCGGTGACGGCGATCATCGCGGTCGTGCTCGCGGTCGTGCTCGGCTATGCCGCCCGGCTCGCGCGCACCCGGCTGCCGCAGGCGCTCAACCGCGTGGTCGGGCTCGGCTATGCGGTGCCTGGGTCGGTGATTGCGGTGGGCGTGCTCATTCCCCTTACGCGTCTCGACAACTGGCTGGCGCAATCCTGGGAGGCGATCTTTGGCACGAACCCGGGCTTGCTGCTCACCGGGGGCATCGCCGCGCTGGTCTACGCTTATCTGGCGCGTTTCCTCGCCGTCGCGCTGCAGACGGTCGAGTCCAGCCTCGGGAAGATCACGCAAAGCATGGACGATGCCTCGCGCAGCCTTGGTTTCGGCAAATGGGCGACGCTGCGCCGGGTGCACATTCCCATGCTGCGCGGCAGCCTGCTGACGGCCAGCCTGCTCGTGTTTGTCGATGTCATGAAGGAGTTGCCGGCCACGCTGGTCATCCGTCCGTTCAACTTCGACACCCTGGCCACCCAGGCGCACACCCTCGCCGCGGACGAGCGTCTCGCCGAAGCCTCGACTGCGGCGCTCATCATCGTCGCGGTCGGGCTGCTGCCGATGTTCATCATCTCGCGCCAGATCCTCAAAGTGAGGAGGCGCGCGGGCTGAGGGCAGGTCCTGCCCTGTGGTGCCTTAGCCACAGGGCTTTGGGTGGCCCGGGCTGTAATGGATAATTACGGCCTCATGACTTCCCATCAAATGCCCGCGCCGTTCGCCATCGCCAATCAGATCGCCGGCATGCTTTCGTCTCATGCGCGTCATCTGCGTAGTGCCCGTGTTCGGGGGCGGCGTTGAGCTCGGCGCTTCCTTGCAGCCGATTCGGCTCGGGGCCGGTCGCCTGGCTGCTCGTGCTGGCGACCGTGTTCGTCGCAAGTCGCTTCTTGCCGGCTACGCAGCTGTTTGCGGCGCATGAAAACTATCTGGCGCTGCATACGGCACTCGAGTTCTTTTCGATCGCGGTCGCCGGCATGGTATTCGCCCTTGGCTGGAACCTGCGCCGCACCGATCGCGGCGCGCGCCTCGCCTGGCTGGGGGCGGTGTTTCTTGCAGTTGGCCTGATCGATTTTGCGCACACCCTTTCCTACCCGGGCATGCCGGTGTTCGTCACCCCGAGCGGAGCCGACAAGGCAATCCATTTCTGGCTCGCAGCAAGATTGATCGCTGCGCTCGGTCTGCTCGTCCATGCCGTGTTACCCGAACGCCGGGGTTCGTCCGCTGCCGCCAGGGGCATGACCCTGGCGGCAATCGGGCTGGCGCTTGCTTGGGCCTGGATCGTGCTGAGCCATCCGGACAGCTTGCCCCGCAGCTTCGAACCGGGCGTGGGCGTCACGCCTCTCAAACTGATCGCCGAATATGGGCTGGTCGCGCTCTACCTGCTGGCGGCAGTGCTGCTCGCGCGGCGCGGCACTCGCGAGCGCGAGGTGACCTCGTGCTGGCTGGCCGCCGCGGCCGGGGTGCTGGCGCTGGCCGAGCTCTATTTCACCTTCTACGTCGAAGTGAGCGACCTCTTCAACGTTCTTGGGCACGCCTATAAGGTGGCGGCGTTCGGGATGATCTATCGTGCGGTCTTCGTCGCTGGTGTTCGCGAGCCGCAAGAGGCACTGGTGCGGGAACGGGCCCTGCTGCGCGGACTCATCGATTCGGTGCCGGACCTCATCGCGTTCAAGGACACGCAGGGGCGTTTCCTGGGCTGCAACACGGCTTTCGCCGAGGCCTATGGCCTCGACGAGGCGCGCATCCTCGGTCTACGTGACGCAGACGTATTCCCGGACCGTCCCAGCCTGGCGGGCCGCGACCCCGATTCGGTCGTGGTGAGTGCACCCGAGCATCACGAGGAATGGCTGGAAGGGCGCGATGGCGCGTTGCGATTGCTCGACACCCTGCGCACGCCTTATCGTGATCAGGACGGCACTTACCTGGGCGAGATCCGGATCAGCCGCGACTTTACTGAACGGCGTCGGGTTCGCGAGCAGATTGCCGAGCGCGAACGTCGCATGATGCTGGCGCTCGAGGGGGCCGGGCTAGGCCTTTGGGATTGGGATGTACCGAGCGGAAAGGCGAGCTTCAGTCCGGTGTGGTTGCGGATTCTGGGATACGCGCCCGACGAGTTGTCGTCCCATGTCTCGAGTTGGGAGACGCTCGTCCATCCGGACGACTGGCGCGATATCCGGGCGACGCTCGAACCGCATCTGCGCGGACTGACCGATGCCTACCGCGCCGAGTACCGCATGAAGCACAAGGATGGGCATTGGGTGTGGGTGCTCGGGGCTGGGCGCGTGCTCGACCGCGGGGAACAGGGCGAGCCACTGCGCGTGGTCGGGATTCATGAGGATATCTCGCCGCGCAAGGCCATGGAGGAGAGCCTGCTCCAGCTTGCGACCAGTGATCCGCTTACCGGGCTGTGGAACCGCCGTCACTTCACCGAGATGGTCAAAAACGAACTCGGCCGGGTGCGGCGAGGACAATCGCAGGCTGCGCTGCTGCTGCTCGACCTCGACTTCTTCAAGCGCATCAACGATACGTATGGACACGCAGCGGGCGACGAGGTGCTGCGCCATTTCACGGCGACCTTGAGCGTACAGTTGCGCGAAGCCGATGTTTTCGCTCGCCTCGGGGGCGAGGAGTTTGCCATCCTGTTGCCGTGCATCGATAGTCTGGGCGCCGTGCGTGTGGCTGACCGCATGCGGCGAATGGTTACCGACAGCCCGGCGCAGGCGCAGGTGGGGCCACTGCATTACTCGGTCAGTATCGGTGTATCGATGCTCGACCCCGCAGATGAGGGATACGAGGCGGCTTATGCGCGGGCCGACGAGGCCCTGTATGCGGCCAAGCGTGAAGGTCGCAACCGGGTTCTCATGTCTTCTGGAAAAACTTCAGCCCCGGCAGTTGACGCTGCGGGGGCTGAGTCTTCCGGGGCCGCGACTGCGGGGTAGGGCGCCACAGGTCGCGCGGCGCTTACTACGCTAGGGTGATCAGCGGTAGCCGGCGCGGTCGAAGATGCGCTGGGCTTCGGCGATCGTGGCCGCCAGTTCGCCGATCGGCAGCGTATCGGCCTTGAAGTCACCGAGTTTCGTCAGCGCGGCGTTGTCCACCTTAACGCTCGCCACCACCGGCCATTCGTTGTTGCCGTTGGCGAAGTAGGTCTGCGCCTCGTCCGAGGCGAGGTACTCGAGGAACTTGACCGCGGCTTCCTTGTTCGGCGCGTGCTTCAGCATGCCGGCTCCCGACACGTTGATGTGCGTGCCCCAGCTCGCCTGGTTGGGCCATACGGCCTTGATCTTCGCCACGGCCTCCTGATCTTCGCGCTTGTCCGAATTCATCAGGCGCGCCAGGTAGTAGCTGTTGGCAATCGCCACGCCGCACTCACCCGCTGCGACCGCGCGGATCTGGTCGGTGTCGCCGCCCTTGGGGGCGCGCGCGAAGTTGGCCACGACGCCGCTCGCCCACTTCTCGGTCGCCTCTGCACCGTTGTGCTGGATCATGGCCGCGCCGAGCGACAGGTTGTAGGGGTGGCTGCCCGAGCGCGTGCACACCTCGCCCCTGAGCGCCGGGTCCGCGAGCTGCTCGTAGGTCTGGACCTGCTCGGCCTTTACGGCATCCGGGTTGTACACGATGACGCGGGCGCGGGTCGAGTACGAGAACCAGTTGGCCGTGCGCAGGTGGGCGGGGATGCGGGCCTCGAGCTCGGCCGACTGCACCGGCGCGAAGATACCCATCTCGTCGGCCTTGGCCAGGCGCGATGCATCGACCGTGACGAAGATGTCGGCCGGGCTGTTGGCGCCTTCGGTGCGGATGCGCTCGAGCAGTTCGTCTTCCTTGGCCTCGATGCGGTTGATCTTGATCCCGGTCTGCTTGGTGAAATTGCCGTAGAGCTGCTCGTCCGTCTGGTAGTGGCGAGCCGAATAGACATTGAGCTCGGCCGCAGTCGCGGCAGCGGACAGGCCAAAGGTGGAAGCGAGGGCGGTGAGGAGGACTTTCTTCATCATGGTGGCGTGTTTACGAGTGGGTTGTGACGGTGGCCGAATAGTAACGATAAAGGTTCGCAGTTGCAAACGGTTCGCATTGCCGGCATTATGAATGCGAATAATTCGCAATGAGGACGAAATTCATGGATGCCTTGCTTGTCGGCGCGGATCGGCTCGGAAACATCCCCGCAGTGCTGGATGGCTTCGGTATTCGCATCGCGGGACACGTCAGTGGGCGCGACACGAGCCATCAGCGCCGCAGTGCGCCGCTGCCGAGCGGGATCGGGATGGTCATCCTGTTCACCGACTTCATCGGGCACAACGTGATGCAGCGCTTTCGTGATGCGGCGAGCCGCGAAGGGGTGGCCTTCGTGTGTTGCCGGCGCTCGACCTGCGCATTGCAGCAGGTCCTCGGACGGCGCCTGGGCGAGCGCTGCACGAGCTGCCCAGAGCGCTGCAAGGCGGAAGCCAGGAAGGCGCCGACGAAATGAAAAAGCCCGGCGATCAGCCGGGCTTTTTCATGAGATCTCGCAGGCGAGGCAGGCTTCGGCGCACTGTCAGCGCAGGGAGGCCAGCTTCGCCGATGGGGTCAATACGTCGCCGTCATCGACCAGGCGACGCGCGCCATTGAAGCGCTGTGCCCAGTAACGTGTGGAAATGCTCTCGACACGAACCTTGCCGCCGCTCGAAGGAGCATGGACGAACTTGCCGTCGCCAAGGTAGATCCCAACGTGAGAGAAGGTGCGGCGCATCGTGTTGAAGAACACGAGATCACCCGGCTTCAGTTCCTGGCGACCGATCTTGTCGCCCACGTTGGCCATTTCGCGCGCAGTACGCGGCAGATCCAGGCCGACCGCGTTGCGGAAGACATTGAGCACCAGGCCACTGCAGTCGAGACCTGTCTCAGGCGAAGTTCCGCCAAAGCGGTAGCGGATCCCGAGGTAGGACAGGGCTTCGTCGACCAGTTGCTCGGCTACGGCGGTGTACTCACCGATCACCGATTTTTGCGCTGCCTGCACCGTCTGCGCTTGCTGCTCGGCGGCGTGGGCGAACGGGGCCGACGTGAGCAAGAGGGTCAGAGATAGGAGGGCTGGTCGCAAAAACATTTGGCGAAATATACGCAGGCAACTGCAGGATGTAAACAAGAAATCTCCGTCGTGCCGCTCGGGAGATGGGCATTTTTCGCGGTGGGGACGAATCACACCTTGAGCTTCTGCCGGAACGCGCTCTGATGCTCGGCGAGCCCCGCCGGAGTGGTGACGCTGAAGGAAAGCGCGCGCGTCTGGGCGGCAAGAAACAGTTGGGCGATTGCCCAGGCGTCACCCAGGGCATGGTGGCGCTGAAAGGTTTCGATACCAAATGCTGCCATCCAGTCGGCGAGACGGGCGGGGCGATCGAGCTTTTCGGGGAACAGCGACGGCAACAGAAAGTAGAGGTCGATCCAGAGAAAGGACGGAGCGAGCCCGACGTGCTCCTGCAGGGCGCGCTCCAGCATGTTGCGGTTGAACGAGGCGTTGAACACCACGAGCGGGCTCTTTCCGACCAGGCCGAGCAGACCGGCCAGGGCTTCGGCTGGTGCTGGTTCGAGCGTGGCGTAGTAAGCGTCCTCCGGGTGGAGCAAGCCACCGTCGACACCCACTGCGCCGACTGCGAGCAGGCGATCGCTATCGAGATCGAGCCCGGTCGCCTCCGTATTGACGACCACATAGCGGCTTTCGAAGTGGGGGCGATCGAGCATGGCGTCGGGAAGGGCGTGCCAACTGCGCAGGATTTTCTCGGCCTGCGGGCTGAGGGCTTGCGCACCGCCGCGCGCGGCCTTGAGACGGGATAGCCAGCTCACAGCTGGTAGTCCAGTTTGAGCCGCAGTTGGAGCTTGCGCGCCTGGCGGAAGGCTTCCTTGAGGATGCGGCGGTCGAGCTCGTTCAGCGATTCGGGATTGATGCGGTTATCGTCGGCCGCGTCGTGCTCGGTCTCGAGGTGCTGCGAGCGCAGACGCAGGAGCTGGATGAAGTTGAATCCATCGACGATCGCGGCCGTCTCCTCGGTCGTGATGCCGGTCTTCGTGCCGGCCTGGCGCAGGCGCTGTACGGTGCTGCTGGACTCTACGCCGGTGCGAAGCGCGATGATGCGGGCGACGTCCACGAACAGGCGGGCTCCGGACTTCTTGAGGTCGACAGTGCCATCGTCCTCGAGCACGAAGTCGCGGATGCGCCCGAGCGGGGGCAGAACCTTGAGCGCGTTGGCTGCCATCATGCGCAGGAAGGTCGTGTTGCCCTTTGCCGCTTTGTTCAGCCAGGTGCGCAGCTGGTCGCCAAAGCGTTCGTTCCCGTAAAGCACGCGAAAATCGAAGAAGATCGACGCATTGAGCAGGGCCTGGGGATCGGGCTCGCGGATCCAGTCGCCGAAGCGTGATTTCCACTCCTCGAGCGTCAGGCACAGCTCCGGGTTGCTCGCCATGATGTTGCCCTTGCAGAGCGGAAATCCGCAGGCGGCGAGGTCGTCGTTGACCGTCTTCGCAAAGGCCAGCAAGCGTCGGCGCGCACCATCGACCGGATTGCCGTCGGCGACGCGAAAGACGATGCCGTTATCCTGGTCGGTGGATAGGGTCTGCTCGTGCCGGCCCTCGGACCCGAACGCGAGCCAGCCGAAGTCGATGCCGAGCAGGTCGTGCTGCTCGCGGGCGAGCACGATGATGCGGCGCGTGAGCGCGTCGTTGAGCGCCGAGATGAACTGCGTCAGCTGCTCGGCGCCGATCCCTTGTGCGATGAGGTTCAGCGCGAGCTGACGGATGTCCTTGCTGGCGCGCTGCAGGGCCTCGATGTCGGCCGCGTTCTCGATGCCGGCGCGGATCTGGCGCAGGCTGATGCGCTGCAGGCTGAACAGATCGCGTTCGGAGACGACCCCCTTGAGGATGCTGTCCGAGTCCACCACCAGCAGGTGGCGCACGCCGTGGGTCGCCATCTCGAGGGCGGCGTCGTACGCAGAAGCGGTGGCCGGAAGCTGATGCGGATTGGCGGTCATCAGCTCGCCGATCGGGCGCGTGAGGTCGAAACCGGCGAGGATCACGCGCGGCAGCAGGTCGCTCTGCGTGACGACGCCGACGGGCCGGCGATCGTTGTCCACCACCACAATGCAGCCCAGGCGCAGCTCGTTCATGCGCTCGAGCGCCGTCCGCGTCTGCGTATCGGCGGTCACATACACCGGGTCCTTGTTGATGAGCTTGCCCAGCGTCGTGGTCATCGTCTGCTGCTCTGCCGCACGCTGCGCGAAGGTCGTCTGCAGTTGCTGGCGCGACTGGTTGAGCAGGCTGGCGATGTACTGGGTGCAGAACAGGTGGAAGACGGGGCTCAGCTGCATCAGGTGCAGGAAGTCGTCCGCAGTGATCTGGAAGCAGAAGCTGTCTTCCACCGCGACGTAGGCGTTGGTCGAAGGGCGCCGTGCAGAGATCGCCCCAATCGGAAAGCATTCTCCCGGCCCCAGGTTGAGGCTGGCGTACTCGGTGACCGCGGTGGAGCCCGTCTGGCGCGCCTGTACCTTGCCGCGCTGGACGATGTAGAAGTGGCGGGGCACGCCCATCTCGGGGGTCAGGATGTCGCTGCCACGCGCGTGGAAGGCGAGGACGGCGCGTTCGGCGAGGAAGGCGAGCGCCTCCGCTTCCATGCGATTGAAGGGCGAGAAGTTGCGCAGGAAATCGGTGCTGGCGCCAACCAGCAGGTTTGCAGCTTCGGTGGTCATGACGGCTCTGTCGTCGGATGGATCACCGGATTATAGGTGAGCCGCCGCGCGGCGAGTGGCTTGCCTGCGCACGCGGCCGCGCGTGAACGGCTGCGCAGGCGCCCGCTCAGAGCACCTCTGCCGCGTAGTCGGCCAGGCGCGAGCGCTCTCCGCGCTGCAGGGTGATGTGGCCCGAGTGCGCCCAGCCCTTGAAGCGGTCAACGACGAAGGTCAGGCCCGATGAGCCTTCGGTCAGGTAGGGGGTGTCGATCTGCGCGATGTTGCCCATGCAGATCACCTTGGTGCCGGGGCCGGCGCGGGTGATCAGGGTCTTCATCTGTTTGGGCGTGAGGTTCTGCGCCTCGTCGATGATGAGGAACTTGTTGAGGAAGGTGCGCCCGCGCATGAAGTTCAGGCTCTTGATCTTGATCCGGCTGCGGATCAGGTCGCGGGTGGCCGCACGGCCCCAGTCGCCGCCTTCGCCGGCGGTGCCATTGAGCACCTCGAGGTTGTCCTCGAGCGCACCCATCCACGGCGCCATCTTTTCTTCTTCGGTGCCGGGCAGAAAGCCGATGTCCTCGCCGACCGACACGGTCACGCGGGTCATGATGATCTCGCTGTAGCGCTTCGATTCCAGCACCTGGGTGAGGCCGGCGGCGAGCGTGAGCAGGGTCTTGCCGGTGCCGGCCTGGCCGAGCAGGGTGACGAAGTCGATCTCGGGGTTCATCAGCAGGTTGAGCGCGAAGTTCTGTTCGCGGTTGCGCGCGGTGATGCCCCACACGTTGTTCTTCTGGTGGCTGAAATCGGTCAGCGTCTCCAGCACCACGCTGCGGCCTTCCTTCTCCTTCACCCAGGCCTGCAGTGGCGTGTCACCGTCCTGGTAGACGAACTCGTTCACCAGCATTTCGGCGGCAAGCGGGCCGCTAAGGCGGTAATAGGTGTGGCCCTCTTCCTTCCACGATTGCATGCCGCGCCCGTGCGTGTCCCAGAAGTCGGCGGGCAGTTCGCGGGTGCCGGCGTACAGCAGGTCGCTGTCCTCGAGTACCTTGTCGTTGAAGTAGTCCTGTGCGGCGAGCCCGAGCGCACGCGCCTTGATACGCATGTTGATGTCTTTCGACACCAGGATGACTTCGCGCGCCGGATGCTTCTCGGCGAGGTACATCACCACCGCGAGGATCTGGTTGTCGCCGCGCGCAGTTGGCAGCGCGGGTGGCAGCTTGATGTCGATGGCTTCGGTCTGCAGGTACATGCGCCCGGTGGCCTGTCCGCGCGAGGGGCCCTCGAGGGCGATGCCGGTCTCGATGCCCTTGTCCGACGAGGACACGATCTCGTCGAGCATGCGGCTGGCCTGGCGGGTGTTGCGCGCGACCTCGGTGGTGCCCTTCTTGTTGTTGTCCAGTTCCTCGAGCGTCATGATCGGCACGTAGAGATCGTGCTCCTCGAAGCGGTAGAGGCTGGTGGGGTCGTGCATCAGCACGTTGGTGTCGAGCACGAAGAGCTTGGTCGCAGTCACTGCCGCCCCCTTGCGGCGCGGGCGCGCGGTGCTGCGGGTGCGCGGGGCGGCGCGCTCTTCGGTGGTGTTCGGGGTGCTGGTGGATTTGCGGGTCGCGGGCATGTAGGGCGTGGATCCGGTCGATCGGGGGGACGGGCGTCCAAGCGCACGCCCAATCAGGACAAAGTTTCAGAGCAAGAACAAAAGCTCAGAGCGCGCGCGCGGCGGCGAGCACTTCCTCGGCGTGGCCGGGCACCTTCACGCCCCGCCATTCGCGGGCGATGTTGCCGGCGACGTCGATCAGGAAGGTGCTGCGTTCGATGCCGCGCACCTGCTTGCCGTACATGTTCTTCAGCTTCATGACCCCGAAGGCCTCGCAGGCTTTCTCGTCCGGGTCCGATATGAGTTCGAAGGGCAGTTCGAGCTTGGCCTTGAAGTTCTCGTGGCTCTTCAGGCTGTCGCGGCTCAGGCCGTAGATGTCACAGCCGCAGGCTGCGAAGTCGGTATGCAGCGTCCCGAAGTCACGCGTTTCGTTGGTGCAGCCGGGCGTGTTGTCCTTCGGATAGAAATAGATGACGACCTTGCGCCCGTGCAGCGCGGACAGGGTCACCGTGTTGCCGCCGGTGGCGGGCAGGCTGAAGTCGGGGGCGGGGGTGGCGCTCATGGTGTCTCCTGCTGAAATGGGGGGCATGCTACCCGCGCGCCGGGCGGCGTTCGTGTTTGAGGTTAGCCGATGGCGACAAACGCGTGAACATAATCTTGCATGCGCGTTACCACCGCGTGTCGGCACCCGAGGCGGCCTTCAGCGATCGCGGAGCAGGCCGAGGACGACTGCCCGCCCCTCGCCGACGAGGATGTTGTAGGTACGGCACGCAGCCGAGAAGTCCATGAACTCGAAGCCGATGCGCGACTCGATCAGTGGGCGCAGCAACTGCGGCTGCGGAAAGCGCTGGCGGCGCCCGGTGCCGACGATGAGGATCTCCGCGCCGAGCTCTCGCGCTGCGGCGAGGTCCTCGGCCTGCAGTCCGCTGAGGTCGCCCGCGGCCTGTGGCGCCCAGTCGGTGATGACGCGGCTGGCGCTGAGGAGCACGTTGCCCTCGTGGCGCACCCTGCTGATCATGACGTGATCGTCACCGTAGCCGGTCACGACGTTGATGTTGGCGTTGTTGTCCTGGTAGAGCTTCATGGTCCGGTCGTAGGCGCGGCGCGCGCGCAAGGAAGTAGGTTCAGACGCGATGGCAAAATTGCCGCAGTGCGGGAGCAGGGCTAAGATAACAACCTTTTGCAACATCGGAAAACGGTGTTGCGGTTTTCCATCTATCAGGAAGGATCGGCATGAAAGCGGTGAAGACACTCGAGCTCGCGACGGTATCCCCGGAACCGGTGATCAAGGCCGAGGCAGCCGCAGCGGCACCGCGCCCGATCCGCAAGTCTGCCAAGCTCGCCGAGGTCTGCTACGACATCCGTGGCCCGGTGCTGGTTCGCGCCAAGCAGATGGAAGACGAGGGTCACAAGATCATCAAGCTCAACATCGGCAACCTCGCCGCGTTCGGCTTCGATTCGCCCGAAGAAATCCAGATGGACATGATCCGCAACCTGCCCAACGCGGCCGGGTATTCGGACTCCAAAGGCATCTTCTCGGCGCGCAAGGCGGTGATGCACTACACCCAGCAGAAGGGCATCAAGGGCGTCACCATCGAGGACATCTATATCGGCAACGGCGTCTCCGAACTCATCGTGATGGCGATGAACGCGCTGCTCGACGCTGGCGACGAGGTGCTGGTGCCGGCCCCCGACTACCCGCTGTGGACCGCGGCGGTGAGCCTGTCGGGCGGCAGGCCGGTGCATTACCTGTGCGACGAGAGCAAGGGCTGGCTGCCGGACATCGAGGACATGCGCGCGAAGATCAACGCCAACACGCGCGCGATCGTCATCATCAACCCGAACAACCCGACCGGCGCGGTGTATCCGGACGAAACGCTCAAGCAGATCGTCGAACTCGCGCGCGAACACGACCTGATCATCTACGCCGACGAGGTCTACGACAAGGTGCTGTACGACGGCATCAAGCACACCTCGATGGCGGCGCTGTCCGAGGATGTGCTCACCATCATCTTCAACGGCCTGTCCAAGAATTATCGGTCCTGCGGCTATCGCGCGGGCTGGATGGTGGTGTGCGGCGACAAGCGCCGTGCGACCGACTACATCGAGGGCCTCAACATGCTGGCTTCGATGCGCCTGTGCGCCAACGTGCCCGGGCAGTACGCGATTCAGACCGCGCTCGGCGGCTACCAGAGCATCGACGACCTCGTCGCCGAAGGCGGGCGCATGCGCCGCCAGCGCGACCTGGCCTGGGAGCTGATCACGAAAATTCCGGGCGTCAGCTGCGTGAAGCCGCAGGCCACGTTGTACATGTTCCCGAAGCTGGACCCGAAGATGTATCCGATCGAGGACGACCAGGCCTTCATCGCCGAACTTCTGGAAGAGGAGCGCGTGCTGCTGGTCCAGGGCTCGGGCTTCAACTGGCCGTATCCGGACCACTTCCGCCTGGTCTTCCTGCCACACGAGGACGACCTGCGCGACGCCATCGGTCGCGTGGCGCGCTTCCTCGAGAACTACCGCAAGCGCCACGCCACCTGAGCGCGGCGCATCCGATCAAGCGACACCCCGCATCTGTCACCACTCTCACCACGGAACACACTGCATGAAACCGATCAATGTTGGCCTGCTGGGCATCGGTACCGTCGGCGGCGGCACCTTCACCGTTCTGAAGCGCAACGCGGAGGAGATCACCCGTCGCGCCGGTCGCCCGATCGTCATCACCACCGTGGCCGACAAGAACCTGGAGCTTGCGCGCACGGTCACCGGCGGTGACGTCAAGCTCACCGACGACGCCTTCTCCGTGGTGTCCGACCCCGAGATCGACATCGTCGTCGAGCTGATCGGCGGCTACGGCGTGGCCAAGGAGCTGGTGCTCAAGGCGATCGAGAACGGCAAGCATGTGGTCACCGCCAACAAGGCGCTGCTGGCCGTGCATGGCAACGAGATCTTCGCCGCCGCACAGAAGAAGGGCGTGATGGTGGCCTTCGAGGCCGCGGTCGCCGGTGGCATCCCGATCATCAAGGCGTTGCGCGAAGGCCTCACCGCCAACCGCATCGAATGGCTGGCCGGCATCATCAACGGCACGACCAACTTCATCCTGTCCGAGATGCGCGACAAGGGCCTGCCGTTTGCCGAGGTGCTGAAGGAAGCGCAGGCGCTCGGTTATGCCGAAGCCGACCCGACCTTCGACATCGAAGGCGTGGACGCCGCGCACAAGGCGACGATCATGAGCGCGATCGCCTTTGGGATCCCGATGCAGTTCGACAAGGCCTACATCGAGGGCATCAGCAAGCTCGATTCGGTCGACATCACCTACGCCGAGCAGCTCGGCTACCGCATCAAGCTGCTGGGCATCGCCCGTCGCCGCGAGAACGGGGTCGAACTGCGCGTGCATCCGACGCTGATCCCCGCCAAGCGCTTGATCGCCAACGTCGAAGGCGCGATGAACGCGGTGCTGGTGCAGGGCGACGCCGTCGGTGCGACGCTGTACTACGGCAAGGGCGCCGGCGCCGAGCCGACCGCCTCGGCCGTCATCGCCGACCTGGTCGACGTCACCCGCCTGCACACCTCCGACCCCGAGCACCGCGTGCCCCACCTGGCCTTCCAGCCCGACCAGGTCCGCGACGTGCCGGTTCTGCCGATCGAGGACGTGGTCACCTCCTACTACCTGCGCATGCGGGTCGAGGACAAGCCGGGCGTGCTCGCCGACATCACCCGCATCCTCGCCGACAGCGACATCTCGATCGAGGCGCTGAACCAGAAAGAAGCCGCCGAGGGCGAGACACACACCGACATCATCCTGCTCACCCACCAGACGGTCGAGCGCAAGGCCAACGCCGCGATCGCCAGGATCGAGGCGCTGCCGGTGGTGCAGGGCAAGGTGACGAAGCTGCGGATGGAAGGCCTGTGATCGCAGGCTGATGCGTCGTCGAAGAGGTCGTCCCCCGAGGGTGCGGCCTCTTTTTCGTTAACGGGCCGCCGCGTCGGGCGCGCGAGCGGTGAAGCGGGGCAGGGGCGAGGGCGGAATGAAAGACTGGCTCGAAAGCAGGGTGGATCAAGTCTTTATCGGGCGCGTGCGCCTGATGCTTCCCGATGGCGAGGCGACGGGCATCTTCAAGGCCGCGGCGGGCGGTCCGGTGCGCCTGACGCCGACCGGTCTGGAGGGCGACGAGCAGGCCGATCTGCGCCATCACGGCGGTGTCGACAAGGCACTGCACCACTACCCGGTCGAGCATTACGCGGTGATGGCCCAGGAGTGGCCGCAATGTGCCGACATGCTGGGCGCAGGCGTGCTCGGTGAGAACATCAGCACGCGCGGCATGATCGAGCACGAGGTCTGCATCGGCGATGTCTTTCGGGTCGGCGGGGCGCGGGTACAGGTGAGCCAGCCGCGCTCACCGTGCTGGAAGATCGACCGTCGGCTGAAGGTGGACAACGCCTCGCGCTTCGTCGAGGCGGCGGGTATCACCGGCTGGTACTACCGGGTGCTCGAACCCGGGATGATTGCCGCCGGGGACTCGATCGAGCTGCTGGAGCGGCCCAACGCCTGGCTCAGCCTCGCGCACTACTGGGACGAGGTGATGGCGCATCGGCCGGATCCCCTGTCCCTTCGGCGCATTGCTGCGGCGCCCGGCCTGGCGGCCGACAAGGCGCAGCGCTGGGCCGAGCGTGCCGACTGGCTAGACGCTCATGCCGGATGACCCTCGCCCGCGCGTGGCGGCGGATTCGCGGCTACACTGAAGTCAGTCGAACGCCGCAGTGTGGCGCCGGCTGATCGATCAAGCGTGCTGCAAGGAGCGGATCTGCATGGCCTTCAAGCTCATCGTGTTCATCGCCATCCTGGTGGCCGTGGCCGTGCTCGGCATGCGCGGCTATCGTGCCTCGGTGCAAGGTTTCGAGCGCGAGCATGCGGCCCTGCCCGGCGGTGACGATGCGCCTGTGAGCTGAGCAGCGTGCGACTGCCCTATTCGAATTCATCGAGGAGACCGTAATGTCCGATCACACCTACAAACTCGTGGAAATCGTCGGTTCGTCGAGTGAGGGCTCGGATGCCGCCATCCGCAACGCAATCGAGACCGCGTCGAAGTCGATTCGCCATATCGAGTGGTTCGAGGTGGTGGAAACCCGCGGGCACGTCGTGGACGGGAAGGTCGGCCACTTCCAGGTGACGCTGAAGATCGGCTTCCGTCTCGAATCCGAATGAGCAACGTCTGCGGCCGGGGACTCCGGGCGCAGGCGTCGCGACTGAAACAAGCAGCGACCCGAGCAGGTCGCTGCGTTGGTGCGCCTGCAAGCGGCGCGCCGGGGTTCAGATCTGGGTGGCGCCCGTGATCTGGTGCAGGCGGGCTACGGTCGCGCCGTCCAGGCGCAGGGCTTGCGCCAGTTGGCGCAGATAGGCCACCTCTTCCTGGGTATCGAGGTCGATCGCGAGCAGGGACGCCGCGTAGACTTCGGCTGCGACCATCTCGTTGGGCACATCGGCCACCAGGGCGTCGAGGTCGAGCGGGGTACGCAGTTCGCTCATCAGGAACTGCTTTTCCTCTTCGCTCAGGCCGTCGGCGCCCACCTTGCCGACGATGCGCTGGACCTCGTCTTCCTCGATGCGGCCATCGGCCTTGGCCGCGGACAGCATCGCACGCAGGATCAGCGCCTCGGTGTCGGGCGCAGTCATCGTTTCCAGTTCCTGCGGCGCGAAGCCGGCTGTGCCACCGGACATCGAAGCCTGCTCGCGGCGCTTGTCGGTCCAGTTCTTCAGGGCGGCCATCGCGATGGTGGCGAGGATGGCCATGCCGGCAGTATTGCCGCGACCGCTGCTTGCACCGCTCGTGCGGCCTCCACCCAACACGCTGCCGAGCAGATCGCCGAGTCCGCCGCCTGCGGCCGTCGGGCGGCTTGTGCCCGCACCGCCCCCGAGTGCGCCACCGAGCAGGTCGCCCAAGCCACCTGCGCCAGCGCCCGCATTGCTGCGGCCACCGCCGAGCGCACCACCGAGCAGGTCACCCAGGCCACCGGCCCCTGCGCCCGCATTGGTGCGTCCTCCGCCGAGCGCCGTGCCCAGCAGATCGCCAAGGCCGCCGCCTGCTGCGCCGCTACCGCCGCCCTGGCCGCCCTGGCCGCGCAGCAGTCCGCCGAGCAGATCACCGATACCGCCGGCACCGACTGCATGGTCCAGCCGCGACCGGCCCTGGCCGGACATGCCCTGTTGCAGGATCTGGCCGAGAATGTTTCCGAGGCTCATCGCTGACTCCAATTCGTTGTGTGGAAAAGTCATTGTATCGGTCCGACTTGGCCGTTGTGCGCATCAATAGCGCAAGCATGCGCACCGTGGGTGTACTCGTGAATGGCCACGCGTTCTCCGGTGCGCATGGGTCGCGATCCGTCAGGCTCGATGAAACGGCCGATGCGGTGGCCGAATTCGTTAGAATTCCACCTTTGCGTTCTTGCTTTGCGCCCTCGTTCCGGGCCAATTCGGGCGCATCGACCACGCCATCCTGAAGGACTGCTCCGTGAAGTACATCTCGACCCGTGGCCATGCCGGCCAGCCCGCCCATCCCGAGTTCTGCGACATCCTCCTCGGCGGCCTCGCGCCGGACGGCGGCCTCTACCTGCCTGAGCATTATCCGCAGGTCACCCGCGCCGAACTCGACGCCTGGCGTAGCCTGTCTTACGCCGAGCTCGCCTTTGCGATCCTGTCGAAGTTCATCACCGACATCCCGCCCGCCGACCTCAAGGCGATCTGCGACAAGACCTACACCGCAGACGTCTATCGCCACGTGCGCGAAGGCGACAAGGCGAGCGACATCACACCGGTGCATTGGCTCGAGGAGGGGCGTCTGGGCCTGCTCGAACTGTCCAACGGCCCGACGCTGGCCTTCAAGGACATGGCGATGCAGTTGCTCGGCAACCTGTTCGAGTATGTGCTGGCCAAGCGTGGCGAGACCATCAACATCCTCGGTGCCACCTCGGGCGACACCGGTTCGGCGGCCGAGTACGCGATGCGCGGCAAGCACGGCGTGCGCGTGTTCATGCTGTCGCCGCATGGACTGATGAGTCCCTTCCAGCGCGCGCAGATGTACTCGCTGCACGACGACAACATCTTCAACATCGCCGTCACGGGCATGTTCGACGACGCCCAGGACATCGTGAAGGCGGTGTCCAACGACCACGCCTTCAAGGCGGAGCACAAGATCGGCGCGGTGAATTCGATCAACTGGGCGCGGGTTGCGGCGCAGATCGTCTATTACTTCAAGGGCTATTTCGCCGCCACGAAGAGTAACGACGATCAGGTCGCGTTCTGCGTGCCTTCGGGCAACTTCGGCAACATCTGCGCCGGCCACATCGCCCGTCAGATGGGCCTGCCAGTGGCAAAACTGATCCTCGCCACCAACGAAAACGATGTGCTCGACGAGTTTTTCCGCACGGGTGTCTATCGCCCGCGCAAGGCGGCAGAGACGCACGTGACCTCCAGCCCGTCGATGGACATCTCGAAGGCGTCCAACTTCGAGCGCTTCGTGTTCGACCTGGTGGGGCGCGACCCGAAGAAGGTGGCCGCGCTATGGGCCGAGGTCGATGCGGGGCGTGCTTTCGATCTGTCGGGCTCGGCCGAATTCGCCCGCATCGCCGAGTTCGGCTTCGTCTCGGGCGCGAGCAGCCATGCCGGCCGCCTGGCGACGATTCGCAAGGTTTTCGAGCAGTACGGGGTGATGATCGATACCCACACCGCGGATGGCGTGAAGGTGGCCTGGGATCATGCGGCGGAGGTTCCGGCGGGCGTGCCGCTGCTTGTGCTGGAGACCGCGCTGCCGGTGAAGTTTGCCGAGACCATCGTCGAGGCACTCGGTCGCCAGCCGGAGCGGCCCGCGGACTTCGAGGGCATCGAAACACTGCCGCAGCGCGTCGAGGTGATGGCACCTGATGTGGATGCGGTGAAGCGATTCGTCGCCGAGCGCACCTGAGCCCTGCGTTCCCGCCGGCGAGTGGCCGGCGGGAACGCAGGGACGTAAACGAAGAAAAGCCCGCGAGCGATTCGCGGGCTTTTCTTCGTTGGGCGCCACGTTGTCGGTGGGGCCGGAATCTGGTGCCTTGGGCGAGACTCGAACTCGCACGGCTTTCGCCACTACCCCCTCAAGATAGCGTGTCTACCAATTTCACCACCAAGGCATTGCCGTTGTCGGGCGCTGCTTGCCTGCAGTGCTCGGTACGACAAGGGCGCGGATTATAGCCTTAGCGTGCCGGGTGGCGTCAACGCCCTTTTGTAGAGTTTTTTGCGGGCCCTTCTGCAGGTGTTCTTGCAGGCCTGCTTGCTCAGGCCGTGGCGACTGGCTTGCGATGGAAGCCGAGCTGTCCGGGGGTCTCGCTGCCGGGCGCGAAACCCAGGGTCAGGCCGCGCCATCGGAGTGGCGTGGTGGATTTTCCTTCGAGCAGTGTGATCAGGGTCCTCTCATCGGCGCCGTGGCCATGCTCGTCCTTCAGCTCCGCCAGAAAGATCGCGAGATCACGATCGTCGATCGCCGCCGGGCCGAGATCGGTCTTCAGGCTTACGCGCCCGTTCTCATCGACCAGAACCGGCGAATCCGCCATCGCAGGACGCCCGCTGTGTGTCAGCAGCACGTCGTCCGGGAGCAGGCGCAGAATCCATGGTGCTGCTTCCAGTTCCACAAAGACACGCTGGGGACCGTTGTGGACGAGCCAGTTGCCGGACTCATCGCTACCGTAGTTGGCGTTCAGGAAGCCGAGCAGTCCGCCATGTTCGACGCGTTCGCCCTTGAGTCGCCAGCCTCCGCGGGCGTCAAGCGACAGCCAGCCATAGCAGGCTGGTACGTTCGGCCAATCGGGCAGGGTATCGGTCGATGTGTGGGTCATGGCAGCAGGCCCCGCTGGCGGATCACTCTTCGACGTGGCGAAGCGACAGGTCGAGCGCCTGCACGTCCTTGGTCAGGGTGCCGATCGAGATGCGGTCGACGCCGGTCTCGGCGATTGCACGAACACGCTCGAGGTTCACGCCGCCCGAGGCTTCGAGTTCCGCGCACCCAGCCGTGATTGCGACCGCCTCGCACATTTGCTCGAGGCTCATGTTGTCGAGAAGGACCATCTTGACACCTGCGTCGAGGGCGTCGCGCAATTGATCCAGGGTTTCCACCTCGACCTCGATGAACACGTTGGAGGGGGCGATGGCGCGCGCCGCCTCGACGACTTCGCGGATGCCGCCGGCGGCGATGATGTGGTTCTCCTTGATCAGGATACCGTCGTAAAGCCCGACGCGATGGTTGGTGCCGCCACCGATCGCGACCGCGTATTTTTGCGCGAGGCGCAGCCCGGGCAGCGTCTTGCGGGTGTCGACGATCTTCGCGCGCGTGCCGGCCACGGCGTCGACGAAGCGCCGGGTAACGGTGGCCGTGCCCGACAGCAACTGCAGGAAGTTGAGCGCCGTGCGCTCGGCCGTGAGCAGCACGCGCGCGCGCGCGATGATCTCGCACAGCAGTTGCCCGGCCTTGACCGTGTCGCCGTCCTTCACGTGCCAGTGCACCACGGCAGCGGGGCTCAGCGCGGCAAAGGCGGCGTCGAACCAGGCGGTGCCACAGATCACTGCGTCCTCGCGGGTGATGACGCGGCCGCGTGCCTCGGTGTCGGGGGCGATCAGGCGGGCGGTGAGGTCGCCGGTGCCGATGTCCTCGGCGAGCGAGGCTGCGATGTTGCGCTGGATTTCGACGCGAAGCTGTTCGGAGAGCATGGCGGGGCCTGGAAAAGTAGGGTCAGGAGGGAGCGCTGCGAATGTCCGGATTCTATCACCGCGGCCATCAGCGCCCGGCGCGGGGTACAGGCGCGCCGGCCAGGCGCGGGTCGCGCTGGGACTCGATCAGCCAGCCGTTGAACACGCCGCGGGCTGCGTCGATGGTCTCGCTCGCGGTGAGTCCGATCGGGCCGATGCCTTCGCGGGCGAGGCGGTCTGCTGCGGCGCCGTGCAGGTGCACGCCCGCGATGAGGGCGGATTCGGCGGGCCAGCCCTGGGCAAGCAGGCCGACGATGAGGCCGGTGAGCACGTCGCCCATGCCCGCGCTGGCCATGCCAGGGTGGCCGGTGCCGTTGATGAACCAGCGCCCGTCCGGTGCGGCCACGATGCTGCCGCAACCCTTGAGCACCACGAGGGCCTTGTACTGTGCGGCGATCTCGAGCGCGGCGTGAAGGCGGTCGGCCTGCACGCTGGCGGTGTCGGTGCCGAGCATGCGCGCGGCTTCGGCCGGATGCGGGGTGAGCACGGTGGGGGCGATGCGCGCGGCCAGGGTTCGCTTCAGGGTGGGGTCGGCGCCGCTCAGGTTGAGCGCGTCGGCGTCGAGCAGCAGCGGGATGTTGCGCTCGAGCGCGGTGGAAAGCAGGCTGGCCGACGTGCCCTCGGTGCCGAGGCCGGGCCCCACGGCGAGTGCGCTCAAGCGCTCGGGCAGCGCGTGTGCGCGGCGCAGCATCAGCTCGGGATGGGCGAAATCGACCGCCGGGCCCTTGCCGTCGAGCAGGCCCACATAAACCCGCCCGGTGCCGAGCCAGAGCGCAGCGCGCCCGGCGAGCAGGGCGGCGCCGACCATGCCGGCGTTGCCGCCGAGGATGCCGGCGTCGCCATAGATGCCTTTGTGGGTGTTGCGCGGGCGCGGCTGCAACTGGTCGCGGAACAGCGAGGGGGCCACCGCGTGGCCGCGCGCCGGCAACCAGGCCGGGGCGTCGATGTCGATGCGCTGCACGCTGATCTCGCCGCAGTAGTCGGGGCCGTCGTTGGTGAGCAGGCCGGGCTTGAGGGCGATGAAGGTGGTGGTGTGCGTGGCGCGAAAGGTGGCGCCGAGCGGCTGTCCGGTGTCGGCGTCGAGCCCACTCGGGACGTCGAGCGCCATGCGCGGGCCGGGCTGGGCGTTCAGGGTCTGGATCCAGCTCGCATAGCGGCCTTCGATCGGGCGGCCGAGGCCGATGCCGAACAAGGCGTCGACCACCAGGGCCCAGCCATGCGCGGGCGCGGCCGGCAGGTCGGAGACGATGGTGCCGCCGGCGGCGAAGTAATCGGCGTGCGCCTTGGCCGCTTCGGCCGGCAGACGGTCGGCTGCGCCGGTGAACGCGACCACGACCTCGCGTCCGGCCTGGGCGAGCTGGCGCGCCATGACGAAGCCGTCGCCGCCGTTGTTGCCGGGACCGCAGGCGATCAGGATGGGGCCGGGGCGGTCCATGATCAGACGCACCGCGTCCTGGGCCGCGGCGCGGCCGGCGCGCTCCATCAGGGGCGGGCGCGCGCTGGGGATCAGCGTGTTCTCGATCTCGCGGATGCCGGCGACGGAGTAGATGGGACGCAGGGGGCTGAACATGCTGGGCTCCAGGGGTAGAGCCCGGATTCTACGTCGTCACCGGTTCGGCTGCTGTCCTCACAGCCGTTCTCGCGATCATGGCTCGGCCGTCATGGCGAGGTCGCAGGCCTCGCCTACGGGATCACGGAGTGATTGCGCCGCTCGCCGCGGATCTCGTTCTGCAACTCGACCTTGCCGTCCTCGCCAACGGTCTCCAGGCGCGCGGTGAAGCCCCACAGGCGCGCGACATGGCGCAGCACTTCGTCCGCACTGGCGCCCAGCGGCCGGCGGCGGTAGGGCGTGTAGCGCAGGGTGAGCGAGCGGTCGCCGCGCAGGTCGACATTCCACACCTGGACGTTGGGTTCGCGCGCGCCCAGGTTGTACTGGTCGGACAGGATGTCGCGGACCTTGCGATAGCCCGAATCGTCGTGGATGGCCGAGACCTCGAGCTTGTCGGCGCGGTCGTCGTCGAGCACCGCGAACATGCGAAAGTCGCGCATCACCCTGGGCGACAGGTATTGGGCGATGAAGCTCTCGTCCTTGAAGTTGCGCATCGCGAAGTCGAAGGTCTCCAGCCAGTCGCTGCCGGCGATCTCGGGGAACCAGCGCCGGTCCTCCTCGTCAGGGTCTTCGCAGATGCGCCGGATGTCGCGCCACATCGCGAAGCCGAGCGCGTAGGGGTTGATGCCGCTGAACCAGCGGCTGTTGTAGGGCGGCTGGGCGACGACGTTGGTGTGCGACTGCAGGAACTCGAGCATGAAGCTGTCGGCGAGCAGGCCTTCGTCGTACAGGTGGTTGAGCAGCGTGTAGTGCCAGAAGGTCGCCCAGCCTTCGTTCATGACCTGGGTCTGACGCTGCGGGAAGAAGTACTGCGCGATCTTGCGCACGATGCGCACGACTTCGCGCTGCCAGGGTTCGAGCAGCGGCGCGTTCTTCTCGATGAAGTACAGCAGGTTCTCTTCCGGCTCGGGCGGGAAGCGCTGCTCGGACCGGCTGCTGGCGCGCACGTCGTGTGCGGGCAGGGTGCGCCACAGGTCGTTCACCTGGCTCTGCAGGTATTCCTCGCGATCCTGCTGACGCAGCTTTTCCTTGGCGAGCGAGAGCTTGGGCGGGCGCTTGTAGCGGTCGACGCCGAGGTTCATCAGCGCGTGGCACGAGTCGAGCAGCAGCTCGACTTCTTCCTCGCCGTGGCGCTCCTCGCATTGGGTGATGTAGTTCCGCGCGAACACGAGGTAGTCGATGATCGCGTCGGCGTTGGTCCACGTGCGGAACAGGTAGTTGCCCTTGAAGAAGCTGTTGTGGCCGTAGGCTGCGTGCGCGATCACCAGACCCTGCATCGTCAGCGTGTTCTCCTCCATCAGGTAGGCGATGCAGGGGTTGGAGTTGATGACGATCTCGTAGGCCAGGCCCATCTGGCCGCGCTTGTAGCCCTTCTCGGTAGCGAGGAAGTGCTTGCCGAAGGACCAGTGGTGGTAATTGACCGGCATGCCCACCGAGGCGTAGGCGTCCATCATCTGCTCGGCGGTGATGACCTCGATCTGCACGGGGTAAGTGTCGAGCTTGTAAAGCGCAGCGACGCGGGCGATCTCGTCGTTGTAGCGCGCGATCGCGTCCTCGGTCCATTCCGATCCGGAGGGCAGGGGCGTCGGCTTGGCCGTGCGGCGGGCGCGGGACATGGGCGGCCGGGGTGTGGTCGTAGTCATGCGATCGTCTTCTTGAAGAGTTCGCGGAACACGGGGTAGATGTCGGCCGGCGACTCGATGCGCTGCATCGCGAAGTTGTCGTGATCGGCCTCGAGCTTGGCGTACTCGCGCCACAGGTTCTGCGGCTCGCCGGCCGTGATCTCGACATAGGCGAAGTACTGGCACCAGGGCAGGATCTCGTTGCCGAGCAGCCGGCCGCAGATCGGCGAGTCGTTGTCCCAGTTGTCGCCGTCGGAAGCCTGGGCGCCGTAGACGTTCCACTGTCCGTTGGCGTAGCGCTCGCGCAGGATGTCGCGCATCAGCACCAGCGCGCTCGACACCACGGTGCCGCCGGATTCGCGCGAGTGGAAGAACTCGTCCTCGTCGACTTCCTTGGCCACGGTGTGGTGGCGGATGAAGACGACCTCGATGTGCTCGTAGCTGCGGGTGAGGAACAGGTACAGCAGCATGAAGAAGCGCTTGCCCATGGCCTTGCGCTCCTCGTCCATCGAGCCGGAGACGTCCATCACGCAGAACATCACCGCCTGCGTGGTCGGGCGCGGCACCTTGATGCGGTTGTTGTAGCGCAGATCGAAGCTGTCGATGAAGGGGATGCGCTCGACCTTGGCGCGCAGCCCGGCTAGCTCCTCGCGCAGCGCGCGAACTTCGTCGCTGTCCTCGCCGAAGCGGGCGAGCGCCTCATCGAGTTCCTGCTGCAGCTCGCGGATACGCACCGCATAGGGTGAGCCGAGCGCGAGTCGGCGCCCGAGCGCGCCGCGCATCGAGCGGATGATGTTGATGTTGGCCGGCGTGCCGTCGGACTTGAAGCCGGCGCGCTGGGTCTTGTAATCGGTGACCTTGGCGAGCTGGGTGCGGATCATGCGCGGCAGCTCGAGGTCCTCGAAGAACAGGTCGAGGAATTCCTCGCGCGAGAGCTGGAACACGAAGTCGTCCTCGTGTTCGCCTTCGTTGCTCGCCTTGCCCTTGCCGCTACCGTCTCCGCCGCCACCGAGCGGGCGCTTGATGCGGTCGCCGGTGCTGAACTGGTCGTTGCCGGGAAAGACCTGCTCCCAGATCCCGCCCTTGCCGTGATGCAGCGAAGGCTCGGAAAGGTCGCGCGCGGGAATGGAGATCTGCTCCCCGTTGTCCAGGTCGCGGATCGAGCGGCCGTGGAGGGCCTCCGACACCGCCTTGCGGATCTGCTGCTTGAAGCGGCGCATGAAGCGCTGGCGGTTGACCGCGCTCTTGTTCTTGCTGTCGAAGCGTCGATCGATGATGCGGACCATGTTTTCTCCCTGTGCCATGCCGGGGGACGGGCCGGGCGCGCTGTACTGCCACGCCCGGCCGGCTGCGTCATGACGACTTGCGCACGCGCAGGTACCACTCGCACAGCAGGCGCACCTGCTTCTCGGTGTAGCCCTTGTCGATCATGCGGTCGACGAAGGCCTGATGCTTCTTCTGCTCGTCGGCGCTGGCCTTGGCGTTGAAGCTGATCACCGGCAGCAGGTCTTCGGTGTTGGAGAACATCTTCTTCTCGATCACCGCGCGCAGCTTCTCGTAGGAGGTCCAGCTCGGGTTGCGGCCGTCGTGCTTGGCCCGCGCCCGCAGCACGAAGTTGACCACTTCGTTGCGGAAGTCCTTCGGGTTGCTGATCCCGGCGGGCTTCTCGATCTTCTCCAGCTCTTCGTTCAGCGCCGCACGGTCGAGGATCTCGCCGGTGTTGGGGTCGCGGAATTCCTGGTCCTGGATCCAGAAGTCGGCGTAGATCACGTAGCGATCGAAGATGTTCTGTCCGTACTCGGAGTAGCTCTCGAGGTAGGCGGTCTGGATCTCCTTGCCGATGAACTCGGCGTAACGCGGTGCCAGGTACTCCTTGATGTAGCCCATGTAGCGCGCCTCGGTCTCGGCCGGATATTGCTCCGCCTCGATCTGCTGCTCGAGCACATACATCAGGTGCACCGGGTTGGCGGCGACTTCGCGGTGGTCGAAGTTGAAGACCTTGGAAAGCACCTTGAACGCAAAGCGCGTGGATAGCCCGGTCATGCCCTCGTCGACGCCGGCGTAGTCGCGATACTCCTGGTAGCTCTTGGCCTTGGGGTCGGTGTCCTTGAGGTTCTCGCCGTCATAGACGCGCATCTTGGACAGGATGCTCGAGTTCTCGGGCTCCTTGAGCCGCGACAGCACGGCAAATTGCGCCATCATCTTCAGTGTGTCCGGCGCGCAGGGCGCTTCCGACAGGGAACTGTGCACCAGCAGCTTTTCATAGATGCGGATCTCGTCCGACACCCGCAGGCAGTAAGGCACCTTGACCGTGTAGATGCGGTCGAGGAAGGCCTCGTTGTTCTTGTTGTTCTTGAACGCGACCCATTCGGATTCGTTCGAGTGCGCCATCACGATGCCGTCGAAGGGGATCGCGCCGAAGCCCTCGGTGCCCTTGTAGTTGCCTTCCTGGGTGGCGGTCAGCAGCGGATGCAGCACCTTGATCGGCGCCTTGAACATCTCGACGAATTCGAGCAGGCCGCGGTTGGCCAGGCACAGGCCGCCCGAATAGCTGTAGGCGTCGGGGTCGTCCTGCGAGTACTGCTCGAGCTTGCGGATGTCGATCTTGCCGACCAGGGACGAGATGTCCTGGTTGTTCTCGTCGCCGGGCTCGGTCTTGGCCACCGCGGTCTGCTTCAGCACCGATGGGTTGAGCTTGACCACGCGGAATTGCGTGATGTCGCCACCGTACTCGTGCAGGCGCTTGACCGCCCACGGGCTCATGATGGTGTTGAGGTAGCGGCGCGGAATGCCGAAATCGCCTTCCAGGATGTGCGCGTCTTCCGTGGCGTTGAACAGGCCGAGCGGTGATTCATGCACTGGCGAACCCTTGATCGCGTAGAAGGGCACCTTCTCGATCAGACTCTTGAGTTTCTCTGCGAGCGAGGACTTGCCGCCGCCTACCGGCCCCAGCAGGTACAGGATCTGCTTTTTCTCTTCCAGCCCCTGCGCGGCATGACGAAAATAGGACACGATGTTCTCGATGACCTCTTCCATGCCGTAGAAGTCGCGGAAGGCGGGGTAGAGCTTGATGATCTTGTTGGAGAAGATGCGCGACAAGCGCGGATCGAGCCGGGTGTCGACCAGCTCCGGTTCGCCGATGGCGCAGAGCATGCGTTCGGCCGCGGTGGCGTAGGCCATGCTGTCGGTACGGCAGAGTTCGAGGTACGCCTGCAGCGACATTTCTTCTTCGCGGGCAGCCTCGAAGCGCGCCTGGTAGGCATTGAAGATGGACATGGACGTCTCCTGATCGAGCGATGCAAGGTGCCGCGTCCCGCGGTCACCAACCCTGATTGCGCTGTCGTTCGTGATGCCCGTCAGCGCGGCCCGTTTGCGCCCGGTGCGCGGTGTTTGCGCGGGCGCCGGATCTGTTGCTGAGAACGGCCCCTCTGACGCGAGTTCCACGTCCGGCGCGGTTTTTCGTGAATGTTCGTGTCTTTGTTCACGGGCGGTTTCATGCTTCAGGCGCGCGGCAGGGGCTGTGCTAGAATCATCGACTTCGTTCATCGTGCCCACGCTGGCGAAATGCGTCTCCGGTTTGCGACGGAACAGCATCGGTGCAGGCGGGGGCGGTTTTTTCAAGACTTCTCAGGATCGATTTAATGGAGCAGAACCAGGTAACCCCGAGCGCGCTCGAGCGCCGTATCGACATCGCCGTTTCACTGGCGGACATCGAGAAAGAGGTGGACGCTCGCCTCAAGCGCATGGCGCGTACGGTGAAGATGCCGGGGTTCCGCCCGGGCAAGGTGCCGATGAAGATCGTCGCTCAGACGCATGGTGGCCAGGCGCGCGGCGAGGCGGTGGGTGCGGCGGTCGAGAAGGCCTTCGGTGAGAAGGTGCGCGCCGACAACCTGCGCGTGGCCGGCTACCCGCAGATCCAGCCCAAGGAAGCGGCTGCCGAGGGCACGCTCGAATTCACCGCAGTGTTCGAGGTCTATCCCGAAGTGTCGGTGGGCGAGTTCAGTGCCCACAAGGTCGAGCGCCCGGCGCTGGACGTCGGTGATGCCGAAGTCGACAAGACCATCGAAGTGCTGCGCAAGCAGCGCACCACCTTCAGCCTGGTCGATCGCGCTGCCGCCGAAGGCGACCGCGTCCAGATCGACTTCACCGGCCGCAAGGATGGCGAAATCTTCGAGGGCGGTCAGGCCCAGGATTTCCCGTTCGTGATCGGTGCCGGCTCGATGCTCAAGGATTTCGAGACTGCCGTCCTCGGTCTCAAGGCCGGCGACACCAAGACCTTCGACATGACTTTCCCGGCGGATTACCACGCGCCGCACCTGGCGGGTCAAACGGTGCAGTTCGAGATCACCGTCAAGGCGGTCGAGGGCGCCGTATTGCCCGAAGTGGATGCCGACTTCGCCAAGTCGCTCGGCGTGGCCGACGGTGACGTCGCGAAGCTGCGCGAGGAAGTGAAGGGCAACCTCGAGCGCGAGGTCAAGCGCCGCATCCAGTCCAAGGTCAAGGAACAGGTCATGGAGGCGCTGATCGCCGTGACCCCGATCGAGGTGCCGAAGGCGCTGGTGCAGGCCGAGTCGCAGCAACTGGCCGACAACGCCCGCCGCGATCTCGAGATGCGCGGTCTCAAGACCAAGGACATCCCGGTCGATCCGTCGTGGTTCACCGAGCAGGCCGAGCGCCGCGTCAAGCTGGGCCTGATCATGGCCGAGCTGGTCAAGGTCAACGAACTGCACGCCAAGCCCGAGCAGGTTCGTGCGCTGGTCGAGGAAATGGCGCAAAGCTACGAGGATCCGTCGGAACTCGTGCGCTGGTATTACGCTCAACCGGAGCGTCTGGCGCAGGCAGAAGCCGTGGTCATCGAAGACAACGTCGTCGCCTGGGTCTGCGAAAAGGCCGAGACCACCGACAAGCCGGTGGCCTTCGACGAACTGATGGGCAACAACGCGGCCTGATGCCGCAAAGGGTCTGACGAATGATGCAAGGAACACCCCAGCACAGCAGCGACTGGAACCCGGTCGGCCTCGGCCTGGTTCCGATGGTGGTCGAACAGAGCGGTCGCGGCGAACGCGCCTACGACATCTATTCGCGCCTTCTGAAGGAGCGGGTGGTGTTCCTCGTCGGCCCCGTCAATGACGTGACCGCCAACCTGATCGTGGCGCAGTTCCTGTTCCTCGAGTCCGAGAATCCGGACAAGGACATCTACTTCTACATCAACTCGCCCGGCGGTTCCGTTACTGCCGGCATGGCGATCTACGACACCATGCAGTTCATCAAGCCGAACGTCAGTACGCTGTGCATCGGCCAGGCGGCGAGCATGGGTGCCTTTCTGCTGACGGCGGGCGAGAAGGGCAAACGTTTCATCCTGCCCAACTCGCGCGTCATGATCCACCAGCCGCTCGGCGGCTTCCAGGGCCAGGCCTCGGACATCGAGATCCACGCCCGCGAAATCCTCTACCTGCGTTCGCGCCTCAACGACATGCTGTCCAAGCACACCGGCCAGCCGCTCGAGCGCATCGAGAAGGACACCGACCGCGACAACTTCATGTCTGCCGCGGCTGCGGTGGAGTACGGCCTGGTCGACAAGGTGCTGACCAGCCGCGACGACACCTGAATCAGGAGAATCCCCACATGACGGACAAGAAGGCTGGCGGCGAAAAGCTGCTGTACTGCTCCTTCTGCGGCAAGAGCCAGCACGAGGTGCGCAAGCTGATCGCCGGTCCTTCGGTCTTCATCTGCGACGAATGCATCGAGCTGTGCAACGACATCATCCGTGACGAGATCGTTGGCGCCGCAGATCCGGAGAGCATCAAGGGCTCGCTGCCCACCCCGCGCGAGATCTGCGACATCCTCGACCAGTACGTGATCGGCCAGTCGCAGGCCAAGCGCAACCTTGCAGTGGCGGTGTACAACCACTACAAGCGCTTGCGCCACCTCGAAGCCAAGAAGGACGACGTCGAGCTCGCCAAGAGCAACATCCTGCTCATCGGCCCTACCGGTTCGGGGAAGACGCTGCTTGCACAAACGCTGGCGCGCCTGCTCAACGTCCCCTTCGTGATGGCCGACGCCACCACGCTGACCGAAGCCGGCTATGTCGGCGAGGACGTCGAGAACATCATCCAGAAGCTGCTGCAGAAGTGCGACTACGATGTCGAGAAGGCCCAGCAGGGCATCATCTACATCGACGAGATCGACAAGATCTCGCGCAAGGCCGACAACCCCTCGATCACCCGTGACGTGTCGGGCGAGGGCGTACAGCAGGCGTTGCTCAAGCTCGTCGAAGGCACGGTCGCCTCGATTCCGCCGCAGGGCGGGCGCAAGCATCCGAACCAGGACTTCATCCAGGTCGACACCACCAATGTGCTGTTCATCTGTGGCGGCGCGTTCGATGGCCTGGAAAAGGTCATCCGTAACCGTACCGAGAAGGTCGGCATCGGCTTCGGCGCCGAGGTGAAGAGCAAGGAAGGCAAGAACCTCACCGACACCTTCCGTCAGGTCGAACCTGAAGACCTCATCAAGTTCGGTCTCATCCCCGAACTGATCGGCCGTCTGCCGGTGGTTGCCACCCTGCAGGAACTCGACGAACCCGCGCTCATCCAGATCCTGATCGAGCCTAAGAACGCACTGGTCAAGCAGTACCAGAAACTGTTTTCGATGGAAGGCGTCGAACTCGAGATTCGTCCGAATGCCCTGCACGCGGTGGCGCGCAAGGCCATCAAGCGCAAGACCGGCGCGCGTGGCCTGCGTTCGATTCTCGAAGCCTCGCTGCTCGACATCATGTACGACCTGCCCACGCTGGAAGGCGTGGAAAAGGTGGTGGTGGACGAGTCCACGATCGAGGAGGGCGGCAAGCCCTTGTTGATCTACGCTGAACAACAAAAGGTCTCGGGCGCCAACTGACCTCCGACCGACTGCACGCACTCCCGTCTGGCAAGGGGCTCGCGCCCGTCGCTTGAATTTCCAGGTCACGCCCATACATGGGTGTGACCTTTTGCTTAAGGAAAGAAAAAATGTCGGGTCCTGCTGACCTCCCCAACGAAGCGATGGAAATGCCGCTGTTGCCGCTGCGCGACGTGGTGGTGTTCCCGCACATGGTCATCCCGCTCTTTGTCGGCCGCCCCAAGAGCATCAAGGCACTCGAAAATGCCATGGAGGCGGGCAAGAGCATTCTGCTCGTCGCCCAGAAGTCGGCTGCCAAGGACGAGCCCTCGATCGAAGACCTGTACTCGATCGGCTGCATCGCCAACATCCTGCAAATGCTCAAGCTGCCTGACGGCACCATCAAGGTGCTGGTCGAAGGCGTGCAGCGCGCGCACATCGACGCGGTCGAGGATCTGCGCAGCCTGTTCGTCGCCACCGTTCGCCCGGTGCCGGTCAACGAGAGCGGCAGCCACGAACTCGAAGGCATGCGGCGCGCGATCATCGCCCAGTTCGACCAGTACGTTAAATTGAACAAGAAGATCCCGCCGGAGATCCTCAGCTCGCTCGCGGGCATCGAGGAGGCCGGGCGGCTGGCCGACACCATCGCTGCGCACCTGCCGCTCAAGCTCGAGCAAAAGCAGGAAGTGCTCGAGATGTTCGACACCGCCGAGCGCCTGGAGAAGCTGCTGAGCCAGCTCGAGGGCGAGCTCGACATCCTGCAGGTCGAAAAGCGCATCCGTGGCCGCGTCAAGCGCCAGATGGAAAAGAGCCAGCGCGAGTACTACCTCAACGAGCAGGTCAAGGCCATCCAGAAGGAACTCGGCGAGGGCGAGGACGGCGCCGATCTCGAGGAGATGGACAAGAAGATCAAGGCCGCCGGCATGCCGAAGGAAGCCCTGGCCAAGGCCGAGGCCGAGTTCAAGAAGCTGCGCCTGATGTCGCCGATGTCGGCCGAAGCCACGGTGGTGCGCAACTACATCGACACCCTGATCGGCCTGCCGTGGAAGAAGAAGTCGCGCGTCAGCAAGGACCTGGCCGAGGCCGAGAAGGTGCTCGACAAGGACCACTACGGCCTCGAGCGCGTCAAGGAGCGCATCCTCGAATACCTTGCCGTGCAGCAGCGTGTGGACAAGGTGAAGGCGCCGATCCTGTGCCTGGTCGGCCCTCCGGGCGTGGGCAAGACCTCGCTCGGCCAGTCGATCGCCAAGGCCACCAACCGCAAGTTCATCCGCATGGCGCTCGGTGGCGTGCGCGACGAGGCCGAGATTCGCGGCCACCGGCGCACCTACATCGGCTCGATGCCGGGCAAGATCCTGCAGAACATGAGCAAGGTCGGGGTCAAGAACCCGCTCTTCCTGCTCGACGAGGTCGACAAGCTCGGCATGGACTTCCGTGGCGATCCAAGCTCGGCGCTGCTCGAGGTGCTGGACCCCGAGCAGAACCACACCTTCCAGGACCACTACGTCGAGGTCGACTTCGACCTGTCCGACGTGATGTTCGTCGCCACCGCGAACACGCTGAACATCCCGGCGGCGCTGCTCGACCGCATGGAAGTGATCCGCCTGTCGGGTTACACCGAGGACGAGAAGGTCAACATCGCGCAGCGCTATCTGTTGCCAAAACAGCTGAAGAACAACGGCCTCAAGCAGGACGAGCTCTCGCTCAGCGAAGACGCCTTGCGCGACATCGTCCGCTACTACACGCGCGAAGCCGGCGTGCGCAGCCTCGAGCGCGAAATCTCGAAGGTCTGCCGCAAGGTGGTCAAGCAGCTCGTGCTCAAACCGCGTAGCAGCAAGATCGTGGTCAACGCCAAGAACCTCGACAAGTACCTTGGCGTGCGCAAGTTCAGCTTCGGCATGGCCGAGAAGGAAAACCAGATCGGCCAGGTCACCGGCCTGGCATGGACCGAGGTCGGCGGCGAGCTGCTGACCGTCGAGGCCGTGCAGCTGCCGGGCAAGGGCAAGATCGTCACCACCGGCAAGCTCGGCGAGGTGATGCAGGAGTCGATCCAGGCTGCGCTGTCAGTGGTGCGCCGGCGGGCGCGTTCGCTCGGCATCGACCCGGACTTCTACCAGAAGAGCGACATGCACATTCACCTGCCCGAAGGCGCGATCCCGAAAGACGGCCCGTCTGCAGGTGTCGCGATCTCGACGGCGCTGGTCTCGGTGCTCACCGGCATTCCGGTGCGGTGCGACGTGGCCATGACGGGTGAAATCACGCTGCGCGGTGAAGTGCTGGCGATTGGCGGCCTCAAGGAGAAGCTGCTGGCGGCGGTGCGTGGCGGCATCCGCACGGCGCTGATTCCGGAAGAGAACGTCAAGGATCTCGCCGAGATCCCCGACAACATCAAGAACGCCATCGAGATCCTCCCGGTGAAGTGGATCGATCGTGTGCTCGATCTGGCGCTTGAGCGCAAACCGGAACCGCTTGCCGACGACGCGACGCCGGCGGCTGCAGTGCCTGCCGTGGGCGAGGAAGGGGACGCGGGCTCGGCGACCCGACGGGCGCACTGATCCAGTACGGGGTGTGACGCCCCGTCGCTGCAAGCAAAGCGAAAAGGCCGCAGTGCGCAATTGTGCACCGCGGCCTTTTTTATCGATGAAAGACCGTCGTTGACAGGGCTGAATTTGCCGCGCTATAAAAACACGAAGTTTGCAAGGCGTGTCCCATGCCGTCGAATCTCGAGCCCAACGGCAGAGGTCGCGGAGTCGTCCCACTGCAGTTCATATCCGGAGGGTTCAAGTGAACAAACAGGAGCTGGTTGCAAGCATCGCGGAGAAGGCATCCATGACGAAGGCGGACGCGACGCGCGCACTGGATGCGACCGTGGCTGCGGTCACGGAGGCCCTTCAGAACAACGAGACGGTAACGCTGGTGGGGTTTGGCGCGTTTTATGTGGGGGAGCGTGCTGCCCGGACGGGGCGCAACCCGCGCACGGGCAAGAACATCAAGATCAAGGCGGCCAAGGTTCCGAAATTCCGCGCTGGCAAAGGTCTGAAAGATTCAGTAAACTAGCGGACTTTGCTGTTCCGCCCGCAGGCGGAACGCAGTGCGGGTGCTTAGCTCAGTTGGTAGAGCGTCGCCCTTACAAGGCGAATGTCGGCGGTTCGACCCCGTCAGCACCCACCAGAATGTCCGAAGCCCGGAGGTCGCCTCCGGGCTTCGTCGTTTACGCGCGTGGCGCCTTGGCCCTGTGACGATTTTTCTCGCGGGCATGCCGCCAACTGGCGCTGGATCAATTTTCCTCGCGGCAATTTTTCATATCATGTGTTGACGTTTATCCAGAGCGCGACATGGCCAAGAAATTTCCGCTGCATCCGAAGAACCCCGAGCGAATCTGCTGGGGGTGTGACAAGTACTGTCCGGCGGACGCACTCGGTTGCGGAAATGGATCCGGCCGCACCATGCATCCCGCGGAGATGCTCGGTGACGATTGGTATACCTACGGTGACTGGGGCATCGATCCCGAGGATCCGGCAACGCCCGGCAGGAAAAACCCCGTGTGACCAGATTCGCCCGGGCGCGGGCACGTATCGCTGCGAGGGGATCCCTCCTGGGGTACGGCGCCGCCCGCACAAGACAAGGACGCCTGTGAACTCATCGATACGCATCGCGCTCGTGACGGGCGCTTCAATGGCCAAGCCCGATCCTGAAAGCCACTTGCTGGTGGCTGCACTGGCCCGACGTGGCATTGCAGCCGAGCTCGTGCCTTGGGACAGCGCGCAACCGTGGGCCTCGTATCGCCTCGTTGTTGTCCGCACGCCATGGGATTACTTCGCCCGGCTGGAGGAATTCCTCGGCTGGGCACGCAGGACCAGTACCCTGACCGATTTCGTTAACCCCTTTCCCGTGATCGAGTGGAACGCTCACAAGGCGTATCTGCGCGAATTGGCATCTGTGGGCGTCGCCACCGTCCCCACTTTGTGGCTCGCGCGCGGCGCCGTCGATGCCGCCACCCGTCTGCGCGAGCGCGGCTGGGATGAGGTCGTGGTGAAGCCGGCCGTCTCCATCGGTGCGATCGGCGCGTTGCGGTCCAGTGCATCGGAGCCCGCATGCCTCCGCCACGTGGAGCAGTTGGTCACTGAGGGCGACGTGATGATCCAGCCCTTCGTGCCTAGTGTTGCCGCGGTAGGCGAGGTTTCGCTGATCTATTTCGGCGGCGTGTTTTCACATGCGATCCGCAAGCAGCCGGCGCCTGGCGACTTTCGCGTCCAGGATATGTATGGCGGGACGGTCCACGCGCACGCCCCGTCCAGCGCAGAGCATGCGCTCGCTGCCCAGGCGCTGGCTTGCGTGCCCTCGCCGACCGCATATGCGCGCATCGACCTCATCGAGTTCGACCACAAGCCGGCCTTGATGGAAATCGAGCTGATCGAGCCCGAGCTGTTCCTCGGCGCGTATGAGCTCGCAGCCGACCGATTCGCCGACGTGCTTCAGAAGCGCTGTGCTGCCGGAGGGTAGGGGCGACGGAAAGAAAAAAGGCCCGGGCGCTTGCGAGCCCGGGCCGAAATCCACACCAATCGAGGAGGGTGGAGGAGACAGCCGCATCCTAGCGCAATGATTGGTGCAATGCAACAAATCGGAGCTAAGGTCTTGTTAATTCTTGGGCGATGGTTCGGGTTTGCGAGACCACGAGGGCACGGAGTCTTCGCGGTGCCGAAAAATCCAGATCGTAATGTCGTGAGCGTATTCTTGTGGCAAGGGCGGGAAATGGTGCAGTGCACAACAAAAGAGTTGACACTGTAGATCGGAGAGCTATAATTAATTCAATGCTGCAGCGCAACAAGTTGATGAAGGCCGGTTTTCCGGCTTGCAGCCAGATCGTCCCCTTGCGCATCACCCACACATTTAAGGAACGCACCTCATGACCAAGATCCAGACCCCCGAGCAGTTCGCCGCCCTCGGCCAAGCCAACCTTGAAAGCCTGATGTCGCTGGCCGGTAGCGCCATCGCCCGCGCCGAGCGCCTTGCCGAGCTGAACCTCAACACGGTTCGCTCGGTGCTGGAAGACAGCATGGCCACCACCAAGAAGCTTGCTGAAGCCAAGAACCCGCAAGACCTCGCCAGCCTGCAGACCGAGCTGACCAAGCCGCTGATCGACAAGGCCGTCGCCTACGCTCGCAGCGTTCAGGAAATCGCCACCGAAGGTCAGCAGGAAGTGTCGAGCTTGTTCGAGAAGCAGATCGCCGAACTGAACAAGAACTTCGCCGCCATGCTCGACCAGGCTGCCAAGTCGGCGCCGGCTGGTTCCGAAGGTGTGTTCGCTGCCGTCAAGTCGGCGATGGACACCGCCAACAGCCTGTACGACAACGCCAGCAAGGCCGCCAAGCAGGCTGCTGAAGTGGCCGAAGCCAACATGGCCGCCGCTACCGAAGCGACCGTGAAGGCTGTGTCCGCGACCCAGAAGGCCGCTGGCAAGAAGTAATCGAAGATCGTGCTTGACGGGGCAACGCTCCGTCGGACGCGCAATGGGCCGACCCGCGACATCGCGGGCCGGCCCATTGTCTTTGCTGCGGGCGAACGTGCCGTGGCCTCAAGGCCATGACGAGCGCAGATCGCCGGCGAACAACTCTTCCAGCCAGTCGATGAATGCCCTGATGCGCGCGGAGAGTTGGCGATTGGGCGCATACAGCACATTGAGCGGCAGCGCTGGCGGTCGGCAGTTGGGCAGGATCTCGCGCAGACGGCCCTCGGACAACTGTCGCGCGACATGGTAGAGCGGCACTTGAATGATGCCGAAGCCCGCCTCGCATGCGGCCACGTAAGCCTCACCGCTGTTGATTGATACGGTGGCGGGCAGGTTTCGACGCTCGACCGTACCATCGATGACGAACTCGAGCGGCACCGGCTTGCCGTTTGGGGCCGAGACGTAATCCACCACACGGTGATGGGCGAGATCGCCGAGGGTTTGTGGTGTTCCATTGCGCTGCAGATAGTGGGCGCTGGCACATGTCACCTGCGGCAACTGCGCGAGGCGACGCGCGACGTGGGGTACGTCACCCAGCCCGCCGAAGCGGAGCACGCAGTCGACGCCCTCGCGGATGAGGTCGATATGGCGATCGCTGACGGTGATGTCGAGACGGATCTGTGGGTAGGCCGCGCAGAAGCGGGGCAGGGCGGGCAACAGCACCAACCTGCAAAGTGAGCCTGAAAGGTCGATCCGGATACGTCCCTGCGGGTGGTGGCCGGCCTGTGAGAACTCAGCTTCGAGTTCATCGACGTCGTTGAGGATGACGAGGCAACGCTGGTAATAGGCCTCGCCGTCCACCGTGGGCGTGACCTGGCGCGTCGTGCGCAGGAGCAGACGAGCACCGAGCCGTGCCTCGAGCTGCTTGATGCTCTGCGTCGCCGAGGCGCGCGCAAGCCCGAGCTGCTCGGCGGCGCGGCTGAAGCTCCCAAGTTCCACGATTCGGGTGAAGAGACGCATCGTGTCCAGGCGATCCATCTTGATCAGGCTCCGCTTTGTTTGGATGAGGTGAATAGTGTTGTTATTTTTGAGTATTTATCCATCAGGCACAAACAACAATAATTGAGCGCGGCATGACCGTGCCGCATCGAATCATCCACCGTGGCCTTTTCATGCTTGCAAACCTTGAACGTCCCACCGCCCAAGCTCCGGGGCTCGGGCGCATCTTTTCCGACTCGGGCCTGGGCTATTTCGCCAACGGTCTGATCGGATTCATCTTTTCGGCCACCGGGCCGGTCGCGATCATCCTCGCCGTGGGGACGCGGGGTGGGCTGTCGCAGGCCGAACTCGCGTCGTGGGTGTTTGGCGTGTTCTTTGTGAACGGCCTCATCACCATCGCGATGAGCTGGCGCTACCGCATGCCGCTCGGCTTTGCATGGACCATTCCGGGCACCGTCCTGGTCGGGCCTGCGCTCCAGCATCTGAGCTTTGCCGAGGTGATCGGCGCCTTCTACGCGACCAGTCTGCTGATCGTGATCATGGGCGCGAGCGGCTGGGTCAAGCGCTTCATGCAGGCGTTGCCGATGCCGATCGTCATGGGCATGGTGGCCGGCGTGTTTCTGCGCTTCGGGCTCGATCTGGTGCGCGCGCTGCACGAGGATGTCGCCATCGCTGCGCCCATGGTCATCGTGTTTCTGTTGCTGTCGGCTTACCCGGCAATCGGCAGGCGTATTCCGCCGGTGATCGGCGCTTTGCTCGTCGGTGCGCTGGCAATCGCAGTACTTGGCCGCGTCGATGCCGGTGCGCTGGGCCAGTTCACCTTTGCCCAGCCGGTGCTGCAGGCGCCGGTGTGGTCGGCAGGTGCGCTTTTCGAGCTGGTCGTGCCGCTTGCGATCACCGTGCTCGTGGTGCAGAACGGGCAGGGCGTGGCGGTGCTCAAGGCTGCGGGTCACGAGGCGCCGGTCAATACGATCGCGGTGGTGTCGGGCATCGGCGCGGCCTTCAGCGCTGCGGTGGGCGCGGTATGCAGTTGCCTGACGGGGCCTACCAACGCGCTGCTCACTTCATCCGGAGAGCGCGAGCGCCAGTACACCGCAGCGCTCGTCTTCGGGACTTTCGGCGTGCTGTTCGGCTTGATGGCGCCCACATTCACCGGTCTGATGCTGGCCGCACCCGAGGCCTTCATCATGGTGCTCGGCGGCCTGGCAATGTTGCGCGTCCTGCAGGGCGCATTCATCGCGTCCTTTGCCGGCAAGTTCACCCTGGGCGCGCTGGTGAGCATGCTCGTCACGGTCGCCGACATCGCGGTGCTCAACATTGGCGCGGCGTTCTGGGGGCTGGTCGCTGGTTTCGCGGTGTCGTGGATGATGGAAAAGCATGACTTCGTAACCCTCGCCAACCGCAATTGATCGATCTGGAACGAGCGGAGGCGGGAGCCGAGCTTGACGTTGCCCCCGCCGCCTTCTAGAATGCGCCCTCTTTTCCGGCGGGGCGGTTAGCTCAGCGGTAGAGCACTGCCTTCACACGGCAGGGGTCACTGGTTCGATCCCAGTACCGCCCACCAAGTAAATCAATGACTTGGCTCTCTCCGGAAAAGATCGTACGGAAAACATACGGAAACAGGTTTTCAGAACAGGGCGATTAACTCAGCGGTAGAGTGCCACCTTCACACGGTGGAAGTCACTGGTTCGATCCCAGTATCGCCCACCAGACAGCATGGAAAGCCGGCCAGCGTGCCGGCTTTTTTATTGTTCGTGCCGCCCACATCCCAGCAAGAAGAGGTTGGGTTTGGCCGCCAGCGCTCTGCGTTGTTGCATGGTCGCAACCAAAATCTCACGGTGAGCAACCGATCTCGATGCGCGCCGGCTTCCATCCCGGTCGCCTGCTGCCCGTGGGCATATCGACGAGCATTGCCTCACGAGATCTCCCTTCGATGTGCTTCGCTCCAGCGGGGCTCTATGTGCGTCGTTTGAAGACGGCTTGTCCGTCGGGGTGTGAGAATCCGTGCAGTCTCATTCGATGATCAAGAGCAGTGGCGCATTCTTGGTTCGGAGTCTGCCCAGAATGTCCACAATCGCTCGCTTGTTCGCTCTGGGGTGTTCAACCCAGCTGCGCGGCTGGCGGACCGTGTAGTTGTCGTTCCCTTCTTTCTTCATGCGTTGGCGCGCTGCGTGCCGCTTGCAGGGCCTCTTTCGTGAGTCTGAGGAGCCACGCCTCAGGGTGCTACGAGGTACGACCGGATGGCCCGATCGGGAGAGCTCTGGGATCTTGCTCTCGGAACCGATATGCTGGCCGGTGGAGCCTACAAATGAGTGTCGCCCGTCTGTTTCTTGATACCGAGTTCACGTCCTTCAACAACCCTCGGCTGATTTCGTTTGCGCTCGTTGCCGAAACCGGCGAGGCGCTGTACCTCGAGCGCTCAGAGGGCTGGACGATCGAAGACTGCTCAGGCTTTGTACGCGAGGCGGTCCTGCCGCTCCTGGGCCCTCTGGAGGGGCGAGCGACCGATTCTATGATCAGGTGGACCGTCAGATCCTGGATCCACGCTCTCGGCCGTCCCGCGATGATCTACACGGACAGCCTCTGGCACGACGAGCCAGCCTTCATGAGCCTTTTTACAAACCGAATGAACCTGTGGCCAGAGGCCCTCGATCAGCGGTTCCTGGAGTTCGATAGCCCTGCGGTCGAGCTCGCCTTCGAGTCGAAGGGGCTGCGGCGACATCATGCGCTCGATGACGCGATCGCATTGAAGACGGCGTACCTGCTCAAGACTGTATGACGGCGAACTCAAGGTAGTTGCTCGCCGTTCTGTCCCACGAGAAGGGTGCTGAAGTCCAGTCTATGCAGCCAATGTCGAAAGGCGCAGACGTGGTGCCTTCGTGCCCTCCTCACCAAAAGCTCTCGAGCGACCGATTGGCAGCGCGGGAAAAATCCCTGTCGCGGACTCGATTTCGTGATGGTGGCGACAAGAATGGTCGCTGCCGCCCATCGGCTTTCAAGCTTTGAAGCGGCAGCATCGATCACATGGGTTTGCTCACTTTCGGCAGATCGACCATGAAGGTCTGGCCCGGCTGACTGCACCCGGCGTCACAACAGCGCCCAGGCTGCTTGTTCTTGCTGATCGCCCGCGTGTCGTCAGCCAGCACGCCGCGATCCAGCAGACGCTCGACCAGCTCGACCTTGTTGCCGACCGGGTAGTGGCGCCAGATCTCCTGCTTCAGCGCAGTCGGCGAGCCGCCGCCGTGCAGGCTTATCAGCGAGTACCAGCCCCCCTGGTAGGAGGCGGTGAGATCCTCGATGAAGCGTGACACCTCGATCCGCTTGTCGTAGGGAACGCTCGGGTTGGCGCGCAGCACTTCGGCAAGCGTGGCAGCGGTCGCCGGGTTGTGGTCCTCGTCGGGGCCGGGCAAGGCGACGATCAGGCCGCCAGAGACTTCGTGCGCGAGCCGGTGCATGTCGTAGATCTGGGTCGAGAGCAGCAGCTTGCCGATGTTCGAATACACCGGCTCGGGCATGAAGCTTCTTGAGTGCGGGTCCTGCACCGCATAGACGCTCGCCGCCACGCCGCAGGCGTAGAAACCCTCGGTGATCTTGATCAACTCGACCATTGGGTCGCGCAGGTTGGCCTTCTTGTCCGGATCGAGGCCGTTCGCTTCGCACATCAGCGCTCCGGCGCCGATCAGCAGATCGCCGAAGCCGGCGCGCGCAGCGATGCAACTGTGGCGGTGGTGGGTCGCGTAGTTGTAGGTGACGTCCCCCGAGAACTCCCATTCCCCGGCGAGGAACACCCGCTCCCACGGCACGAAGACCTTGTCGAAGATCACCACGCCGGTCGATTGGCCATACTTGCGTGAGAAGAGCGGTGCGCCGTGCTCTGGCTTCTCGCCGGGACGTCCGGCCGGCCGGGCGACGATGGTCACCCCCGGCGCATCGACTGGCACGGCACAGCACAGCGCGAAATCCTTGTCGTCGGCGCGCATGTTTCGCGAAGGCATGACCAGGAACTCATGCACGTATGGTGCGCCGGTAACGATGGCCTTGGTGCCAGTGATCACGATGCCCTTGGTGTTGCGCTCAACCACATGAACATAGACGTCCTGGTTCAGCTGCTGGCTGGGGCGCTTGCTGCGGTCGCCCTTGGCGTCGGTCATCGCGATGCCCAGTGTCAGATCCTCATCCTGGACGCGCTGGAGATAGGAGGCGAACCTGGCGCGGTACTCCGTCGAACCCTTGGCGTCGTCCAGCTTGGCCATGGCCTGGCCGATGCCGTTGAGGGCGTCGTGCGCGAGGTAACGCTGCGCGCAGCCCGTCTCCTGGCACAGCACGCGGATCGCTTCGAGCTTGTTGAGCAAGTCGCCGGCCGATTCGTTAATGTGCAGCATCCGGTTGACCGTCTTGCCCGACACCGACTGCTTCGCGAGCATCAGCGGCGCCAGCGCCGGGTCGTGCGCGAAGTCGTAGGTGACCGCCAGGGCGTTGATCCCGGGTTGCAGAGAAGGCGCATCGGCGACGGACTCGATCCGTTGTCCATCGACATAGACGGTGGGTTTGTACTTTCTCAGGGACTCCCGATACTCCTGACCGTCCATCAAACCGCTGGTGAGCGTGGCTGACATGGCGACTCCTCTCTGGTGATGTGTTTTTCGAATTGAACAGTGTTCAATTCTGAGGTCAGTCTAGAATTGGCCTCATGCCCAAGTCAACGATTGCCCATAACGACGGGACCGGCGCCCGCACGACGTCAGGCGAACCGCGAGCGCGCCGCGAGCGCGCCCTCAACGAGGCGCGCCGCACACTCATCCTCGATGCCGCGCGGGCTGCGTTCTTCGAGTTGGGGCTCGATGGCGCGAGCCTGCGTGAGATCGCCAAACGGGCGGGCTATACCCCCGGCGCCATCTACAGCTACTTCGCCAATCTGGAAGAGATCTACGGCGCCCTGCTGGGCGAATCCCTGCAACGCCTGAACGCGGTCGTCGCTTCAGCCGACGCGAGCTCAGACGCGCCCGCTGACCTATTGCGGGCCAAGGCCCGCGCCTTCTACACGTTCTACCGCGACAACCCGAAGGAGCTTGACCTCGGCTTCTACCTGTTCAATGGGGTCAAGCCCCGGGGGCTGACGCCCGGGCTGAACCAGACGCTCAACGAACAGTTGATGGCGGCCCTGCGACCGGTCGAGCTTCAGCTCACGGCATTGGGCCTGCGTATCGACGAGGCCGTAGGCGAGACCACCGCCGTGTTCGCGCACATCGTCGGCGTGCTCGTGCTGAACAACACTGGACGGATCCGCCTCTTCAGGCAGAACCCGGACAGGCTCTTCGAGCGCTACATGGACGCACTCCTTGCGCGCCTCCCGGTATCACGCATCTGAGTACATGCGAACACCTTGCGAGGGGCTTGCACATCCAAAAGAACTGAACTACGGTTCACTAACTGAATTAAAGTTCATTTCATTGTGGCCTATCGCAAGACCGAACGCGTCGAGGCACGCCTCGCCGATAACCGCCAACGCATCCTGGACGCCGCCCGCCGACTGGTCTCCGAGGGAGGATGGAGCGAGGCGCAGATTAGCCACGTCGCCGCCGCCGCCGGCATCGCGACGGGCTCGGTTTACCGCTACTTCCCTTCCAAGGCGGACCTCTGTGTAGAGGTGCTGTCGGTGGTGTCCCAGCGCGAGGTCGATGTGCTGGAGGGCATCGTGAACAACCCCGAAGCGCCGTCCCAGACCCTCCATGTCGCGGTCTCAGCCTTCGTCGAGCGCGCGATGCGCAATCGGCGCCTGGCCTACGCCCTGATCGCCGAGCCCTGCGATCGCGAGATCGATGAGGCGCGACTGGTGTATCGCCACGCGATCAGCAAACAGATCATGCGCATCGTCAAGGCCGGCCAGGCCTCGGGTGACTTCCGTGCCGATTTGGACCCCAGCATCGCGGCGACGGTAATCGTGGGCGGTTTTATGGAAAGCCTCATCGGCCCCCTTTCACCGCTCAACGCCGATTTCGACCGCTCGGGCAGCGAAGGGCCGGCAGCCGTCCATGCACTCGCGGGCCAGATTGCCGACGTTTGCTGTGCGGCAGTCACGGCCTATCCCAACAAGATCGCTTCACTCGACACGAACCAGAGGAGACACGCATGAACGCCCCCATCCCCGCACAGAGCGTCCTCAAGACGAGCGCCGACCGCTACTCGACCCACGTCGTCAACAATCAGGCGGCGATGCCGACCGGCTTCAACGCTTTCGACGACGACACCGTGCTCAAGGCCGCCATCGAGCGCGAAGCACCGTGGGCGGCTTTCCGCTGCGCTGCCATTGGCCAGCTGGCGGGCGACGACGCGGTGCAGGAGCTCGCCCGCCAGGCCAACCGCAATGCCCCGGAGCTGAAGACTCACGACCGTTTCGGCAATCGCATCGATTGGGTCGAGCTCCACCCCGCCTGGCACGCGCTGATGTCGCTCGCCTGGAAGCACGAGGTGCCGACCCTGTCGTGGACGAGCACGGAGAAGCATCCGCACTATGCTCGCGCGGTGCTCTCCTACCTGTGGAACCAGGTAGAGCAGGGCACCGGCTGCCCGACCGGGATGGCCTACGCGTCCTACGCCGGCTTCAGTCACGAGCCGGCGCTGAAGATCTGGGCCGAAAAGTGTCTGGGCACGGTCTATGAGAACAGCCGCCGCGAAGTGGGCGACAAGCCTTCGGTGGTGATCGGGTATGCCATGACCGAAAAACAGGGCGGCTCGGATCTGCGTGAAACGCAAACCACGGCGGTGTTCTCACACACCGCCGACTATCACGGCGCTAACGCCCATTGGTACGCGTTGACCGGGCACAAGTGGTTCTGCTCAGTGCCGCAGTCCGACGGTTTCTTCACGCTGGCGAAGGTCAATGGGGGCGTCACCTGCTTTTTCCTGCCACGCACGCTGCCCGACGGCAGCCACAACCGCTTTTTCATCCAGCGCCTCAAGGACAAGGCCGGCAACCGTTCCAACGCCAGCAGCGAGGTGGAGTACAGCGGCACGCTAGCGATCCGCGTGGGTGAGGAAGGTGCCGGAATCCGCGAGATCATCTCCCACTCGCACCTCACCCGCCTGGATTTCGCCATCGGTTCGGCCGGCCTGATGCGCCAGATGCTGACGCTGGCACTGAACCACGCCACCACCCGCAATGGCTTCGGCTCCAGCCTGGCCAGGCGCCCCATGATGGCCAACGTGCTGGCCGACATGGCGGTGGAAGTCGAGGCCGCCACCCTGATGGCGCTGCGCATCGCCAAGGCGACCGACTACATCGACTCGAACCCGCAGGAAAAGGCTTTCGCCCGCGTCACCACGCCGATGGCGAAATACTTCAACTGCTCGCGCGCGGTGGCGATTGCCAACGAGGCCCTGCAGTGCCACGGCGGCAACGGCTTCGTCGAAGACGGCCCGATGGCCCGCCTGTACCGCGAAGCGCCGCTCAACAGCGTGTGGGAAGGCACGGCCAACATGATGTGCATGGACGTGCGCCGCGCGATCCGCAAGAATGCGAACTGCCGCGAAGCCCTGTTCGCTGAACTGGCCGACGTACGGAGGCAGGATGCGCGCTTCGATGCCTACGTGAATGCGATGGGGCCAGTGCTCGACGCCATGGTGGAGGATGAGTTCTTTGCCCGCCCGGCATCCGAAGCGATTGCCCGCTCGCTGCAAGGCGCCGAACTGTTGCGCCACTCGACGCCCGAGGTGATCGACGTTTTCATGAAGACCCGGCTCGGCGGTGGCGTCAATAGCTGGGGCGCCATGTTCGGCACGCTCGGTCCGGGCGTGACCCAGGCGCAGGCTGACATCATCGTCGAGCGCGCACGCGTCAAGCGCTGAGCTTCGTCCGTTCGGTCCGTTTCACTCGACGCCCCTCCATCTGCAAGGACGAGGGGACTCAAGCTAGTTCTGACTGAGCGCGCGCGCGGCAGGGCCTCGTGCTACCCAAGTACAAAAACGAAAGTCATGGAAACATCGCCGTTGCCGGCATCAGGGAGCACTCCGCGCCCGCCCGCGACCCGCCTCGCTCTAAAGGGGCTTCCTGACCAGCCTCCTCAAACCGAAGGGCTTGATGGCCTACTGCGCTATCAAGCCCTTCGGGGATGACGACACAGTGCAGCACGTGATAGACGAGTTCCCTTCCCACCCTGAAGGGCAATCAAACACGCACTTGAATGTTCCTGAGCGCATCGAGATCGCTCCAAATGTCGCTGGAAGATCCGGGAAGAAGCCGGGCAGATCGATTCGTCAGCGTACAGTCTGAAAAACGTATCAGCGGCACTCGCTGCCGCGCCTGATCTTCCCCAACGACAAACTCGGCCGCCCAACCATTGCTGGTCAACACGAAACGTTGCAGCGAGCAGGAAGCACTGTTGAGCACTTCGTCATCACCCTGCCACACCAGGATTGCCTCGAACTCGTTCACCAGTGCTCGCATCATCTTCGCCATTACGCCCGACTTGCCCTGACGCAGGTTCGGCAACTCGACGCCGATCTTCTTGTGAAACCCTTTCATGTTGAAGCTTTCCTCGCAAAGAGCATGCTTCAGCACCCTGCGCAGCGGGCCAACATAGGGCATCCAGCCTCCAGGATCGATCTTCGCGATGACATTCAATACGGTAAGCAGCGCATAGGCTTCTTCGCTATCGAGCCACATCCCCGGGACATTGAAACGCTCCGGGCGATAATGCAACGTTCTGCCCGCGCTTTTGGCGTACTTATATGCGTTCAGTTCGGCATCGTATTCGATTGGGGCGCCAAGCCTGTCGCGCATGAGCTCGATGTCGCGCATGACTGTCGCACGCGATACTTCGAAATCGGCCTTGAGTTGAGCCAGCGTAACGATTCCCGTTGATTTCAGAAGGAAGTGAATTCTGGCGATACGCTCCGCCTGGCTCATGGAATCCTCTCGTTGTCAATCTGCGCCAAAACAGGGTGTCGCACTCGGTGAGACACCACCCTCCGTATGATTGCGCCGTCTCCATTCCGATCGGCAGTCATGAAGGAAACCATACCCGTTTTCTACGATGCCCGGCAGGTGTCACAGCCGGCATCGTTTTCGCCCAGCGCGGCGAAGCCGCGCAGGGTGGTCGAGCGGTGGCAGACGATGCCATTTCCGATCAGCCTCGTTGCACCCCAGCCATTGACCGAGGCGCAACTCAGGCTGGCGCATGATGCTGAGTATGTCGAGGGAATTCTTGACTGCCGAATCGTCAACGGATTCGGCGGCAAGGATCCAGCGGTTGCAGCTTCCCTCTTCTGGACAACGGGTTCCATGCTATCCGCCGCGCGGTCCGCTGCCGTCCAGTTTCGACCGCTGGGAGCTGAAGGGAGTCTTTTATGAGTCTGTTGCGCATGTCGCAGCGAAGACTGGGCGTCTCCCGAAAGGCTTCTGCCTATGGGAATTGATGAATGATTACGGCAATACGGTCGCTCACTCTGCGGCATACGCGGGTCGGTTGCCTAAAGACTTCGATCGCTGGGAGCTGAGAGCCGCTGACCTGTCAACTGTCGCTCACGCAGCTGCGTTTGCTGGAAAGCTGCCCGAACGCTTCTCAGCCTGGCACCTACGAGACGGCTTCGGAGAAACAGTTGCTCGCCTGGCACTGCGTCATGGTCGCATGGGGAGTGAGTACGCCACGCGTTACGCCGCTTATCAAGCCGCAAGGCTTGCGGACGCCATCGAGGTGGACCGCCGGGATAAAAAATGGATGGTCGGCAAAGCGAGTAAGGCGGCTTGTATTTCCCCTTGCAAGTCCGCAATTGCGCGAGATAGCGGTTTCTAATATCACCTTAGATCTTCGAGCATGGATTCGCGTGCTTTTAGATGCCGTAGGGCTCAACCCCGCAAAACTCGATGTGATCCGAGAAAATATCGATCATCAGGAAGTTTTTCTTTCCAGCGAGGCATCTGGAAAGATCCTCAGGAGCCAAGGAGTACATGCATGGCTCCCCTTTATGAAGCGTTGAAAGCTGATGAAGGAGATCCATCCAGTTTGCTGATTGGCTTTGAAGTGGAAGAACTGCTGTTTGATCCTCGCAGCTGTGGGTACCATCAATAATGTAAACTGAGAAATCTGGTCGCTGGTCCCCGAGCGAGTTTACGTTTCTCGCGGGATTGATCACAAGCCAGACTCCCGGATCAGCCTGGTTTGAACGTGTGTCGGGAATTTTTGAAGCAGAGATTGTGCTGATTCGGGATCGGTGTAACAGCTTTAGAATGGTATCTGCGCTGAAAGAAATGGTATAGAAGGCCATAAAAAGTCAAAGGTGTGATTATGTGCATAGTATATTAATTTTATAGAAAATTGTCTTTTTTTATAGAATTATGACTTGTTTTTGAAAGGCGGCGGAGTAGGGGTAAAGCGTGCGCGTTGATGATCATGCAGGGGCTTCGCCACGAGCTCTTCAGAAGTCGGACTGTCTTTGATGAAAGCAGCAGGTCAGGGACTAACTTTCGTCTCTGAGGGACTGTAGTGATCGCGCTACCTCTTTCGCCAAGTTCGGGGGGGCGTGTTGAGCGTCGAGGCGCCCTGTCTTATCGTTACAAAGCGCGGCTGACGAGGTGCCTTAATCGTCGGCCCGTTGGAGCCTTGCTAATGACTACTCGTTTCACTCCTTGATTCGTTCATCCGCGTCGTGGCCCTCACCACAATGTCACCACGACTCGTTTGGTCCTCACGAACTGCTCTCCATCTGGCCATCTGTGGGACTTCTAAGTTGCGACTGCCGGAATTTTGGTGAATGGCAGGGAAGGCGTTTGGCTGGCCAATGAGGTTGTTGGCGTGTCTGTGAGGGGCGAAGAACAATCTCTGTTTGGGACCGTCACTGCTTTCCATCGAGCGATGAGGTGGATTCATGTCCGGTCGGGGCGTCGATGGTCGTGCAGCCGAGCACACGAATGATGAGCAGTGCAAGAGGGAAGTCGAGGTTCTCGGTGAGGCTTCCCATTTCTTGTCTACCGCAGGTGCTGAACTCGAGTCACTACAAATAGAGCTTGCGGTCCTTACGGCAGCAGTCGAGCGCCGTTCGGGGGCAGTCCTCGGTGAGAGCCGTCGCCAGATGGTCGGTCGTCGAGAGCTTTAGGAAACTTGGTCTGGCGGAGATTAAACTCCAGAATCTGTCTAGGTTTTAAAAAAGGCGTTAAAGGATTGAAAAAAGCCTTGCGTTATTTTTTATTATTATTTAGGATCTCTCCATTCTGTCGAGGAGGAGAGTTTGTTTTACATCGAAAGAAGGAATGTAGTCTTTAAGAAATTTGTTGTCGTCAGGGCTATCCATCCGCGCTCCGTCTGGCAGCGGGACGGGAGGCCATCATGAGCACGCGGCACGGTTTCTTGTCTGCGGATTTTATCGATCATCTTCGCGCAAACGTGCCTGGATACGCGAAGCTGAACCGACATCAGCAGTGGGCGTTGGCCGATATGGTGTGGTGTAGCGCTTCAAAGGGGCGTCGGCATTGCATTTTCGGGGATTCTCACAGGTTCCATTACGCGGAGCTTGAAAAGTGGTTCGGTCGAGCGGATTTCTCCCGAATCAACGAGCGGTTGCAGATCTTCGATCTAACAACAAACTGGCTTTATGAGGACGGTGCCACTGAGGGGTATCGATTGCTTCCTCATTTCCAGAACGTTCTGGATAGCTACCTCTTGGACCCGTTTTCGTCGCCATCCTACCTGGTTACAGGTTCACTTCGGGCGGTCAAAAAGCTCCGTGCGGCAGTTGCATCTACTGATATGCGTGGATCTAAGGCTACGGAATGGCCTTGCGGGAGTTCTCTGAGCTGCGTTCCGGTTCGGGTAGATATGCTCGAGGCCTTAAAAGCAGGTTTGAACGAAAAACTTCGTTCGTGTTGCGATGAGTGGTCAGGTAAATGCCGCGAGACAATTAGGCGGCTCCTCCTTTCGGTCGCCTGTGCAATCCGTCTCTCGACATCCCTGTCGACACGGCATGGTTCCATGCCGCATCTCTATGTCGAAGCCGAAAGCGGTCGTCTTTATACACGAGGACTGAGTCTTCAGAATGCCCCGAGAATTGTGAAACGGGCAGCCTTGGATGGGCACTGGGATTACGACTTTTCTCACTGTCACTTCACTATCTTTGCCCAGATGAGCGAGAGGAATGGCTACAGGACTGAAGCTATTCATGACTACCTCAGCAGAAAGGCAGAGCTCCAGCAGATCATTGCTCAACAAGCTTCAATCTCAGTCGAGCAGGCCAAGCAGTGTTTGATCGCAGTCATGTACGGAACATCTACAACGCTTTGCTACAAGAATGCGATTTCGAGGGAGATCGGGCAAGACGCCGCTGCGCGATTGTTTGCAGTACCGTTTTTCAAAGACTTGGTCAGAGACATCGGTAGGGGGTGCGAGATCATTTTGAATGACCCACCGCGTACAGCTAACTGGCGACTCCCTAATGCTATGGGGAAGGCCATTGAGTTCGATAAAAGCAAGCCGATGCGCGCGATTGCGCATCTTGTGCAGGGTGTTGAAGCTCTTGGCGTTAAGAGCGCACTTGAGCTCTACAGTGATGAGATCGTCCTTGTTCAGCATGACGGGTTTTCTGCACATACCCGCTTGGATGGACTGAAGATTGAAGAGCACGTAGAAAATAGGACTGGATACAGACTCGCGCTTGAAGAAAAGAAGATTGACTTCAGTGTCAGTGATCTCGATGGGCTGGTCGCGAGAATCCATCAGAATCAGGAACAAGGGGCTTGTTAAAGATGAATAAATGTATGATTTTTACAAGCCGAAAGAATTTTCTTGTTCGAGTAAATAGGTATCCTGCCTCTCCGGTGGCAGTTCGGTTGTCAACCTCCTTTTCGCCCTCCTTTCTCTCTCTCGTTCGCCCGGTTTGTAATTGCGATCCTCTTCGTCATGACTTCGATTTTCACTCACGTATTGAAGGCCCGATAGAGCAGTATTCTAATCGGAGCGTGGACAATGTTTGAGACCAGGGCAAGAGATGATGGGGGCTATGTCCCTACGAAGTTTTTCAACGAGCGTGGTCAATCGATCCTTCTTCCGCGAGAAGCGGCGCGGCGGATCGCCGAAGAGAAGGGCAAGGCGCGCCAGGCCGAGAAGAAGGAACTGGAGGACAAGGGGCGTCGGGGTACCGGGGATGTGGAAGCGGTTGGGGACGGGGAGGGCGCGCCGTTGCAAAGTGACGCCCTTACCGGGCCTATGCGTCAGATCTTCGACCTCGTCGCGTTTTCGGGCGTCATCGAGATGCGTGGCAAAAGTGATCGGGAGCGCCGCGAACAGCTACAAGGCTGGGAGAAGCTGATGCGCAGGCATCGGGGGCGCCGCGCTGTTCGCCAATTTCCCCAGCGCCTGGATTCGCTTCGGGAACGTTTTCCGAACTTCGTGCGTGTGGTAGATGCAATTGAGGCGCTCGTCGCTGTCAGTTCCGACCTTGAGCACGGACTGGTGGTAGAGCCGTTGTTGATGGTCGGCGCTCCAGGCGTCGGGAAAACGCTCTTTGTCGAGGCGCTGGCTGAGGCTGTTGGGGTCAACATGGCATCCATCCCGCTCGGTGCGGCGCAGGGCGGTTTTCAGGTTGTGGGAACCTCCACCCACTGGTCGAACAGTTCCCCGGGCCAGGTTTGGAAGCTTTTGGCCTCGGGCGACTTCGCAAACGGCGTGTTGCTGCTCGATGAGATCGACAAGATGAGCGGTGACTCGAGGTACAGCACGGAGAGCTCGCTGCTTGACCTCCTTGACCCCCGGACGGCCAAGCGTTTCGAAGACCAGGCCGTGGACATCGCCTTTGACGCATCTGCGTTGTGGAAGCTGGCTACGGCAAATGAGCTCGGGGCCCTGTCGAAGCCGATCAAGAGTCGGTTCGAGATCGTTGAGATCAAGCCGCCAACTGCTAGCGAGTTGGCCGAGATCTATCGGCGGCAATGGCTCGCCCATTGTGAAGGGCACCCGAGTGCGCCGGAACTGAGTCGGGCGGTCTTGGAGAAGATGGCTAGTGAGCGGATTTCGCCGCGTGAGGCCAGCCGGCGCTTGCGTTTTACCCTCGGGGCGGCGATCCGGGATGGACTTGGCCGTGTAGATGCTCTTTTCGAGATCGCCGGAGGATCGAAGAAGGGCGCGAGGATCGGGTTTGTGACCGAGTAGTTGCTCGACCGGCAAGCTGTCGGCTCAAAAATGGCGGCAGCTTTATCGATGCCCTTGAAAAAGATTATTCTGGGGCTCTACCTATTGAATCGAAAAATCAAGGGGTTTTCCAGAATTAACGGTGCGATGATCAATGCTACCTTGGGACACTCCGATGCAGAAGATTACTGAAGGCGATCTTGTCGAGAAGTTTCCTCTGATCTTTCAGGATCGCTATGCATCAGTAAGAGATAGCTGCATGGCGTTCGGCATCGAGTGTGGCCCCGGTTGGTATCCGATCCTCGATGTCTTGTTTGAGAAAATCACTCAATACTGCGAAGGGGTTCTATTTCCATCACCGAAGGCGGTTCAGATCAAAGAGAAATTTGGCAACCTCCGGGTCTACATGGACGTCACGACGCCCTACATTGATGGGTTGATCTGGATGGCTGAGAGCATTACTGACTCGACCTGTGAGGTTTGCGGCGGGCCGGCAAGGCTGATGGGTTTCGAAGCGGGCTGTCTGGAGGTCCGTTGTCCGGACCACAGCCGTATCAAGGCTGGGGCTGCTGGCTCGAGGAATGCGGTGGGCAGCGTTACAAAGACGATCAAGGATCGCCCGCCCTACGAGCGCCGCGTTCCGGCATATACGAAGGATGGAGAGTCGATCACCCTTTTGGACGTCTTGAACGTTGCGCTCATCAGCTACTGCGAGTCGAGAAAGGGCGCGGACGTTAAGGTCAAAGAGGTCCGGATTGAAGATGGCAGCATGCTCTTCGATGCGGAGGGCGTCGATGAAGAGACGCAGGGGATCATGGACATGGCCGCAGCCTTCTGGAGGAGGACGAGCGCTTGAACGATCTCATTCAAGATGACCTGCTCGCCCGGCATCCGGAGTCCTCGCCAGCCTGGCCGACGGCATCCAGTGCGACGATGGTTGGCTGGATCTACTCGATGCCCTGTTCGATGAGATCACCAGGCACTGCATGAGCGTAGGGATCCCCCTTCCAAGAGCCCGCCAGGTGAAGGAGAAAACGGCTCTCTCCGTTGCTACCTCGCTTCGAAGGACGATTTCATCGACGGCTTGGTTCAGATGGCTGAGGAGATCTCGGGGAGGATCTGCGAGGTATGCGGGGAGGCAGGGTTGATGGACGTACAGGACAACACGGTTCAGGTGCGGTGCCTTCGCCACGGAGGTCGGACTGAGGCCGAGCGCAATCGCATGACGACGATCTGGCGCTTCGATTCCACCAGGCCAGCCTCGGTAGAGCGAAGGGTGCCTGGAACGACGGAGGAGGGGGCCGAGCTTTGGATCCTCGATCTGTTGAACGAAGTTGCGGATGACTTCTGCGTGAAGCAGGCGACTGAATTTCGTGTGAACGCGGTCCGTGGGTTTGACGGCCTGCAGTTCGATGCAGCGAATGCCGACCAGAGGCTTGAGGGGATGATGGCGATGACCTCGGCGTTCTGGAAGAGGCCGTCGTCGTGAAGATCTCCGTGCTGTTCCTGGAGTCTGTCGGTCGTGTGCACGCTGACACCGCAGAAACGATTGAGATGAGGCGTCGTACGCAGCGGATACCGAAGGTCTTGGGTTGCAGAGGTGTTGCTGGTTCGACAACAGCAATCGACTTCTAGCTGGGAGGGCGACTGGTGACCTATAACGAAGCGCTGCTTCATCTGACCGCGCGGACTCTTCCGCGTGACTTCTCAGACTGGGGACTGCGGGACGCGCAGGGGAGCCCGCTTGCCCATTTTGCAGCCATGCATGGATTGCTGCCGGCAGGGTTCGAGCAATGGGATCTCGCGAATGAGTTCGGAGTCACGACGCTTCGCGTGCTTCTCGGTGTCGGCGCAGATGTTCCGGATGGGTTCGAAGACTGGGCGAGGCTCGTCGACGGAGAGCGCACCGTTATTGAGGTGGCCCGTGCGCTTGGAAATCGGCGACTCGTTGCGAAATTCGAGGCCTGGAAACTGGCTCACAATATCGCCAAAGACACCTCCAGCCTGCCGTCTCGCCCGTTGATCACTCGGGATGCCGTGTGAGCTGGGCTGACTGTTCATCGTCAATGACCGCAGCACCTGCAGTCAGGCCTATTTTCGCCGGCCGATCTGAGCAAAACCTATTCTCCACGTGGGTAGCGCTCACCACAAGGAAAGGACGGCCGGCCTCAGATCGCCTGCGGTAGGTTGGTTTACTTGAGATGAAAGGTGAGAGCGACTTTCGGCCCCACCTGTCGCATACGAGGAGAAAATTGTGGTCAAGGCCGTAAGAGCTCTTCGGATGGACGACCTGCTGGCCGGCATGATCCGACCGGCCCGCTTTCCCGAACTCCACTTCATCATGTGGGACCAGCGCGATACTCCGATGATCACGCCCGAACTAGCGCAGGCGCTGTATCGCGACCGATGGAGCTACGTGCACGAACATCGGATGCTGCCCAACGAGGCTGCACTCGTCGATCACCTTAAGCGGAAGTTCGGGGCGATCCGAGAACAGCGCAACTGGCGCCGAGCTCGTGGCGCCTGGGTGCCCGGAAAGCCGATTTTCTGCCGAGGCCCTCAGGGGAAAACTCGAGGATATCCGTCAGCGTGAAGCCGGGGTTTGTGATGACCGTCAGCCGCATCAGCACCTCAGTGATCGCATGGGTTTCGATGGTTGAGATCGGGCTTTCTTGGATCCAGACGTCCACACGGCAGAAAAATGCATCGCCGAGGTGTGGTGAGGACGGCTTGCGGTTGGGCAGAGATGCGGATGGGCTCATCGGCGCCGTCCATGGGCAGGTGTGCTCAGCAAACTAGGCTGCCTTGAACTCCTCCTGCGCAATGGGCTCCTGTTGGGCTAAGTGCAGGAGATCGCCAACTTGCTCGACTTGGCCGTGATGGCCAGCCTGCCGAGTTCGGCCTCTATCCCATCCCCCTTAAAATTGGTCGTGCCAGGGGCATCGGCCGTCTTATCTGCCTTCTGGTAGAGCTGAAGCGGGATTTGCACGAACAGCCAAGTCTTTACTTGTCCGAGTCTGCCTGCTCGTAGTTTCCGAGATCCTGGGCTCCGATGACCTATGTCACAGCTTAGGGCCGGGTATCAGGGTTAAGCTGCGTTCTCCGCGAATAGATGGGGCATGTTGTCACCCTCCGCGCCTCACCGGGGTCCATCACGACCTCGATAGAAAAACTTCAAGTGGCCCGTGAAGATGGTGAGCCCGACCGCCAAAAAATAGCGATGCATAGTCAAACTTGATGGGCGCGCAGAAGGTCGAGCCCGTCGGTACAGCGTTCCGCTCACAACTTCGCCAGAGAGATCCGTAGGATCGTCGGAGCCGCGTTTGGAGAAGGGGTGTTTAGCTCAGTATCTTGGCTTGCATTCTTAGTTTGGCGCTTTCTACTAGATCGAAATTCTATGTGCCGCTCAGAAGTGGGCTCTCATTCATTTAGGTAGATTTTCTGCTGTGTGCGAGTTAATCAGGAAATAACGGCTTTATGTAATGAGTGGATTGCGCTTAAATTAATATTATATTTAGGTTGTTCATAAAAGGTGACTAAAATACTTTTAGTAAAAAATATAAAAGTTTTTGCTTTGTATGTGTGTCTTATCGGTGTTTTATAGGGAATATGAGTTATGGTTAAGACAAAATATCAGCGTTTAAAGATGGCAGCAGAGCGCTTAGGTGTCGATCCGGATACATTGCTTATCCTTGCCGCAGAGGGTAGTCTGCAACTTTATACATTGCTAAACGATTGGCGTTATGTAACAGCCCAAAAAAGTACAGCTGATGCAAACAAGCCGGGAGAGATGTTTGTTGAGGTTTTATCACCATTTCCTGAAAAAAGGTACTTTACATTTATTCGGCTTGGTGCTGCAGATGTTGCTCAACTGCTTAAGCAAGATGACGCCTATTGGGCTGGCGGAATTTGTGTCGATCCGGATGAGAAGGGGGTGTTTTGGGAAACGACTCATCCGACACGTGAATTCCAGGAATTCATGTCATTTAATGGGAAAAATGGTTTGACTTGGAGGAAGCTCGGTGCCGAAGAGGGGGTTTCTGAAACGTATCAAGAGGGGGAAGACGGTTTCGTAGAGGATTATGAGCCTAGTGTGTTAATTTTCAGGCGCGGGGACTTGTTTGTAAAATTCGATGATATCGAAAAGCTATTAAATAATATTCCAGTTGTAATTTCTGTTCCTGATAAAAGCCCGGTCAAGCAAACGCCGCAAAGCAAAGGCGGTGAAAAGAAGAAGCTCACAAGCGCGTACACGGTGGTAGAGGGTTTAAAGAAAGAGATTGAGGAGTTGAGAGGAAAGCCTGTTGATTTAACCTTCTTGCATAATGTTATGATAAGTCATCATTTGGATATATCTTACGGGACAGTGACCAGTGTGATAAAATACGCGGCTAAAGAGGCTGAGCGGTTATAAGATAATAAATGGGATGGTCAGAATATAAGAGCAGATTTTGTATATTCGATTTATTGTTTTATTGAGTGGGTTTGCAAGGATTCTTGCACTACTTTCTGGTAATCCAGTTGATCGAATACGGCGACTATGATCTTCGTGTGATTGAAGGCGATGAGCTGCGCTCAGAGTTCTCATTGGAGGGCTGTGTTAGCGTGCGTGTGAATTAGCGCATCGATTCGCCCAGGGTATGGCGTTACGAAGTAATTTCTTAGAGGGCGTTGGTGAGCCGAATGATGAGGCGGGAGTATAGCGTACCGGAGGAAGTCAGAGGCTTGAGCGATTGTACTGGAGAGCGCACGATTTTCTGGTGGAGCAAGTTATGGCTCAACCCAAGCGCCAAAAAATAGACTTTCCCGCTGATGAAGGCATTACTCGAGACGTCTGAGGGATGAAATATCAAGTCAGTGATTTGTAAATCTCATTTCACAACTCAGAGACTTGTATAACGGACTTCTCTATAGTTTGCTCCGTCACGCAATCACGTGTGACTTTATTGGAGCTTGAACATGAATCAAAAGACTGCTCAGAATGACCTCGTTGCAGAGGGTGTTGCGCTTGAAAAGAAGGTGGTCCACATCGGTGCATCAGCGGACGACGAGATGGAGTTGTTTGTGGTCGAAGTTGATAATGCACCTGACCTTCGGTTTTTCGGGAAAATCCGTGCGAAGGTCAGGAGTTATTCTGATAGGGCAAGGGTTGGTGAGTACAGTGGCCAAGTTGGACGCCATTCAGAGCTTTCTCTTTACGAAACGGCTGCGGTTAATTTCGTGTGTCAGCGGGTGGATAGGACCTGTTGGCAGGGCGAAAGCGATAGCTACGATGGTAAGGTTTGCGACACTGTTGAGCAAGTGAAGGAGTATTTCGGTTATGGGTGGCTTGCCAAAGAGTTGTATCGGGATGCTGGTATTGATGTCGCATTGACTGTGGATTAATAGCCAGAGCTGGAACACCGTTCTTGGTATCGCGCCCCTTGTGGGCGCTTTTTATTTTATGTCTGGGAATAGAAAGTACACGGGGGTGAGGAGGGTGCCTTTCCGCCAGTGATGGCTCCACAATGGCGTGGGATATCCGTCTGATCGTTGAGGAGGTTTGCGTCAGGTACCACGAAGATCGGGGCAGTCCTGAGCGCCAATCGGTGTTTGCGGAGTAGGCACGATGCAGTCGAGGGCGGTCATGTCGATCGCTGGGCAGGGGGGGGCGGAGAGGGGCACGAAACGGCTAGCCCGAGTGCTGTGCGTTGACAGTACGCACGAGAGTGCAACCGTCTCTGAGTTCGAGTGGGCGATGGCTTGACGACATCCGCAGTGCGCTACGTCCTGAGTATTTGGGAGCGTCGAGCGAATCGAGGATGCCGGAGAGGCGCAACTGCTTGAGCTGCGGTGCCAGTTGGGTGGCAGTGTTCATGGGGTGTGGCTCCTTGGATGAAGTGGGCGCGTTGTGCGCCCGGGTCAGTGAAACGTGGGACCGTCGTCTTCGAACAGCGACGCGGTGGCGCGCGCGAAGCGGGCCCGGCCCGCATAGGGCTCGGGGGTGATCGTGCTCACCTGCGAGGATGGTCTTGACGGAGCGGTAGTGCGGGCTGTCGTGGGTGATGGCCCGCTCGCAGGCCGCCTCGAGGCGTGCGGCGCCGTACTGGCCCTTGAGCGCGAGAACGCCCTGAGCAGCCCGCAGGCGCTCGCTGATGCGGTCTGAGAGCAGCTGCCCGATCAGCTGCACGCAGGCGTCTCCGATCTCACGGGCCTGCTGCAGACACCAGCTGCGGTCGTGCGCGAAGAAGCGCTGGGCGGCCGGCGGCAGATGATCCGAGACGGTGCGCCGCTCGCCGGGGCGCCGTGCGCGGGCATGCGTGGCGACCGGCTTGAAGTCGTGATAGACGGTGACCACGGCGTCGGTGGCCCGCAGCCACAATGCCTTGCCCACCAGCGCAAAGTAAGCGCTCACCCAGCGGCGTCGTTGCTACGCAGCGCGCCTTGAGATATCCGAGCGCAACGGCGCGTTCCCGCAGTGCTGCTTCCACAGCCTGGGCGTGAGCTGTGCGACATCGGCGGCCGGATGTTGGCCGACGCGCTGCAGTACGTCGACAAGATAGTCGTACGGATCGAGCTCATGCAGCCGACAGGTCGCAATCAGGCTCTGGACGACGCCGACATGCTGGGCGCCGAGCTCGGTCCAGCTGAACATCCAATTTTTTCGACCCAGCGGAATTGGCCGTAGCGCCCGTTCGAGATGGTTGGTATCGATCGGCACATCCGGGTCGGCCAGGAACACTTCCAGTGCCGCCCGTCGCTTGTGCGCGTAGATCAGCGCCTTGGTCAGCGGGCTGCTGGGCAGCAGTCCTTGCGCCTCCAGGCGTTCCTGTACCCACGTGAAGAAGGCCGCCACGATCGGCCGCGCGTGATCGAGCCGGTACTCGCGCTTGGCCTCGCCCTTGAGCTTGTCGTCGCGGATCTTCGCTTCGACCGCGTAGAGCGCACCGATGAACTCGAGCGCCTTGGCCGCCAGTTCGGGCTCGGCCGCTTCGGCGTTGATGAATTCGCGCCGGCAGTGCGTCCAGCACTGCGCGTGCGTGAGCCCGGTCTTGCTCGCGTAGGTCTCGTAGGCGCCATAGCCGTCCGAGACCAAGACCCCGCCGTCGACCGGTTTGAGCCCGAGCACCTTCTCGACGTTGCTGTGCGCGCGGCTCTCGAAGAACGGGAAGCAGATCTCGGGCAACTCGCCATAGACCGGCCAGAAGTAGCAGGCCTTCATCTTGCCCGGGCCGGCACGGCCGGCCTTGATCGGCGTCTCGTCCATGGCCTTGACGCGGCTGGCGCGGATCGATGCGAGCTGCGCCTCGTAGATCGGCACGAGCAAGGCTGCGGCCTGCGCAGCCAGTTGCGTGAGCCAGGCCCGGCTGACCGTGATGCCGGCGTCCGCCAGGCGCTGATGCTGGCGGTAGAGCGGCAGGTGCCAGGCGAACTTGTCGAGCAGCAGACCGACCAGGAAGCTCACGTCGGCGCGGCTACCGTCGATCACCCCGGCGGGGGCCGCCGGGCAGTGGATCGTCTGCGTGTCGCGGCGCTTGATGACCGGGCGCACGTACTTGAGGATCACGTAGCTGCCCGGGCG
>NZ_JAVEYL010000009.1:0-141134 GCF_034003485.1 Thauera sp.
CGATCTGGGTGGCGATGCCGGCGTGGTCGGTGCCCGGCTGCCACAGCGTGTTGTCGCCGCGCATGCGGTGGTAGCGCGTGAGCGCGTCCATGAGCGTCTGGTTGAAGCCGTGCCCCATGTGCAGCGTGCCGGTGACGTTGGGCGGCGGCAGCAGGATGCAGAAGGCGTTGGGGTTCGACGTGTCGAGCCCGGCGTCGAAGTAACCGCGGGATTCCCATTCCGGGTACCAGCGACGTTCGATGTCTGCGGGCTCGAAGCTTTTGGCCAGTTCCATGGTGTTGTACGCGCTTTAAGGCAAAGCGCGGATTATAGCGGATGCGCCGGTGCGGCCCGCGCGCACCGCCACGGGAAAGCCTGCGCTCAGCCGCTCGCCAGCGTTTCCCAGTCGCGCGTGGGCCACTGCGGGTCGCCGAACTGGGTCTGCAGGAACGAGATCCAGGCCTGCACCTTGGTCGGAACAAGGCGCGGCGAGGGATACACCGCGTGCATCTGCTGCACGGGCAGGGTGTGCTCGGGCAGCAGCGGGACGAGCGCTTCACGCGCGATTGCAGCCCTGGCGAGATACGCGGGCAGGGTGGCGATGCCCATGCCGGCGAGTGTGGCCGCGAGGATCGAGTCGACGTCGTTGGTGCGTAGCGGGCCGCGGACCGGGACTGCGACCGGACGGGCGTCCGCGCCGAGGTAGTGCCAGCGCTGATCGCCCTGGACGCTGCTGTACACGAGGCAGTCGTGGGTGGCAAGTGCCTCTGGTGTGGCGGGCATGCCCTGGCGCGCCAGGTAGCTCGGGCTGGCCACGGTGACCCAGGGGTTGAGCCCGAGCTGGCGGCTACCGAGCGCCGAGTCGGCCAGTCGCCCCATGCGAACCGCGACGTCGATGCCATGCTCGAGCAGATTCAGGGTGTGGTCGTCGAGCTGGAGGTCGAAGCGCACACCCGGGTTGCGCGTCATGAACTCGCGTGCCAGCGGCAGGACGACGTGGCGCCCCAGGCCAGCCGGGCACGCGACGCGCAGGGGGCCGGAGATGTCCTCACCCAGGTTGGTGACCAGGCGATCCGCCGCTTCCAGTTCGCGCTCGATGATCTTGCAGCGCTCGTAGTACAGCGCGCCGGCCTCGGTCAGCCGCATGCCGCGCGTGTTGCGGTTGAGCAGACGCACGCCTAGGCGCGACTCGAGCGCTGCGATGTGCTTGGTCACGGTGGGTTGCGAGAGTTTCGTGTCGCGCGCTGTGCGCGAGAAGCTGCCGCTTTCGACGAGGCGGATGAAAAGTTGCAGGCCAGTCAGTTTGTCCATGGCAGCGGTTCGGGAAATGCCGGATTATTAATTCGTATAGAGAATAAGCGATATTCCTTATGCGATGTTCTCGCGATTTCTGAATAAGGGCAAGATTCACCGGCGCCGATGCCCCAGGATGCGCGACGTTGGTGCGGGTTTTCCCGTATTTGAGCCGTTTTAACGATCTCGAGCATGTCCGTTCAAGGTCTGGCGAGACTGTCTCCGGCTTGGGGGCGGGCCTCGACGAGAACGGGTTTAGTTCTTGATTGCTGCGCTGCAGGAATAAGTCAGGGCTGCATGAGATTCACCACAAAAAGGGAAGGAGACACGATGAGCAAGACATTCACGCGACGCGACCTGCTCAAGACCACGGCCGCCAGCGCGCTCGTGAGCGCATCATTCATCGGTAACGCGCACGCGCAGGCGGGCACGACCTGGAAGGTGCAGTCGGTCTGGGATGCGGGTACGACCGGCTACCGGCTGTTCGAAGCCTGGTGTAACGGGTTCAAGGAGAAGTCGGGTGGCGAACTCACCATCCAGCCCTTCCCGGCGAAGGCGGTGGCGGCGGACAACAATTCCCTGTTCGACGCGGTGCGCAGCGGCGTACTGCAGGGCATGAACCCATTCACCCTCTACTGGGCGGGCAAGATCCCGGCCACCGTGTTCCTGTCCTCCTACCCGATGGGGCCGGATCAGCCGGCGCAGTGGGACACGATGTACTACGGTCTCGGCATGCTCGAGATGGCGCGCGAGATCTACGCCAAGCAGGGTCTGTACTTCGTCGGCCCCATCCATCACGACGCCAACATCATCCACTCCAAGGTGCCGATCCGCTCGGTCGATGACCTCAAGGGCAAGAAGATCCGCCTGCCGGGCGGCATGGTGGCGGAGGTTTTCCAGGCCTTCGGCTGCTCGACCGTGGCGCTGCCCGGATCGGACATCTTCCCGGCGCTCGAGAAGGGCACGATCGACGCCGCCGACTACGTGGGCCCGGCGGTGAACTACGACCTCGGCTTTCACCAGGTCACCAAGTACATCCTGTTCGGGCCCCCGGGCACGATGAGCGTGTATCAGCCGGTCGATCTGATGGATCTCACCGTCAACATGGGCGCCTGGCGCCGCCTCAACCCGAAGATGCAGCAACTGGTGGAGGATCAGGTCAGAACCTACTCGGTGACGCACTTCGTGGAGATCCAGAAGGCGAACATGGCGGCGATGACCAAGTTCCGCGAGGCGGGCTGCGAGGTGTCGCGCATGGGGCCGGACGATATCGAGAAGTTCCGCAAGGCGGCGATTCCGATCTGGTTCAACTGGGCGAAGAAGGATCCGGACGCAGCGCGCGTGTTCAAGATGCAACTCGAGTTCATGAAGAACGACTTGATGGGCTATGTGACCGACGAAGACCTCAAGGGCCAGTCGCTCTGATCTTGAGCGCTACCGGGTCGGCCCGCGTGGGGCCGGCCCGCTTCATTTGCGGAGCGGGACAAGATGTACGAGCTCAAGGGTTTCGGTTTCGTCATGCCTCATTGGGCGTACTGGGGCTGGCTGGCGGTGATGCCGCTGTTGCTGATCGCGGCTGCGCGCGCGAAAGGCGTGCTGCCGGTGGTCAAGCACGAGGAAGACGCCAGCGTTTTCGAGCGGACTGTCGACTGGCTGAGCGATCGCACCGGCATGTTCGTGGCGCTCTGGAGCGTGAACGCGGTGCTCGCCTACACCTACGAGGTGACGATGCGCTATGCGTTCAATCAGCCCACCATCTGGGTTCACGAAAGCAGCTACCTGCTGTTCGGGATGCAGTACGTGATCGCCGGCGCCTACGGTCTCCTGCATGGCTCGCACGTGCGTGTCGATGTGATCTACACCAAGCTCTCGAAGCGTGCGCGCAGCGCGGTCGACGTGATCACCTCGGTGTTCTTCTTTGCCTTTGTGCTGGTGATGATCTCGACCGGTTGGCGCTTCTTCGCCGATAGCTACAACATGAGCGAGCGCTCGCTGGAGACCTGGCAGGTGCAGTACTGGCCGGTGAAAGGCACTTTGCTGCTCGGCGCGGTGCTGATCCTGCTCGCCGGCATTTCCCATCTGATCAAGGATATCCGCCGCTTCGAGCGCGCCTGTCAGGAGCACCACTGAGATGCAGAGCACTGTTGCTGAGCGGGTGACGGGGAGCAGCTCCGCCTATCGCTACACCGTGTACGGCGTTGCCCTGGTGCTCGCCCTGGTGATGATGGTGGAGGCCGTGAATATCGCCTTCTACGACCCCTGGGGTGAGGACTACTTCCTGTTCCGGCTGCAGGGCGTGCTCGGCGCCGTCGACATGGGGCCGCTGACCTGGATCATGTTCGGGTCCTTGTTCGTGCTGCTGATGGCCGGCCTGCCGCTGGCTTTCGTCGCCGGCGGCCTGGGGGTGGTGTTCCTCTATCTGGTGGGGGACTCGGACATGCTCAACATGGTGCCGAGCCGCATCTTCCCGATGATGACGAACCCCGACCTGGCGGCGATCCCGCTCTTCATCTTCATGGCCACCATGCTTGAGCGCGCCGGCCTGATCGAGGAAATGTTCGACGCGGTGTACCAGTGGATGGGCGGTCTGCGCGGTGGCCTGGCGGTGGCGACCATTCTCGCGTCGACCATCCTCGCGGCAATGGTCGGCGTGGTTGGCGCAGCGATCGTCACCATGGGCATCATCGCGCTGCCGGCGATGCTCAAGCGCCACTACGACGAGCAGATCGCATTGGGTTCGATCATGGCCGGTGGCGCGCTCGGTGTCCTGATCCCGCCCTCGATCCTTGCCATCCTGTATGCGGTGGTGGCCCAGCAGTCGGTGGGGGAGCTTTACGCCGGTAGCGTCTTGCCCGGGCTGATGCTGTCGGGTCTGTACATCGCCTACGTGTTGCTGCGCGCTTTCCTGAACCCGGCGGTGGGTCCGGCGGTGCCGGTTTCCGAGCGCATCGATCTGGGCGCCAAGATCAGGCTGCTGCGCGGGCTGATCGCACCCATCTCGCTCGTGGTCATCGTGCTCGGATTGCTGTTCACCGGCATCGCGACGCCGGTGGAGGCCGCTGGCCTGGGCTCCTTCGGCGCGATGATCGTCGCCCTTCTGCACCGGCGGCTGACGCTGCAGGGGTTGTTCGGCGCCAGCCTGTCGACCGTCAAGGCGACGGCGATGGTGTTGTGGATCATCTTCGGCGCGTCGATCTTCGTCGGCCTCTACATCCTCAAAGGCGGTCAGACCTTCATAACCGAAACCCTGCTCGGAACCGGCCTGTCGCCGTATGGCATCCTGCTGCTGATGATGGTGCTGCTGGTGATCCTGGGCATGTTCCTGGATTGGGTGGGCATCCTGCTGCTGGCAGTGCCGATCTTCGTGCCGATCATCAAGCAGCTCACCTTCGACGGCCTGTTCGGCCTGCCCGGGCCGAGCTCGGACCAGGTGCTGGTGTGGTTTGGCGTGCTCTATCTGGTGAACATGCAGATGAGCTTCCTCAGCCCGCCCTTCGGCTATGCGCTGTTCTACATCCGTGGCGTGGCGCCGGCGTCGATCAGCATGGCGACGATCTTTCGATCCTCGCTGGTCTTCCTCGCCATCCAGGTGCTGGCGCTGACGCTGGTGGTGGTGTTTCCGGCGATCGCGACCTGGCTGCCGGGGCTGATGTACGGCAAGTAGCGGGGAGCGATCAGTTGTCCAGCGGCCGATCCGGTCTTGTGACCGGCGCGGCCGCTTGGTCGAGGAGGCTGCCGACACGGGCCGACAAGCTGGGCAGCAAGGTGGCGCGCAGGTGCGACTGCATTTCGGTCTGCAGGCGGGTGGCCAGCTGGTCCAGCTCGCGTGCCAGGATCTGCGGCATCTCGGCTGCGATCCAGTTGCCGATCTCGCGTGCGATCTCGGTGTCCAGTTCGACGAGCCTCTCGGCCAGCCTTGCCGACAGCGCGTCCTGCAGTGCGGTGGCTTCCTGGGTGGTCGCCGCAACGGTGGGCGCGGGCGCGATGGTCGGCACGACAGGGGCGTTCGGCCACGGAGGTGGGGACGGGGGCGGCCGCTCGAAGCCCGTGGAAGGATGCGTTGTCCTCGGCGGCAGATCAGCCGGCAGAGCGAAACCCTCGACGATTTCGGTGAGGATGGGCAGGTCTGCGTCATCGAGGTCTGCGCTGGCTGGCCAGTCGGGTGTGGTGGCGTCCGGACGCCTGTCGTCCATACGGTGACGGCGCAGCAGCGCGTCAGCCTGGTCGAGCAGGCTGTCGGCGCGTTCGAGCTCGTCGTCGGGAGGCAGCGCGTGCCAGTCCTTCATTCGGCCACCCTCATCGTCATAGGGCCACCCTCAGCTCGGCGTCGAAGGCCTTGATATCGCAGCCGCGCTGCTTGTATGCGCCCCAGCGCGTGCGTGCAGGGAGCCGGTCGGCCTCGGTCTGGCCGACGATTTCGACCAGCAGGCGAAAATCCTCGAAGCCCGGTGGAAGGTCGTCGGCCAGATTGAACAGCATGTCCGCATGCGGCCAGGGTGTTTCGGCGCCCGTGACCGCGAGCACGATCGGTGTTTCGCCCGCGAGTGGGGAGTCGATCGCGACATGCGGGATGAAGCTGAGCGGTTCGGCTATCCACAGCAACTGGTCGAGCCGCTTGAGCTGAGCGGCATCGGCACAGCAGATGGCGACCTTGCGACCACGCCCGTGCGCGTTGACGACCAGCTCGCGGGTGAGCGCGAGCCGGTCGGGCGTGTTGTGATAGAACTGCACGCGCGGCGCCATGAGGCCAGTGTTCCCCCGGTGTCGCGTTCGCTCAGCCGGCGGCGCCGGGGGCGCGGCCGATCAGGAACGCAGACAGCAGCGGCACCGGCCGTCCGGTCGCACCCTTGGCGTCGCCCGAGACCCAGGCCGTGCCGGCGATGTCCAGATGCGCCCACTTGTAGTCCTTGGTGAAGCGCGAAAGGAAGCAGGCTGCCGTGATCGTGCCGGCGTAGCGGCCGCCGATGTTGCCCATGTCGGCGAAGTTGCTCTTGAGCAGCTCCTGGTATTCGTCCCACAGCGGCAGTTGCCAGGCGCGGTCGCCGGATTCGGTGCCGCGTTTGAGGATCTCGGCGGCGAGCTCGTCGTCGTTGGCGAGCAGGCCGCTCGGGATCTTGCCGAGCGCGACCACGCAGGCGCCGGTGAGCGTGGCGATGTCGATCACGCAGTCGGGCTTGAAGCGCTCGGCGTAGGTCAGCGCGTCGCACAGGATCAGCCGGCCCTCGGCGTCGGTATTGAGCACCTCGATGGTCTGACCCGACATCGAGGTGACGACGTCGCCCGGCTTGGTGGCGCCGCCGCCGGGCATGTTCTCGGTGGTGGGGATGAGGCCGACGAGGTTGATCGGCAGGCCCATCTGCGCGACTGCCTTGAAGGTGCCGAGCACGCTCGCCGCACCGCACATGTCGTACTTCATCTCGTCCATCTCGGCGGCGGGCTTGAGCGAGATGCCGCCGGTGTCGAAGGTGATGCCCTTGCCGACCAGCACGATCGGCTTGGCCTTGGCCTTGCCGCCCTTGTAGTGCATGACGATGAACTTGGGCGGCTGGTGCGAGCCGCGCGCCACCGACAGGAAGGAACCCATGCCGAGCTTCTTCATGTCGTCGCGGTCGAGCACCTCGACGTCGAACTCGTACTGCTTGCCCAGGGACTCGGCGGTGTCGGCGAGGTGGGTGGGCGTGCACAGGTTGCCGGGCAGGTTGCCGAGATCCTTCGCCAGCGCCATGCCGGTCGCAACCGCATGGCCTTGCAGCACCGCGGTGTCGAGTTCGGCGGTGAGTTCGCTGGTGACCAGCAGGGCGAGCTTCTTCGCGCCGCGGTGCTTCTTGTCTTTCTTGTCCTTGTCGGACTTGAGGGTGTCGAAGCGGTAGGCGCCGTCGGCGAGGATGCGGGCGGCCTGCTGCAGGCGCCACGGCAGGCCGCGCTTGTCGAGCTCGATATCGGCCAGCGCGATCACCGCGTCCTTGGCCGGGGTGCAGGCGAGCGCCTTGGCCGCGGCGCCGAGGGCGTCGCGCCAGGCCTTGTCACCGAACTCGTCTTCCTTGCCCAGGCTGACGAGCAGTACGCGCTCGGCCTGCACGCCTGGCAGATCGGGCAGCAACAGCGTCGAACCGGCCTTGTCCTCGAGGTCGCCGCGCTTGATGAGCGCTTCGATGCGCCCTTCGGCAGAGCCATCGGCCGCGGCGGTCAGCGCCGGCAGCTTGCCACCGGCAAAGGCGCCGAGCACCAGCAGGCCGGTCTTGAGCTTGGCCGGGCTACCGGTCTTTATGGTAAATTCCATCGGCTTTTTCCTTGTGTTGATGCTTGGTTCGGACTGCCGAAGATTATGGCCCGTTCGTAACGCGAGCGTCAAAGACGCTTTCCATCGAACCCGCCGCCCTGGGCGCGGGTTTCCTCTCCGGTTCTCGACGATTCGCCCGATGATCTTCCGGCGTGCGCTGCAAAGGGAATTCGCGCAGACGGCGGCCGCAGTATTCGTCGCGCTGTTCGCGATCCTCATCTCCACCGTGCTCATCCGCCTGCTCGGCCAGGCGGCGGGCGGGCGCGTGCCTGCCGATGCGGTGGCGGCGCTGATCGGTTTTGGCGCGCTCGCACAGTTGCCGACGGTGCTCACCCTGACCCTGTTCATCGCCATCCTGGTGTCGCTGTCGCGCAGCTACCGGGATTCGGAGATGGTGGTGTGGTTCGCCTCGGGTGTGCCGCTGACCGCTTGGATCACGCCCGTGCTGATGTTCACCGTGCCTCTGGTGGTCGTGGTCGGCGCGGGCTCGCTGTGGCTGTCGCCGTGGTCGCAGTTGAAGAGCGCGGAGTATCGCGAGCGCCTCGACGCCAGGGATGACACGCACCGTGTGGCGCCCGGCGTTTTCCGGGAGTCCTCGGGCGCGCAGCGGGTGTTCTTCGTCGAGGTCGGCGCCGGGGAGGATGGCCGGGTGCGCAACGTCTTCGTCAGCGAACAGACCCGCGGCGGCGAGCTCGTGGTGATCGTGTCGGCCGAGGGCTACCTGCGCAGCGACGAGGAGGGCCGCCGCTTCGTCGTGCTGGACAAGGGGCGCCGCTACGACGGCAAGCCCGGCACGCCCGAATACCGCGTGATGGAGTTCGAGCGCTACGAGGTGATGATCGAGCAGAAGCAGGCGATCACCCAGCAGGCACGGGTGCGGGCGCTGCCCACCGAGGTGCTGCTCGCGAGCGCGGACAAACGCAGCCTGGGCGAGCTGGTCGGTCGCTTCGGCATGCCCCTGGTGGCGCTGCTCTTGGCGCTGATGGCGATCCCGCTCTCCTTCGTCAATCCGCGCGCCGGACGCGCCAACAACATGCTCGTGGCCTTGCTCGTATACCTGCTCTACAGCAACGCCATCTCGGTGTTCCAGTCGTGGGTGAGCCAGGGCAAGCTCGGCTTCGTGGCGGGACTGTTGTTGCCGCATCTGGTGGTGCTGGGGGCGCTCGGGCTGATGTTCTACAAGCGCCTGGCGGTGTCGCCCTTCTGGCGGAGGCGCACATGAGCCCGGTGCTGCTGCGTTACCTCGCGCGCGAGATCTTCGCCTCCACCACGCTGGTGCTGGTGGCCTTCCTCGGCCTGTTCGCCTTCTTCGATTTCATCAACGAACTCGAGGATGTGGGCAAGGGCGGGTACACGCTCTACCAGGCGGTGGTCTATGTCGGACTGACGCTGCCGGCCCGCGTGTACGAATTGATGCCGATCGCGGTGCTGATCGGCACGCTGTATGCACTCGCCACGCTGGCCAAGAACTCCGAGATCACCGTGATGCGGGCCTCGGGCATGTCCAACTCGGTGCTGATGCGTTCGCTCGGCCTGATCGGCGCGGTGTTCGTGGCGCTGATCTTCCTCATCGGCGAGTACGTCGCGCCACCGTCCGAGTCGGCTGCGGAGGAATGGAAGCTCACTGCCACCAAGGCCACGGTGTCGCAGCAACTGCGCTCCGGCCTGTGGGTCAAGGACGGTCCGCTCGTGATCAATGTGCGCACGCTGATGCCCGACCGCACGATGCGCAACGCCCGTGTTTATACCTTCGACGAGAACTACGCGCTGGTCTCGATCAGCGAGGCCAAGCGCGGCGAATTCGACGGCGCCGGCGAGTGGAAGTTGCTCGAGGTGTCGCGCACGAGTTTCCTCGGCGACCGCACCACGATCGAGCGCCTGCCCGAGATCCGCTGGCGCTCCGAGCTGACGCCGGAGGTGCTTGGCGTGCTGATGGTGGCGCCCGAGCACATGCCCTTCGCCAAGCTGTGGACCTACATCAATCATCTGCGCGATAACAACCAGAACGCCGACCGCTTCGAGATCGCGCTGTGGAAGAAGCTGGTCTATCCCTTCGCGGCGCTGGTCATGATGGCCCTGGCGATGCCCTTCGGCTTCATCCACGACCGCATGGGCGGGGCAAGTGCGCGCATCTTCATGGGCGTGATGCTGGGTGTGGGATTTCACCTGCTCAACGGCCTGTTCTCCAACCTCGGAATGATCAACGCCTGGCCGCCGTTCATGGCCGCGCTGACCCCGAGCCTGATCTTCCTCGCCGCCGCCGCCTGGTTGCTGCGCTACGTCGAACGGCGCTGAGCAGGGCGGCCCTGCGCGCGTGTTCATCGGTCCCCGGGAGAGCAATCCCGGTGGCGGATGTCCGGGGGCGAGGGGCTGCGGGAGGCGGGCTTGCCGGGCATACGCAAACGCGCGATATTCGCGGGCAAACCCGCTCCCACGGCGCGAGAGGCCTCGTCGCAAATGGCATCGTCAACAAAAAAAACGGGCCCGAAGGCCCGTTTGCTTCGCCTGGCGGCAATCAACCTTGCTGCTGGGCAGCGCGCTTGGCAGCGGCGGCCTTGTAGTCCAGCTTTTCCTTGATACGCGCGGACTTGCCCGAACGCTGGCGCAGGTAGTAGAGCTTGGCGCGACGGACGTCACCGCGGCGCTTCACTTCGACGCCGGCCACCAGCGGCGAGTAGGTCTGGAACGTACGCTCGACACCTTCGCCCGACGAGATCTTGCGGACGATGAACGCGGAGTTGAGGCCGCGGTTGCGCTTGGCGATGACAACGCCTTCGAAGGCCTGGAGACGCTCGCGAGTGCCTTCCTTGACCTTCACCTGGACGATCACGGTGTCGCCGGGACCGAATTCGGGGATGGTCTTGCCTTCCGAGACGCGGGCCATCTCTTCTTGTTCGAGTTGCTGAAGCAGGTTCATTGCAAAAACTCCATCGATGTTATCGGCCTTCGCCTCGATGCGTCGGCCTGGCAGCAGAGCAGGTCGAAACCTGATGCCTGCCGTTTGTGATCGGGCCTTCAGGCGCCCTGCGTGTGCAGTGCGTCATCCAGCCCGGCTTGCTCCTGCCTGAACTCGTCAAGCAGTTTCAATTCGGTCTTGCTCAGCGGCCGTGCCTCCAGCAGGTCGGGCCGGCGCAGCCAGGTGCGGCCTAGGGACTGCTTCAGCCGCCAGCGGCGAATCACTGCATGGTTGCCCGACAGCAGCACCTCGGGCACCCGCTCGTTCTCATAAACCTCTGGCCGCGTGTAGTGCGGACAGTCCAGCAGGCCGTCGGCGAAGGAGTCTTCCTGCGCCGAGCCGGCCGTATTCAGTGCGCCGGGCAGCTGGCGCACGATCGAGTCGAGCAGCACCATCGCCGGCAGCTCCCCGCCCGACAGCACGAAGTCGCCGAGCGAGAGTTCTTCATCCACCTCGCGGTCGATCAGGCGTTGATCCACGCCTTCATAGCGGCCGCACAACAGCACCAGGCCTGGTTCGGCCGCCAGCTCCATCACCACAGACTGGTCCAGCCTGCGGCCTTGGGGCGACAGGTAGATCACCCGGCCGCTGCGCCCGGTCGCCGCTTGTTGTGCTGCGCGCGCGGCGGCGATCGCCTGCATCAGTGGCTCGGCCAGCATCACCATGCCGGGGCCGCCACCGTAGGGGCGGTCGTCCACCGTGCGATGCGGGTCGCTGGTGTAGTCACGCGGGTTGTGAAAACCGAGCGCATAAAGTCCACGATCGATTGCCCGCCGCGTGATCCCACTGCCGGTCAGCGCCGAGAACATCTCGGGGAACAGGGTGATCACGTCGTAGCGACGCAATCCACCTGCGATCGGCGGCGAGGTCTCGTCCTGCACGTTCACTTCAGGTTGCTGCGGATTCACTGGCCGTCCACAGCCTGTATCACCAGTCTTTCTGCCAGCTCACCCTGATTCGCCGGGCGGCCAGATCCACATCGAGCACAAAGGCGGCGACGAAGGGAATCAGTCGTTCGACCGCGCCCTTGCCTTCGCCGTCCTGCACTTGCAGCACGTCGTGCGCCCCGGTGGACAGCAAACCACTGACCGTGCCCAGTGCTTCGTCGGCTTCGTTGATCACATCCAGGCCGACAAGGTCGCCCCAGTAGTATTCGTTTTCTGCCGGCTGCGGGAGGGCTTCGCGCGGCGCAGCGATGAAGAAGCCGTCAATGGCCTCGGCTGCGTTGCGGTCGGGTACCTCGGCGAACGCGGCGACCAGGCCCTTGCCGTGGGGTCGGCAGGCCGTGAGCGCGTACTGCTTCCACTGCGCGTCGGGCGCATCGGCGTCACGACTCAGCCACCAGTGCGGCAGCTTGCGCCACGAGGCCGGGTCATCACCGAAGGGGTGAATCTTGACCCAGCCCTGAATGCCAAAAGGGGCGACGATGCGCCCCAGTACGATCATGCGTCTTTCCGCCGCAGACCGACGTCGATCAGGCAGCAGCCTTGGCGGCCTGCTTGACCAGACGGGCAACGGTCGGCGACAGCTGGGCGCCGTTCTGCTCCCAGTAGGCCAGGCGCTCGGTGTTGATCACCAGGCCCTTTTCGGCGCCAGAGGCGATCGGGTTGTAGTAACCGACGCGCTCGATGAAGCGGCCATCACGACGATTGCGGGAATCGGCGACAACCATGTTGAAGAACGGGCGCTTTTTGGCGCCACCACGGGCAAGGCGAATGACGACCATCTGTTTTTCCTGATCGGTAGATGCGAAAAACCGTGGAGTATAGGCTAAGCCGGCTGCCTGAGCAAGGCGCGTCTGGGATTTTGCCTGGTTTTCTTCGTGGAGTGGGAAGATGCGCGCGATCAGTCTGTGAGCCGCCTCGACGATCGGGCGGTCTCGTAGGGGAAGTGCCCGGGTCTTGCATCGAAGGCGCGATAGAATGCGGGGCGCCCACATCGACTGTCTGCCACATGGAAGCCTCCTCCGCGATACCCGAAGACGAGCGAGTCCTGATCTCCTGGCTGGACGGTGAGCCGGAAGCGTCGGTTTGCGACGACCTGACTGCGTTTTCTGCGCGCCTTCAGGGGGTCCGGCAGGGCCGGACGGCGCCGGTCAGCGATGTGGTACTCGACGCGGTGGCCGGACGCGTTCTCGATATGGCCGAGCGAGTGCGAGCGCAGTTGCTGGCCGTGCAATTGCCTGTTCCGACGGATCTTTACGAGACAACCGGCCGGTTATGCGTGGCCCTGCTCGACGTCGCGGGCTGGTTCGCGGAGCGGGTCGGTCCCGAGGGGCAGCGGGCGGCTGACTGTGGCGCATTTTGCCTGAGCGGCCTCGAGCTGCTCACCGAGCTTTATGTGCTCTCCAATCTGGTCGCGGCGCCGGTGCCGGCCGGGCTCTGGCGCCTTGCGCACCGGCTCGCGCGCGATGCGGATGTGGTGGGCGCGGCAGCCGATGATGCCGGGCGCTGCGCGTATCTGCGCATCGTCTCGATCGCGACGTCCCAGCCGGAGGGCTTGACGGGGCGTGAGCTTGCGTGGACGGTCGATTTTCTCGATGCGCGCGTCCTCAGTGTGGCGGGCTTTGAGGCTGCGCCAGTCGAGAGCGGCGCCACATCCTGGTGGATCGATACGATGGCCGACCTGGCGCCGCAGGCCGTGGCAAGGCGCCCGGTGCCGGACGAACTGGTGTGCGCAGGGCGGTCATGGTTTTTTGACCCACGGCCGATGGCGCAGAAGCTGGGTGAGTGTGTGGAGTGGATCACTGCGCACATGACGGCGGCCGAGCTTGCGGGCATGGAGTGCGATGTCGAACCGCTGGCAGCGGATGACGGCGGGTTCCCGGCGGGGCTTTCGGCGCTGGAAACGCTCGCGTTGCTTCGACGACTGCGTAGTCAGTGGATGGCCACGCCGGTCAGGGAGCAGCCCCGGCGCCAGAATCAGTATGTGGTTCAGGTGTGCATCGGGCTGGGAATGGTCTGGGAGTTGGGTCAGCACCAGGGTCAGCACCAGGGTCAGCACCGGGGCCAGCATGGCCGGGCCGCGCCTGGCCAGTTGCACGAGTGGGTGGTGCTCAACGAGAGTCCAGGCGGGCTTGCGATCATGAGCGTCGCGGGTACCGCAGCGAGCGTCGAGGCGGGCGCTGCGCTCGCCTTGCGCCGTGACCCGCAGCAGCCGTGGTCGGTCTGCATCGTGCGCTGGGTGCGCAGCGAGATGCCGGGGCAGGTCGAGCTTGGCCTGCAGTTGATCGGCATTTCCTTTCAGTCGGTGAGGGTGGGGTTCCGGGGCAGGGCAGCGCAGCAGATGGCGCCGGCCCTTGCGCTGCCGGTGATGGAGCCGATGCGGCGCCACCCGGCCATGCTGGCGCCTGCGGGGACGTATGCGTCGCGGCGCTTCGTCTTCGTGCGTGACGGCACCGGCGTCTATGTGGCCCAGGCGCGGGCGCTGGGCCTGGACATGCAGACGCCGGGGGTGGAACTCTTTCAGTACGAGATTGATCCCTATCCGATCTGAGGTGTTCGCGAGCCAGGCAGATCTGGTCGGTCACGAATCGGGTCGCCTGGGGGGCAGGCCGGTGAGTGCGGGGCCGACAGGTATAATTCGCGCCCCGGAACCGGAAGGTCTACGCCATGCAAGAAATCCTCGTCCTTTATTACAGCCATCGCGGGTCGGTGCGCGCACTGGCGGAGCATGTTGCCGCGGGTATTCATCAGGTGCCCGGCGCGCGCGCGCGCGTACGCACGGTGCCGCGGGTGTCCGCGGTATGCGAGGCGGTCGAGGATGAGATCCCTGCCGACGGGCCGCCCTACGTGGAGATCGACGACCTCGAGCAGTGCATCGGCCTGGCGTTGGGTAGCCCGACGCGCTTCGGCAACATGGCAGCACCGATGAAATATTTTCTGGATGGCCTCAGTGGCGCCTGGGTGAATGGCGTGCTCGAGGGCAAGCCCGGGTGTGTATTCACTTCATCGGCCAGCCAGCACGGTGGGCAGGAAAGCACGCTGCTGAGCATGACGATTCCACTGTTTCATCACGGCATGCTGGTACTCGGTCTGCCGTTCAGCGAAAGTGCACTGGGGCGGACACGCTCCGGAGGCACGCCCTACGGCGCGAGTCACGTCTCGGGCCCCGATGGCGACGCGGTGTTGACCGAGGATGAGATCGAACTCGCCCAGGCCCAGGGCAGGCGCTTGGCCGAGGTGGCGTTGAAGCTGGCGGGGTCACGATGAGCGCGCAACTGCTGTCGCGAATTTCGAGCGTGGCCCTGCTGTCGCTGATTGCCCTGTGCGTGGTCTGGGAAGGGTGGCTGGCGCCTTTGCGCCCTGGCGGCTCATGGCTGGTGCTCAAAGCCCTGCCCTTGCTGCCGGCGGTTTTCGGTGTGCTGCGCGGTCGGCGCTATACATCCCAGTGGCTGTCGATGCTGTCGCTGCTGTACCTCACCGAGGGCGTGCTGCGTGCGAGCGACCCCGGCCTGGTGGGTGCCTTTGCACTGGTCGAGGTGGCGTTGTCGGTCACGCTGTTCACCAGCACCATGCTTCATGCCCGTGCGGCGGCGCCCTCGCGCCAGCGCATGGACTGAGATCGTCGCAAACACGACAACAGCAGACCCGATTGATGGGACCGCTGTTGTCTGATATACGCGTCACACCTGTGGATTGAGCCTTTCCGCGCCGGCGTGAAGCTTGTTCAGGGCGTTGAGGTAGGCCTTGGCCGAGGCGACGATGATGTCGGTATCTGCGCCCTGACCGTCCATCACGCGGCCGTCGCGCGACAGGCGCACGGTGACTTCGCCCTGTGCGTCGGTGCCGGTAGTGATCGCATTCACCGAATACAGCAGCAGCTCGCTGCCGCTTGCGGCGACCGACTCGATCGCCTTGAAGGCGGCATCGACGGGGCCGGAGCCTTCGGCGCGGGTGTGCGATTCGGTGCCGCCGATCGACAGGGTGATCTCGGCGACTGGCGTCTCACCCGTCTCCGAGTGAAAGCGCGTCGACAACAGACGATACTGTTCGGGCGCCGGCGTGACCGACTCGTCGCGCATCAGCGCGGTGAGGTCCTCGTCGAAGATCTCCTGCTTCTTGTCGGCGAGTTCCTTGAAGCGGGCGAAGGCCTGGTTGAGATGGTCCTCGCTCTCGATCTCGATGCCGAGCTCCTGCAGGCGGGCGCGGAAGGCGTTGCGCCCGGAGAGCTTGCCCAGCACCAGCTTGTTGGCACCCCAGCCCACATCCTCGGCGCGCATGATCTCGTAGGTCTCGCGGTGCTTGAGCACGCCGTCCTGGTGGATGCCGGACTCGTGGGCAAACGCGTTGGCACCGACGATGGCCTTGTTGGGCTGTACCGGGTAGCCGGTGATCTGCGACACCAGTTTGGAGGCCGGTACGATCTGAGTGGCGTCTACGCCGGTCTCGACCGGGAAGATGTCGGCGCGGGTGCGCACCGCCATCACGATCTCTTCGAGCGAGGCGTTTCCGGCGCGCTCGCCGAGGCCGTTGATCGTGCATTCGACCTGGCGGGCGCCGGCACGCACCGCGGCGAGCGAGTTGGCCACGGCCAGGCCGAGGTCGTTGTGACAATGCACCGACCACACCACCTTGTCGGCATTGGGGACGCGCTCGATCAGCGTGCGTACGGTGGCGGCAAACTGCTCGGGTACGTTGTAGCCGACGGTGTCGGGGACGTTGATCGTTTTGGCGCCGGCCTTGATCACCGCTTCGAAGATCCGCACCAGGAAGTCGATCTCGGAGCGGCCGGCGTCCTCGGCAGAGAACTCCACGTCGTCGGTGTATTCGCGCGCCCAGCCGATCGCCTTGACCGCCTGCGCAACGACCTCGTCGGGCGTCATGCGCAGCTTCTTCTCCATGTGGATCGGGCTGGTGGCGATGAAGGTGTGGATACGGCCGCGGGCAGCAGGGGCGATTGCGTCTCCCGAGCGCCGGATGTCCTTCTCGTTGGCGCGGGCCAGCGAGCAGACGGTCGAGTCCTTGATGGCCTCCGCGATCGCGCGCACGGCCTCGTAGTCGCCGTTGGAGGCGGCGGCAAAGCCGGCCTCGATCACGTCCACCCGCATGCGCTCGAGCTGGCGCGCGATGCGCAGCTTCTCGTCGCGCGTCATCGAGGCGCCCGGGCTCTGCTCGCCGTCGCGCAGGGTGGTGTCGAAAATGATCAGCTTGTCTTTCATGGCTTGCTCCCGGGGTCGGATGAAGTGCCCTCTTCGGGCGCGGCTGAGTTGTCGTTGTCTTCAGTGGCAGCAGTGGCCACGGGTTGATCCTGCCGGTTCAGCTTGCGTTTGCGCCAGCGCACTGCGGCAACCACGTAACCAGACGCTGCATAAGCGAGGAAGAGGCCGAACAGGATGCCCGGCGGATAGCTGGAGATGAGCGCGAACGCCAGCACCAGCGCGATCAGCACGATGAAGGGCACGCTCTTCCTGAGGTTGATGCTCTTGCCGCTCCAGAACAGCACATTGCTGACCATGGACACGCCGGCGAAGATCGTCAGTGCGGCCGCGTACCAACGCAGTTCGTCGCCGCTGAAGCCGTTGTCCAGACCCACCCAAACCATGCCCGCCACCAGCGCGGCGGCGGCCGGGCTGGGCAGGCCCTGGAAGTAGCGTTTGTCCACCACGTCGATGTTGGTGTTGAAGCGTGCGAGGCGAAGTGCGGCGCCTGCGCAGTAGATGAAGGCCGCGATCCATCCGAGCTTGCCGAGGTCCTGCAGCGCCCATTCGTACATGACCAGGGCCGGCGCCGCGCCGAAGGAGACCATGTCGGAAAGCGAGTCGTATTCGGCGCCGAAATCGCTTTGGGTGTTGGTCAGCCGCGCAATCCGACCATCGAGTCCGTCGAGCACCATGGCGATGAAGATCGCCACCGCTGCATACTCGAAGCGGTCGTTCATGGCCTGCACGATGGCATAGAAGCCTGCGAACAGTGCCGCAGTGGTGAACAGGTTCGGAAGGATGTAGATGCCGCGGCGACGCTTGTCCATCAAGGGCTGCGGGATGTGATCGTTGTGGGGCACGTTGGGGTTCGCCTCCTTGGGTTCCTGAGCGCCCATTCTAGCGCACGCGGGATGCGGCGGATTCCCGGGCGCGCGCGGAACACGCGTGTGCGAGGCGCAAAAAAGCCGGCGCCGCGGATGCGGGGCCGGCCTTGGAGCACAAGCCGCGGTCGATCAGTTCTTCGACTTGTCGACCAGGGCCTTGGCCTTGATCCACGGCATCATGTCGCGCAGCTGGCCACCGACCTTCTCGATCTGGTGGTCGGCGTTCAGGCGGCGGTAGGCGGTCATGCTCGGGTAGTTGGTCTTGCCCTCGAGGATGAACATCTTGGCGTACTCGCCGGTCTGGATGCGCTTGAGCGCATTGCGCATGGCGGCGCGCGACTGCTCGTTGATGACTTCGGGGCCGGTCACGTACTCGCCGTACTCGGCGTTGTTCGAGATCGAGTAGTTCATGTTGGCGATGCCGCCCTCGTACATCAGGTCGACGATCAGCTTGAGCTCGTGCAGGCACTCGAAGTAGGCCATCTCGGGCGCGTAGCCGGCTTCGACCAGGGTCTCGAAGCCCATCTTCACCAGCTCGACCGCGCCGCCGCACAGCACGGCCTGCTCGCCGAAGAGGTCGGTCTCGGTCTCTTCGCGGAAGTTGGTCTCGATCACGCCGCCCTTGGTGCCGCCGTTGGCAGCCGAGTACGACAGGGCGATGTCCTTGGCCTTGCCCGAGCAGTCCTGGTAGATCGCGATCAGGGTCGGCACGCCGCCTCCGCGCAGGTACTCCGAGCGCACGGTGTGGCCGGGGCCCTTGGGGGCGACCATGATCACGTCGAGGTCGGCGCGCGGCACGATCTGGTTGTAGTGCACGTTGAAGCCGTGCGCGAAGGCGAGCACGGCGCCCTTCTTGATGTTCGGCTCGATGTCGTCGCGATAGACCTGCGGCGCGGTCTCGTCCGGCAGCAGGATCATGACGACGTCGGCAGCCTTGACGGCTTCGCCGATTTCCTTGACGGCCAGGCCGGCGGCCTCGGCCTTCGACCACGAGCTACCGTCCTTGCGCAGGCCGACGGTGACGTTCACGCCGGAGTCGCGCAGGTTCTGGGCGTGGGCGTGGCCTTGGGAGCCGTAGCCGACGATGGTGACCTGCTTGCCCTTGATCAGCGAGAGGTCGGCGTCCTTGTCGTAGTAAACCTTCATGTCTTTCCTTTGGATCGGGATGTGGAGCGGGGGAGGGTGGGCTTCAGACCCTGGAGCTTCAGACCTTGAGCACGCGGTCGCCGCGGCCGACGCCGCAGACGCCGGAGCGTACGGTTTCGAGGATCAGGGCGGGGTCGAGGGCGCCGATGAAGGCGTCCAGCTTGCCCTGGTTGCCGGTCAGCTCGACGACGTAGGACGCGTCGGTGACGTCGATGATGCGGGCGCGGAAGATGTCGGCGGTGCGCTTGATCTCCTCGCGATCCTTGCCGGTGGCACGGACCTTGACCAGCATCAGTTCGCGTTCGATGTGCGCAGCTTCGGAGATGTCGACCACCTTGACCACCTCGATCAGCTTGTTCAGCTGCTTGGTGATCTGCTCGATGATGTCATCCGAGCCGGAGGTGACGATGGTCATCCGCGACATCGAGAAGTCTTCGGTCGGCGCCACGGTCAGCGATTCGATGTTGTAGCCGCGGGCCGAGAACAGGCCGGACACGCGCGACAGCGCGCCGGATTCGTTTTCGATCAGGAGGGAGATGACGTGACGCATGGTGTTGTGTTCCGGATTCGGTGGGAGGCGATCAGAGGTCTTCGGCCGACAGGATCATCTCGGTGAGACCCTTTCCGCCCTGCACCATCGGATAGACGTTCTCGGTCTGGTCGACCTGGAAGTCGAGGAACACGAGCTCGTCCTTGTGGGTGGTGAAGGCCTCGCGCAGCGCACCTTCGACGTCGGCGGGCTTGTCGATACGAATGCCGACATGGCCGTAGGACTCGGCCAGCTTGGCGAAGTCGGGCAGCGAATCCATGTAGGACTCGGAGTAGCGGCCGCCGTGGAAGAGCTCCTGCCACTGGCGCACCATGCCCAGGTAGCGGTTGTTGAGGTTGCAGATCTTGATCGGCAGGCGGAACTGCTTGCACGTCGACAGTTCCTGGATGTTCATCTGGATCGAGGCCTCGCCGGTCACGCACGCCACCTGCATGTCGGGATTGGCGAGCTTGGCGCCCATCGCATAGGGCATGCCCACGCCCATCGTGCCCAGACCACCGGAGTTGAGCCAGCGCCGCGGCTTGTCGAAGCCGTAGTATTGCGCCGCCCACATCTGATGCTGGCCGACGTCGGAGGTGATGATGGCGTCGCCGCCGGTGACTTCCCACAGCTTCTGCACGACGAACTGCGGCTTGATGATCTCGTCCGAGTTCTTGTAGACCATGCACCTGCGGCTGCGCCACTCCTCGACCTGCTTCCACCACGCGGCCAGCGCCTCGGGGTTGGGGCGTGCCTCGCCGGATTCGAGCTGGCGGATCATCTCGTCGAGCACTTCCTTGACGTCGCCGACGATGGGCACGTCCACCTTCACGCGCTTGGAGATGGAGGACGGGTCGATGTCGATGTGGATGATCTTGCGCGGCTCCTCGGCGAAGTGCGCCGGGTTGCCGATCACGCGGTCGTCGAAGCGGGCGCCCACGGCGAGCAGCACGTCGGAGTAGTGCATCGCCATGTTGGCTTCGAAGGTGCCGTGCATGCCGGGCATGCCCAGGTACTGGCGGTCGCTGAAGGGGTAGCCGCCTAGGCCCATCAGGGTGTTGGTGATCGGGTAGCCGAGCAGGCGCGTGAGCTTGGTGATCTGCGCCGCCGCGTTCGACAGCACGACGCCGCCGCCGGTGTAGATCATCGGGCGCTTGGCTTCGAGCAGCAGCTGCACCGCCTTCTTGATCTGCCCCGAGTGGCCCTTGACCACCGGGTTGTACGAGCGCATCGAGATCTCTTTCGGATACTCGAACTCGCAGCGATGCATCGACACGTCCTTCGGGATGTCGACCAGCACCGGGCCAGGGCGGCCGGTACGGGCGAGGTAGAAGGCCTTCTTCATCGTCACGGCGATGTCGCGCACGTCCTTGACGAGGAAGTTGTGCTTCACGCAGGGGCGGGTGATGCCCACGGTGTCGACTTCCTGGAAGGCATCCTGGCCGATGGCCGCGGTGGGCACCTGGCCGGAGATGATCACCATCGGGATCGAATCGCAGTAGGCGGTGGCGATGCCGGTGACGGCGTTGGTCGCGCCCGGACCGGAGGTCACCAGTGCGACGCCGACCTTTTCGGTACTGCGTGCGAAGCCGTCGGCGGCATGGACCGCTGCCTGCTCGTGGCGCACCAGCACGTGCCGAACCTGGTCCTGCTGGAACAGTGCATCGTAGAGAAAGAGGACCGCGCCGCCGGGGTAACCGAAGACGTACTCGACCTTTTCTTCCTGAAGGCACCTGATTACAATTTCGGCTCCGGACAGCACCATCGCGTACTCGCTCGTCTTTAGGGGTTTGAATAAACGCATAACGTTACCGGCGGCCGATGTTTTGGTCAAGGCTGCATCCCGTCGTGCGAGTCGCACGCATCTTTTCCGGAAAACTTCATGACCCGCAGGACGAGCAGGGCCGGCACGGCTCGGCAAGCACGGCCCGATTCCAGTTCAACGTCCTCGCCGACCGAAGCCGCTGCAGCGCGACCGGTCGCCGAACTCGCAGGCTTGCGCCGGCGCCTGGCCTCGATGCTTTACGAATCGATGTTGTTGCTCGGTGTCCTGGCGCTGACCTTCCTCGTGCCCTATCTGATTCTGGGTGCCGTCGCCAGCTTCACGCCGCCGGGCTGGTTGCTGTGGCTCCATGTGTTCGCGGTGCTGGGTGTCTACTTCGTCTGGTTCTGGCAGCGTGGGGGGCAGACCCTGGCGATGCAGACCTGGCGCCTGAAGATCGTCGATGCGTCCGACGGACGGATTGCCGGCCGCGGGCGCAGCTGGCTGCGTTATGCGCTGGCCTGGCCCTCGGTGCTCCTGGGTGGCTTCGGCCTGCTGTGGGCGCTGGTCGACCGTGACCGCCAGTTTCTGCACGATCGTCTCGCGGGAACCTGCATCGTGCTGCTGGCGGCGGCGCCGAAGCATTGAAGCGACGACCCGTCCCAGGCCAGCCCCAGCCTCGGCGTAATCCATTAACATTCGGTCCAATATTGCGTTGATTCGCACTCAGCCGGGCACCGGGTAGCCCAAGCTGGCGGCGAATCTCGTCCGACGTCCTTTCACCTCGTGATCAGGAGAAGTCGATGGCCGACATGCTGGCCCACGGACCGTATGCCGAGTTCGCGCTGCTGCTGATCATTTCGGCGATTGCTGGCGCGATCGCGGTGCGCCTGCGCCAGCCGGTGCTGATCGCCTACATCGTCGTCGGCATCCTGGTGGGCCCTGCCGTGTTCGGCATCGTCAAGGCCCACGACCAGGTCGCGTTGCTGGCCGAGATCGGCGTCACCGTGCTGCTCTTCGTCGTCGGCCTCAAGCTCGACCTGCATCACATCCGCCATATCGGCCCGGTCGCGCTCGCCACCGGCCTCGGCCAGCTCGGCTTCACCATCGTGTTCGGCTTCGGGCTCATCCTGCTGATGGGCAAGAGCATGATGGAGGCGCTCTACGTCGCGGTGGCGCTGACCTTCTCGAGCACCATCATCGTGGTCAAGCTGCTGTCGGACAAGCGCGAGCTCGACTCGCTGCACGGGCGCATCGCGGTGGGGTTCCTGATCGTGCAGGACGTCGCCGTGGTGCTTGCGATGATGGCGATGAGCGCGCTGCGCGGTGCGGGCGAGGCCGCGATCGTGGAGGTCGCCGGTTCATTGGCGCTGCGCCTGCTGGCTGCAGCGGCGCTGATGTACGTGCTGATGCGCTCCGTGTTGCCGCGCCTGGTCGGGGCCATGGCGCGTTCGCAGGAGCTGCTGCTGATCTTCGCGATCGCCTGGGGTACCGGGCTCGCTGCGCTTGGCGAGTGGGCCGGATTCAGCAAGGAGGCGGGGGCCTTCATGGCGGGCTTTTCGCTCGCCTCGACGAGCTATCGCGAGGCGATGAACGCGCGCCTGACCGGTATCCGCGACTTCATGCTTTTGTTCTTCTTCATCGATCTCGGCGCCAAGCTCGAATTCTCCACCCTCGGTGACGAGATCTGGCCTGCGGTGGTTCTGTCAGTGTTCGTGCTCATCGGTAACCCGCTGATCGTGATGGCGATCATGGGCTACATGGGCTATCGCAAGCGCACCGGTTTTCTCGCCGGGCTCACCGTGGCGCAGATCAGCGAATTCTCGATCGTGTTCGTCGCCATGGGCATCACGCTCGGCCATGTCGGGGTCGAGGCGCTCGGACTGACCACGCTGGTCGGGCTGGTGACGATCATGATGTCGACCTACATGATCCTGTTCTCGCAGCCGCTCTACGACAGCCTGGCGCCGCTGCTGGGCGTATTCGAGCGCAAACGGCCGTTTCGCGAGCTTGCGGTTGAGCGCCAGGGGCGCCCGGCCGGCCAGCCCGACATCATCATCTTCGGCCTCGGCCGCTACGGCGCGCGGCTGATGCGCCAACTGCGCAGCGCGGGCATCGAGGTGCTGGGCGTGGACTTCGACCCCGAAACCATTCGCGAGCTGCACAAGCTGCGCCAGCCGGTGCGCTACGGCGACGGCGAGGATCCGCACTTTCTCGAGTCGCTGCCGCTCCCCCACGCGCGCTGGGCGATCACGACCTTCCCGCAGTGGGAGTCCAACCGTGCGTTCCTGAGTGCGCTCAAGGAGGCCGGCTTCGAGGGACGCATTGCGGGCGTGGTGCGCGACGACCTGCATGCCGAGGCGCTCGGCGCGGCCGGCGTCGAGCGCGTGCTCAACCCCTTCAACGACGCCGCAGATTACGCCGCGCGCAGCTTCGCCGCCGAGATCGCCTTCGAGGACGTGCATCGGCGCGATGACGTCGCGCCTTCCGTGCCGGTAACGCCTGTCAAGGAGCCTGAACGATGACCCCCATCCGCAGCATTCTTGCCGCCACCGATCTTTCGCCGCTTGCCCGTCATGCCGTGGTACGCGCCGCGCTCGTCGCCGCCGAACTCGGGGCGCGGCTTTCGCTGCAGCATGTGGTGAATGTCGGTGCGCTGGATGCGCTGCGCCATCTGATCGATCCGGGCTCGGCGGACCTGCAGCAGAAGCTGCTCGACGAGATGCGCGGTGAGGTGACGGCGCTCGCCGCCGAGCTCGCGGCGCGTCACGGTGTGCAGCCCGAGCTGCATCTGGTAGTGGGCAATGTGCTGGCCGAGATTGACAGCCACGCCGATGCGATCGATGCCGACCTGCTGGTGATGGGCGCGCGCGGCGCGGGATTCATCCGCGAACTGCTGATCGGTTCGACGACCGAGCGTGTGCTGCGCAAGACCACGCGCTCGCTGCTGGTGGTCAAGCAGATGGCGCACGAGCCCTACCGGCGGGTGCTGGTACCGGTGGACTTCTCGCCGCGCTCGCGCGAGGCGCTGCGGCTTGCCCAGCGCGTCGCGCCGCAGGCGGAATACGTGCTGCTGCACGCCTTCGAGGTGCCGTTCGAGGGCAAGCTGCGCTATGCCGGCGTCGAGGAAAATGCGCTGTCCAGCCTGCGCGTCAATTCGCGCCGTGAAGCCACGGCGAAGATGAACGAACTCGTCGCCGAGGCGGGGGCAGACGAGAACCGCGTGCGCCGTATCGTGGTCCATGGCGAAGCGACGACCCAGGTGCTCGAGCATGAACAGGCTCAGGACTGCGACCTGATCGTGATCGGCAAGCGCGGCCAGGGACTGATCGGCGAAATGCTGCTCGGCAGCGTCACCAATCACATCCTCACCCAGTCCTCTGGCGACGTGCTCGTGGCTGATCGCGCTGGCGCCTGAGGCGGCGTACACTCGCGCCCTTGTTGCGCCGATCTGGCACAGATGGAGAAAGAATGAGAACTGAACACGCCCCGACAATCCAGCGCGCCGACTACCAGCCGCTGCCGTGGACGGTAGACACCGTCGACCTGCACTTCCGCCTCGACGCCGATGCCACGCTCGTCACCAACCGCATGCGCTGCGTGCGCAACCGGGGCGCGGGCGAGGGGCCGATCCGGCTGTGGAGCGAAGCGCTCGAGCGCGTGTCGCTGAGCGTCGATGGCGCGGCGCCCGCGGCGATGCGCGAGACCGAGGGCGTACTCGAGATCGACGCGAGCGGCGATGTGGTGACGGTCGAGGTCGTCACCCGCATCGACCCGCGCGCCAACACCACGCTGTCGGGCCTCTACCTGTCGAATGGCGGTTTCTTCACCCAGTGCGAGGCCGAGGGGTTTCGCCGCATCACCTGCTTCCCGGACCGCCCCGATGTGATGGCGCGCTTCACCGTCACGCTGGAAGCCGACCGCGAGGCCTGCCCGGTGCTGCTCTCCAACGGCAACCTGGTCGACCAGGGCGTGCTGCCGGGAGGCCGCCATTACGCCAAGTGGGAGGACCCTTTCCCCAAGCCCTCGTATCTCTTCGCGCTGGTCGCGGCGAAGCTGGTCGCGCTCGAGCGCACCGTCACCACGATGTCGGGCCGCGAGGTGCTGCTGCAGGTGTGGGTGGAGGAAGGCAACCTCGACCGCGTCGAGCACGCGATGGATTCGCTGGTGCATTCGATGCGCTGGGACGAGGAGACCTTCGGCCTGGAGCTCGACCTCGACCGCTTCATGATCGTCGCCGTGGCCGACTTCAACATGGGGGCGATGGAGAACAAGGGCCTGAACATCTTCAACACCAAGTTCATCCTCGCCAAGCCCGACACCGCCACCGACCTCGACTACGAGAACGTGGAGAGCGTGGTCGCGCACGAGTACTTCCACAACTGGACCGGCAACCGCGTCACCTGCCGCGACTGGTTCCAGCTCACCCTCAAGGAAGGCCTCACCGTCTTCCGCGACCAGCAGTTCTCCGCCGACATGCTCGCCCGTGCCGCAGGCCCCGAGGGCGCGGCCTCGGCGCGCGCGGTCAAGCGCATCGACGACGTGCGTGTGCTGCGCGCCGCGCAGTTCCCCGAAGATGCCGGGCCGATGGCGCACCCGATCCGCCCCGACAGCTACCAGGAGATCAACAACTTCTACACCGCGACGGTGTACGAGAAGGGCGCCGAGGTCATCCGCATGCTGCACACCCTGCTCGGGCAGGAGGGCTTCCGCAACGGCATGGACCTGTACTTCAGTTACCACGACGGCCAGGCGGTGACCTGCGACGAGTTCGTCGAGGTGATGTCCGAGGCCAACAACGGCTTCGACCTCGACCAGTTCATGCGCTGGTACGAGCAGGCCGGCACGCCGCGGGTGCAGGCGAGCGGGCATTGGAACGCGGCCGACGGCAGCTACACGCTGACGCTGGCGCAATCGACGCCGGCCACGCCCGGCCAGCACGCCAAGCTGGCGCTGGTGATTCCGGTCGCGGTGGGCCTGATCGGCCCGAACGGGCGGGATTGCCCGCTGCAGCTAGAAGGCGAGTCGCAGCCCGGCGCCACCACCCGCGTGCTCCGGCTGGTCGAGGACACGCAGACCTTCCGCTTCGTCGGCCTCGCTGAAGAGCCGGTGCCCTCGCTGCTGCGCGGCTTCTCGGCGCCGGTGATCCTGGAGCTCGACGAGGACGATGCGCGCCTGGCCTTCCGCATGGCGCACGACGCCGACCCCTTCAACCGCTGGGACGCTGCGCAGCGCTACGCCGAGCGCGTCGCGCTCGCGCTCGCCGCAGACCCGGCCGCTGCGGTGCCCGAGGATTTCGTTGCCGCCTTCCGCACGCTGCTCAACGACGCCGCGCTCGATCCTGCCTTCCGCGCCCAGGCGCTCGCGCTGCCGGGCGAGGCCTATCTGCTCGAACGCATGTCCCTTGCCGATCCAGGCGCGCTGCGCCGCGCGCTGATCCGCCTGATGCGTGCGCTCGGAGGCACGCTCGCCGCCGACTGGCTGCGCGTGTTCGACGCGATGCAGGTGCCCGGCGAGTACCGCTACCACCCGGGCGATGCAGGCCGTCGTGCGCTCGCCAATCTGGCGCTGCGTTTCCTCGCCGCGGTGGGCGACGCCGATGGCCTGCAGCGCGCCGAGGCGCGCTTTGCCGCGGCCACCAACATGACCGAACGCTTCGGCGCGCTCGCGGCGCTGGTGCAGAGCGCCAGCCCGGCGCGCGCTGCCGCGTTGCAGGCCTTCCACGACCGTTACCACGACGACGCCCTGGTGCTCGACAAGTGGTTCGCGCTGCAGGCCGGCGCCTGGATGTGGGGTGCGGACGGCGAACCCGCGCTGGCGCGGGTTCAGGTACTGCTGAGCGACCCTGCCTTCAGCCTGTCGAACCCGAACAAGGTCTATGCGCTGCTCGGCACCTTCTTCCGCGCCAACCCGGGCGAGTTCCACGCCGCCGACGGCAGCGGGCATGCTTTCTGGGCCGAGCAGGTGATCGCGCTCGATGCGCGTAATCCGCAGGTCGCCGCACGCATGGCGCGCGCGCTGGAGAACTGGCGCCGCTTCACGCCGGCGCTGCAGGCCAGCATCCGCCCGCAGCTCGAGCGTGTGCTCCGCGCCGAGGGACTGTCGCCCGATGTTGCGGAGATCATCGGCAAGGCGCTGAAGCAGACAGAGGCTTGAGCGGGACGGTCGTGGGAGCGGGCGGATCCGCTCCCACGCCGAGGGATGCGCTTGCCGGAATCAAGTTGCGCCCTCACGGCCGAGGTCATGCCGGGGGAAGACGGTTAACGCAGAAACGCCGGGCCGACCCTGTCGTCGTCACCCGGCGTTTTCGTTGGCGCATGTGACCGCGGCCCGCACCTGGCGGGCGGGCGCTCACTCGGCCGCGAGATCGCCTGCGATGTAGCTTTCGAGCTGCTTGATCGTCTTCTCGTGCTGATTGACGATCGACTTGACCATGTCGCCGATGGTGACGATGCCGAGCACCTTGCCACCCTCGACCACCGGAATGTGGCGGAAGCGCTTGGCGGTCATGGTGGCCATCACATCATCGGCGGTGCCCGAAAGGCCTACCGTGTAGGGTTTGTGCGTCATCAGGTCGCCGACCTTGACGTCGCGCGACCCCAAGCCCTTCAGAACCACTTTGCGGGCATAGTCGCGCTCGGTGAAGATGCCCACGAGCTTGTCGCTTTCGGTGACCAGAACGCAGCCGATGTCGAACTGGGCCATCAGCGAAAGCGCGTCGAAGACCGAGTCGGTCGGGCGCACCGCGTGGAAAGCGCTGCCCTTCTGGTCGAGGATCTGCTTCACGGTCGTCATCATTGTCGTACTCCCCCTTCGTTGTTGAAATGCGCGCCGCAGCGAGCGGGCGGCTATTTATTGTCGAGTATTCGGTTTTTAACCAGAAGCGCGTGCGGATGCAAGGGTGGGCGTACCCTGACCAGCCCCGCCTCAGATTTCGAGGTTGTCGATCAGGCGGGTGCGGCCGAGCCTGGCTGCGGCCAGCACCACCAGTGGATCGTCCATGTGTACCGGCGGCTGCAGGTCGGCGCGGCGGCGCACCGCGACGTAGTCGGGCTCCCAGCCGGCGGCGGTGAGCTCGGCCATGGCGTCGGTCTCGAGCTTGAGCAGGTCATGGTCGCCGGCGCGAACCGCGTCGCGGATGCGGTTGAGCAGGCGATAGAGCAGGGGGGCACGCGCGCGCTCGTCCGCGCTCAGGTAGCCGTTGCGTGAGGACAGCGCCAGGCCATCCGCGGCGCGCACGGTCTCGCCCGGCAGCACTTCAATCGGCATCGCCATCTCGCGCACCATGTTCGACAGCACCATCAGTTGCTGGTAGTCCTTCTTGCCGAACAGCGCGATGTCGGGCTGGACGATGTTGAGCAGCTTCATCACCACCGTCGCCACGCCACGGAAATGACCGGCACGGAACTCACCCTCGAGGATCGAAACCTGGGCCGGCGCCGGATCGACGTGGTAGCGCTGCGGCTGCGGGTACATCACGCTCTCGTCGGGCGCGAACAGATGCGCCACACCGGCCGCCTGCAGCTTCTCGCAGTCGGCGGCGAAGGTGCGCGGGTAGCGATCGAAGTCCTCGCCAGCGCCAAACTGCAGACGATTGACGAAGATGCTGGCGATCACGCAGTCGGCATGCTCTCCGGCCTGGCGCATCAGTGCGATGTGGCCTTCGTGAAGATTGCCCATGGTGGGCACGAAGGCAACCTTGCCGCTGCGCTCGCGGGCTGCGCGCAGGCTGTCGATGGTGTCGTGGATCTGCATGGTGTAGGTAGTCGTCAGGTACGAAGGGACTGGCTGCTGGGCCGGGGAGTCAGTAGCAGTGCTCCGCGGCGGGGAAGCTGCCGTCCTTCACCGCAGCGGCATAGCGCGCCACGGCCTCTTCGATGCTTGCGGCGCCGTCCATGAAGTTGCGCACGAAGCGCGCGGTCTTGCCGGGGAAGACGCCGATCAGGTCGTGCAGCACCAGCACCTGGCCGTCGCAATCGGGGCCGGCGCCGATGCCAATGGTGGCCATGTTCTTCAGGCTGGCAGTGATGTCGGCGGCGAGCGTAGCGGGAACCATCTCCATGACCATCAGCGCGGCGCCGGCTTGCTCGAGGGCGTGTGCGTCGGCCTTGAGCCGTGCCGCACCTGCTTCGCTGCGGCCTTGAACGCGATAGCCGCCGAGCTGATGCACGGCCTGGGGCGTGAGCCCGATGTGCGCGCACACCGGTACGCCGCGCTCGACGAGGAAGCGCACGGTCTCGGCCATGAACTCGCCGCCCTCGAGCTTGACCATCTGCGCACCGGCCGCCATCAGGCGCGCAGCGTTGCGCATCGCCTGTTCGCGGCTCTCGTGGTAAGTGCCGAAGGGCATGTCGGTGACGATGAACGGACGGGCGTTGGCGCGCGCCACGCATTCGGTGTGGTAGGCCATGTGCTCGAGCGTGACCGGCAGCGTCGATTTCTGGCCTTGCAGCACGTTGCCGAGCGAATCGCCGATGAGAATCGAGTCGACACCAGCGCGGCCGAGCAGGGCGGCAAAGCTGGCGTCGTAGGCGGTCAGCATGGCGATCTTGCGGCCCTCGGCGCGCATCTTGCCGAGCTCGAAGAGATTGACGGGCTTCTGATCCTGGAGATAGCTCATTCATCGCTCCTGAAGGGAGGGCGCAGTGTTTACCAAACTGGTGCGTTGCACAAGCCTGTTTCCCCCAAATTAGTGGGGCTCCGGACCGGGTTTACCCGGCATAACCGAAGAATTCGCGGTAGCTGCGCATGTCGCGCAGGCGCTCGAGCAGCAGCTCGAAATCCTCGTCACGGTCTACCGGGTTGAGCTGTCCAGCGTCGACAATGAAGAGCGGAGCGGCGTCGTACTGGTAAAAGTAGCGGGTGTAGCGGTCGGCGACCTGCTGCAGGTAGAGCTCGGTGATGCGGCGCTCGGCCTCGAGCCCGCGCTTGCGGATGCGCTCCATCAGCGTGTCGGGCTTGGCCTGCAGGTAGATAACCAGGTCGGGGCTGTGCGTGGCCGTCGGGCGAACGCTGTCGTGGATGCGGCGGTAGAGTGCGAGCTCGTCATCGGAGAGGTTCTGCTCGGCGAACAGGCGGTCCTTGTCGAACAGGAAATCGGAAACCACACGGCGGCCTTCGCCCACCGTGCCCAGCCCCGCGAGCTGGTCGATGCGCTGGAACAGGAAGGACATCTGGGTCGCCATCGCCCAGCGCTCGGGGTGCTGGTAGAAGCGGGTGAGGAAGGGGTTGGACTCCGCCTGCTCGAACAGCGTGTCGGCCTGCAGGCGTTCGGCCAGGCGCTTTGCGAGCGAGGTCTTGCCCGCGCCGATCGGGCCCTCCACGACGATGTAATTTGCCTTGTCCAGCATGCGTGGCTGCCCCCGGGTTTGCTGCTCCGCGCTAGCTGCGGAAGATGAAATAGACCGCACCGAGCATACACAAGGCGGCCCACAGATAGTCAAGCTTGATCGGCTGCTTCATGTACAGCACGACGAAGGGCACGAACACCAGCAGGGTGATCACCTCCTGCATGATCTTGAGCTGGGCCAGGCTCAAGGCCGTGGCGCCGATGCGGTTCGCCGGCACCTGCAGCAGGTACTCAAAAAGTGCGATCCCCCAACTCACCAGCGCGGCCACATACCAGGCCTTGCCCTGCATGTTCTTGAGGTGCCCGTACCACGCGAAGGTCATGAACACGTTCGAGGCCGTCAGCAGGAGCGTGGTCTGCAGCCAGACCGGATTGGCGGCGAAGGTGCTGGTGGCGGACTGGAGCCAGGCGGGCATGGTGAGCGTGGTGCGTTGGAATCGCGGTGTCTGGTCCAGGGGCGCGCCGGTGGCTCAGCCGCGGGAGTCTCCGGGCGCGGCCGGGATCATCCTGCTGATCGCCTGGTCAGCAACCGTCGGCAGCAGCGCGGCGACCGTACCAATACCGGGAATCACCGTGTCGGGTGCGATCTCGGCCAGCGGCTGCAGGGTGAAGGCGCGCAGATGCATGCGCGGGTGCGGGACCTGCAGGCCGGGTTCGTCGATGATGCTGTCGCCATGGAGTAGCAGGTCGAGGTCCATCGTGCGCGGGGCCATGTGGAAGTTGCGCGTACGTCCACCTTCGTGCTCGATGGCGAGCAGGGCGTCGAGCAGTGGGCGGGCGGCGAGCGCGGTGTCGAGTGCGATGACGGCGTTGATGTAGTCGGGTTGCGCGCCGACACCGACCGGCGCGCTGCGGTACAGCGCGGACTGCGCCGCCACGCGCGTGCCGGGCAGGGCGTCGAGGCGCTCGAGCGCAAGCGCGAAGGCGGCGGTCGGATCGCCGAGGTTGGCACCGAAGGCGACGAAGGCACGCACGGGGCTGGGCATGGGGCTCAGGCGTCGTCGATTGCCGGCGCAGTCTCGGTCGCGTCGGCCGATGCGCCTGCGGGCTTGCGGCGCTTGCGGCGGCGCTTCTTCGCCGCAGGGGCGGCGTCGGCCGGGGCCTGGCGGATCAGCGCCTCGCGCTCATCATGGCCGGCGTGGGCGAACTCGTCCCACCAGTCGACGACCTCCATCGGAATCTCGCCCGCCTGTGCGCGCAGGTGCAGGAAGTCCCAGCCGGCGCGATAGCGCGGCTGTTCGATCACGCGATAGGGGGTCTTGCCGGCGCGCTTGTCGAAGCGTGGCTGCAGCGCCCAGATGTCCTTGATGTCGCCGGCGATGCGGCGGGTGATCGCAAGCTTGCCGGCCTGGGCATCGAGCACCTCGTCCATTGCCTCGAACAGGGCTGGCTGGCTGTGGTCGCCGGCAGCCTTCTTCTTTTCCCAGGTCTTGAGGACCTCGTTCCACAGCAGCGTGGAGAACAGGAAGCCGGGCGACACGGACTTGTCCTGGCGCACGCGCTCGTCGGTGTTCTCCAGCGCCAGGGTGACGAAGCGCTCGCCCATCGGCTGCTCGAGGATCACGTCGAGCAGCGGCAGCAGGCCGTGGTGCAGGCCCTCTTCGCGCAACTGCTGCAGGCACTTCATCGCGTGACCGGAGAAAAGCAGCTTGAGCATCTCGTCGAACAGGCGCGCGGCCGGCACGTTCTCGAGCAGCGTGGCCATCTCGCGGATCGGCGTGCGTGCCGCGGGGTCGAGGCTCAGGCCGAGCTTGGCGCCCAGGCGCACCGCGCGCAGCATGCGCACAGGATCTTCGCGGTAGCGCGTGCGCGGGTCGCCGATGACGCGCAGCGTCTTCTGCTGGATGTCGGCGACGCCGTGGTGGTAGTCGACGATGGTCTCGGTGCCGGGGTCGTAATACAGCGCGTTGACCGTGAAGTCGCGCCGGGTGGCGTCTTCCTGCTGGTTACCGAACACGTTGTCGCGCAGTACGCGACCGTGTTCGTCCGTGTCGGCGGTTTCGGCGTCCTGACTTGCGCGGAAGGTGGAGACTTCGATGGTCTCCGGTCCGCTCATCACGTGCACGATCTTGAAGCGGCGGCCGATGATGCGCGAGCGGCGGAACGCTGCGCGCACCTCCTCGGGCGTGGCGCTGGTGGCGACGTCGTAGTCCTTTGGCGGCTGGCCGATCAGCAGGTCGCGCACCGCGCCGCCGACGACGAAGGCCTTGAAGCCTTTCTCCTGCAGCACCGCGCACACCTTGCGCGCCGCGGGCGACAACTGCTCGCGGCGGACACCATGGCGTTCGACGGGAATGATGGCGGGTTCGTGGCGTGCAGCGGTCGCCGGGCGCTTGAAGACCTTGCGCAGCAGCTTGCGGATCATCGGAGTTGGAAGGGTTTCTGCATGAGGCCGCAATGATAACCGAAGCATTCGTCCGGACGAGGGGCAGGATCGGCTCTCATCGGGGCAATCGAGCCAGGAAAGACTGCTGGACGCTCGTGAGCGGCGTCACCTCGGGCGCGGGATTCAACGCAGCGAGATCACTGGCCAGCCCTTGTCCTGGGCGTGGGCGCGCAAGGTGTCGTCGGGGTCCACCGCCACCGGATCGGTGACGCGCCCCATCAGCGGCAGGTCGTTGTGCGAGTCGCTGTAGAACCAGCTCCGTTCGAAGCTGCCCAGGTGCAGGCCGAGCGACTCCAGCCAGTTGTCCACACGCTCGATCTTGCCCGCCTTGAAGGCCGGCATGCCGCGCGGCTTGCCGGTGAAGGCGCCGCTTTCCTGCGCCGGGATGGTGGCGACCAGGTGGGGGATGCCGAACTCGCGCACGATCGGGCCGGTGACGAAGGCATTGGTCGCGGTGACCACGGCGACCAGCGCGCCGCTGTCGAGGTGCTCCTGCACCAGCGCGCGCGACCTGGCAGTGATCATCGGCATCACCGAAAGATCCATGAACTCGCGGTGCCAGGCGTCGAGTTGCTCACGTGAATGGCGCGAGAGTGGCGCAAGCTGGAAGTCGAGGAACTCGAAGATGTCGAGCGTGCCGGCCTTGTACTGCTCGTAGAACTGGACGTTCTTCGCCTCCTGCACTTCACGGTCGAGCACGCCCTTGCCGATCAGGAATTGCGCCCAGGCGAAGTCGGAGTCGCCGACGAGCAGTGTGTTGTCGAGGTCGAAGAGGACGAGATTCATTGTGGCTCCGTTGTTCAGATTTCGAGCCCGTGCTGGATCATTTCGCGCAGCAGGGGCAGGGTGATGGGGCGTTTGCGCTCGAGCGAGGCGGCGTCGAGCGCGTCGAGGACGCTGCGCAGGCTGGACAGTTCGCGGCGGCCGTGGCGCAGCAGGAAGTCGACCACCTCGTCGGCTAGGCGCAGCCCGCGGCGCTCGGCCAGCGTGGCGAGGATGGCCGCGCGCGAGGCGTCGTCCAGCGGCTGCACCTCAAAGATCAGGCTCTGGCCGATGCGCGTGCGCAGGTCCTCGCGCAGGCGCAGCGCGAGCGGGGCGGCGGGGCCGGACAGCAGCAGCGACTGGCCGTTGGCGCGCGCGCGATTGAAGGCGTTGAAGAGCGCAATCTGCGCGTCGGGCGCGAGCTGGTCCACGTCGTCGATTGCGAGCAGGGCGTCGGCGGTTTCCGGCAGGCTGTCGTCGACATTGGCGGCCGCCAGCAGGTGCGCGGGTCGTCCCGCCTCGCGTGCCATCGCCACGGTGGCGCGCAGCAGGTGGCTGCGGCCGCTGCCTGCGCCACCCCACAGGTAGATGTGGCGTGCCGGCAGTTGTGCGGCGGTTGCAGGGGCTGCGAGCAGGGAGACGGTGGCGACCAGTTCGGCGTTGGTGCCGGCGACGAAGTTTTCCAGCGTGGGAGGGGCGTCGGGGCGGATGTCGAGGACGAGCTGTTTCATCGTGTGGCGCGGTCCTCGCTCTGCGCGCCAGGCTCGCTGCCCAGATACACGGGGCTGGTGAGCCAGGCCCCCTGTACTTCGCGCAGCCCGACCAGCAGCGCCGCGCTCACCGGCAGCGCGACCAGCACGCCGACGAAGCCGAACAACTGGGCGAAGGCCATCAGCGCGAAGATCACCGCGAGCGGGTGCAGGCCGATGCGCTCGCCCACCAGATACGGTGTCAGCAGGAAGCTTTCCACCAGTTGCCCCAGGCCATAGACCACCGCCACACCCACCAGCGGCGGCCAGCCTTCGGCCTGCAGCAGCGCGGCGAGGATGGCGAGGACCAGGCCGCCGCCGAAGCCCACGTATGGGATGAACACGAGCAGGCCGGTCAGCACGCCCACCGGCAGCGCGAAGTTGAGCCCGGCGAACCACAGTCCGACGCTGTAGAACACCGCAAGCAGCATCATCACCGACAGTTGCCCGCGCAGGAACTCGGACATCACCGAGTCGATGTCGTTGATGATCCGCATCGTGCGTGGCAGCCACGGGCGCGGCACGATGCGCTGGAGTGCATCGAGGATGCGCGGCCATTCCTGCAGCAGGTAGAACATCACCATCGGAATCAGGAACAGGTTGGCGACGAAGCCGAGCAGTGCCATACCGCCAGTCTTGAGGTGGCCGAGCACGATCGACACGATGTCCTGCGCGTTGGCCCAGTTCTCGGCGATCAATTCGCGGAACTGAACGGCATCGAGCTGCAGCGCGATGCCGAGCCGTGCCTGCAGCACCGGCGCCACCTGCGCGTTGAACATCTCGACCAGGTCGGGCAGGCGGCGGATCAGCATCATCGCCTCGCGATACACCATCGGCACCAGGATCAGCGCCAGCGCAATCAGCACCAGGCCGAGCGCGATGATCACCAGCAGCACCGCGAGCGCGCGCGGCACGCGCCGCGCCGCCATCCAGTTCACCGCCGGGTCGCAGATGTAGGCGAACACCGCGGCGATGACGAAGGGGGTGAGGATGGGGCCGAGCAGCCAGAACAGGCCGGCGATCGCCAGTGCGGCCGCGGTCCAGGCGAAGGTTTGCAGGTGATCGGCGCGGGGAGCGTTCATTTCAAGTAAAATCGCGGACTTGGCGCGGGGCGAAAGGCCCGCGAAACACGTAAATGTAGCCACTTGGCGTTGCGGCCTCAAGCACGGCCTGCCGCCGGGCGGTCTTCGTCCAGCACGCAGTCCGGCGTTCGTGCCGGAACTCGGCCCAGTCTATTTCGAGCCCAAAGGAATGATCTTGAGCGACAACCATCCTGCCCCTCTTGAACCCCAGGCGCCCTTGTCCTACCGCGACGCGGGCGTGGACATCGATGCTGGCGACGCGCTGGTCGACCGCATCAAGCCGCTGGCCAAGCGCACGATGCGCCCCGAGGTGCTCGGCGGCATCGGTGGCTTCGGCGCACTGTTCGAGCTGTCGAAGAAGTACAAGGAGCCAGTGCTGGTGTCCGGTACCGATGGCGTCGGCACCAAGCTCAAGCTCGCCTTCCAGTTGAACAAGCATGACACCGTTGGTCAGGATCTGGTGGCGATGAGCGTCAACGACATCCTGGTGCAGGGCGCCGAGTCGCTGTTCTTCCTCGACTACTTCGCCTGCGGCAAGCTCGACGTCGACACCGCCGCCGACGTGGTCAAGGGCATCGCCCGCGGCTGCGAGCTGGCTGGCTGCGCACTCATCGGCGGCGAAACCGCCGAGATGCCGGGCATGTACCCGGAAGGCGAATACGACCTCGCCGGCTTTGCCGTCGGCGCGGTGGAGAAGGCCGACATCATCGACGGCAGCAAGATCGTGCCGGGTGACGTGGTGCTCGGCCTGGCCTCGAGCGGTGCGCATTCGAATGGTTACTCGCTGATCCGCAAGATCATCGAGCGCGCCGGCGCCGACATGGACGCGCCCTTCCACGGCCGGCAGTTCCGCGACGTGGTCATGGAACCCACCCGCATCTACGTCAAACCGATGCTGGCCGTGATGCAGGCGATGCCCGGCGTGGTGAAGGGCATGGCCCACATCACCGGCGGTGGCATCACCGAGAACGTGCCGCGTATCCTGCGCGACGAGCTCACCGCCCGCATAGATGCCGCGACCTGGACCTTGCCGCCGCTGTTCCAGTGGCTGCAGAAGGAAGGCCAGGTCGACATGCAGGAGATGTACCGCGTGTTCAACTGCGGCATCGGCATGGCGGTGGTGGTGGCCGCGGCCGACGCCGATGCGGTGGTGGCCAGGCTGCAGGCCGAGGGCGAGACGGTGTATCGCATCGGCCGCATCGATGCCCGCAAGGACGGCGAGGCGCAGACCATCGTCGGCTGAGCGCGCCGCTCACCTCCGATCCGCCGGCCAGGACGTCCTCCGGCCGGCAAGCAGACCCGGCCGCGTGCCGGGTTTGTCGTTCATGGGAGCGCGAACATGATTCACCGCCTCGCCGCCGACGCCGTGCTGCTGCTGCATCTGGGCTTCATCCTGTTCGTGCTGCTCGGCGGCCTGCTGGCCTTGCGCTGGCGCTGGGCACCGCTGGCGCATCTGCCCGCTGCGGCCTGGGGCGTGTATGTCGAACTCAGCGGTGGTCTGTGCCCGCTGACGCCGCTGGAGAACCGCCTGCGCATCGCCGCGGGGGAGGCAGGCTATACGGGCGGTTTCATCGAGCATTATCTGCTGGCGCTGATCTACCCGGCCGGCCTCACGCACGAGATCCAGTACGTGCTCGCAGCCACCGTGGTGGGCGTGAATGGGCTCGCCTATGCCTGGGTGTGGGGCAGGCGCCGCCGACGGGAGTAGCATTGACGGCATGAGTGTCCCGGCTCGATGTCGTGACCTGAACTTGTGCACAGAGGTTTGCGATGGCCGTCAATGCAATCCCGGTGGATCAACGCGTCATCGACATCGACTCGCGGCGATTTGCCTCGATCGAAAAGGCGCTGGTGGAGCTCATCACCAACAGCGACGACAGCTATGCGCGACTCGAGCGCGCCGGCCAGACGGTCACCGGCCGCATGCTCGTGCAGTACGAGCGCCACCGGCGCGGCGCGCTGCTGACCGTGGCCGACGAGGCCGAGGGCCTGCCCTTCGCCAAGGCCTGCGCCATCCTCAGCTATGGCGGCGCCCACAGCCTGCTCGCGCAGGGCATGGCGGGTGGGCGCGGTTATTTCGGCCGGGGCCTCAAGCAGGCGATGTTCGGGCTCGGCAGCGGCTGGCTGGAGACGATCCACGACGGCCGATTGGCGCGCATCGAACTCTTCCGCGGAGAGGATGGCGCCTACCTCTATGACGACGGCGGCCACGATCGCGAGGCGACGGCCGCCGATCGCGAGCGCCTTGGCATCCCTGCAAACGGCACCCGGGTCGCGATCGTCGTCGACAGCCCGCAGGCCAGCATCTCGCAGTTCGGCGCGCTGGTGCATGCGCTCGCCGACAACATCTACCTGCGCGACGTGCTCGCGCGGCGGCACGTCGAAGTGGCGCACCTCAAGGATGGCGTCGAGGTCGAGCGCAGCCCCCGGGTGCAGTTCGAGGAGCCGCCGTCCTTCGTGCTGCTCGGCCCCGAGCTGCCCGGGCAGTTCCAGTACGAGCACCAGAGCTGGCCGTTCACGCTGACCTTGAAGCGCGCCGTGGACGACGTCGAGCTCACGCCGCGCGGCGACGAGCGCACCAGCGGCCTGCTGGTGCTGTCGGGCACCGCAGTACTGGATTGCCAGTTCTTCGACCACGAGAACCAGGTGGGCACCGAGTATCTGTTCGGCACCGTGCGCTGCCCGGCGCTGGTCGAGAAGCTCGCCGAGGGCGAGGCCGTGATCAGCGACGAGCGTGCTGGGCTCAACCGGAAGGCGCCGATCGTGGCCGCCTTCTACCGCGCGGTGAGCCGGCTGATCGCGCCGCATGTGCAGGCCGAGCAGGAGAGGCTGAGGCACCTCGAGCGCGCCACCACGTCCGGCCGTACCGCGCACATGATCGAGCATCTGCTCGAGCGCATGAACCTGGCGGCGATCCATGATTTCGGCATCGTGCGTCCTCCCGCGGCGGTGGCGCATGAGGCGCCGGAAGAGGCGGCGGCCGACCCAGCGCCGCTGCGCTTCACCACGCCCTTCTACTACCGCAGGCCCGACCACCCGTTCCACGTCCGATTGCTGATCGATCCGCAGCAGCACGGTGTCGACACCGTGCTGACCGTGGACGCCACCCTGAGCGAGGGCCTGGACATCGAGCCGGCGCCGGGGCCGATCCCGGTAGCCACACTCGGCAACGCGCGCGAGCTGACCTGGACCGCGAGGGGCGCAGCGCCGGGCGTGCGTGGCGAGCTCGTCGTGCGCGCGGGCAGCTACCTCGCCTGGAGCGAGATCGTGATTGCCGAGCACGCCGCCGGCCACGCCCATCACCCTGCGCCCCGCCATGATCCCCGGGCGGGTCACGCGCGCCGGCACCACCCGCCCAGGGACCACGGCGAGGCGATGTTCACCGGCTATGCGTTCCGCTATCTGGGCAAGGAGGCCGACCGCGCGGTGTACAGCCCCGAGGAGCGCAAGATCCTGATCAACACCGCCGCGCCCACCGTGCAGCTTTACGTCGATGGCCGCGGCAACTTCCGCGACTCGGCGCGCTTGCTGCTGGCGGAGCTGTTCCTCGACGTGATCGCCGACGAACTCGCGCGTTATCGCATCAGCCATGCCGGCCGGGCGGGCGATGTCGAGGCCTTCCTCGCCGCCAAACGCGAGATCGTCTGCCGCTACGGCAGCGACATCCATCTGTCCTTCATGGCGGCCTGAGCGGGCAGCACAGGCTCGAGAATCGGGAGTGATGCAGATGCGTGCAGTGTGGGCGAGCGGTGTGCTGGCGGCGGCCTTGTTCGTCGGCGTGTTCATGTACCTGCTGCCGCTCAAGCCGGGCGTCATCGCGCTGCAGTTCGCCTGGCACCCCCAGACCTTCGGCGGGATCATCCACCTGTGGTCGGACGCCGATCTTGCGCGCTACCGCAGCCATCTCCCCGTCGATTTCGTCGTGCTGCTCGCCTACGCCGCCTTCGGCTGGTTGCTGGCGACGCGCACGACCGTGTTTCTGCCGCTTGCGGCCTCCATGCGGCTGGTCGCGCGCCTGTGGTTGCCGCTGGCGGCGGTGTTCGATGCTGCGGAGAACGCCTTTCACTGGTGGCTGACCGAGATGCCGCGTTTCGACACGCCGGCGACTTACCTGATGTCGACCACCTGCTCGGCGCTCAAGTGGGGCTTGCTGATCGGCTTCGGGGTGCTGGTGCTGTATGCGCTGGCGCGGGCCGAGGACTGAGTGCGCGCGCGAAGGTGGAGCGCGCCGTCATTCCTGCGGCGCACCGCCGGCAAGCAGGCGGTCCACCACGGCGCGCATCCGCCGCCAGTGCGATCCCTCCCAGAACACGCGCTGGCATCGGTCGCAGGTCGAGAACCGGTCGTGGCGCGCACGCACATCCGCTGGCAGGCGATGGGCGGCGTCGGCCTTGTCGATCGGGCGCAGCGGCGCATTGCATTCCAGGCACAGGGAAAAGGGTCTTGCGCTGCGGGCGAGGTCGAGACGCTCGAAGATCTCCGCAGCCTGCTGCTCGGGCTTGAGCGCATGCACGAAGCAACCATGCGTGAGCTCGCGGCGTTTGAGCAGTTCGCGGTCGCGGGTAAGCGCGATGCGGCCTTCGCGGGCGGCGAGGGCGACGAGTTCGGCGTCGTCGTAATGGTTGTCGTAGAGTGTGTCGAAACCGGTCAGGCGCAGCAGCCGGGCCAGCCCGCCGAGGTGGGCGTCGGCGATGAAGCAGGTCACGCGCAGCGGCGTGGCGCGCACGCGCAGCAGGGGCGTGACGTCGAAGGTCTCGAAGCGCGGATAGACCGACACCCGGTCGCCGTTGGCCAGCAGGCGATCGAAGCCGACCGATTCGCCATTTACCAGCACCAGCTCGACCTCGGTATGCGGCACGCCGAGTGCCTCGATCATGTGCTTGACCGTGGCGGCGCGGGCGCAGCGGGCCTCGAACGCGCGCTGCCGGTGAGCCGGCGCGAGGAAGTCGTTGAGTTCCTCGTAGAAGCGGAACACGGCAACGACCGGCGCAACGTCCAGGGCGGGGTCGGGAGTGGGGCGCGCGCCGGGGGCCGCGTCGGGGTCTGGTAGGGGGGCCGGGGAGGGCATCGGCAAGCCTCGTGTCGGGCAGTCCGTCACGGATCAAGCATAGCGCGCGCAGCGCGAGGCGCTGATGCGCCAATCCTGCTGGTAGGCTCGAACCTCCATCTTTTTTTCGTGGGTGTGTGCATGAAGTGGACGCCTGATCAACGTGCATTGCTGCTGCGGCTGGCCGAGTCGGGCGAGCTTTGCCGCGACCAACTGGCGCACGCGAGCGGGCAGGGGGCGCTGCAGCCGACCGCCGCCGAGTGGCGGGCGTTGCTCGATCGCATCCTCGCGTTCGGCGGGGCCTTGCTGCTGACGGCTGCTGCGGTGTTCTTCCTGGCCTACAACTGGGACGCGATGCATCGCTTCGCCCGCCTCGGGGTGGTGACAGGGGTGCTCGCGGCATGTTGCGCTGGCGCACTGTTCGCGCGACCGCCGGGTGTAGGCTGGCGCGCGGCCCTGTTCGGGGCGTGCGTGGCGACCGGCGCGGTGCTGGCGCTGGTCGGGCAGACCTACCAGACCGGGGCCGACGTGTGGCAGTTGTTCGCGGCCTGGGCGGCGCTGATGCTGCCGTTCGCGTGGCTGTCGCGTTCGAGCGCGAGCTGGGTGCTGTGGCTGGGGGTGGCCAACCTCGCGTTGATGCGTGCGTTGTCGCAGTCGGTGTGGTGGGGCTTTTTCGACGCGCTCTCCAACGCGCATGCCCTGCTCGCGATCGCGGCCTTCAACCTGATCGTGTTGCTGGTCTTCGAGGGCCTTGCGCGCAGGCTGATCGTGCGCCCGACGCGCTGGATGCACCGCCTGGCGGCGCTGGGCGTGCTGGCGCCGCTGTGTGCGGGTGCCGTGCTCGGCTGGTGGGAAAGCGAATTCCGTGTCGTGGCTGCGACTTTCTCGATCGTGGCGGGGTTGGCGGCGGCCATTTACCACCGGGTGAGGCGCGACCTGCCCATCCTCGCGCTCGCGGTGTATGGCGGGATTGCGGTGCTGGCCGCCGGCCTCGTCAAGCTGCTGCGGGTGGAGAGCTTCCTGAGCATGAACCTGGTGGGGCTTTTCATCATCGGCGCATCGGCCGCTGCCGGCATGTGGCTGGCGGGGCTGCATCGGGCGGTCAGCAGCCGGCGGAGGGGCGAGATGAGCGGCTCCGTGATTGCAGCGCCGGTGCAGCCCGCCGATGCCCTGCGGGCGCACGGTGTCGTCGATGACACGCAGTACGATCGGCTCGTGGCCGTGGCACAGGTGCCGTGGTGGCTGATGCTGTTGCAGACGCTGGCGGCGTGGGTGGCGTCGGTGCTGATCCTGTCGTCCTTCATGCTGCCGCTGTCCCTGCTTGGCGACCACGCGCTGGTGAGGGCGATCGCGGGGGTGGTGCTGTGCGCGGTGGCCGTCGCCCTGTTTGGTCGCGACCGCCTGTTTACCGGACAGATGGCGCTGGCGTTCTCGCTCGCGGGTCAGGCCCTGGTGGTGTCGGCGACGGGGTCGGGCTGGGGGGCAGTCTTCGACGGTGGCCGGCTGTGGGCGGCGACTGGGCTCGTGGTCGCGGCGGCGATGATGTGGCCACGCTCGACGTCGCTGCATCGCAGCCTGTGCGCGCTGCTGATGGCCTTTCATGCGGGGGCGCTGATCGGCGAGGGGACCGGGCTGGCGGTCTATGGCGCGGGCCTGGCGGCGGCTGTCGCCACGCTGTGGTTGTCGCGGCCGCAGTGGGCGGGTGCGCGCAACGGTGGCCAGCTCGCGGCGCTCACGCGGGGCGGCACGGTGGCAGCGCTGGCCTTGCCGGCCGTCGTCGGCATCGTGGGCGAGGATGCCTGGCGCTTCGCGCTTGCGGGCGGGTCGCCCTTTGCGCCGCAGGCGGACGTGCTGTCGATCGGGGCGGGGCTGGTGTTCGTCGCCGTGGCCGGATGGCTCACGACGACGGCTGACGTACGCACGCGCCGGGCCGCGCTGGCGGCGGCGCTGGTGCTCGCCATGTTGTCGCAACCGGCGCCGGGGCTGCTGGTCGCAGCCAGCCTGGCGCTGGCCTGCTTCCACGGCGCGCACCGCGGCTTTGCGGCGCTCGCGCTTGCCGCGGCGGTGGCCTATGTCGGCGAGTACTACTACCGGCTCGACACGAGCCTGCTGGTGAAGTCCGCCTTGATGACGATCAGCGGTGGGGTGCTGCTCGCCCTGCGCCATGCCTTGCGGGCGGCAGCCCGGCCGATGGGGGCGGCCGGCGATGGGGCACGCTATCAAACCCCCCATTCGAGAGGTGAGGGCGGCGCGATGAAAGCCGGCGCCGAGCTTCGTCTCGCAGTGGTGGCCGCCTTTGCGCTCCTGGTCGGGGCGACCGTCCATTCCGTCATCCGCCTCGAGCGCGTGCTGGACGAGGGCCGCGTCGTGCTGCTCGAGCTTGCACCGGTTGATCCGCGCTCGTTGATGCAGGGCGACTACATGGGCTTGCGCTTTGCGATCGATGACGCGTTGCCGAGTCGGAATGGCGCGCCCATCGGGCCGCCGCCGCGCTTCGCTCATCTGGATGTGGATGCCGAGGGCCGCGCACGACTCGCTGGCGTTGGTGAGGAACTGCCCGTGTCGTCCGCATCGGTCGCGCTACGCATCCGCGTGCGTGACCGAGCGCTGAGCGTGGGGCCGAATGCCTTCTTCTTTCAGGAAGGGCAGGCTGCGGTTTTCGAGGGCGCACGCTGGGGCGAATTTCGCGTGGGGGCCGACGGCACTGCGCTACTCACCCATCTGCGGGACGAAAAACTGCTGCGCCTGGGGGCGCCGCGGCCTTAGCGCGTGCTATGAATGGTGAACCGAACCTGCCTGTGGAGCGCGACCATGAAGATCCGTCCTGTGCTGATGATCCTTGCTGGCCTGGCGGCGACGGCTGCCAGTGCGCTGGTGCTCACGGCTGCGCCTGCAGTGGCCGATGGCGTTGTCCCGCCTCTGCTGGGGGTGCAGCCCGATGCGTGCGTGTGCTCGCGCGGGGTCAATCTCGGCAGCGAGCGCACCGCGGAGTCGATGCTGTACAACTGCCAGTGTGGCGCGCTGCAATGCGTCGTGCATGCACAGTCCGGACAACTGCAGTGCCGTTGAGTCCCGGCGCGGCAGACGACCCGCTCCGTTCCTCACCCGCATCACCACGAGGAGCCGCAGCATGAAGCCCCGCATCAGCGTCATCACCCTCGGCGTAGACACGCTCGAGCGCGCACTCGCCTTTTATCGTGACGGGCTCGGCTGGCCGACGAAGGGCATCGTTGGCCGCGAGTTCGAGCATGGGGCCGTTGTGTTCTTCGATCTGCAGCCCGGCCTCAAGCTGGCGCTGTTCGCGCGTGCGAGTCTTGCCCACGATGCCGGCGTGGCGGTGGGTCCGGCGAGTGCAAGCGAGTGCGTGCTCAGCCACAACGTGGTGGCGCGCGGCGATGTCGACCTCGTGATCGCGCGTGCGCGTGCGGCGGGGGCGAGGATCCCGCAGCCGGCGCGGGACACCTTCTGGGGCGGATACGCGGGCTACTTTCAGGACCCCGACGGGCATCTGTGGGAGGTGGCGTGGAATCCGAAGTGGCCGTTGCCGGAGGATTGAGCGTCCCGTGCATGGTTTGGTAGAGGTCGCGGAACCGGACAGCAGATGCTTTTGTCCCTACACTTCTGGCTGTTCGCCGGCCCTCCTTTCACAGCCCTTCCGCTAACCGCCCATGCCTTCAAGTCGTCGTCCAATCATTGTTTTCAGCCTAATCGGCCTGGCTGCGCTGGCAGGCTATGCCTGGCATGCGAATCGGGCACCGGACCCGGCGACGGCGCCGTTGGCCGCCGCCCCGGCTGCGGGTGCAGGCGGGGGTGGGGGCGGTGCGCAGGCGGCTCCGGTCGTGGTGGAAACCCACATCGTGGAGACCCGTACGCTCGCCGACGACGTCACCGCGGTGGGCTCGCTGGTCTCGAACGAATCCGTTGTGCTACGCCCGGAGGTCTCCGGCCGGATCGAGGCGATCCGCTTTCGCGACGGCGAGACCGTGCGCCGTGGTGCGGTGCTGGTCGAACTCGACGCGGCCGTGGAGCGCGCCGAACTGCAGCAGGCGCGCGCCAACCTGACCCTGGCCGAATCGAACTTCCGGCGCACGCAGGATCTGTTCGGGCGCAAGTTCGTCAGCCAGAGCAGCCTCGATGACGCGCGCGCCAAGCTCGAGGTGGCGCGCGCCGGTCTCGCGCTGGCGCAGGCGCGGCTGGCGCGCATGCAGATCCGCGCGCCCTTCGACGGCGTGGTCGGCATCCGCAGCGTCAGCCCGGGCGACTTCGTCCAGGACGGCGACGCACTGATCAACCTCGAGGACATCGCCACGCTCAAGCTCGACTTCCGCCTGCCCGAGCTCTACCTCGACCGCGTGCGCCCCGGGCAGACGCTTGAGTTGTCGAGCGACGTGCTGCGGGGCGAGGTCCATACCGCGACGGTGGAGGCGATCGACCCGCTGGTCGATTCTCAGGGCCGCGCTGTGCGCCTGCGCGCCAGCCTGCGTAACCCCGACATGCGCCTGCGTCCCGGGGTGTTCGCCCGCGTGCGCCTGATCCTGGCCGAGCGCACAGAGGTGCCGGTGGTGCCCGAGGCCGCGCTGGTGCCGGCGCCGGGCAATACGCAGTTCGTTTATCGGGTGGAGGACGGCAAGGTCCAGCGCGTGAACGTGACCACCGGCCAGCGCCGCGATGCGATGGTGGAAGTGGTCGACGGCCTGGCGCCGGGCGCGGTGGTGGTGGTCGCCGGCCAGCTCAAGCTGCGCGACGGTGCGGCGGTGAAGGTGGCCGCGGTGCCGGCCGGTGTGGCGCGGGCGGACTGAACCATGGTCATTTCCGATCTCTGCATCCGCCGCCCGGTGTTCGCCACCGTGCTGTCTCTGCTCGTGCTGCTGGTCGGTCTGATGTCGTACTCGCGGCTCACCGTGCGCGAGTACCCCAACATCGACGAGCCGGTGGTGACGGTCGATACGCGCTACCGCGGCGCGAGCGCCGAAATCGTCGAGTCGCAGGTGACGAAGCCGCTGGAGGACTCGCTCGCCGGTATCGAGGGCGTCGATGTGCTGTCCTCGATCAGCCGCCAGGAGCGCAGCCAGATCACGGTGCGTTTTCGAGTCGAGCGCAATGCGGACTCGGCTGCCGCCGACGTGCGCGACCGCGTGTCGCGCGTGCGCCAGCGCCTGCCCGACGACATCGACGAGCCGGTGATCGCCAAGGTCGAGGCCGATGCCAGCCCGATCATCTGGGTGGCGTTCTCGTCCGACCGCCATGACCCGATGGAGATCAGCGACTTCGCCAACCGCGTCATCAAGCCGCGCATGCAGACGCTACCCGGTGCGGCCGACGCGCGCCTGTTCGGCGACCGGCGCTCGGCGATGCGGGTGTGGCTGGACCGCGACCGCCTGGCCGCCTTCGGCCTGACCGTGCAGGAAGTGGAAGACGCGATCCGCCGCCAGAACGTGGAGCTGCCCGCTGGGCGTATCGAGAGCCGCGAGCGCGAGTTCGCCGTGGTGGCGCAGACCGACCTGACCGAGCCCGACCAGTTCGGCGCCATCGTGCTGCGCCAGGGCGACACCGCGGACGCCTACCCGGTGCGTATCCGCGACGTGGGGCGAGTCGAGGTGGCGCCCGAGAGCGAGCGTACGTCGGTGCGCTTCATGGGCCGGCCGGCGGTGTCGATCGGTCTGATCAAGCAGTCGGTGGCCAATCCGCTCGACCTCAAGCGTGGCCTGGACGAAATGCTGCCGCGTCTGCAGGCCGAGCTCCCGGAAGGCATGTCGATGACCATCGCCAACGACACTACCGTGTTCATCGAGCGCTCGATCGACGCGGTGTTCTCCACCATATGGGAGGCCGTGCTGCTGGTGGCCGCGGTGTGCCTGTTCTTCCTGCGCAACTGGCGGGCAATGCTGGTGCCGCTGGTGACGATCCCGGTGTCGCTGGTGGGCGCGTTCACGCTGATGCTGGTGCTCGGCTTCTCGATCAACACGCTGACGCTGCTCGCGCTGGTGCTGGCGATCGGGCTGGTGGTGGACGACGCGATCGTGGTGCTGGAGAACATCTATCGCCACATCGAGGATGGCATGGAGCCGGTCGCCGCGGCTTTCAAGGGCGCGAAGGAAATCGGCTTCGCGGTGGTGGCGATGACGATCACGCTCGCGGCGGTATACGCGCCGGTGGCGTTCATGACCGGGCGCACCGGCAAGCTCTTCACCGAGTTCGCGCTCACACTCGCCGGTGCGGTGATCGTGTCCGGCTTCGTCGCGCTGACGCTGTCGCCGATGATGTGCTCGAAGCTGCTGCGTCACGAACCCAAGCACGGCCCGATCTACAACGGCATCGAGCGCTTCCTGTCGTGGCTCACCGAAGGCTACCGCGGCGTGCTCAAGCTCGCGCTGAGTGCGCGCTGGCTGGTGATGCTGGTGTTCGCGATTGTGGCGGGGAGCTCTGTCTGGCTGATGGGCCAACTGAAGAACGAGCTCGCGCCGCTCGAGGACCGTGGCCGGGTGATCGGTATGTTCACCGGTCCCGAGGGCGCCACCCTCGACTACATGTCGCGTTACGCCGAGGAGATCGAGCGCATCTACGCCGGTCTGCCCGAGGTCGATCGCTACCTGGTGATCGCCGGCAACCCGACGGTGTCGCAGGGCATCTCCTTCGTCGGCTTCAGCGACTGGTCGGAGCGGGCGCGCAAGGCCGGTGAGATTGCAGCCGAACTCCAGCCCCAGATGCGCGCCGTGCCGGGCGTGAACGCCTTTCCGATCATGCCGGCTTCGCTTGGGCAGAGCGTACGCTCGCGGCCAGTGAGCTTCGTGGTGTCCACCTCGGAGAGCTACGACGAACTCGCACGCGTGGCCGACACCTTCCTTGGCGAGATGCGCGACAACCCGGGCTTCGTGTCGCCGGACACCGACCTCAAGCTGACGATGCCTGAGCTGGCGGTGGAGGTGGACCGCGACCGTGCGGCCGACCTCGGGGTCGAGGTCGATGTGATCGCGCGCACGCTCGAGAGCATGCTCGGCGGTCGCCAGGTCACGCGCTACAAGCAGGATGCCGAGCAGTACGACGTGATCGTCCAGGTCACCGCCGACGAGCGCCGCGACCCGCGCGACATCCGCGACATTTACGTGCGTGCGCGCAACGGCGAGATGGTGCCGCTGACCAGCGTGGTGAAGGTGAGCGAGCGGGTGGCCCCGCGCGAACTCAACCACTTCGGCCAGCGCCGCTCGGTGACGATCTCGGCCAACCTGGCGCCGGACTACGCCCTGGGCGAGGCGCTGCAGTGGATGGACGACACCGCGGCGCGCATCCTGCCCCCGGGCTACAGCACCGACTACGATGGTCAGTCGCGCGAATTCAAGACCAGCTCGGAGAGCCTGGCACTGGTGTTCCTGCTTGCGCTGGCCTTCATCTATCTGGTGCTGGCCGCGCAGTTCGAGAGCTTCCGCGACCCCTTCATCATCATGCTGACGGTGCCGCTGTCGATGACCGGCGCGCTCGGTGCGCTATGGCTGACGGGCGGAACGCTCAACGTCTACAGCCAGATCGGCCTGGTGACCCTGGTGGGGCTGATCACCAAGCACGGCATCCTGATCGTGGAGTTTGCCAATCAGTTGCGCGAGCAGGGGCGTGCGCTGGGTGAGGCGGTGGTGGAGGCGGCGGTCCTGCGCCTGCGCCCGATCCTGATGACGACCGGGGCGATGGTGCTGGGTTCGCTGCCCCTGGCGCTGGCGACCGGTGCAGGCGCCGAGAGCCGTCAGCAGATCGGCTGGGTGATCGTGGGGGGCCTGCTGATCGGCACCTTCTTCACGCTGTTCGTGGTGCCGACCGTATACACGCTGCTGGCTCGCCGTGAGCGGGCCGAACTTGCTGGTGAGCCTGGCCTGCAGGGGGCCGACTGAAGGGGGCCGACTGAGGGGGGCCGACTGAGGGGGCAACGGGGGGCCACCTGCGGGGGCGAGCGTCAGTTGGCGCTCGCCGGACACGGCAGTTCGGGTCAGTTTGCGCCGACCTTGCGCAGTTGGGCGTAAACCTTGTCCTTCACCAGCAGCTTCTCTTTCTTGAGGTCTTCGAGGTGCTCGTAGGTCGAGACTTCGGTGTGGGCTTCGATATCGTGGATCTGTTGGTCGAGCGCGTCGTGCTGGGTGCAGAGTTCGGCGAACTGCGGGTCGGTGGCCTTGAGGCGGGTCATCAACTCTTTGTATTCGGAAAACATGGGAGCCTCCTGAGCGTCGGCGTGGTGGAAAAGTCGTCTGTGTCGAAAATCAGTCTACTCCCCGTGCAGGCGCCTTGCCAGCACGGGGAACACACGCCAGGCGAATATCTGCGGGTGCCGGGTCGCATCAGATCAATGCAAAAAGTGATTGATTCCAGGGACTAATTTTGTTGATGCCCGGCCCGGCGCAGTCTGTTCTGCTCAGCCGAACAGGTAGGGGAACAGGCGCTTGCGTTCCTCGGGGCCGAGCGCCTTCATGCGCGCGATGTTGCGCTCCGGGATGGCGTCGACGTCGGCGTAGTGCTCGACGGCCTGCTCCAGGCTTTCCTCACGGATGATGTGCAGCAGGGGCCAGGGCGAGCGGTTGGTGAGGTTGCCCGGATCGTCGGCCTCGGTGTCGGCGAACTGGTACTGCGGGTGAAAGCTCGCCACCTGCAGATCACCCTCCCAGCCGAACTGCGCCACCCACAGGTCGACCGCGTCGAGGAAGTCGTTGTAGTCGGCAAAATCCTCGAGCATGTCGGGGATGGCGAGCAGCGTGGTTTCGAGTTCGGCCGCAGGGGTGTCGGACAGGCGCTCGAGCTCGGCCTGCAGGTCGTTGAGCAGGGCCTCTTCGTCGGTGGCGTGGCTCACCGCGATGCGAACGCGCTTTTCGCGGCGCGGGCGGGCGGCAAACGGGCAGAGGTCGAGGCCGATGACGACCTCGTCGAGCCATTGCTCGACGTCGGCAATGATCTGTTCATCCATGGGGGCAGGCTCCGGTCAGGTGTGGACGATGGGTGAGGTGTGTCAGGCGGGGTCGTGCAGCTGGCGCAGCGCCGCATGCAGCACGGCCTGAGGCAGGTCTGGGCGCAGGCAGTCGAGTTCGACATAGCCCGGCCAGGTCTCGCGGAACTGGCGCTGCCAGGTGAGCTGGCGCTTGGCGAGCTGGCGGGTGGCGGCGATGCCCTTGAAGCGCAACTCGTCGTAGCCGATGTCGCCGTCGAGGTATTCCCAGGCCTGGCGGTAACCGACGCAGCGCATCGACGGCATGGCGGGGTCGAGCCGGTAGCGGGCGCGCAGTTGGCGCACCTCGTCGACGAAGCCGGCGTGCAGCATGGCGTCGAAGCGCTCGGCGATGCGTGCATGGAGCACGCTGCGCTCCGAAGGCGCGAGCGCGATCGGCAGCAGGCGGCAGGGCAGGGTGTCGTCCTCCTTCTTCGCGTAGCTCTCGGCGAGCGGACGGCCGGTGAGACGCACGATCTCGAGTGCACGCTGGATGCGCTGCGCGTCGCCCGGCTCCAGGCGCGCGGCGGCCACCGGGTCGAGGCGGGCGAGTTCCGCGTGCAGCGCTGGCCAGCCGCGCGCCGCGGCGTCCTCGTCGATGGCGCGGCGCAGTTCGGCGTCGGCGGCGGGCAGGTCCGAGAGCCCATCGCGCAGCGCCTTGAAGTACAGCATGGTGCCGCCCGCGAGCAGCGGAATGTTGCCGCGCGCGCCGATTTCCCCCATCAGCCGGATCGCGTCGGCGCGAAAACGCGCGGCGGAATAGCTGTCCGCGGGCGAGACGATGTCGATCAGATGATGCGGACAGGTCGCCCGTTCCTCAGCCGAGGGCTTGGCCGTGCCGATGTCCATGTCGCGATACACCAGCGCCGAGTCGACGCTGATGATCTCGATCGGCAGGGCTTGTGCGAGCGCCAGCGCGCTCGCGGTCTTGCCGCTGGCGGTGGGGCCGAGCAGGAGCAGGGCAGGGGGAGACAGGGCGGAGGGGGCGGTCAAGCTCAGGGGGCGTGCAAGGAATCCGGGGGGCGCTAGGCGGGACGACCAAGGCCGGCCGCAGAGAGCACGGCATTGGAATAGAGGCAGGCAGGAGTGGGGCAGGCAACAATGGCGCTGATTATCCCCCAGCTTGCCGCCGAAGGTAAAAGGCGATCATCGCCTTCGTGATGCCTTTCAGCGTGCTGCCTTGGGTGGGGCCGTAAGGCGGCCTGCGTGCCGGTCTCAGCGGTAGGCGCGCAGCATCGAGTGCGTCATGTTGTCGAGGGGCCGAGCGTCGACGAGCGTTCGAGGGCATCGATGACGTGGGCTTGAGCTGGGATGGAAAGGGCGTATGCCGGACTGCGGTTGAAACCAACAGAAGCCGCGTGCCTGCTCAATTACAGCCTGTTCGAGAGTGAGACATAGTTCCGCGTCGATGCGCGCTGCTCAATCTTTGAGCAGCGGCGGATAAGCCTGTACTTACAGTCGCTTGCGTGGCTTATCCACAGCTTGTCCCATGCACTGCTCACGGCCGCTGGGGAAAACGCACGACGCTGTCGGCTGCAGACGCGGTGGAGCGCTGCTTGCGCGCATACATGGCATGGTCGGCATGGCGCAGCAGGCCTTCCGGGCTGTCGCCGTCGTCGGGAAACAGCGCGCAGCCGATGGCGCCGCCGGCGGTGAGATCGATCGTGCCTGCCTCCTCGATCGCGACCGGTTTCGCCAGTACGTCCTCGACATGCCGGCGCACCTGCTCGAGCGCGTCGCGATCGGCGATCGGGTCGACCAGGATCACGAATTCGTCGCCGGCATAGCGTGCGACGAAGTCCTCGCTGCGCACGCTGTGACGCAGGCGCTCCGCGATCTCCTGCAGCACGCGGTCGCCGGCGTCGTGGCCGAGCGAGTCGTTGATGTCCTTGAAGCGGTTGAGGTCGATGAACAGGACACCGAGGCGAGGTTGGCGGCGGTCGGCACGCGCGCGTTCGATGCGGCGCGCGAGCTGCTGCGTCAGCGCCTCGCGGTTGGCGAGGCCGGTCAGGCGGTCGGTGCGCAGGCGGGCCTGCATGCGTTCGAAGCTGTGGGCGAGTTCGCCGATCTCGTCGCGGCGCGACAATCCGACCGGGGTGTCGAGGTCGCCGTCGCCAATGCGCCCCGCAGCTTCGGCCAGCCGGCGCAGGTCGCGGGCAACCCAGCCGATGATGCCGAGCCCGATGCCGATGGCCACCAGCACCGCGAGCGCGGCGAGCACGATGGTGCGGCGTACGTTGTCGGTGACGCCACCGAGGTAGTCGCTGGCGGGCATGGTGACCACGGTGATCCAGTCCAGCCCGGCCTTGTCGCGGATGCGGTCGAACGCCGCGTGCACCAGGTTGCCGCCGGCGTCCTTGAACTCGAACACGCGCGGCAGGCGCTCGTCACCGCGGTTGGCGATACGTTCGCGCACCGTTTCGTAGGTGGCCTTGAGCAGCGGGTGGTCGCTGGCGTCCGCGGAGATCCGCCCGTGGCGACCGTCGGGCAGGGTGATGACGTTGGCGCTGGCCGAGGAGGCAATCAGGTTGCCGTCGGGTTCGATGATGAAGGCGACGCCATTGGGCGACACCTCGAGCCGGCTGACGAAATCGTTGAGGGCCTTGAGCGAGACGTCGGTCGCGACCACGCCCGCGAATGCGCCGCCGGGTGCGAGTACCCGCCGTGCCCGCGTGGCCACGAGCTGCAGGGTGCCGAAGTCGATATACACCGAGGTCCAGGTGTGGCCGCGGGCGTTGCGGCCGTCCGCATACCAGGGGCGCTGGCGCGGATCGAACAGGCTGCCTTCGCGGCGGACGAAGTTGAGCGCGCCGTCGAGTCCGGTCACGCGGTAGATGGCGCGGTGTTCGTCGGCCTGGAGTTTCATGCGCAGCTCCACCTCCTCGTCGGAGTGGCGGAACAGGCCCAGGCCCTGGCCGGCTTCGTTGCCGTAATAGACGTAGTTGTTGGGGTCGGTGTGGATGGCGGTTGCCACCCAGAAGCGGTTGCGCAGTTCGTGGAAGTCGTCTTCGATGTTCTTCGGTGCCGGCATGCCCTCCGGAAAGGCCGTTTCGAGTACGGCGCTGGAGCCGACGACATGGCGGTCGACGGCCTGCGAGATCCGCCCGACCACCTCGAGCAGCAACTGGGACGAGATCGTCGATACCGCGTTGCTGCCTGCGCTGTACGAGAGTACGCCGAGCGCGAGGGCCAGGCCCACGACCAGGACAACGTAGGGAACGATCAGCACGAGCCGCAATGGCAGCTTCTGGGGGCGCAGGAACGACATTCCAGGGACCTGGTTGGGTGGGCGTGCGGGTTGAGGGAAGACTGATTCTCTCTCGTGGCTCGATGCACTGCAACATGAAATCGTGATATCCGGGCGATGGCGATGAGGCGTGAGCCGTGCTGCCGGTCGCAGCTGCGGCCGAGCGGGTATCATTGCGCCCTCGAAGTCGGGCCGGGTGCCCGACATCCTTGATTGAGGGCTTGTCTTGAAGATCTTTTCGGCGCTTTACGAGCGGACGATGCGCTGGTCGCGGCATCCACGCGCACCGTGGTTTCTGGGTGGGCTCAGCTTCGCCGAGTCGTCCTTTTTCCCGATTCCGCCTGACGTGATGCTCGCGCCGATGAGTCTGGCCAATCCTCGCCGCGCATGGTGGTTCGCGCTCATCACCACCCTGGCTTCGGTGGCGGGCGGGCTGTTCGGTTACCTGATCGGCTATTTCGCCTTCGATCTGATCGAGGGCTGGCTGCGCGCCAGCCGCTATTGGGGTGCGTACGAGCAGGCGGTCGCGTGGTTCGACGTCTGGGGCTTCTGGGCGATCTTCGTGGCGGGGTTCTCGCCCATTCCATACAAGGTATTCACGATCGCCGCCGGCGTCGCACACATGGCGCTGCTGCCGTTTACGCTGGCCTCGCTGGTCGGCCGTGGAGCGCGCTTCTTCCTCGTCGCCGGGCTGATGGCCTGGGGCGGTCAGCGCATGGAGGCGGTGCTGCACAAGTACGTCGATCGCCTGGGGTGGGCGAGCGTTGCCGCGGTGGTGATCGGCGTGTTGATCTATCGCGTCTGAGCCGGGCGTGCCCGGTCCGGGCGCGACTCGCGGGCGCGCCTCACTGCCCGCGCATGAAGAAGCGGTCGAGATCGGCCATGCTGAGCTGGGTCCACGTGGGCCGGCCGTGATTGCACTGGTCGGCGCGCTCGGTGGCCTCCATGTCGCGTAGCAGCGCGTTCATCTCGGGAATCGTGAGCTGGCGGTTGGCGCGCACCGCGCCGTGGCAGGCCATGGTCGCGAGCAGCTCGTTGCGGCGGGCGGTGACGACCTCGGTGGCGGGGAACTCGCGCAGCTCCTGCAGCAACTGGCGCATCAGTTCGGCCACCGGGGCGCTCGCCAGCAGCGCGGGCACGCTGCGCACCGCCAGCTCCTGCGGGCCGGCGACCCCGACCTCGAAGCCCATGCCGGCGAGCACCTCGGTGCATTCCTCGGCCGCCGCCATGTCCTTTGCGCCCACCGAGAACACCGCTGGAATGAGCAGGCGCTGGACCGCCGGGCGGCCGTCGATCACGGTCTTGAGCTTTTCGTAGAGGATGCGCTCGTGCGCGGCGTGCATGTCCACCAGCACGAGGCCCGCGGCGTTCTGGGCCAGGATGTACACCCCGTGCAGTTGAGCAAGTGCAAAGCCGAGCGGCGGAGTGCCGTCGCCGGCAGGATGGCTTTGCGGGGGGGCGGGCGCCGTGCGCGGTGATGCGCCCTGTGCAGGACGCGCACCGGCAGCAAAGTCGAAGTACGAGCGGCTCGCCGACTCCATTGCCAGCCGGCCTTGTTGCGGGACAGGCGGCGGCCAGGCGCCGGTGCCGGTTTGAGTTGCCTCCGACCCGGGCCAGCGCGCGAGGCCGGCCGCGTGCGCGACATCGGATGCACCGGGCTGCGCCTGAGCTGCCGTCGTCGGCATTTGCGTGCCGTGTTCGGCCCGCGCCGCACCGCTCTCGGCGAGCACGCGCTTGAGCGCGTGATAGACGAACTGATGCACCGCGCGGGCTTCGCGAAAGCGCACCTCGATCTTGGCCGGGTGCACGTTGACGTCCACCCCCGCGGGGTCGAGTTCGAGGAACAGCACGTAGGCCGGATGGCGGCTGCCGTGCAGGATGTCGGCGTAGGCCTCGCGCACGGCGTGGGTGAGCAGCTTGTCGCGCACGAAGCGGCCGTTTACGAAGAAGAACTGCGCGTCGCGGCTGGCACGGGAGTAGGCGGGCAGGGATGCGAAGCCCGCGAGCCGCAGCACGCCCGCATCGGCCTGGACTTCGCGGGCGTGTTGCACGAAATCGTCGCCCATCAGCGCGCCGACCCGCGCAATGGCAGGGCCCGGCGGCAGGCGGTGGATGACGCGGCCGTTGTGGGTGAGCTGCAGGCCGATGTCTGGGCGGGCGAGGGCGACGCGGCGGAACATGTCGTCGCAGTGCGCGTATTCGGTGCCCTCGGTCTTGAGGAATTTGCGCCGCGCGGGGGTGTTGTAATAGAGGTCGGCGACGTCGACCACGGTGCCCTGGTTGAGCGCGGCGGGCGCGGGCTCGCTGCCGGCCTCGATGCGCCAGGCGTGGCTTGCGTCTTCGGCACGGCTGGTGATGCTGGTGCGCGCCACGGCGGCGATCGCGGCCAGCGCCTCGCCGCGAAAGCCCATCGTGCCCACGCGCTCGAGGTCGTCCAGGGACGCGATCTTGCTGGTTGCGTGGCGCTCGAGGGCGAGCGCGAGCTCGTCGCGGGCGATGCCGCAGCCGTCGTCCACCACCCGGATGCGGCGCACGCCACCCTGTTCGAGCTGCACTTCGATCGCCTGCGCGCCGGCGTCGACCGCATTCTCCAGCACCTCCTTGAGCACCGAGGCGGGGCGTTCCACGACCTCGCCGGCAGCGATCTGGTTGACCAGCAGGTCGGGCAGGCGATGGATGTGGGGCATGGGGTGGCGCTCGGCAAAGCCGGCATTATACAAAGGCCTGCGGTCGCGGCCGGGAGGTGTGTCCGGGAAGTGTGGCCGGGAAGTCGCGGGAAGGCGTTCCCGCTCGGTTATGATCGAAGCCGGTATGCACGAAGCAGGGGAGGGCGACGGATGGCGGAGGCTGCAGGCCTTGGGCGGCGGGGGCGGCGTGACGGCGCGGTCCTCATGGTCGCCGTGCTTCTGGTCGCCGCCTGCGTGTTGCTGTCGGCGTGCTCGGCGCCGGGGACTGCACCGAACGCACGCGGCAGGGGCGGGTTCGACCTCGGTCAACTGGTCAAGACCGACATCAACCGCGTTGCCGAAACCCACCAGCAGCACGTGTTCGCGAGCCTGAGGCGGCTGGCCGACAAGCTCTACCGGCGTAACCCTGCCGAGTGGCGCAAGGGCGGCGCGCCGAGCGCCGAGGCGGCGATCTCGCGCATTTTCGACGAGAAGCATCGCTGGCGTTTCGCGGCGCTCGGCCACCGCCGCGACCTGGAGGCGATGCGCATCGCACTGCATCCGGAATTTCGCGGTGATCGCGTGCAGGCGCTGATCGTCGGCCTGGCGAGCATGGTGCAGTCGGCCCTGGGCGACCGCGAAGTTTTTTACATGCTGGATGATCTGGCGCCCCAGCACCTCTACAATGCGGCCCGCAACGTCGAGATCGTGGCCTGGAAGCTGGCGAGCACGCGTGACGCTGCGGGAAGTCTGCTGCTGCTCTCCAACGAGATCGGCGAGGTCAGCAACCTGAGCTTCGAGCGCGAGTTCGGGCGCGTCATCGGACTGCTCGATGCGCTGGCCGACATCGTCGAGGATGAGACCGAGCGCACGGTGACGCGCGTGGTCCAGAACCTCACCACGGCTGTCTTCCTGCCGGTTTACTGACTTTCGTCGGGCACAACGACTGCCCGGCATCCCTTTCAATCCAGCGGTTTTTTCATGAAGTCCATCGTCATTCTCATCTCGGGTCGCGGCAGCAACATGGAAGCCATCGTGCGTGCGCGCATCCCGGGCGTCCGCATCGCGGCGGTGATCAGCAATCGTCCGGGTGCAGCAGGGCTCTCCTTCGCGCGCTCGCACGGGATTGCCACCGCCGTGGTCGATCACACCGCGCACACCGACCGCGCCAGCTTCGATGCCGCGCTGGCCGAGTGCATCGATGCCCATGCGCCGGATCTGGTCGTGCTCGCGGGGTTCATGCGTGTACTGACCGATGGCTTCGTGCGCCGCTACGCGGGGCGGCTGATCAACATCCACCCCTCGCTGCTGCCGGCGTTTCCCGGCCTGCACACGCACCGGCGCGCGCTCGAGGCCGGGGTGAAACTGCATGGCGCGACGGTGCACTTCGTGACCGCCGAACTCGACGACGGACCGATCGTGGTCCAGGCCGCGGTGCCTGTGCGTGCCGACGACGACGAGGCGGCGCTGGCCGCGCGCGTGCTGGGGCAGGAACACGTGATCTACCCGCAGGCGGTGCGCTGGTTTGCCGAGGGGCGGATTGCGTTAGATGCGAGGGGGCGGGCGGTGGTGCGCGATGCGCGTATCGATGACGATGCGGTGTGGATCTCGCCGGCGCCCGACCGGTTTGCTGCAGGAGGTGACTGATGCGCAAGGTACTGACAGGATTTTTCCTCGCGTTCGCGATGCTGGCTTCGCCGACGATGGCGGCCGCGGGGGCCAAGGTGGCGCCCGTGGGCAGCATCTACTTCGACGTTCATTACGGCTCGCAGGGTCTGAGGATCGGCGAGGCTCGCCATGACTGGCGCTTCGCCGGTGACAAGTACGAGATGAGCCTGAACCTGGAGGCCAAAGGGCTGGCTGGCTTGTTCGGGTTGCAGTACGAGCAGCGCAGCGTCGGTACGACGGATGCAAAGGGCATGCGCCCCGAGCGTTTCACCGTCGACCAGCGCGGTCGCAAGCTCGAGAGCGCGGAGTTCGACTGGCAGGCGGGGCGGGTGAGCATTCGCCGCGACGGCAGCGAGCGCCGCAGTGGCGCCATCGCGCCGGGCGACCAGGACCTGCTCAGTCTGTGGCATCAGGCGCGACGGGTCGCCGAGACGGGCAAGGCGGTCAAGCGCACCGTGGTTACCAACAAGAGCGTCAAGCAGGCGACCCTCGAACCCAGCGGCACCGAAACCCTCAAGCTCGCCATCGGCCAGGTCGACACACTGCGCGTGCGTGCCTGGGCGGAGGAAGGCGAGCTCGACATCGAAATATGGCTGTCGCAGCAGCATGGGCTGCTGCCGGTGCGCATCCGCATCGAGGACGAGAAGGGCGGGGTGCTCGATCAGCGCGCGTCGCGCATCGAACTCGGTGCGCCCGCGGAAGATCCCCCAGCCACGCAGAATTCCACGCAGAACTGACATGAACAACAAGACAAGCAAATCCACCTCGGGCAAATTTACCGCAGGCAAGCCGGCCGCAGGCAGGACCACCGCAGCCAAGCCCACCGAAGGTGCGCCGAAGGCGCCCGAAGGCGCCGTGTCCCGCCCGCTCTTCATCCAGGCCACACAGGCGCTGAGTGCAGTGCTGGCGTTCGATTTTCCGGCCGACGCGGTGCTGTCGCGCCACTTCCGCGACAACCGTGAACTCGGCCACCGCGACCGCGGCTTCATCGCCGAGGCGGTCTATGGCGTGCTGCGGCGGCTACGCTGGCTGCGCCGGCTGGCGGGCGAAGAGGCCACGCCGCGCATGCTGCTGCTGGCCTGGTTCGCGCGCGGCGAGGGCTGGCCGATGCGCAACTTCGAAGGTCTGGTGAGTGCCACCGAGCGTGACTGGGTGGCCTCGGTCAAGGCCGCGGATCCGGGCGAGCTGACCTTGGCCGAACGCGCCGACCTGCCCGACTGGCTGGCCGAGCGCCTGCTCGCGCAGATGGACGAGGCGGACGTGCTGGCGCTGGCCCACGGCCTGAACCGTGCGGCGCCGCTCGATCTGCGCGTGAACCTGCTCAAGGCGGACCGTGACGCCGTGCTCGCCCGCCTGCGCGAAGACGGCGTCGGTGCCGAGGCTGGCACACTTTCGCCGCAGGCGATCCGCCTTGCCGGCAAGCCTGCACTGCAGAAGTACCCGCTGTTCCTCGACGGCAGCTTCGAGGTGCAGGACGAGGGCAGCCAGTTGCTCGGCCTGCTGGTGCAGCCCAAGCGCGGCGAGCTGGTGGTGGATTTCTGTGCCGGCGCAGGCGGCAAGACGCTGCAGCTCGGCGCGATGATGCGCTCGACCGGGCGGCTGTATGCCTTCGACGTGTCGGAGAAGCGGCTGGCGAAGCTCAAGCCGCGCATGGCGCGCGCCGGGCTGTCGAACGTGCATCCGGTGCTGATCGCGCATGAGTCCGATGCCAAGGTCAAGCGCCTGGCGGGCAAGGCCGACCGCGTGCTGGTCGATGCGCCGTGCACCGGTCTGGGCACGCTGCGCCGCAACCCCGACCTCAAGTGGCGCCAGTCGCCGGCAGCGGTCGAGGAGATGGTTGCCAATCAGGGCGCGATTCTGGCCGCGGCTGCGCGCCTGGTGCGACCGGGCGGCCGCCTGGTCTATGCGACCTGCAGCCCGCTTGCCGAAGAGAACGATGGCATCGTCGATGCCTTCCTCGCCGCCCATCCCGAGTTCCGTTCGCTGTCGGCGCAGGAGATCCTCGACAAGCAGGGCGTGAGCCTGGAGACCGGCGAGCGCCTGCGCATGCTGCCGCACGTGCATGACACCGACGGCTTCTTCGCAGCGGTGATGGAGCGTGCCTGAGCGGGACCCCGGTAGGCGCCGGAAGGGCGTGGCGGCAGGCCGGGCGCTTCTGACCGGGGCCGCGCTGCTCGCCGTTTCGGCCCTGACGCCCCAGTTGGCGCACGCCAGCCAGCGGTTTCCCGCCCACGGCGAGATCGAAGTGGCGTTCTCGCCGCGCGACGACACCGAGAAGGTGCTGATCGACCTCATCCGCAGCGCACGCAAGAGCCTGAAGGTTCACGCCTATGTCTTCACCAGCCGGCAGATTGCCGATGCGATGGTGGCTGCGCATCGACGCGGAGTGAAGGTCGAGGTACTCGCCGATGCGCAGATGAACCGGCGCGAGAAGGGCAATGCCGTTCCGCGCCTCCTGGCCGGTGGCGTGCCGGTAGCCTTCGAGACGCGTTACAACGCCGCTCACAACAAGGTGCTGATCGTCGACGCCGAAGGGCCCGGTTGTGCGGTGCTCACCGGGTCTTACAACTTCACCTGGTCGGCGAAAAACCGTAACGCCGAGAACCTGCTCATCGTGCGCGATCAGTGCGCCCTCGCGCGCGCCTACCGCGATAACTGGCAGCGCCATCGCGCCGAGGCCACCCCGGTCAGCTCGCTGCCGTGGCGGCCCTGATAGCCTACCCGGCGTTGAACGCCTTGCGTCAAAGGGAGTCTGAACAAAGTGTGCCATCCTGCCCGGGGTGGCGCCTGGCGGGCACCCGAAGCGGCTCCCGCCCTGCAGCTTCCTGCGGATGCGTTGCGCAGGGCGGCGTAGAATCGCCGGGCTGTTTCTCTCAAGGATGTTGATCCGCATGTACAACGGGTTGTTCGATCTCCCCTGGTGGGGCTACGTCGTCGTGGCCCTCGTTCTCACCCACATCACGATCGCCGCGGTGACGATCTTCCTGCACCGTCACCAGGCTCATCGCGCACTCGATCTGCACCCGATTCCCAGCCACTTTTTCCGCTTCTGGCTGTGGCTGACCACCGGCATGGTCACCAGGGAGTGGGCGGCGATCCACCGCAAGCACCACGCCAAGTGCGAAACCGAGGAAGACCCCCACAGCCCGCAGACGCGCGGCATCCGCAAGGTGATCTGGGAAGGTGCGGAGCTTTACCGCGCCGAGGCCATGAACCAGGACACGCTGCAGCGCTATGGCCACGGCACGCCCGACGACTGGCTCGAGCGCAATGTCTATCGCCGCTCGGCGCTGGGGGTGTCGGTCATGCTGGTGATCGACGTGATCGCATTCGGCGCGCTCGGGCTGACGGTCTGGGCGGTGCAGATGGCTTGGATTCCGATCTGGGCCGCTGGCGTCGTCAACGGCATCGGCCACTACTGGGGCTACCGCAACTACGACTGCGTCGACGCGTCGCGCAACATCTCGCCCTGGGGCATCCTGATCGGCGGCGAGGAGCTGCACAACAATCATCACAGCTTCGCCACCTCGGCCAAGCTGTCGTCGAAGTGGTACGAGTTCGACATCGGCTGGATGTACATCCGCATCCTGGAAATGCTCGGCCTCGCCAAGGTCAAGAAGACCATCCCGCAGCCGAAGTTCGGCGAAGCGAAGGCGGTGCCCGATTTCGACACGCTGCAGGCCGTCGTCACCCATCGCTACGACGTGATGACGCGCTACATGCGCTCGCTCAGGCGCCTGTGTGCCGAGGAGGCCGAGCGCCTGAAGGCGGCGCACGGATCGGCGCTCGATGTGCGTGCGTTGCGGCGCTGGGTGCTGGCGGGCGAATCGGCTCAACTCGCGGTCGAACAGAAGCAGCAACTCGCGGTGGTGGTGAAGCAGAGCCCCGCGCTCAGCACCGCGCTGTCGATGCGCGAAGAGCTCGCTGGCCTGTGGGCGCGTTCGAACGCGAGTCGCGAGCAATTGCTGGCGCAGTTGCAGGACTGGACTGCACGCGCCGAGCAGAGCGGCATCCGGCAGTTGCAGGAGTTTTCGCAGCGTCTGAGGCGTTACGCGGTCTGAAGTCTCATCGACGGCGGCGCGGGTGGACAGGGCGCTCACTCGTGCCGCCCCACCCCGCGCCGCGCGCAACGCGGGCAGGGGCCGGCTTTCAGCTCGAGAGGTAGCGCGCGAACAGCGTCGCCATGGGCTTCGCCGCGGCTGAAAGCGGGACGCCGCGCAGGCGCAGGATGCCGAAATCCATTGCCGGTGGCAGCGGCGCTACCTTCAGACATTGAATGCCGTGGCCGACCAGCCTGTCCCTGAACAGGCGCTCCGGGCCGATGCCGATGCAGTCCGTGCGTTGCATCAGTTCGAGCATCAGCATCGTCGATGCGCAGCGGATCATGTGCTGGGGCGGGGGCTGGCCCTGCTCGCCCAGCCACGACAGGAGCGCGCCCCCCAGGCTGCCGGGGCTCAGGTTCATCACCCATTTCGCATCCCGCAGCTCGGCCCAGGTCGCCGCCGCGGCCAGGGGATGTCCCTCGCGTGCGGCCAGCACGGCATTTGCGGGCCCCAGGGGCTCGAACACGATCTCGTAGGGCAGGTCGGCGGCGTCGGCTACCGCAAGCGCAAAGTCCAGGCGACCCTCGATCAGATCGGGCAGCACCTGGGTCAGCAGCCCTTCGGTGAGGTGCACCTCGGTCTCAGGCTGCAGCGCCTCGTACTCGCGCAACACCCTCGGCAGCACCGTCGCGCCCACCATCGGCGTCACGGCGATCACCACCCGCGCACCGGGCCCGCCATGCAGCAGGCGGACTTCCTCCACCGCCTTATCCAGGATCGACAGGGCCAGCCGGGCGTGGCCGAGCAGGAGCGAGCCGGCGGCAGTGAATTCGATGCCCTTGTAGCTGCGGGTCAGGAGCTGGGCGCCCACGTCTTCCTCAAGCTCGCGCAGGGCCTTGGTCAGTGCGCTCTGGCTCAGGTTCATGGCGCGCGCGGCGGCGCGGATCGAGCTGCTCTCGGCCACATGTACGAGTGCTCGGAGCTGGTGGTCTTTCATCGGTTCGCCCGCTGTTGGCCTCAGGTTGTCGCTCGCGCAAGGTATCGCCTTGGGCGAGTGCGTTCAAGCGATTCCATAAACGACAGAGCGGCCATCCATAAGTGATTCGGGGCGATTCCAGACGGTGGTCATCGCGGAAAACGGAATGCCTTATTTTTTATGTGGGAATCCCTAGGATGGCGGGGCAGAAATCGATCAACCCGCTGCCTTTAGGAGACCACCATGACAGCCACTGCGGGTAAGGCTTCAACGTATCAAGGTAACGACAAGCTACTGTACGGCATCATCCTCGGCGTCATCACGTTCTGGCTCTTCGCGCAGACGACCCTGAACATCGCGCCGGCCATGCAGAAGGACCTCGGTCTGGATGCAAGCATGATGAATATCGCGGTCGCCATCACGGCCCTGTTCTCGGGCATCTTCATCGTCGTCATCGGCGGCCTCGCCGACCGCATCGGCCGCGTCAAGACCGTGCAGATCGGCTTCTACCTCAGCATCATCGGTTCGCTTCTGATCGCGATCGCCCCCACCGGCAGCATGGCGACGGCCTTCCTGCTGGTCGGGCGCGCGCTGCAGGGCGTATCGGCGGCGTGCATCATGCCCGCCAGCCTCGCGCTGGTTAAGACCTACTGGGACGGTCCGGCGCGCCAGCGTGCGGTGAGCCTGTGGTCGATCGGTTCCTGGGGCGGTTCGGGCGTGTGCTCGCTGTTCGGCGGCCTGGTGGCCGACAACATCGGCTGGCGCTACATCTTCTTCGCCTCGATCGTCGTTGCCGTCATCGGCCTGCTGATGATGAAGGGAACGCCGGAAAGCAAGGCCGAGACCAAGGGCGCGTACAAGTTCGACCTGGCCGGCGTGCTGACCTTCCTGATCGCCATGGTGGCCCTGCAGATCGTCGTCACCCAGGGTAACAAGATGGGCTGGACCAGCCCGCTGATCCTCAGCCTGATCGCGGCGGTGATCGTTTTCGGTGCGCTCTTCTTCCGCATCGAGAACACCTCTGGTCAGCCCTTCGTCGATTTCAAGCTGTTCCGCAATCCGACCTACACCGGCGCCACGATCTCCAACTTCCTGCTCAACGGCGTGGCCGGCACCCTCCTGGTCTCCCTGCAACTGGTGCAACTCGGCGGCGACATGACCGCTCAGCAAGCGGGCGGACTGACCCTGGGTTATGCGGTGGCGATCATTGCCTTCATCCGCGTCGGCGAGAAGCTGCTGCAGCGCTTCGGTGCGCGCCGGCCGATGATCTGGGGTTGCCTGATCACCGGTCTGGCGATCGTGCTGCTGTCGCCGGCCAACGTGCTGCTCGATGACTACAAGATCCTCGCCATGATCGGTTACACGCTGTTCGGTGTTGGCCTCGCCTTCTACGCCACCCCTTCCACCGACGCCGCGCTCTCCAGTCTGCCGGCCGCCCAGGCGGGTTCCGGTGCAGGCATCTACAAGATGGCTTCCTCGCTCGGCGCCGCCTTTGGCGTGGCGATCTCGGCGGCGATCTTCACCGCGCTCAGCGCCAACCCGGAGAGCGTTTCCTGGCTTGCCGGCGTGATCACCTTCGAAGGCCGTCAGGACAACCTGGCCGTGCGTGAGGCCGCGATCATCGCCCTGATGTTCAACGTCTTCATGGTGGTCGTGGCGATCATGTCGATCATGCTCACCGTCCCCAAGGCCAGTCCGAAGCAGGCGCGCTAAGGCAGGCAGCGCCCACCACGGACCAACGGCACGGCCACGCAACACACCGCGCCTGCCGTACGCCGCGCACCGCGGCAACACGAATGAAAACGACGCCCGGGTTGAGTGTGCTCAGTCCGCAGGGCCCGGGCGTCCCTGCAGAACGTCTCAGGTTTCGATCAGGAGTCATCATGGACACCCTTTTGAATGCGCTGTCGGCCGATCAGGAACAGATGAAGGCGTGGCGGCATCACATGCACCGCCACCCGGAAGTCGCCTTCGACGAACACAACACCGCGCGCTACATCGCCGAACTCCTTCGCGGGTGGGGTTACGAGGTTGCCGAGGGCGTGGGCAAGACCGGCGTCGTCGCCCGGCTGAGCTGCGGCGACGGCAAGAAGTCGATCGGCCTGCGCGCCGACACCGATGCGCTCGCCGTGCAGGAGATGATCGACAGCGATCACAAGAGCACCATCGAAGGAAAGTCGCACACCTGCGGCCACGACGGTCACAGCGCGATGTTGCTCGGCGCGGCGCAGTACCTGGCGCGCACGCGGGCCTTCAACGGCACCGTCAACCTGATCTTCCAGCCCGCGGAAGAGATCATGGGCGGCGCGGTGGCGATGATCAGGGATGGGCTGTTCGAGCGTTTCCCGATGGATGCGGTGTTCGGCATGCACAACATGCCCGGGCTCGAGCGCGGCAAACTTCACTTCACTGGCGGCCCCATCATGGCAGCGGTGGATAACTGGGAAATCGTGCTCACGGGCAAGGGCAGCCACGGTTCGATGCCCGAGAAGAGCATTGATCCAGTTGTGGCCGGCGCGTCGCTGGTGATGGCCTTGCAGACCATCGTGTCGCGCAACGTGGCGGCGAAGGACTCCGCCGTGGTGTCGGTGGGGGCCTTCCTGGCTGGCGACGCGGGCAACGTGATTCCGCAGACGGCGACGCTGCGCCTGAGCATCCGCAGCAGCGCGCCGGAAACCCGCAAGCTGGTGCTGGAGAAGGTGAAGTCGATCACGGCCGCCCAGGCCTCAGCGTTCGGTGTCGGCCACGAGATTCGCGAGGGCGCGCCCGGGGCGGTGCTGGTCAATGATCCCGATCAGACCCTCGAATGCGCGGACGTCGCACGCGCGCTGCTCGGCGAGGAGCAGGTGGTGATGCCCGGCCCCACCTTCATGGGCAGCGAGGACTTTGCCTACTATGCGCAGCAGAAGCCGGGCACTTATTGTTTCATCGGCAATGGCGACACACCGATGGTGCACCACCCGATGTACGACTTCGACGATCGCAATCTCCCCGTGGGGGCTGCCTACTGGGTGGCGGTGACCGAGCACTTCCTGAAGTAAGTCCTGTATAAGGACGGGCGGCACGCTTCGCAACGCGGGGCGTGCCGCCTTGTCGCGTGCGTATCGTGACCGATGCGCACGATTTCAGCCTTTGCCAAATCCTTTAGCGCGCTCCCTGGGGGCGCGAACGCTTTTCCGGTGCTGAACAGATGAAGTTTGAAACGATCCTGCTGGTCATCGAGGTCGGCGGCACGCTTGCATTCGCCATGTCCGGCCTGCTCGAGGCAATCCGCAAGCGCATGGACATCATCGGCGTGTTTTCGGTCGCCTTCGTCAGCGCCTTTGGTGGCGGTACGGTGCGTGATGTGCTGCTGGATCGCCAGCCGTTGTTCTGGATCCAGAATCACGAATACGTCTGGATGGTCATCGGGCTGGCGCTGACGGCGCCGCTATGGTTGAAGACCTCCCAGCATCAGCTGACGGAAAAGGCCATGGAGTTTGCAGATGCCTGCGGTCTGGGGCTGTTCGCCATTTCGGGCGCTTCGATCGCCACCGCTGCCGGCATGCCGCCAGTGGTGGCGATCCTGATGGGGGCGATCACGGCGGTGTTCGGCGGGGTGTCGCGTGATGTGCTGTGCAACCAGATCCCGAAGGTCTATCACGACCACCGGCCCTACACCCTGTGCGCGGTCGTGGGTTGCGTCGTGCTGCTCGCGGCGAACGCGCTCGGCTTTGCGCCGCAGGTGTCCATGGTGGCCGGAATCTGCACGGCGACCGGCTCGCGCCTGCTGGCGGTTGCATTCGGATGGAAGCTCCCGGCCTGGCCCTCACATAAGGCCTGATCAGCCCCTCTGCTGCGGCCGCTTGCGAGCCCCGCGCCTGGCGGCGCCGCTGCCGGGGGTGTTGCGCGCTCAGGCGCGGACCGCGTCCGCCCAGCAGTTGGGTGTTTCGTACAACCGCACGCGCTCGAGCCGGAGGTGGTTGCCGTAGCTGTCGCGGTAGGCCGGATCGAGGATGCGGAAGGCCTCGGCGGCGAGGTTTTCCGCGGTGGGCACAACGTCCAGCACCACGGTCTTGTGCCCAGGTACGGCGGCGAGAAAATCGGCGACCAGCGTGTCGCCGCGATAGACGAGGAAGGCGTGGTCCCATTGATGGACCACGAGTTCGTTGGCAATGCGCTTGACGTCGGCGAAATCCATCACCATGCCATTGACCGCCAGGCCGTCGGCCTTGATGATCTCGCCGGACAGGGTCACTTCGAGCGCATAGCGGTGGCCGTGCAGGTGGCGGCACTGGCTGGCGTGATCGGGAATCCGGTGACCGGCGTCGAATTCGAGGCGGCGGGTGATGCGCATGGCGGGTCTCTCTGAAATGGCCGCGGATTATAGCACCGGCAGGCCCCGTGGCTGCCTGGGTGGTTTCTGCAAGTATCTGAGCAAACGATGAATTCTTCTATCCCGCATGCTGCCGGCAGTGCCGCGGCGCTGACGATCCGCAATCATGATCGCGATCTCGCCGGGCTCACCTACGTCTATCCGGTGCTGTCGCGCCGTGCGGGTGGGGTGTCGGTGGGCATCAACCTCAATCCCAACAATGCCTGCAACTGGCACTGCGTGTACTGCCAGGTGCCCGACCTCGTGCGCGGCAAGGCGCCCGCCATCGATCTCGCACAACTCGAGGACGAACTGCGCGGTTTTCTCGGCGACCTGGTGCATGGTGGCTGGATGGCGCGCTTCGTTCCCGAAGGCTTGCGTGTGATCCGCGACATCGCGTTCTCGGGCAATGGTGAGCCGACCAGTGCGGTCGTGTTTCCCGAGGCAGTGGCCTTGGTGCTGCGCTTGCGGGCCGAGTTCGGGCTGTCGAGCGCCGAGGTGCCCCTGCGCCTGATCACCAACGGCAGCCTGATCGGTCAGGCGCGCGTGCAGGAGGGCGTGCGCCTGCTGGGCGAAGCGGGTGGTGAGGTGTGGTTCAAGGTCGATGGCGGCACGGCCGATGCGATCGAGCGCATCAATGGCGTGCGCCTCGAGCCCGAATCGATCGCGCGCAATCTGGCGCGCTGTGCGCAACTGTGCCCCACCTGGGTGCAGACCTGCATGTTCCGCTGGGATGGCGAGGCGCCTTCAGCGGCGGAACTCGATGCCTATCTCGCAGTGCTCGAAGCGGCCGGCATCGATGCGCTGCAAGGCGTGCTGCTGTACGGAATCGCCCGCCAGTCGATGCAGCCCGAGGCGGTCCGGCTTGCGCCACTTGCCGGGGACGAACTCGAGTCGATCGCAGCGTACATACGAAAAAAAGGGCTGACGGTTCGCGTCAGCCCTTGAACGTGTGCGCCACGCGCTCAGCGTTCCTTGCGCTTGGCGCGCGCTTCCTTCTTTAGCGTCTTGTACAGCTCGGGGTTGCTGGCCTTGAGGTATTCGGCCACATCCACGTCGTCGCGCTTGACCTTGTTGATGTCGATCTGTTCGACATGCACGAGGCGGAGCAGCGCCTGGACCGGACGCGGTATGTTGCGTCCACTCTCATAGCGCGAACCGCCGCTTTGCGTGACGCCGATCTTGGACCAGAACTGTGACTGGTTCAGTCCCAGCTTGCGGCGGATTTCACGAACATCCAGTTTTTCGGTGGCTTTCATCAGACTATCCTCATCGTTGAACAGAACCTGTGCTCGGCTCGCCAAGATTCCCACATTGCATTGACTTTTACCTATGACCAAAGTCATAAGACAAATGAAGTATAGGTCACTATTCCTTCAACATACAGTGTTGATTATGGCGATTTTGTTAAAAACTACGTAAATCTCTATCGCCTCGTTTTGCCCTGTGTCAAGCGCGCAAAAAGTCGCGCCTTTGGATAGAATCATGGGCTTTATCCACTAGCGCTTGGATACGACAATGGCACTGATAGTTCAGAAGTACGGCGGCACCTCGGTTGGAAGCCCCGATCGCATCAAGAACGTCGCGCGCAAGGTGGCGAAGTTCCGCGCTGAGGGTCATCAGGTGGTGGTCGTGGTGTCGGCGATGAGCGGCGAGACCAACCGCCTGATTGCGCTGACGAAAGAGGTGGCAGCCAACCCCAGTCCGCGCGAACTCGACGTCGTCGTGTCGACCGGCGAGCAGGTCACGATCGGCCTGCTGTGCATGGCGCTCGAGGACGCCGGCGTGCCGGCCAAGAGCTACACCGGTGGCCAGGTCAAGATCCTGACGGACTCGCTGCACACCAAGGCGCGCATCCTCAACATCGATGACGCGCCAGTGCGTCGCGACCTCGACGAAGGCAAGGTCGTGGTCGTTGCAGGCTTCCAGGGTGTGGACGAGCAGGGCAACATCACCACGCTCGGCCGTGGCGGCTCGGACACTACCGGCGTGGCCCTGGCTGCGGCGCTCAAGGCCGACGAGTGCCAGATCTATACCGACGTCGACGGTGTCTACACCACCGATCCGCGCATCGTCCCCGAAGCCCGCAAGCTCGACACCATCACCTTCGAAGAGATGCTGGAAATGGCCAGCCTGGGTTCGAAGGTGCTGCAGATTCGCTCGGTCGAATTCGCCGGCAAGTACAAGGTCAAGCTGCGCGTCCTCTCCAGTTTCGAAGGTCGCGAAGGCGAGGGCACGCTCATCACCGTTGAGGAAGACAAGAAAATGGAACAACCCGTCATCTCCGGCATCGCCTTCTCGCGCGACGAAGCCAAGCTCACCGTCACCGGCGTGCCCGACAAGCCGGGCATCGCATACCAGATCCTGGGGCCGATCGCCGACGCCAACATCGACGTTGACATGATCATCCAGAACGTCGGCCATGACGGCACCACCGACTTCTCCTTCACTGTTGGCCGTGGCGATCTCTCCAAGGCACTGAACGTGCTCGAAGGTGTTCGCGCCCACATTGGCGCGCGCGCGGTCGACAGCGACGGCTCCATGTGCAAGGTCTCCATCGTCGGCGTCGGCATGCGCTCGCACCCGGGCGTCGCCTCCCAGATGTTCCGCACGCTGGCCGAGGAAGGCATCAACATCCAGATGATCTCGACCTCGGAGATCAAGATCTCGGTGGCCATCGAGGACAAATACCTCGAGCTCGCCGTGCGCGCGCTGCACAAGGCGTTCGGCCTCGAAGCAGCGGCCTCATAAAATCGATTCATCCTGTTTGACCGGCAGGCGCGAACTCGCTATGATCGCGCCTTCCTGATGGAGACGTGGCCGAGAGGTCGAAGGCACTCCCCTGCTAAGGGAGCAGACGGGCAAAACCTGTCTCAAGGGTTCGAATCCCTTCGTCTCCGCCAGAAATAAAGATAAGCTCTTCATTTTGAAGGGCTTTTTCTTTTTCACGCATGCGCATCCATCTCGCGCCCTCAACATGTCCCAGCTCCCTCGCGCCTGCGGTGTCGACTTCGGCACGTCGAACTCCACCGTGGGCTGGCTGCGTCCGGGTGTCCCCGCCCTGATCCTGCTGGAGGACGGGCGCCAGACCCTGCCGTCGGCCGTGTTCTTCAATGCCGACGAGAACTCGGTGAGCTTCGGGCGGGCGGCGATGGCCGAGTATCTCGAGGGTTACGAGGGCCGGCTGATGCGGGCGCTCAAGAGCCTGCTCGGCACCAGCCTCATCGACGGCCATACCGAAGTGCTCGGTCGTCCGCTCGGCTTCCGTGAGCTGCTGGCGAACTTCATCGCCGAGCTCAAGCGCCGCGCCGAGCGTGAAGCGGGGCGTGGTTTCGAGATGGCAGTGTTCGGTCGCCCGGTGCACTTCATCGATGACGATCCGGTGGCCGATCGGCGGGCGCAGGACACCCTGGAGGCGATTGCGCGCCAGGTGGGCTTTCGCGAGGTCAGCTTCCAGTTCGAGCCGATCGGTGCTGCGCTGCATTACGAAAGCTCGCTGAGTCGCGAGGAACTGGTACTGATCGCCGACATCGGTGGCGGCACGGCCGACTTTTCGATCGTGCGCCTGTCGCCCGAGCGCATGCGCCATGACGATCGCCGTGCGGATGTGCTCGGCAATGCGGGCATCCACATCGGTGGCACGGATTTCGATCGAATGCTGAGCCTTGAATGCGTGATGCCGCTGTTCGGGTATCGCACCCGCATGCGTAACGGCGCCGAGGTGCCGTCGAGCATCTACTTCCAGCTTGCCGCCTGGCATACGATCAACTTTGCCTATACCCGGCAGGTGTGGGCGGACCTGCAGCATCTCTATCGCGACGCGACCGCGCGCGAAGCACTCGATCGCCTCTGTCACCTCGTCAGCCAGCGCGAGGGGCACTGGCTCGCGCTCCAGGTCGAGCAGGCCAAGGTTGAGCTGTCGGCAGAGCGCGCCACCCGGATGACGCTCGACCGCATTGCCGACGGGCTGGTGCTGGACGTTACGCGCGAGGCCTTCGCCGCTGCCACCCAAGGCCTCGTCGAGCGTGTCGGCGCTTGCGTGGCCGGTCTGCTGCAGGACGTGGATGTGGCGCGCGCGCGCATCGACACCATTTATTTCACCGGCGGCGCGAGCGGCGTCCCCCAGTTGCGCGACCGGATCGCGGCCGAATTGCCGGACACGCGGGTCGTGGAGGGTGATCTATACGGCAGCATCGGCACCGGCCTGGCCGTGGAGGCGGCGCGGCGCTACGGCTAAGCGCTGGCACGATCAGCGGACGACGTGATTCCGGCTCATGTCTTCTCGGCGCGTGCGGGTTCGCGGCGTTCTGCGAGTACGAGCAGATTGCGTGGTGTCAGCGTGCGAGCGCAGAAGTGGCCGACCTGGACATCGAAGCCGCGCTCATCGAGACCGAGGGCGATGTCGAGTACGAGCCAGAGCTCGAGCGCGCGGCGAAAGGCATGGCGAACGAGTTCGAAGCGCCGCACCTGCGCGCGGCGCTGCCAGCCGAGCGCCTCCCAGTCTGGCCAGGTGATTTGCGCAGGCAGCGCGACGTCCTCGCGTGCAGCAAGCTGGCGGCAGAAGACTTCGAAGCCGTCAGCTCGCCAGGATGCCGGGACCGGGCGGAACGGGCGGGGCGCCTCGCCTTCGATCGCATTGCGCAGCGCGACGAAGCCGAGTTTCCACGCCTGATCGCGGGCGAGGCGTTTGCGATCATGGCGCGGCGCCGTTACGGTTTCGGTCACCGCCAGGCGCAGCGTCGAGGCATCGAGAGCGAGCCGGGCATCGCGGCTGAGGGGAAGGTAGACGTCGTCGGTGCCGAGGTGGTAGCAGCACGGGGCAATGCGATACGCCTGGGCGCCGTCGCGATCCGCGCTGCGCACGAGGCAGCGATGGAGTTCGCCGCAAGCATGTAGTGCCAGCACGGAGTGGTCGCGCACGTGGGCACGGGATGTTTCGTCGAGCGCGTTCGCGCATACCACCTGCTGATCCGTGCCCGTACGGGCCGCCAGGCGCACCGCGTCGGCGCACAGTGCGGGGTCGATCTCGAGCGAAATGACCTGCATGCGATCGGCGAGCGCGACTCGACGCCCGAGGTGGCCCTTTCCTGCACACCATTCCAGGACGGGGGTCGTGGCGGCTGGCATGTGGCGGGTGAAGGCCTCGATCTGCAAGCGCTTGCGACCCGGGATGCCGTCGTCGAAATGCGCGTTGCACGCGGGCACGGTGCGTCCGGGCAGCTCGGGCACGCGGCAGGCGTCGACCAGGCGGTCAAGTTCGGGCAGTTGCGACGCAAGCCATGTGGTGCAGGCGTCGACGTCGTCGGCGAATCGTTCGACGAACTCGTCATCGAGCGCTTCCAGCGCAGCAGCCAGGCCCGGCCACTGCGCGCACCACTCCGGGCGCGCTACGTGAAATGGGGCGGGGCGCCAGAGCGACGCATGCCGCGTCAACAGGGACTGGAGGCCGAGGAAGCGGGCGCGAAGGTTCATCTGTCGATGAGGCGCGTTGACGCGCCGGGTGGGCTAATCCTCGTCATCCTCGTCCTCGTCATCATCGATGACAGCATCCACCCCAGCGGCTGCGACATCGACCGTCGTCTCGACGACGGTGGCCGTCACGCTGACAGCCGTTGCGGCCACCGATACGACCGCATCGGCAACGGCGACGACGGCGCAACCGTTCAAGCAGATGACGCCAAACAATGCAAGGAATAGGGTGCGAGACATGAATGAAGTTGCTGGATTCGTCGAGTTCGGCGCTCGATCGGGGCAAAGGCCGTGCTGTGAAAGCCATTGACCTGGCGGCTTGGACGCATGGCAAGGGCGACACGGAGCGATGCATGCAGTTTAATTGATGGGCAAAGGATCTGCGTCGGCATGGCGGTGACCGCCTTGATCGGCCGGTGTGCAGAGGCGCTTTCAAGTGCCGGCTGTGACGCATGTGTCCAGGCGCAAGATTGTGCGCGTGAGTTACGCGCTGATCAGCTTTTTTGTGCGCAGTCGGGCCAGGTTGCGATGTCAATCCGCCAGGAATTGCGCAGAATCATGGTCGCCAACCCGAGAGGGGGCGCGGATAAGTCGACGCTTGCCCTGAACGGGATGGACCGGATCATGGTGCCGGTCTCGCCGTCCCGCCGCATACCCCGTGATTTCGCGTTGATCCGCCAGCGAACGCCTGGTCTACGCTTCCTGTACCCCCGACACGATCAGACCCCAGCCCATGAGCTCCCCCGACATTCCACGAACCGGCACCGAACCGGGCCGCGTCCTCCGACCCGCCCGAGCCTCCGACCAGGCCGGCTGGAGGCGCTGGATGCCGGGCGTGCAAACCCTGCGCAGCTACGAGCTCGCCTGGCTGCGCCATGACCTCGTCGCCGGCCTGGTGCTGGCGGCGATGCTGGTGCCGGTGGGCATCGCCTATGCCGTCGCGTCGGGTCTGCCGGGTATCTACGGCCTCTACGCCACCATCGTCCCGCTGCTCGCCTACGCCGTGTTCGGCCCCAGCCGCATCCTGGTGCTGGGCCCCGACAGCGCGCTGGCCGCGCTGATCCTCGCGGTCGTGCTGCAGCAGTCCGGCGGCGACCCGATGCGCGCGGTCGCGCTCGCCGGCGCGATGGCGCTGGTCTCCGGCCTGGCCTGTATCGTGTTCGGACTGCTGCGCCTGGGCTTCGTCACCGAGCTGCTGTCCAAGCCGATCCGCTATGGCTACATGAACGGCATCGCGCTGACGGTGCTGATCAGCCAGCTGCCCAAGCTGTTCGGCTTCTCCATCGACGGCGGCGGGCCGGTGCAGGATCTGTGGGCGATCGGCGTGGCGATTGGCGAGGGTCGCACCAACTGGACCACCTTCCTCCTCGGCGCGGGCACGCTGGCGATCATCCTGCTGCTGGCGCGCTACCCGCGCATACCCGGCATCCTCGTCGCCGTCATTGCGGCGACGCTCGTCGTCGGTGCGCTGGACCTGGGCGAGCGCGCGGGCGTCGCGGTGCTCGGCGCGCTGCCCCAGGGCCTGCCGGCTTTCGCCATTCCGTGGATCACCTGGGGCGACCTCGGCACCGTGGTCATCGGCGGTCTCGCCGTCGCCCTGGTGTCGTTTGCCGACACCAGCGTGCTGTCGCGTGTCTATGCGGCGCGTACCCGCACCCACGTCGACCCGAGCCAGGAGTTGGTCGGGCTCGGTGCGGCCAACCTTGCGGCGGGGTTCTTCCAGGGCTTTCCGATCAGCAGCAGCTCCTCACGCACGCCGGTCGCAGAGGCGGCGGGTGCGCGCACGCAGCTCACCGGGGTCGTCGGCGCGCTCGCGGTCGCGCTGATGCTGCTGCTCGCGCCCGACCTGCTGCGCAATCTGCCGACCAGCGCGCTGGCGGCGGTGGTGATTGCAGCCGCGCTCGGCCTGTTCGAATTCGCCGACCTGCGCCGCATCTGGCGCATCCAGCGCTGGGAGTTCTGGCTCTCGGTGGGCTGCACCGCCGGGGTGGCGGTGCTGGGCGTCATCCCCGGCATCGGCCTGGCCATCGTCGTCGCCGTCATCGAGTTCCTGTGGGATGGCTGGCGTCCGCACTTTGCGGTGCTGGGCCGCGCCGAGGGCGTCAAGGGCTACCACGACATCAAGCGTTATCCCGATGCTCGCCGCGTGCCCGGGCTGGTCCTGTTCCGCTGGGACGCGCCGCTTTTCTTCGCCAACGCCGAGCTGTTCCGCGAGCGCGTGCTCGATGCGATCGACGAGTCGCCGACGCCCGTGCGCTGGCTCGTGGTCGCCGCGGAGCCGGTCACCAGCGTCGACGTCACCGCTGCGGACGTGCTCGCCGAACTCGACGAGAGCCTTCAGAGTGCCGGCATCGAGCTGTGCTTCGCCGAGATGAAGGATCCGGTCAAGGACAAGCTCAAGCGCTTCGGCCTGTTCGTGCGCTTGGGCGAGGAAACCTTCTTCCCCACGCTCGGCGTTGCGGTCAGCGCCTACGTCGCGGCCCACGACGTCGAGTGGAAGGACTGGGAGGAGCGCCAGGCGTGACGCACCGGGCTGATGTTCCCCTATCGGGACCACTCGCGGACGGGCTCGCGGCATAAGCAGGCAAGCCCGCGAGGGCCGACTCAGCGCGGCGCGCATTGGTGGGGGTTTAGCGCCCTGATCGACCTCTTTCGCTCAACACGCCTGGACCTGCGGGGCTGAAATGCGTGCGTCTTGTGCTCGTCAAATCCGCGCAACTCACGGCGCCCGTCTGATTGCCTCCCCTGGCGTATCCGGTGGCGCTGATCGCCGCCGGGTACGGTCGTGGATCCGCCTCGGGTTCGAAGGTCATCGAGCGGACATCTTCGTTCGGCATCATCCGTGTTCTCGCCTACCAATCCCCAGAGGACAACATGAAGATCTCCGCACTTGCCCGCGCTGTCTGTGCCGGGGTGTTTGCAAGCAGCATGCTTGCCGTGGCCGCCCCGGCGGCCTCGCCGTTCCAGGTGAAGCTGACACCCTTGGGCAGTTACGCATCGGGGCTTTTCGATCAGGCGGCGGCCGAGATCGTCGCGCACGATGCCAAGACGCAGCGCCTGTTCGTCGTCAATGCGGCAAGCGGCTTGATCGACGTCCTCGATGTCCGCGATCCCGCGCGGCCGAGCTTCATGTTCAACGTGTCACTGGGCGGGACGGTCAATAGCGTCGCCGCTCACCAGGGCTTGATCGCGGCGGCCGTCGAGAACGTGGACAGGACTGCCCCCGGCCGCGTCGCCTTCTTCACCGCCGATGGCCAGGTTCTGGCCGAGCTCGCGGTGGGCGCCCAGCCCGACATGCTGGTGTTCACGCCCGATGGCAAGCGCGTGCTGGTGGCCAACGAGGGCGAGCCGAGCGACGATTACCAGATCGACCCCGAGGGCTCGGTCAGCATCATCGAGGTGCCGGCGAACCCGAAGCTGCTCGGCACGCAGCATGTACGCACCGCGCGTTTCGACGGGTTCGAGCAGGGCAGGCTCGACCCGGCGGTTCGCGTCTTCGGACCGGCCGGCAGCGTCGCTCAGAATCTGGAGCCCGAGTACATCACGGTAGCCGGCGACGGCCGCACCGCCTGGGTGGCGCTGCAGGAGGCCAACGCGATCGCGATCCTCGACATCGATGCAGCCCAATTCACGGCGATCAAGCCGCTCGGCTTCAAGGACCACATGGCGCCGGGCAACGAACTCGACGTCAGTGATCGCGACGGCGCCATCCGCATCGGCAACTGGCCGGTCAAGGGCATGTACCAGCCCGACGCGATCGCGAGTTACCAGCGCGGCGGCCAGACCTTCATCGTCACCGCGAACGAGGGCGACTCCCGCGACTGGTCGGGCTACAGCGAGGTCTCACGCCTGCGCAGCCTCCCCAAGCCCCTGTGCGCGGATGGCCCGCAGATCCAGGCCTTCCTCGCCGACAACCCGTACGGCATCGACACCATCGCGCAGTTGCGCGACAACGCCAATCTGGGCCGTCTCAACGTCACGACGGCGACCGGTTTGCGTGCGGACGGAAGCTGCCATGAAGAGATCCACGCCTTCGGCGCGCGCTCGTTCTCGATCTGGAACGCCAATCTGGAACTGGTGTTCGACAGCGGCGCAGACTTCGAGCGCCGGATCGCGAGCGTGGCACCGACGACCTTCAACGCCAACCACACCGCCAACGCGTTCGATGCGCGCAGCGACGACAAGGGCCCCGAGCCCGAGGCGCTGGCAGTTGCGCCCCTGTTCGGTCGGGTGTTTGCCTTCATCGGGCTCGAGCGTGTCGGCGGCATCATGGTGTATGACGTGACCAACCCGAAGGTGCCGAACTTCGTGCAGTACCTCAACTATCGCGATTTCGGCGCGGCCCCGGGGACGGCGGAGGCGCTCGACCTCGGCCCCGAGGGTATCCGTGTGATCGCTCCCGAGATGAGTCCCTTGCCGGGCGTGCCGCTGCTGGTGGTGGCGAACGAGGTCAGTGGAACGACCACGCTGTTCCGCATCGAGCGTGAGCGCCTGGTGGGCGCGAGTTCGCGCTGACGCATGCGTGACCGGCGCCGCCTCCGCGTACGCGCAAGGGGCGGCGCCCGGTTGACCTCAGTCTTTCAGGCCTGCGCGCAGGCGGGCCAGGTTGCGATGCCAATCCTCCAGCGCATCCTGGTCATCCACCAGATCCGCGATGGTGCGCTTGCGTTGGGCAGTCCAGGCGCTGTAGGACGAGTGCTGTTCGGACTCGTTGCTTGCCATGTTCGCGTGAGACGCGACGGTGCCCGGGGTGTCCGGGTTCGGTGAGCGTGTGGTCGAAGCATGATTCGTGCGCATTTTGCGTACCTCCTGTTGAAATGACGAAGTGGGTGAGTCGGGGTTGATGGATTCGGTCTGAGTCCGGGCGGGCTGCGCCGCACGGGGCGTCAAGGCTCGAGTACGTAGGTGCCCGGTGCGTCGCCAAGGCTGGGATGGCGTTCGTCGAACGCGGGGCGGGCCGGGACGAGCTCGCCGGCGCGCGGCTTGAGCCAGGCCATCCAGTCGTCCCGCCAGCTTCCCGCATGGGTCTCGGCGCGATCGCGCCACTGCGCGGCCTTGTCGGTGCGGTGCGCGCTGCCTACCCAGTAGCGCCGCTTGGCAGGGCGCACCGGCGGATTCACGATACCCAGGATGTGGCCCGAGCTCGACAGCACGAAGCGCTTGTCGGCGGCGATGTGGTGCAGGGTGCGAAACGCCTGCGTCCACGGTGCGATGTGGTCGTCCTCGGCGGCCACCGCGTACAGCGGCTGGCGGATCGCGTGCAGGTCGATCGGCTCGCCGGCCACGGTCAGCGCCCCGGGCTGGATCAGGTGATTGTTCAGATACAGCTCGCGCAGGTACCAGGCGTGCATGGCGTAGGGCATGCGCGTGGTGTCCATGTTCCAGTGCAGCACATCGAACGGCGCGGGGGCTTCGCCGTACAGCCAGCCATGCACGACGTAGTGCCAGACGAGGCTGTTCGAGCGCAGCAGGCGGAAGGACGAGGCCATGTCCTTGCCGTCGAGGTAGCCCTTTCTCTCCATCTGGGCGGTCAGGTGCGCAACGCTGCCCTCGTCGATGAAGACCTCGATGTCGCCGGGTTTGTGGAAGTCGACCAGCGTGGTCAAGAGCGTCCAGTCGCGCACCGGCACCGCCTCTTCGCCGAAATGCCGCGCCGCCCACGCCATGTAGATCGCCAGCGCGGTGCCGCCGATGCAGTAACCCACAGCATGAACCCTGTCCGCCCCGCTGAACTCGCGCGCCACCTGCACGATCGCGTCGACGCCATCGCGGATGTAGTCGTCGAAACTCACGTCGCGCATCGATTCGTCGGGGTTCTTCCAGCTCGTGATGAAGACATCCAGGCCCTGATCCAGCAGGTAGCGCACCATGCTCTTCTTCGGGTTGAGATCGAGCACGTAGAACTTGTTGATCCAGGGTGTGACCTTGACCAGATCCCAGGTCGGCGATTCGGTCCACACCGGGTCGGCAAAGCGCGGATCGTCGGCGTGGGGCCGGACGGGATCGGGGCTCGGCAGGCCGACGCTGCGGTGGAAGCTGTGCCACTGCAACTGCCACAGGTCGGTGGTCAGCGCGGCCATGCGCTCGCTCAGCTCCTGCGGATGCATGAGCCAGGCGAGTTGGGCATGCAGCAGCGGCGCGGCGACGCCGAAGGGGTCGGCACGGGCGGCGATGCCGTCCTTCAGCGCAGTGACCTGACGATACAGCGCCTTGCCGTCGGGCACGCCGTTGGGACTGAAAACCTGCCTGCGAGGATGCGTCCGGCCCTCGGGGGGATGCCTGCCAGCGTGGCTGGGCGTGCGCATGCCGATGACTCCAACTGAGCTTGAGCGGGTTCACCGGCCCGCAACCGGGGCAACTCGTGATTGCAGCGCGACTGTGCGCTCGTTGCTTGACAGGCGTATTTCACTTCCGTGAATCCGGTGCCACGCGCGACGTGTCGCAGTGCACCACAGCGCGCAGCCGGTGTGACACGACTGTCACATTGCGCGCAGAGAATCGCGCCCAAGTGAATGGGAGCGTGCAATGGAAAAGATGGAAGCCGTCGCCACCTTGGGGCAGACGGAGCTGCTCAAGCCCGCGCGGGTGCGCGCGGCGCTGGCGGCCAATGACCGCTTGAAGCTCTACCTGAGCGTGCTGCAGGCGGCGCACGAACATGCCGCGGGCGCGGACGCGCCCACGCTCGACCTGTCGCGCGAGTTCGCGGCGGCGGGCGTCAAGGCCCCCTGGCTGGCCGAAGTGCCGGCCAACGCGTTTCGCGAGGGCAAGCGCCTGCACATCGCGGACTTGCCGCGACTGCGCGAGCTGCTCGCCGAGGATCTGCGCGTGATGGGGCGCCCGGTCGAGGACCAGGGGGACCAGGGCGATCTGACGACGCGGGTCGATCATTGGTGCGACTGGCTCGCGCAACTGGAACCCGACACGCTCTCGAGCGACGACCTGCACGCGCTCACCAGCGGCAAGCGCGGCAAGGACGACAGCCTGCATCTGCTGGTAATGGACCTGCACAAGGCGATCAACCGCCTCGCGGCCGAGCTCTCGAGCGAGAACATCGACGGCGCCCACGTGTGGCAGATCGACGAGGCCGACCGCGCCCGCGTCGCCGCCTTCATGCGCGGCATCAACCAGACCCGCGCGCTGAAGCTTTCCCATCCGGGGCTCGATACCGCCGCCACCCGCGACGGCGAGCGCCTGCTGCTGCAGAACGACATCGGCACCAACGACGCCCACGTGCTGGTGATCCAGGTCGAAGGGCTGGAGGTCACGCTGACCTATTCCGACCTTCAACGGCGCCGCTTCGCGTTCTTCCAGTCGCTGCTGTGCGAGGTCGGTGCGAGCTGGAGCGAGCCCCAGGCCCGCACCAATGCCGATCTCAACTTCGGCGCAACCTATTACGTCGGCACCGCCCACTTCAGTTGCACCGACGAGTCCCACCTGGGGACGGTGCTCGAAGGCATCGGCGCGCGCATCGTGTTCCTGATCGACTGGAACCGCGCGCGCAAACGCCTGGAGCAATTCGTCAGCAAGACCGACGCGGTGGCGATCCTGAGCGAGGCGGCGCGCCGGCGCAGCGGTCACATGGCGTGGCTGGAGGCGGGCGGCGAAAGGCTGATCTTCGACGCCATGCAGGCGCTGGGCGCGGATTACTTTCGCATCGGCGACCGCCTCGACACCGTGATGGGCACCGAGAAGGCGCGCGCCTTCGTGCTCGACGTGATGGCGCTGGCGATGGGCGCCGCGCAGCAGCACCAGCCGCTCGCGCTGGTCGCCGACGACACGCGGCTGCTGCTCACCCGCTACCTGCGTCGGCATGACGAGTTCGACCTGCTCGCCGAGCACGCCGCCTACTGCCACGCCATGGCCGAGGGCCTGCGCGACGGCCTGGCCCACGGTCATGAGCGCGATCGCAAGGCCGCGCGTGAATTTGCCGAGCGCGCCAAGGACTGGGAACGCCGCGCCGACCAGTTGGTGATGGACGCGCGCGCCCGCGCCGAAGCCCGGCCGCGCTGGGAGGCGTTCGCCGAGCTGGTCGAGACCGCCGACGACGTGGCCGACGCGCTCGAGGAGGCCGCCTTCCTGCTGTCGCTGATCGCAGCCGACCGCCACCAGGGCTGGCGCGGGGAAGTGCACCAGACCATGCAGTTGCTCGCCGATGCGGTGCTCGGTGCGGCGCAGGACCACGTGCGTGCGATCGAGGTGGCGCGCACGCTGGGCGAGGGCAGCAGCGCCGAGGACCACGAGGAGTTCGTCGCCGTGCTATGGCGCGTGCTCAACGCCGAACGCCAGTGCGACGTGCTGCTGCGCGATGTGCGGCGGGCGCTGGCCGAGCACGTCAGCGATGCGGCGACCTTGAACCTGAGTACCGACTTCGCGCAGGCGCTGGAGTCGGCTTCGGACTGGCTGCTGGCGACCGGCTACGGCCTGCGCCGGCTGGCCTTCAGCCGTGTGGGGGTGGGGCAATGAATGCACGTGTGGAACAGGTTGATTCGAGCGCCGCCGCGAGTGTCCTGACCGACGAGCGCTGCGTCGTGCACATGATCCATCGCGACGTGCCGCTGCCGCCCGGAAGCGGCCCCGCCACGCTGGGCGCCAAGGCGTGGAACCTCGCGCGCATGGCGGCGCTCGGCCTGCCGGTGCCGCCGGGCTTCGTGATCGGCACCGGCTGGTGCGTGCAGGCGCAGGCGCTCGAAGACGGCCACTGGCACCCTGCGCTCGAGATGCTCGAGCAATCGTGCGGGCTGCGTCTGGGCGACCCGCGTCACCCGCTGCTGGTGTCGGTGCGCTCCGGCGCGCCGGTGTCGATGCCGGGGATGATGGAGACCTTGCTCAACATCGGCCTCAGCGCCACGACCTTGCCCGGTTTCATCCGCAGCACCGGGCATCCGCGCCTGGCCTGGGACGCCTACCGTCGCCTGATCGCCGGCTACGGCGAGGTCGTCGCCAGCATCGATGCGGCGCACTTCGAGGCCGACCTCGATGAACTGCGCGGCCAGACCGACGAACGCGAGCTTGATTTCTCCGTGCTGCGCGCGCTCGCCGAGCGCCATCTGGACACCTACCGGCGCGAGGCCGGCGAGGCGTTTCCGCAGGACGCGCACGAGCAGCTCCGGCAGGCCATCGCCGCCGTGTTCGTTTCGTGGAGCAGCGACAAGGCGCGCACCTACCGCACGATGCACAGCATCGACCACCGCATCGGCACGGCGGTGACGGTGCAGCGCATGGTGTTCGGCAATGCGGGCGGACTCTCCGGCGCGGGGGTGGGCTTCACGCGCGATCCGAGCAGCGGCGAGCCGCAGCCGTGGGTGGATTTCCTGTTCAACGCCCAGGGCGAGGACGTGGTGAGCGGGCGGCGCAGCGCGCTCGGTCATGAAGCGCTGGCGGCGGTGGCGCCGGCGGTCTGGCAGGCGCTGCTCGATGCCACAGCCCGCCTCGAGCGCACCTTCGGCGACATGCAGGACTTCGAGTTCACCGTGCAGCAGGGCCAGCTTCACCTGTTGCAGACCCGCAAGGGCAAGCGCACGCCGCTGGCGGCGGCGCGTATCGCGCTCGATCTGCTCGACGAAGGCGTGATCGAAGCGCACACGGCCGCCGAACGCACGCGCGGCCTCGATGCCCGCGCGCTGGTGCAGCGCCGGATCGGGTCAGTCGACGGTGCGCCGATCGAGCCCATCGCCCATGCGCCGAGCGCCGCGAGCGGCGTCGCCTGCGGCGAGATCGCGCTCGACGAGCCGCGCGCCCGCGCGCGGCGCAAGGCCGGGGCGCGGGTGATCCTGGTGCGCCACGACGCCGAGACGCGCGACATCGCCGCGCTCGATCTGGCCGACGGGCTGCTGACCTGCCGTGGCGCGCGCACCTCGCACGCGGCGGTGGTGGCGCGCCAGCTCGGCAAGGTGTGCCTGGTGGGCTGCGAGGCGCTGCACATCGACGAGGCCGGGCGCGCCGTGCAATTTGGCGAGCGCGTGCTGACGGAAGGTGCGGTGCTCACGCTCGACGGCAACGAAGGCGCGATCTACGCCGGCGCCACGGCGATCGTCGAGACCGTGCCGGAGGCGCTCCTTGCCCGCCTCGACGCACTGCACCGCCCGCCGGTGCCCGCCGCGCAAGCCTGAAAAGGGGGGCTGAAGGCGCGCGGCGCTTCGCACTTGCATCGGCGATAATCGGGCCGTTCCGCCCCCACGACCCGAGCCCATGAACCAGCAAGCCCTCTCCGCCCTCATCTGGTCGGTCGCCGACCTTTTGCGCGGCGACTTCAAGCAGTCCGAATACGGCCGCGTCATCCTGCCCTTCACCGTGCTGCGCCGGCTCGACTGCGTGCTGGCGCCCACCAAGGCGGCGGTGCTCGCCGAACACAAGGCCAAGGGCGAGGCCGGGCTGCCCTTCGAACCCTTCGTGCTGAAGAAGTCGGGCGTGCCCTTCTACAACGTCAGCGCGCTCGACCTGCCCACGCTCGCCGGCGACCAGGACCACCTGCGCGCCAACCTGCACAGCTACATCCAGGGCTTCGCGCCCGACGTGCGCGACATCTTCGAGCGCTTCGACTTCGCCAACACCGTCGAGCGCCTGCACAAGGCCGGGCTGCTCTACCTGGTGGTGGAGAAGTTCGCCCACATCGAGCTCCACCCCAGGCGCGTCGACAACGTGCACATGGGCCTGGTCTTCGAGGAGCTGATCCGCAAGTTCGCCGAGATCTCCAACGAGACCGCCGGCGAGCACTTCACCCCGCGCGAGGTCATCCGCCTGATGGTGAGCCTGCTCTTCATCGAGGACGACGACGCGCTCGGCAAGCCCGGCATCGTGCGCACCATCTACGACCCCACCGCCGGCACCGGCGGCATGCTGTCGGTGGCGGGCGAGCATCTGCACGACATCAACCCCGGCGCGCGCCTCACCATGTTCGGCCAGGAGCTCAACCCCGAGTCCTACGCCATCTGCAAGGCCGACATGCTGATCAAGGGCCAGGACGTGCGCAACATCGTGCTCGGCAACACGCTGTCCGAGGACGGCCTGCTCGGCAAGCTCTTCGACTACATGCTCAGCAACCCGCCTTTCGGCGTGGAGTGGAAGAAGGTCGAGAAGGAGGTGCGCCGCGAGGCCGAGGAGAAAGGCTTCGCCGGCCGCTTCGGGCCGGGCCTGCCGCGCGTGTCGGACGGCTCGCTGCTCTTTCTGCTGCACCTGATCGCCAAGATGCGCCCGGCCGAGCAGGGCGGCAGCCGCATCGGCATCGTGCTCAACGGCTCGCCCTTGTTCACCGGCGGCGCCGGCTCGGGCGAGTCCGAGATCCGCCGCTACTTGCTCGAGAACGACCTGGTCGAAGCCATCGTCGGCCTGCCCACCGACATGTTCTACAACACCGGCATCAGCACCTACGTGTGGATCCTCACCAACCGCAAGGTCGACGACCGCAAGGGCTGGGTGCAACTGATCGATGCCTCCAGCTTCTGGCAGAAGATGCGGAAGAGCCTCGGCTCCAAGCGCAAGGAACTGTCCGAGGCCCACATCGGCGACATCACCCGCATCTTCGGCGGCTTTCTGGAGGTGGAGCAGGCGGTGGTGAGCGACGCCCAGGGCAAGGAGCTCGCCCGCGTCACGCTGTTCCCGGACGTCAAGCCGCCGACCGCGCCCGAAGGCGGCAAGGTCAAGCGCGTGCCCATCGCCCGCGTCTTCCGCAACGAGGACTTCGGCTACCGCACCATCACCGTCGAGCGCCCGCAGCGCGACGCGCAGGGCAACATCGTGCTCGGCGAGCGCGGCAAGCAGAAAGGCAAGCCCCAGCCCGACACCGCGCTGCGCGACACCGAGAACGTGCCGCTATCCGCGGACGTGCAGGCGTACTTCGAGCGCGAGGTGCTGCCCCACGCCCCCGACGCCTGGATCGACCACGACAAGACCAAGGTCGGCTACGAGATCCCCTTCAACCGCCACTTCTACGTCTTCGAGCCACCGCGGCCGCTGGCGGCGATTGACGCGGACCTCAAGCGCTCGATGGACCGGATCAAGCAGATGATCGAGGGGTTGGCGGGATGAGCTTTCCGCGTTATCCGGAGTACAAGGACTCGGGCGTCGAGTGGCTCGGGGAGGTGCCGGGGCATTGGCAGGTCTTACCTATCCGAACTGTGGCCAAACTCGAGTCGGGGCATACGCCCAGTCGCAGTCGCCCGGATTATTGGGAGAACTGTGATGTCCCCTGGTTCACGTTGGCGGACGTCTGGCAAATCAGGGAGGGTGCTGATTACGTCTTTCAGACCAAGGAGTCCGTAAGTGCGGTTGGCCTGGCGAACTCGTCCGCGCGCCTCTTGCCTGCGGGTACGGTGATCCTCTCGCGAACTGCGTCTGTTGGGTTCTCAGCAATCATGGGAGTCGCGATGGCGACCACTCAGGATTTTGCAAACTGGGTCTGCGGATCAAGGGTCCTGCCGAAGTATTTGCTTCACACCTTTCGGGCGATGGGTATGGAGTTTGAGAGCCTGAAGTTCGGGTCCACTCATAACACCATCTATATGCCCGACATCGCAGCGTTTCGTTTCGCACTTCCGTCAATTGAAGAGCAAAGCGCCATCGTCACCTATGTTGATCGAGAGGTCGCCAAGATTGACGCCCTCGTCGCCGAGCAGCAGAACCTGATCGCGCTGCTGAAGGAAAAGCGCCAGGCGCTGATCTCGCACGCGGTCACCAAGGGGCTGGACCCGGATGCGCCGATGAAGGATTCCGGGGTGGCGTGGCTGGGGGAGGTGCCGGCGCATTGGCGAGTCTGTTCGCTGCGGCGCGCGATCGCCAAGATCGAACAGGGGTGGAGTCCCGATTGCCATGCGCGTCCCGCCGAGGCGGGCGAGTGGGGCGTGCTCAAGGCCGGGTGCGTCAATGGCGGCAAGTACCGTCCAACCGAGAACAAGGCGCTCCCGTCGGAGTTGCTGCCTGACGAGTCCTACTGCGTGGAGGTCGGCGATGTCCTCATGTCTCGCGCGAGTGGCTCGCCCGACTTGGTCGGATCGACGGCGCTGGTGCGGGAGACGCCAGGGCGTCTGATGCTTTCCGACAAGATCTTCCGGCTCCGCCTTGAGATCGATGTTGCTCCGGCATTTTTTGTGGCGATGTTGAACGCTCGCGCCTTGCGGGCGCAGATTGAGCAGGCGCTGAGTGGTGGCAACGGCCTGGCGAACAATCTGCCCCAGTCGAACTTGCTTGCGTTCATCTGTGCTTTGCCGCCTGAGGAGGAGCAGGTTGCGATCGCCGCACGACTCAATCGCGACATCGAAGGCCTCGATCAGTTGATGGCTGAGGCGGAGTCGACAATCAGCCTTCTAATCGAGCGCCGCACCGCCCTGATCTCTGCCGCCGTCACCGGCAAGATCGACGTCCGCCACCTCGCCGTCGCCTCCGCCGAACCCACCCCGGAGCCCGCATGACCCCCGCCGCGCGCCCGCAGACCATCCAGATCTTCCTGCCGCTCGGCGACCCGCGCGGCATCCGCATCGCCGAGATCACCACCCGCATCGTGCAGCTCATCGAGGTGCCGCGCCCGCAGCTTGACGTCTTCCTCGCCATGCCCGAGAGCGAGCAGGTGGCGGTGTATTTCCTCTTCGGCCAGAGCGACGACGGCGCCGAGCCCAAGGTCTACATCGGCCAGACCGGCGACCTGCGCAAGCGCCTGGCCAGCCACAACAAGGACAAGGACTTCTGGCAGCGCGCACTGGTGCTGATCTCGCGCACCGGCAGCCTCACCCAGACGCACGGGCTGTTCCTGGAATGGCAGTGCATCCAGGCCGCCCGCCAGGCCGGGCGCTACGTCACCGAGAACGGCAACGCCGGCACCCGGCCGCACACCCCCGCGCCGCTCGAAGCCGACTGCATGGAGATCTTCGACACCGGCCGCACGCTGCTCGCCACCCTCGGCCATCCGCTCTTCGACCCCGTCGCCAACCCCGCCGGCCCGGCGGGCGAGGCCGAACTCTTTTACTGCCGCCGCGCCGGCACCGACGCGCGCGGCGAATACACCGCCGAGGGCTTCGTCGTGCTCAAGGGCTCGAAGGGCCGCGCGCAGATCGCCAGGGCCTTCGAGCATCACTCCTTCGCCAAGCGCCGGAACGAGCTGATCGAGCAGGGCAGGATCGTGGTCGATGGCGACGCCACCGTGTTCACCGAGGACGTGCTGTTTGCCTCGCCGAGCGGCGCGTCGGCGGTGGTGTGCGCGGCGGCGTCGAACGGGTGGTTGGACTGGAAGACGGCGCGCGGGGAGACGCTGAGCGAGGTGAAGCGCGGGGGGTGAATTTGTCGCGGGCAGGCAGCTTGCGTTCATTCGGCTGCTTTACTTTGAAAACTCCCGGATATCAGGTGCTGTTTACGCTGAATCAACCTCTCAGATTTCCGGTTCTTGGAATCAGCACATGGAAAGAATAGTTAAATCCCTGCTAAATGGCGACTTTGAGATGTACATGTCGGATTGCGTATTCCGCCAGTGCGGATTGGACTCCCCGATTGTCTACGAGGGGCCGGGACTTCTCACGCAGACGCGAGACAAATCCATACTCCTGAGGGTGTTCGCCGCTCCCGTAGACCATTCGGAGGCGTTTAGCCGCCAGTTCAACGACGACCTGACGCCGGGCGAATTGGTTCCGGACTCCCAGTACTACGACTTCGAGGGGAGAGACCCCTACGGGACGGTCTGGACGGCGAATCGGATATCAATCGAGACGGACTTCGGTTACGGAACCTACGTGCGCGCGCGACCGAGGACTCTCGAGAAGAAAGAGGAGCGGTCGAAGCCGGTTGAGCGGCCGGTGGTGGTGGCATTTCTTCCAGGAAAAATGGACCTGCCATGGCACGCGGTTACCGAGAAGGGAGAGCGGGGCTGGTCGTTAGACCGATTCGAAACGAATGCAGGTTGCCTTGAGTGGCGGGTCGCCAAGACAGACGACGGCGCGTGGCTTACCTTCAAGTGCGAGGACTCCCCAGTTGAACCCCGCTTTGCGGCGTTCCTGCGCGGCCTGTCCATTCTCGTGGGGAGGCGGCTGAAGCCTATTTGCCTCTCAATTTTCGAAGGTGAGCAGCAGACGACGAAGGTGCTGAACCGGCTTCACGAGCCCGACGCCGAGAGGCTGCTTGCTCCAGTTAGTGCGCAAAGGGATTTATCGGATGACGCCCACCTATTTCTGGAGCGGTTCATGGCGAGGGCAGGGGAAGAGGGCGAGTTTGGGGAGGGTGCATGCGGTTTGGCGCATCAGTACTGGTATCGGATCCTCAGGTCCCGCGAGAGCGACATCGAGAACAGCTCGCTGGTACTTTCCGTGGCCGTCGAGGGACTGGTGAAGAAGACTCTGCTTTCGAAGACGGACGCCGATCCCGAGTTCGTAAAGCAAGCCGAGGAAGCCAAGCCTATTTTGAAGAAAGCTGGGCTCGGCCCTCGGGCACTAGACTGCGTCCTGTCAAGCTTGGGTAACGCAAAGCATCCGAGGGTTTCGGACGCCTTGCGGCGACTCGCGACAGAGGGCGTCGCGAGCGAGGCCCACATCAAAGCCTGGAAGGGGCTCAGGAACGCGGCCGCCCACGGGAGCGTCCTGGAAGAAGACGGCAGGGCACTGCAAGAACACCTAGATCGCTTCCATGTCTGCCTCGACCTGTACTACCGGCTCGTTTTTGTTTTGATCGGATACAACGGAAGGCACACGGACTACGGAACGAGGGGGTGGCCGACACGCAGATTTCGACTGGGCAGGGAACTAACAGCCTCCACCGCTGAACCGGTCAGTACTCCTGAGTGCGCCTAGGTAACAAGATAGCCGAGCTACCGAAGAAGGTGGACCCTGTCTCGGAGTCTGCAGGGAACGAATTGCCAGTAGCCATAGCCTGTCACAACGAATGGCTACTGTGTTTCGTCCAGACTCTCAGCCGCTGACAGGGCGAAGAACCGTAATGGAGCACCTAACAGATTTTCGCGGACAGCCCAGGGGCGCGCGTCGTGGGCAAGCCTGAGGTCGGCCGCCCTCGCCGGAGCGTACAATGACGTTCAACTTAGACGACATTTAGCTCGATGCCGATGATCGCTGTTCACGTGGAAAAAGCCCTCGAAGACGAGATCTGTCGCGACCTCGCCGCCGCGGGCTGGCTGCACGAGGCGGGCGACGCGGCGCGCTACGATCGCGCGCTGGCGCTGTTCCCGGACGACGTCACGGGCTGGATCCAGACGACGCAGCCCGAGGCCTGGGCGAGCATCGAGCAGACCCACGGCGCCAACGCGCGCAAGGTGGTGTGCGAACGCCTGTGTGAGGGCGCTGGGGTCAGGTCTTTCATTGCACTGCCCCCGTCTTCTTCCCCTGCTCCGCCGCCTACGCTTGCCGGCGGCGGCGCGCCATTGCGATGTCGTAGCAATCCTAAACATGACAGGGAGCAAGCATGTCGCTACAAAACCTCCTTGATATCGAGCTTCCCATCCTCCAGGCGCCGATGGCCGGAGTGCAGGACAGCGCACTGGCGATCGCCGTGTCGAACGCGGGCGGGCTGGGCGCGTTGCCGTGCGCGATGCTGGACGCCAACGCCGTGTGCAAGCAGGTCGAGATCCTGCGTGCAGGGACGAGCCGCCCCTTCAACCTCAACTTCTTCAGCCATACGCCACCCGTACCCGACGAGGACAAGGCACGGGCGTGGCGGGCGCTTTTTGCCGGCTATTACGCCGAATTCGGCCTCGATGCCGGTGCGCAGCCTGCCGGGCCGGCTCGGCTGCCGTTCGATGACGCGATGGCCGATGTGGTGTGCGAGTTGCGCCCGGCCGTGGTCAGCTTCCACTTCGGCCTCCCGGCGCCCGCGCTGTTGAAGCGGGTGCGCGACGCCGGCGCCCGGATCCTCGCTTCGGCGACGACCGTGGACGAGGCGCGCTGGCTGGAAGCGCGGGGCGTCGACGCGGTCATCGCGCAAGGTCTGGAGGCGGGCGGGCATCGCGGGATGTTCCTGAACGACGACATCGCCACCCAGGTCGGCACCTTCGCGTTGGTGCCGCAGGTGGTCGAGGCGCTGCGCGTGCCGGTGATCGCCGCGGGCGGGGTCGCGGATGCGCAAGGCGTGCGCGCGGCGCTCGACCTGGGAGCGGCCGGCGTGCAGGTGGGAACAGCCTACCTGCTGTGTCCGGAAGCGACGACGAGCGCGATCCATCGGGCGGCGCTGAAGCGCGAGTCGGCCCGCGTCACTGCGCTGACCAATCTCTTCACCGGCCGGCCCGCGCGCGGGATCGTCAATCGCCTGATGCGCGAGCTCGGCCCGATGAATGCGCAGGCGCCGCAGTTCCCGCTTGCCGCGGCCGCACCGGCGCCTTTGCGCGCGCGGGCCGAGAGCCTTGGAAACGGCGATTTCTCGCCCTTGTGGGCGGGGCAGAACGCAAGCGGCTGCAGGGAGATCGGCGCGGGTGAGCTGACGCGAGCGCTGGCGGGGCTAAGGTGGGGCGATCGTCGGTATCGGGCCGATACACGCCCGTAGCCTTGTTCGGGGGCCAGCACATGAACGGCCTGCCACCCGGGGGCCTTTCTCATCGCTTGAAGGTTTGAAAGGCACGGATAAGCGCATCAAGTGGTGCTAATCTTGAAGCAGGTCACCTCAACGAGTCCATCATGCGTACCACCCTCGCGCTCGACGACGAGCTGCTTGCCAAAGCCCAGGCGTTGACCGGGCTGACCGAGAAATCCACGCTGGTGCGGGAAGCCCTGCGTGCGCTGATCCAGCGCGAAAGTGCGCGGCGCCTGGCCCTGCTGGGTGGATCCGAACCTCAACTGAACGACATCCCGCGGCGGCAGCCGGAATCCGCTGCATGATCCTTGTCGATACCTCGATCTGGATCGATCACCTGCGCGGATCGGATGAACACCTGTCCGGGCTTCTCACCGCGGGGAGGGTGCTGACGCATCCGTATGTGCTGGGCGAAGTCGCGCTGGGTAACGTGAAGAACCGTGCTGCCGTGTTGGGTGCGATGAGCGATCTGCCGCTGGCGGCGGCCGCGACGGACGATGAGGTGCGCCGCTTCATCGACGCCCGTGCGCTTTTCGGGCTGGGCATCGGTTACATCGATGCGCATCTGCTGGCCGCCGTGATGCTGGCGCCCGGAACCAGGCTGTGGACGCGCGACAGGCGCCTGGGCGCTGCAAGCGCTCGTCTCGGTCTGGCCTATGCTCTGGCCCATTGACTCGCGTACCGGAATTCCGATGACCGCCCTCCACACCGAAAAAGCCCTCGAAGACGAGATCTGCCACGACCTCGCCGCCGCCGACTGGCTGCACGACGCAGCCGACGCCGCGCGCTACGACCGCGCGCTGGCGCTGTTCCCCGACGACGTGGTGGGCTGGATCCAGACGACGCAGCCCGAGGCCTGGGCGAGCATCGAGCAGACACACGGCGCCAACGCGCGCAAGGTGGTGTGCGAGCGCCTGCGCCGCACGCTCGCCGACCACGGCACGCTGCACGTGCTGCGCCACGGCTTCGAGATGCTGGGGCTGCGCCGGCCGATCCTGATGGCGCAGTTTCGCCCCGCGCTGGCGATGAACGCCGAGCTGCAGGCCAAGTACGCCGCCAACCGCCTGCGCGTGGTGCGGCAGTTGCGCTATTCGCTGCACCACGAAAACTGCATCGACCTCGGGCTGTTCCTCAATGGCATTCCGGTGGCGACCTGCGAGATCAAGACCGACTACACCCAGGCGGTGGACGACGCCGTGCTGCAGTACCGCAAGGACCGCCCGCCGCGGGTGGCGGGCAGCAACGCGGTCGAGCCGCTGCTGGCCTTTCCGCAGGGCGCGCTGGTGCATTTCGCGCTCAGCAACTCGGCGGTGCGCATGACGACGAAGCTCGACGGCTTCGACACCGTGTTCCTGCCTTTCGATATGGGTGACGCCGGTGCCGCCGGCAATCCGCCCAACCCGGCGGGCTACGCCACCGACTACCTGTGGAAAGACGTATGGGCGCGCGACTCGTGGCTGGAGATCCTCGGCCGCTACATCGTGCCGAGAAAGAACGACGCCCGGCAGCTCGTCAACACCATCTTCCCGCGCTACCACCAGCTCGACGCCACCCGCGCCATCGTCGCCGCGGTGCGCCGCGACGGCCCGGGCGACAAGTACCTGATCCAGCACTCGGCGGGCTCGGGCAAGACCAACTCGATCGCGTGGACCGCGCACTTCCTCGCCGACCTGCACGACGCGGACAATCGCAAGGTCTTCGACACGGTGGTGGTGGTGTCCGACCGCACCGTGCTCGACGACCAGTTGCAGGAAGCCATCATGGGCTTCGAGCGCACCCAGGGCGTGGTCGCGGTGGTGAAGGGCGAGGGCGCGAGCAAGAGCCAGGAGCTGGCCGAGGCGCTCGCCGCCGGCAAGAAGATCGTGGTGTGCACGCTGCAGACCTTTCCCCGCGCGCTCGACAAGGTGCGCGAGCTGGCGGCGACCGAGGGCAAGCGCTTTGCGGTGATTGCCGACGAGGCGCATTCCTCGCAGACCAACGAGACCGCCGCCAAGTTGAAGGAAGTGCTGTCGCCGGCGGAGCTCGCCGAGCTGGAGGACGGCGGCGAGATTAGCACTGAGGACATCCTCGCCGCGCAGATGCAGGCCAAGGCGGCGGGCTCATTTGACAACACTCGGTTGGGCATCACCTTCGTCGCCTTCACCGCCACGCCCAAGGACAAGACGCTGCAGCTCTTCGGCACGCGGCCCGACCCATCGCGCCCGCCCGCTGATGAAAACCTGCCCGCGCCCTTCCACGTGTATTCGATGCGGCAGGCGATCGAGGAGGGCTTCATCCTCGACGTGCTGCAGAACTACACCAGCTACAAGGTCGCCTTCAACCTGGCGCACGAAGGCGGGGCCAGGTACTCCGAGGTCGATCGCGACACCGCCATGAAGGGCATCATGGGCTGGGTGCGGCTGCACGAGTACAACATCGCCCAGCGCGTGCACATCGTGGTCGAGCACTTCCGAGCGCACGTGGCGCCGCTGCTCGGCGGCCAGGCCAAGGCCATGGTGGTGACCGCCAGCCGCAAGGAGGCGGTGCGCTGGCAACTGGCGATGCGCAAGTACATCGACGAGCACGGCTACCGCATCGAGACCCTGGTGGCGTTCTCGGGCGAGGTGGAAGACCCCGAATCCGCGCCCGAACCGCTCGCCGAGACCAGCGCGCTGATGAACCCGCGCCTGCGCGGCCGCGGCATCCGCGAGGCCTTCAAGGGCGGCGACTACGCCATCCTGCTGGTGGCCAACAAGTTCCAGACCGGCTTCGACGAGCCGCTGCTGTGCGGCATGTACGTGGACAAGCGCCTGGCCGGCATCCAGGCGGTGCAGACGCTGTCGCGCCTGAACCGCGCGCACCCGGGCAAGGACACCACCTACGTGGTCGACTTCGTCAATGACCCCGACGAGGTCCTCGCCGCCTTCCGCGTCTATCACACCACCGCGGAGCTGGCCGGCGTGAGCGACCCCGAGCAGATCTACACCCTGCGCGCAAAGCTTGACGGGCTGGGCTTCTACGACAGCTTCGAGGTCGATCGCGTGGTCGAGGTGGCCCTGCACGACAACAAGCAGTCCGCGCTCGACCGCGCCCTGGTGCCGGTGGCCGACCGCCTGATCAAGCGCCACGCCGCCGCCCGGCGCCGGCTGCGCGACGCGGACAAGGGCAGCCCCGACGCTCACGCCGCCAAGCTCGAGCTCGACGCGCTCGTCCTCTTCAAGCGCGACATCGCCACCTACGTGCGCCTGTATGGCTTCCTGTCGCAGATCTTCAACTACGGCAACACCGACATCGAGAAGCGCGCGATCTTCTTCGGCCTGCTGCACAAGGTGCTCGACTTCGGCCGCGAGAGCGAGACCGTCGACCTGTCCTCGCTCGCGCTGACGCACTACACGCTGAAGAACCTCGGCACCCGCCGCCTGGCGCTGGACGCGGGGCAGGGCGAGTACAAGCTCAAGCCCAGCGGCCCCGGCGGCGGCGAGGTGCGCGACAAGCAGAAGGCCGCGCTCGACGAGATTATCGCGCGGGTGAACCTGCTCTTCGTCGGCGAGCTCACCGAGGGCGACAAGCTGCTCTACGTGAACAACGCCATCAAGGGCAAGCTGCTGGAATGCGAGACGCTGATCGAGCAGGCGGTGAACAACACCAAGGAGCAGTTCGGCAACTCGCCCGATCTGGATGCGCGCATTCTGGATGCGGTGATGGATGCGCTCTCGGCCTTCACCTCAATGAGCCGGCAGGCGCTCGAGTCGGAGCGCATCCGCGCCGAGATCAAGGCCATCCTGCTCGGCCCCGGGCGGCTATACGAATTGCTGCGCGAGGCCGGGCGGCGGGGAAGCTGAGGTGACTCGATGCGGCGCGCGGCTCAGGCCTTGCGGGGGACTGCGCACTCCGCGCAGTGGTAGCCATAGCGCGAGGTACCCCGCACGGCTTGTCGGCGGCCATTCACGACCCGGCTCTGGCGGCATTTCTGGCACCTGAACGACGGCAGGGTGACCCCCGCGAGCCCGGCGAGGCGTTGCGTGGCATCGCGGTATTGCTCGATCGCGTACTGGCTTCCATCTCTGCTCGTGAGCGGCATGCACACTCCTTCGGTGATCAGCGGGCTTTGGTAAGGACTCGTGGCGTCTCGTAGTGTCCGCACTCAGGGTTTCAATCCTGTGAAGTGCGCGCGCGGGGCTCACGAGCAGGATGCGATATCGAGCGCGGCCTCCTGAGCCGTTCCGCTCACGCCCGCCGAAGCCTGCTCCAGAATCCGACCCAGGATCTCGGGCGCCTCGAACAATGCCCGGTTGTCGATCCGTCTCACGCTCGCCTGGAATGCATCGAGACCGCTCAGGAGCTGTGCCACCGCGCGGTCGATGGTGCGAAAGCTGCCGTGCACCACGCCCAGCCCGTTCTCGCGCACCCATTCGGCGTTGTAGCGCTCCTGCGGCATGGTCCACGCGTTGTCGACGACGATCACCGGCAGGCCCTGCTGCACGGCCTCGCTGATGCTGCCGGGTCCGGGCTTGCCGATGAAGAAATCCGCCAGGCGCATGTAGTAGGGGATGTCGGAGGTGAACTCCACCACCAGGCGCGGTGCTACTTGCGGGAGCTGGCGCAGGCGCGCGGCGAGCGCCTTGTTGTGGCCGCAGATCAGGATCAACTGCGTCGCCGCCGCCAGGCGCTGCGCGATGCCGAGCATCGCCTTCGAGCCGTGGCCGCCGAACAGCACGAGCCCGGTGGGGCGCTTCGGGTCCAGGCCCAGACGCGATCGTTCCTCGGCGCGATCGACCGTGATCGGCTGGTAGAACTCGGGCCGGATGATCATCCCCGATGTGCTGTGGATGCGCGCCGCGTCGTGGCCGAGCATGCGCGCCTGTTCCGCGGCGCGTGGTGTGCCGCAGATGAAGTGCTGGGGCTGGTCGGCCTCGATCCAGAAGTTCGGCGGCAGGTCGGCGAGGTCGGTGAGCAGGGTGACGTAGGGCACCCCGGGCAGCGCCGAGGCCACGCTCTGGTAGAGCGCGCGGTTGAAGTTCGGCACCAGCGACACCACCAGATCGGGCTCGGTGCGCAGCCAGTGCTGCTGCAGTTGCCGGACCAGCAAAGGGTGACCAAGGCGGATGGCGGCCTGCAGGAGCTTCAGCTCCTGCGTCATGCCCAGCGTCCACCCGCGCGCCAGGCGCTTGTTGTACCAGTCCTCCGGCCCGCTACCGGTGACCGCGCGGAACTTGTCCTGCGGATCGAGCACCTCGAAGAGATTGACCAGGCGCACCTGCCAGGACGGGGCGTGCCGGCGCGGCGCCTGCCGGTGCAGCGCCGCCTCCAGGGCCAGCGCCGAGGCGCGGTGGCCGCCGCCGGCGTTGAAGTAGATAAGGTCGATCTTTTTCGTGCTCATCCTTCGTCCCCGCCGGGCTGGCCGGGTACCGATCCGCCGCCGATTTCTGTTCCCGCCGCGGTGCTCGGGAGCGCTTGAGGTAGTCCGAGGGTGTGCAACAGCTTTCCCGCGAACTCGGCGGGTGAGGCGTGGATGAAGTCGTCGGGCACGCCGAGGGCTTTGCGCAGGCGCAGTCGATCCTCCGCGCCGTAGGCGACGATGAAGGGGTACATGCCGGCACCGATCGCGGCGACGTAATCGCTGTATTCATCGCCGCAGGCGTAACAGCGCGCCGGGTTGATCGCCATGCGCTCGCGCGCGTCCCGGAACGAGGGCGTCTTGTCCCCACCCAGCGGGAGGCAGGCGAAATGGTCGAAGGCGTCGATGTCGATGTCGTGGCGCGCGAACAGGAGTCGGAGCGTCTCTTTCGGATCGACCGTGACGTTGCGCGTGACCAGGCCGACGCGCACCTGTGGCTCGGCGAGCAGGGCCTGGAGCAGGGGGGCGATGCCGGGGTAGAGGCTGGCCTCGGTGCGATAGAAGTCGGTCAGCGTCGCCAGCAGGCGCTTGCGGTTCTGCTTGCCGAACTGGTGGCGCAGGTTGTTCGGGAACTCACGCAGCCCGCCGAGATACTTGAAGAGCTTGCGCCGTTTCTGGAAGCGCTCCAGATCGCCGATGGCCATGCCGTGGCGCAGAAAGCTCTGCTCGATGGCATGGAAGGCGTCGATGGTGGTGCCATCGGCGTCGAAGATGACCAGTTGGTCGCGGTTCGGATAGGGAGCCATCCCCGCAAGCTAAATGAGCAATGCGACGGATTCGTGACACGCGTGTTCCGCACCCGGACGCTTGCGCGCCAAGGCGCACAGCCCGAATTGCCATGCGAGCGGGGGGGAAAGGAGAGGTGTGGAGTGCCGCTGTTGGTAGAAACAGAACAGTAAGCAAAGTGTCCACAAACGAAAAACCCACCGCTTAGGGTGGGTTTTTCTGCTTACCTGGGCTTTCTCCGCTCTCGCGGATTTGAGGTAAGTCTTCCATTTTGTGGGGCGACATACCGGTTTCGAACCGGTGACCTTTGGAGCCACAATCCAATGCTCTACCAACTGAGCTAATGCCGCCACTGCAGGACCCCGGAAATACCGAAGCCCTTGAAACTTGTCCTGGCCTGCCCGGCAGGGATCGAACCTGCAACCCCCAGCTTAGAAGGCTGGTGCTCTATCCAATTGAGCTACGGGCAGATTCCCGCGGGCAATCGGAGTGTGAGCTGGTCGGGGTGGAGGGATTCGAACCCCCGACATCTTGCTCCCAAAGCAAGCGCGCTACCGGACTGCGCTACACCCCGAGAGCCGCGAACTATACAGAGTCCTTTTCGCCGCGTCAAACGTATTTCGTGCTTTTGTTCATGCGCCTTTCAGGCGTTTGCTGCCTGATGCCATGCACGTACTGCCCGCAGCAGGTTCGCCAGCAGCCAGCCGAATTCCACGGTGACGAGCAAGCCTGCAAGTGGAGTGATCACCGGCACCAGCACTGAGAGCAGCAATGCAGCCAGCGCCGCGGCATGAACGCGCAACTGGTTGCGGATCAGTACGTCGGGAAGCAGCTTCTTCATGTTCGGAGCACGGATCCGGGCCTGGGTCAGGTTGAGCCAGGTCAGGAAGGGCACGATCTTGTAGAGCATCGCGCTGATGGCGCCGGCGAAGGTGCCGTGGAGCACGAGGACACCGGCGAGCACGGGCCACTGGGGGGCTTCGTGGGCCAGCGAGACGAGCAGCACGAGCAGGCTGCCGAGCAGGGCGATCATCGCGAGCCGAAATGCCCGGAAGGGCGCGTCCGGCGTGCTGCGCCGCGAGTTGCGTTGCAGCTTGAGGGTCTGCAGCGCGAATCCGCTGGCCAGGACGAGCAGCAAGGCGGAAAGCGCGAGCTTGAGCCAGGCGATGTCGGCGATCAGGGCGGATGACCACAGCACCAGCGAGACGAGCGTGGCGGGGGCCCAGAAGCGGGTGAAGTTGGCGGGATAGGCGGGGGTGATCTGGAACATCGGCACGACCACCCAGCTTGTTGCCGCGAGCAGGAGTCCGCCCCAGCCCATCCAGGCCCAGACGGCGTGCAGGTCAACCAGGGTCGGAAGTGCGATAGGCAGTGCGAGGCCCTGGCCCAGGGCGAGGGCGAGCACGATTCCCAGCGCGGTGGTGAGTGCAAGCGCCGCGAGGGCGAGGCGCAGATCGCGCGGGGTCCGGCTGGCGCCCTGGGCGGGCGCTGCGCGTGCAAGGCCGATCAGGCTGGCGGCGAGGAAGATGCACAGGCCGGATGCGAGCAGTACGCCGCCGGAGAAGATCGCGAGCGGTGAGCCGCCACCGAGTCCGAAGGCGAGACTCGTGGCACCAGAGCCAAGCAGGACATGCGTGGCGCCGGCGACACGCAGCGGGGCAGGGAAGCTGGCCCCAGCCACCACAGGCAGGATCTGCAGCAGGGCTCCGAGCATGACGTGCAGCATGAAGCCGGCAGCGAACAGATGGACCACCGCCAGTGCACCAGGTGTCCATCGGGATCCGAGCAGTTCGCCATCGAAGAGTAATACCAAGCCGGCGACCAGGCCGAAGATCGGCGCGGTCAGGAAGAATCGCAGCGGTGCCGAGAGCGGCGGCGTGTCCTCGTAAGCCAGGCCCGGGTTGGCACTGCTCATGGTCGGCTGATGAGGATCTCGACGGCGCCGTCGTCGCGAAACTCGGCCGTGTGGCGGTAGCCATCGCGCTCGAGCATGCGAAGCAGCGGATGCGGCATGCGATCGATCAGCAAGGTGAACTGCCCGCCTGCCGGCAGGTCGGCAATGGCTTCCATGGCGCGCTCGAAAGGCTCTGGCGGTTCGAGGCCGCGCGCGTCGACAGTCTTTGTGCTCATGCTGCGTGCTCCGGGGCGAGTCTGTTGGAAAGTGTGTCCACCAGTGCGTCACGCTCGCCGCCCAGACGCAGGTCGCACATCGGGTAAAGGATGTTCTCTTCCTTCATGTTGTGCTGCTGCATCATGATCAACAGGGTTTCGGCCTCGCCCGCGAATTCGTCGAGGTCACGACTGGCAAGTGCGGCGTGCAACTGTGCCAACGTCGTGCGCATCTCGGCGTGTTCGCCACGCATCACCTGGGTCGGCCCCTGCGTCATGCCGGTCACCGCCTCGAAGCGCGGGAACAACTCCTGCTCCTCGGCCTGAAAATGGGCTTCCAGTCCGGTCGTGAAGGCCTCGAGCGCCAGCGCAGCCGCGTTCCAGTCCTTCTTGTGCGCGAGGGTCTCGGCCCGGGCGAAATCGTGGTCGCAACTGCGGTGGTCGTGCGTCATCAGTTCGGCGATCGAGGTCATGTTCCGCTCCGGGGGGTTTGTCGCACGCATTTTCCGCGCGCTCGATCAGAAGGCATTGATACGAGTCAAGTCGACCATCTCGGGTGGCCGATCCACGTCGGCGGCTGCCCATGCTCGGGCTCGCCTGCGTGCGCCGCGGCAGGCACAATGCGGCTTTTTTCGCGATGGAATACGCCCGGATGCAATCGAGCGGGATGCCCAGCCGATGGGGGCGGATCTTCCTTCCGTTCGCGCTCGGCTATTACCTGTCCTACCTGCTGCGCACCGTCAACGCGGTGATCTCTCCCGCGCTGACGGCCGAGTTCGATCTGTCGGCGGCGAATCTGGGCCTGCTTACCAGCACCTACTTCCTTGCTTTCGGGCTGGCGCAGATACCGGTGGGGATCGCGCTCGATCGTTTCGGACCGCGCCGGGTCGAGGCGCTGCTGCTGCTGATCACTGCCATTGGTGCGGCGATTTTCGCGCTCGGCGACAGTCTGCAGATGCTCGGCTTCGGGCGCGCCTTGATCGGGCTCGGCGTGTCGGCGTGCCTGATGGCAGCGCTGAAGGGTTTCGCGCTGTGGTACCCGCGCGAGCGCCAGAGCTCGATGACCGGATTCATCATGGCGGCAGGCGCGCTCGGCGCGCTGACGGCGAGCATGCCGCTGGAGGCGGCGCTGCCTGTTCTCGGCTGGCGTGGCGCGTTCTGGATCATTGCCGTCGTCGCCTTGGTCGCGTCGTTCACGATTTTCCGCAGCCTGCCCGATGTGCCGGTGCAGGAAGCACGCGGCAGCATGGGAGATGCGCTGCGCGTGCTCGCCGGAATCTACGCATCGTCCGCCTTCCTGCGATTCGCTGCCTCGGCAGCAACCTTCGTCGGCGGTTTCATGGCGCTGCAGAGCCTGTGGGCGGTGCCCTGGCTGATGAATGTGAACGAGCTCGGGCTGGCGCAGGCCGCAGGCATGCTCGTGGTGCTGAACCTGGGCAATCTGGTGGGACAGCTCTCGATCGGGGTGCTTGGCGTGCGCCTGGCGCGTCGAGGCGTCGAGCCGGTCGCGCTGCTACGCGGCGGTTATGTCTGCCTCATTCTCGTGCAGCTTGCGATTCTGTTCGCGGCAGGCCCGGTGATGGTCGCATGGTTCCTGTTCGGCCTGTTCTCCGCAGTCAATTCGCAGAGCTATCTGGCGGCCTCCCGCGCCTTCGCGCCGGCGCTGTTCGGCCGCGTCAGTACGGCGCTGAATCTCATGGCCTTCGCTGGCGCATTCGCGGTGCAGTGGGGCCTCGGCCACGCGCTCGATGCACTGCGCGCCCACGGTCACGACATGGTGAGTGCGCTGCAGTATGCGTTCGGTGGGCTCATCCTGCTGCAGGTGGCAGGCTTCCTGCCGCTGTTGTTGAGGTTCCGCGACCCCGAGGCGCTCGACTGAGGCCGGCGAGAGCGGGCAGGGCGCCCTGATTTGCCGCGCTCAAACCGCCTCGCCGCAGGCGACGCCCGAGGACCACGCCCACTGAAAGTTGTAGCCGCCGAGGTGGCCGGTGACGTCCATGACCTCGCCGACGAAGTACAGCCCGGGCACGCTGCGCGCTTCCATCGTCTTGGACGACAGCGCCCGCGTATCGACGCCGCCGAGCGTGACCTCGGCCTTGGCGTAGCCCTGGGTGCCGGACGGCGTCAGCCGCCAGTCCGCCAGACTGGCGGCGATGGTGCGGAGTTCGGCGTGACGGATCTGATTGACCGGCTTCATCCAGCCATGGAGTTCGCACCAGGCGTGTGCGAAGCGCCGTGGCAGACGCTCGCCGAGCAGATTGGGCAGCAGCGCCTTGTCGTGCGCATGTTCCAGCAACCAGGCTTCGGCATCGACGCCTGGCAGCAGGTCGACGTGCACCGGTTCCCATTCATCATCCTTGTAAGCCTGGGCCTGCCAGTAGCTCGACACCTGCAGCACTGCTGGTCCCGAGAGGCCGCGGTGCGTCACCAGCGCCGCTTCGCGAAAGCCCGGCCCCCGGCAGTGGGCCTCGACTTCCAGCGAAATGCCGGCCAGCGTGGCGAGAAGCGCCAGGGTCTCAGGCGCCAGCGTGAGCGGGACCAGCGCCGGCCGCGGCGCGACGACCGGAATGCCGAACTGTTCGGCGATGCGATAGCCGAAGGGGGTGGCGCCGATCTTCGGGATCGCCAGGCCGCCGGTGGCGATCACCAGGCTCGAGGCACCGAAATGCCCGCGGTCGGTCTCGATCGCGAAGCGCTCGCCGTCAGCGTCGCCGCGATGATGGCGAACCTGGTGCACGGTGGCTGGCATCGCCCATTGCACGCCGCCGTCCTCGCACTCGGCGCGCAGCATGTCGATGATCTGTTGCGCGGAATCGTCGCAGAAGAGCTGGCCCCAATCCCTTTCGTGGAAATCGATGCCGTGGCTGTGCACAAGCTCGATAAAATCGCGCGCCGTATAGCGCGACAGCGCCGAGCGCACGAAATGCGGATTGAGGCTGAGATAGTGCTCGGGGCCGACCCGGCGGTTGGTGAAGTTGCAGCGGCCGCCGCCGGAGATGCGGATCTTCTCGGCGAGCCGGACGGCGTGATCCACCAGAAGCACGCTGCGTCCGCGCTGGCCGGCGGTGGCGGCACACATCATGCCGGCGGCACCGGCGCCGATGATCACGACATCGAAGTGGCGGCCGCTGGGCGGCGCAGCGGGCGTGAACGCGTGCACCACGTGCTTACCTGTAGGGGGAAAGCGGCGCAGAATACGCGCTATGCCGCAATGCGGCAATCCACCCGAGTGTAAGCCAGCTTATGCGCTTGGGCTGGAGTGGGATAATAAAAATGAATCGTCTCCTTGGAGTGTCTTATGTCTGATACCACGACCGACTCGACCATGGCGCCTCCGCGGCGCAAGGGGGTCCGTCGGGCACTGTGGACTGCGGGAACGCTGCTGGCACTATCGGCGGTGGCGTATCTCGCCATCCCGCCAATCGCGCGCCACTATGCACAAATGTACCTTGGCGAGGCCCTCGGGCGTGAAGTCAGCATCGAGCGCGTGCTCATCAACCCCTTCCGGCTGACCGCCGAGGTGGGCGGCCTGCGGGTGATGGAAGCAGACGGCAGCGGCGAGGCGCTGACCTTCGACACCCTGCGTGCCAACCTCGAGATCGAATCGGTCGTGCGCAAGGGCATCGTGCTGCACGAACTCGCGCTCGAAGCGCCGCGGATCAAGCTGGTGCTCGACGAAGGCGGCAAACACAACTGGACCGACGTGCTCGAGCGCATCCAGGCGCTGGGGGGCGACGCTGCGGCCGAAGATGCGCCACCGGCGCTGTTCTCGATCGGCAACATCCGCATCAGCGACGGCCACGTCGAGGTCGAGGACAAGCCGCGCGGCCTAAAGCACGAACTCAGCGCGATCGGCCTCGGCGTGCCCTTCATCTCCAACTTGCCGGTGCGGGTCGATGTTTTCGTGCAGCCGTCGCTGAACGCGACGCTCAACGGCGACCCGCTGCTGCTCAACGCCCGCACCAAGCCCTTTGCCGAATCGCAGGAGACCATCGTCGACGTCGCGCTCAAGCAGTTCGACCTCGCGCCGTGGATGGCCTACCTGCCGATCGAGCCGCGCTTCAGGTTGCCGTCGGCCTTGCTCACCACCAACCTCGAAGTGTCCTTCAGCCAGCCGACCGATGCGCCGCCAGTGGTCGCCCTGCGCGGTCCGCTGCACATCGACCAGCTCGTGCTGCAGGACCGCGAAGGCGAGCCGGTCGCGACGGTCGCCGAACTGGAGCTCGAGTTCGCCGATGTGCAGCCCCTGATCGGGCGCTGGCATTTCACCCGACTGCGCCTGGACAAGCCGGAAGTGGATCTGGTGATGTTGAAGGACGGCAGGATGAACATCCTCGATCTGCTGCCCCCGCCCGCGAAGCCGGCTGGCAAGGCGCCCGGTGCGACGTCCGAAACACCTGCAGCCGCCGGCGCGGACGGCACCACCACGGCAGCAGCCAATGCCACCGAACCGGATTTCCTGCTGGCGCTCACCCGCATTCGCGACGGGGTGATCCGGTTCGAGGACCGCACACTCGCCGAGCCTTTCCGCGCGCGCATCGAGACCATCAACCTCGACATGCGCGACCTCTCCAATGTGGGCGAAATCCCGGCCGAGATCCGTCTCGACTATGTGAGCGACGCAGGCGAGAAGTTCGTCCACGAGGACGTGCTTCGCCTGTCGCCCTTCCAGTTCTCCGGAAACCTGCAGTTCGAGGCCATCAAGCTCGCCCGCTACGCGCCTTACCTGGCCAAGGCCCTGCCGGGCGGCACGATCAGCGACGGCGCTTTGACGGGCGCGCTGCAGTACCGCGTCACCCTGGGCGACAAGGGAGAGCCCAAGGTCGAGATTGGCTCGGAAGCCCTTGCCCTGCGTGATTTCGCGCTCATGCTCAAGGGCGCGAAGACGCCGGCGATCAAGGTGCCTGAACTCGACGTGCGCTCGGTGTTGGTGGACCTTGGCGGACGCAGCGTTCGCCTGGGCGGGCTCGATCTCAAGGGTGCCCAGATATCGGCCGTGCGATTCAAGGATGGCAGCTTTGACATCGTGAAGGCGCTCGTGCCGCCGGCGTCTCCCGCCAGCAAGGGCGCCAAGGGCGTTGCGTCGGCCAGGAGCGGTCCGGACTGGGTGGTTGCGGTCGACAAGCTGACGCTGAAGACCGCCTCGGTGCGCCTGGAAGATCGCAGCGTGCGGCGTCCGGTGGTGACGACGGTGGACAACATCGACTTCGAGGTCGACGGCTTCTCCACCGCCAAGGGCAACACGCTGCAGTTCAAGCTCGATTCGCGCTTCAACCAGCGCGGCAAGGTGGCGGCCTCCGGGCCGCTGACGCTCGAGCCGCTCAAGGCCGACCTGCGCCTCGACCTGCGCAACGTTGATCTGCTGCCGCTCCAGCCCTATGTGCTCGAGCAGACGAAGATCGCGATCTCGCGCGGCAATATCACCAGTCAGGGGCGGTTGAACCTGCAGATCGGGCGGCGCGGGCAGGTGCTCGCGCGCTTCAATGGCGATGTCGGCGTGGCCAATTTCGCCTCTGTCGACCGCCTCAACGCCACCGATTTCCTGCGCTGGCGCACGCTGCGCGTGGGCGGCATCGACGCCCGGCTCGAGCCGTTCTCGCTCGCCATCAAGCGTGTCGCCGTGGACGATTTCTACACCCGGCTGATCCTCGACGACCAGGGTCGACTCAACCTGCGCGAGATCGGCGGCTTCAGTGGTGACGAGCCGGCTCCCCCGCCCAGGGCCGCCGCGCAGGTTGTGAGCGCGGGCGATGGCAGCTTCCCCGGTGAGGCGAGTGCGACTGCCGAAGGCAAGCGCACCGTGGAGGTCGCCACGCCCGCCACGCCGCCCCCGCCGATCCGCATCGACCGCATCGAGATGAAGCGCGGCAACGTCGCTTTCAGCGACCGCTTCGTCCGCCCGAACTACGACGCCAACCTGACCGAGCTCGTTGGCACGCTCATCGGCTTCTCGACCGCGCCGGACGCGATCGCCAAGCTCGATCTCAACGGCAAGGTGGACAAGACGGCGCCGCTCAGCATCAACGGCGAGTTCAACCTCTTCCGCCAGGACGCCCACCTCGACATCGTCGCCAAGGTCACCGGTTTCGAGCTCACCGGCCTGTCGAGCTACTCGGGCAAGTACGTCGGCTATGGCATCGCCAAGGGCAAGCTCTCGGCCGAGCTCAACTACAAGATCGAGGATCGCAAGCTCACCGCGACCAACCAGATCTTCCTCGATCAGCTCACCTTCGGCGACAAGGTCGACAGCCCCGACGCGGTGAATCTGCCGGTGCAGCTCGCGGTGTCGCTGCTCAAGAACAGCCGCGGCGAGATCGACCTTCGCCTGCCCGTCAGCGGCACGCTCGACGACCCTGAATTCAGCATCTTCGGGCTGGTGCTGAAGATGTTCTTCAACCTGATCGGCAAGGCCATCACCTCGCCGTTCGCGCTGCTTGGCTCGGCACTCGGGGGCGGGGAGGAGCTGTCGCAACTCGAGTTCGTGGCCGGCAGTGCGCAGCCCGGCGATGCGCAGCAGGGCAAGCTCAAGACGCTCGCGCAGGCGCTGGTCGACCGGCCGACGCTCAAACTCGACATCGTCGGCCGCGCCGATTCGGCCAACGACCTCGACGGTCTGCGCCAGGTCGCGCTCGACAACGCGGTGCGTGCGCAAAAGCTCAAGGCGATGATCGCCCGCGGCGAGGACGCGCCCTCGCTCGAAGACATCGAAGTCGGCGCCGAGGAGTATCCGGCGCTGCTCGAAAAGGCCTACAAGGCGGCCGACTTCAAGAAGCCGCGCAACATGATCGGCCTCACCAAGGCCATTCCGGTGCCCGAGATGGAGGCGCTGATGCGCGCCAACGTCAAGGTCGGCGATGCCGAACTGCGCACGCTCGCCCAGCAGCGTGCGCAGGCTGTGCGTGAGTGGCTGGTGGGCGAAGGGGCCGTGCCGGGCGAGCGCATCTTCGTGCTCGAGCCCAAGGTGGAGGCGGCTGGCGAAGGCGGGCAGGTCCAGTTCTCGCTGCGCTGAGCGCGGTCCGCTGCGTGCATGATCGATGGGGGCTGCGGCCCCCGTCGTGCTTTCGGGGGCTATGATTGAAGCGTGAATAGCACCGCGCGCGCGGGAGGAAGCGGCCATGGGCAAGGTTTTCATCAGCTACCGGCGTGAGGACGCGGCAGGTTACGCGCGTGCGATCTACGAAGAGCTGACCGAGCGCTTCACGGCCGATCGCATCTTCATGGACGTCGATGCGATCGAGCCCGGCCTGCCTTTCGACGAGGTCATCCGCAACGCGGTCGGCCAGTGCGAGGCGCTGCTGGTGCTGATCGGCGCGCGCTGGCTGGCACCGCAACCCGACGGCAAGACGCGGCTCGAAGACGAGCGCGACTTCGTCCGCCTCGAGATCGCCGCCGCGCTCGCGCGCAATATCCGCGTCATCCCCGTGCTGCTCGACGGCACACCGATGCCCAAGGAGGCCGAGCTGCCCGAAGCGCTGCGCGGGCTGGTGTGGCGCAACGCGATCGAAGTCAGCAACACGCGTTTCAACACGGATGTGGACCGCCTTGCCAATGTGCTGGCGAAGGTGCTGGATGGTCCGGCGGTGGCGAACGCGGCGGATGTCACGCCGAGCTCGGCTACGCCCGTTGCAGAGGAGCCGCCCGGGCCGTCGGTGGCAGACGCGGTAAGGATTTCGGCTGGGTCAGGGAGCGGTTTGCGATACCTGTTGGGTGCGGTGGCGCTGGTGGCAGTCGGCGTGCTTGCGTGGGTGATGTGGCCAGCCGCGACGCCGCCCGCGCAGGGCCCGGCAGTGGACGAGCGGGTAGCGGTGGAGGCAGCCCGGAGCCCGGGCCTGCCCGCCGGCGTCGAACTGGACGCACGGACGGCGGTGGACTTTGCCGGGCGCCCCTGGGGCGTGGTGTTCGGCAGCGACCGTGCCCTGGACGCGGCGCGCGACGAGCTGCGCCGTGCGAGCCGCAACGGGGTGGCGCAGACCGCGATCTACCTGCGCAACGGCTACTACGCCAGCATCGCGCTGCGCGCGGATCGCGCCGAGGCCGACCGCGTCCTTCGCATCGTGCGCGCATTCCGCAGCGACGCCTATGTGGCGAACATGCGCACCTGGTGCCTGCGGCCGGAGCCGCTTGCAGGCTACGTGGCGTGTGGCGCGGCGACGGCGGACTGAAATCCGGAGCCCCCGACGTGTGCTGCAGTTTCACGACGGCCCGGCACGTGGGCGGCCAGGAGCCGGGCGCAGACCAGGGAGAGCAGCCCCCCCTCAGGAGTGCCCCTCAGCGCAGATTCCTCAGTACAGCCCCATCTCCAGCCGCGCCGCCTCGCTCATCATCTCGCGGCTCCACGGCGGATCCCACACCAACGTGACCTCTGCCTCGGCGACGCCGGGGATGGTCAGCAGCTTGGCTTGTGCCTCGTCGGCGATCAGCGTGCCCATGCCGCAGCCGGGGGCGGTGAGCGTCATGCTCACCGCGAGGCGAAAGTCTCCGTCGGGTAGCGCCTCGGCGGTGCAGGCGTAGATCAGGCCGAGATTGACGATGTCGATAGGGATCTCGGGGTCGAAGCAGGTGGCGAGCTGGGCCCAGGCGGCGCGCTCGATGCTCTCGGTGGTCTGCTCGCCGTCCTGCGGCACCGGCGCTGCGGCGGCGAGTTGCGGCTCGAGCCCGAGCGCGTCGGCGTTGCGCTCGTCGATGCGGTAGAGGTTGCCGCCGCTCATCACCGTGATCGAGCCGCCCAGGCGCTGGGTGATGAGTGCGTAGCTGCCTTCTTCCAGCGTTTCCGGCCGGCCCCAGGGCACGCTCACTGCCGCGCATTCGCGTTGCAGCACGCGGGATTCGGTTTCGCCGTAGCGGTCGCCCATGGTGGTTCTCTCCTCGATGGCGGTGCAGTGGATCTGCGGTTATTCGGTGTGCGCGGTCTCGTGCTCGCCGGCGAGCGCGTTGTGCAGCGTGTGCCAGGCGAGCGTGGCGCACTTGACCCGTGCCGGGAAGTCCTTCACCCCGGCGAGCACCTCGAGCTTGCCGAAGTCGCGCGCCGGGTCGGTGGCCGCGCGGCCTTCGGTGAGCAGCGCGTGCACGTCGCGGAACAGCGCCTCGACCTCCTCGACCGGCTTGCCCTTGACCGCCTCGGTCATCAGCGAGGCCGACGCCGTGGAGATCGCGCAGCCGTGGCCGACGAAGCTCGCCTCGCGCACGATGCCGTCCTCGACCTGCACGTACACCGTGAGCTGGTCGCCGCACAGCGGGTTGTGGCCGTCGGCGTGGTGGCTGGCGGCGGGCAGCGGGCGGTAGTTACGCGGGTTGCGGTTGTGGTCGAAGATCACTTCCTGGTACAGCTCGCGCAGCGAATCCTGCATGTCGGTCATGGCGCTCTCCTGGTGCCGAACAGGTCCTGCGCCTTGTGGATGGCGACCACCAATGCGTCGATGTCGGCGCGCTCGTTGTAAAGCCCGAGCGAGGCGCGCGCCGTGCCGGGGATGCCGAAGCGCGTCATCAGCGGCATCGCGCAGTGGTGGCCGGCGCGGATCGCCACGCCTTCGGCGTCGAGGATGGTGCCGAGGTCGTGCGGATGGATACCCTCGACCAGAAACGAGAGGATGCCGGCCTTGTCACGCGCGGTGCCGACCAGACGCACGCCGGGGATGGCCTGCAGCGCCGCGGTGCCGTATTCCAGCAGCGTCTGCTCGTGGGCGTGGATGCGGTCCAGACCCACGCCCTGCACGTAGTCGATCGCCGCGGCCAGCGCGATCGTGCCGGCGATGTTGGGCGTGCCGGCCTCGAAGCGCTGCGGCGGCGGCGCGAAGGTGGTGTTCTCGAAGGCGACGGTGCGGATCATGTCGCCGCCGCCCTGCCATGGCGGCATCTGGCGCAGCAGCTCGGCGCGGCCGTAGAGCACGCCGATGCCGGTGGGGGCATACAGCTTGTGTCCGGAGAACGCGTAGAAGTCGCAGCCGATCGCCTGCACGTCCACCGCCTGGTGGGCCACCGCCTGCGCGCCGTCGATCAGCACGACCGCACCGAGTTCGTGCGCGCGCCGCGTCATCTCGGCCACCGGGTTCACCGTGCCGAGCGCGTTGGAGACATGGGTGATCGCCAGCAGCCGGGTGCGTTCGCCGAGCAGGCCTGTGAAGGCCTCCATGTCGAGCTCGCCGTTGTCCTGCACCGGGATCACCTTGAGCACCGCGCCGGTCTGCTCGCACAGCAGTTGCCAGGGCACGATGTTGGAGTGGTGCTCCATGGTGCTGAGCAGGATCTCGTCGCCCGCGGTGAGTCGCGGCCGGCCCCAGCTCTGCGCCACCAGGTTGATCGCCTCGGTGGTGCCGCGGGTGAACACGATCTCGTCCGCGCTGGCGGCGTTGAGGAAGCGCTGCACCGTGACGCGTGCGCCGTCGTAGAGCTCGGTGGCGTGCTGCGACAGCCAATGCACGCCGCGGTGGATGTTGGCGTTGGACTCGCGGTAGAAGCGCGCCTCGGCGTCGATCACCACGGCGGGTTTCTGCGTGGTGGCGCCGTTGTCCAGGTAGGCCAGGCGGCGGCCGTGCACCGGCCGCGCCAGGATCGGGAAGTCGGCGGCGAGGTCGCGCAAGGCAGCGTCCATGACGTTTTCGTGCGGGGCATTCACGACAGTTCCTCCAGTCGGGCCTCGGCCGGCAGGCGCTGGAGCAGCGCGGCGCGGCCGAGCGCACGCAGCGGGGCGTGGGCGATGCGCTCGAGCACCTCGGCGGCGAAGGCGTAGGTCAGCACCTGGCGCGCGTGCGTGGCGTCGAGGCCGCGGCTGCGCAGGTAGAAGAGGGCGTCGTCGTCGATCTGGCCGACGGTGGCACCGTGCGCGCATTTGACGTCGTCGGCGTAGATCTCGAGCTCGGGGCGGGCGTCGGCCTCGGCCAGCCTGGACAGCAGCAGGTTGTCGCAGCGCTGCATGGCGTCGGTGCGCTGGGCGTCCTGGGCGACCAGGATGCGGCCTGTGAACACGCCGCGCGCGTTGCCGTCGAGCAGCCCGCGGTAGAACTCGCGGCTGGTGCCTTGCGGGGCGGCATGGTCGATGCGGGTGTGGTGGTCGACATGGCGGCGGCCGTCGGCGTGGTAGAGGCCGTTCAACAGCGCCTCGGCACCTTCGCCGTCGAGCCGGGTGCGGATGTCGTTGCGCGCCAGGCGCGCGCCGAAGGACAGCGAGTGCGAGGCGAACACCGCGCCGCGCGCCTGCACGGCGTCGATCGTGGCCAGGTGGATGGCTTCGGGCGCTTCTTCCTGCAACTTCAGGTGCACCACGTTGCTGTCCTGCGCGGCGAGGATGCGGGTGACCGCGGTGGTCAGCGTGCTACCGGCGGCGCCCGCCGGATAGTGCTCGACGATCGTCGCCTGGGTGCCGGCCTCGGCGACGACGAGGTTGCGCAGGTGTCTGTCTGCGGCTGTGGCACCGATGAAGACGAGGTGGATCGCCTGCTCGACGGCGACGCCACGGCTGAGGCGGATCCAGGCGCCGTCGGTGGCGAGGGCGGCGTTGAGGGCCTGGGGGGTTTCGCCATCGCTGGCGTTGCCGAAGGCGGCTTCGACCGCTTCGGGGGTCCGCTTCAGTGCGTCGGCGAGGCTGCCGATCTGCGCGCCGCCAGGCAGTCCGCCGATCGCGGACAGTGCCGGGGCGAAGCGGCCGTCGACGAAGACCAGCCAGTGGTCGAGGTCCTGGGGGGCGGAGGCTGCAGCGTTCGCGGGCGAGCCCGCTCCCACGGCGCTGGCCACTCCTTCATGCGAGCCGGCCTGCCCGCGAGTCGCCGTGCGATAACGTTCGCGCAGCCGCGCCAGCACCGCTTCGGGTTTGTCGCCCGCCTCGGCCGCCAGGGCCTGCTGCCCCATGAACGCAAGCGAGGTGTGGCGCCAGTTCTCGCGCCGCGTCGTCGGCCAGCCTTCGTCGGCGAAGCGGTCGATTGCCTCCTCGCGCAGGCGGACGAGCCAGGGCAGGCTCGCGCCAGGCAGATCGGCGGCGGCGTCGCGATGGCGTCCGAGCCAGATGTCGACCGCGCTCATGGCTGCGCTCCCGTGCGCGCGCCGACCCCGCCCACGCTCGACACGCCGGCGCGTGCGGCAGGGCTTGCCCCGGCTGCAGGTTCGCCACTCGCCTTGCCGCCCTTCGCCGCGTCGATCCAGCCGTAGCCGTGCTCTTCCAGCTCCAGCGCCAGCTCGCGTCCGCCCGAGCGCACGATGCGGCCCTGCGACAGCACGTGCACCTTGTCGGGCACGATGTAGTCGAGCAGGCGCTGATAGTGGGTGATGACGATCATCGAACGCTCGGGCGAGCGCAGGCGATTGACGCCCTCGGCGACGATCTTCAGCGCGTCGATGTCCAGCCCGGAGTCGGTCTCGTCCAGCACCGCGAGCTTGGGCTCGAGCAACGCCATCTGCAGGATCTCGTTGCGCTTCTTCTCGCCGCCGGAGAAGCCTTCGTTCACCGAGCGGTAGAGGAACTCCTCCTTCATGCCGACCGCCTTCATCTCCGCCTTCACCTTGGCGAGGAAGTCCATTGCGTCGAACTCGGGCAAGCCGCGGTGGCGACGGATCGCGTTGACCGCGGCCTTCAGGAAGTAGGCGTTCGACACCCCGGGGATCTCCACCGGGTACTGGAAGGCGAGGAAGAGCCCGGCGCGCGCGCGCTCTTCGGCGGGCAGGGCGAGCAGGTCGGTGCCGTCCCAGTCCACGCTGCCGTCGGTGACGGTGAAGGTGTCGCGCCCGGCCAGCACCTGGGCGAGCGTGCTCTTGCCCGAGCCGTTGGGGCCCATGATCGCGTGCACCTCGCCGTCGGCGACCTCGAGGTTCAGCCCGTTGAGGATCGCCTTGCCCTCGACCGTGGCGTGCAGGTTGTTGATTTTCAGCATGTCTGTTCTCCCTTTTGTCCTTAGCCGACGCTGCCTTCGAGGCTCACGCCCAGCAATTTCTGTGCTTCCACCGCGAACTCCATCGGCAGTTCCTTGAACACCTCGCGGCAGAAGCCATTGACGATCATCGATACCGCGTCCTCGGCGCTGATGCCGCGCTGCATCGCATAGAACAACTGGTCTTCACCGATGCGGGAGGTGGTGGCCTCGTGCTCGACGTGGGCCGTGGGGTGGCGCACCTCGATGGTGGGGAAGGTGTGCGCCGCGCAGCGGTCGCCGATCAAGAGCGAATCGCACTGCGTGTAGTTGCGCGCGCCCTCGGCCTTGGGCGTGATCTTGACCAGGCCGCGGAAGGTGTTGCTGCCGCGCCCGGCCGAGATGCCCTTGCTGAGGATGGTGCTCTTCGTGTTGCGCCCCATGTGGATCATCTTGGTGCCGGTGTCGGCCTGCTGCAGGTTGTTGGTCAGCGCCACCGAATGGAAGTCGCCCACCGACGAGTCGCCGCGCAGGATCACGCTCGGGTACTTCCAGGTGATCGCGGAGCCGGTCTCGACCTGCGTCCAGGAAATGTGCGAGCGTGCGCCGCGGCAGTCGCCACGCTTGGTGACGAAGTTGTAGATGCCGCCCTTGCCGTCCTTGTCGCCCGGGTACCAGTTCTGCACGGTGGAATACTTGATCTTGGCGTCGTCGAGCGCGATCAGCTCGACCACCGCGGCGTGGAGCTGGTTCTCGTCGCGCATCGGCGCGGTACAGCCTTCCAGGTAGCTCACCGACGCGCCTTCCTCGGCGATGATCAGCGTGCGCTCGAACTGCCCGGTGTCGCGGGCGTTGATGCGGAAGTAGGTCGAGAGCTCCATCGGGCACTTCACGCCCTTGGGGATGAAGACGAAGGAGCCGTCGGAGAACACCGCGGAATTCAGCGCGGCGTAGAAGTTGTCCTCCGGGGGCACCACGGTGCCGAGGTACTGGCGCACCAGCTCCGGGTGTTCCTTCACCGCTTCGGAGAAGGAAGAGAAGATCACGCCGTGCTCGCCCAGCTCCTTCTTGAAGGTGGTGGCCACGCTCACCGAGTCGAACACCGCATCCACCGCCACGCCGGCCAGGCGCGCGCGCTCGTGCAGCGGCACACCGAGCTTCTCGAAGGTGCGCAGCAACTCGGGGTCGACCTCGTCCAGGCTCTTGGGGCCGTCCTTCTTCGACTTGGGCGCGGAGTAGTAGACGATGTCCTGGAAGTCGATCGACGGAAACTGCACCGCGGCCCAGGTGGGCGGGCGCATCGTCAGCCAGTGGCGGTAGGCTTGGAGGCGCCAGTCGAGCAGCCATTCGGGCTCGCCCTTGCGCGCCGAGATGATGCGGATGACGTCTTCCGACAGGCCCTTGGGTACGGTGTCGGTCTCGAGCGTGGTGACGAAGCCGGCGGCGTAGTCCTGTTCCAGAAAGGCGCCGATGGCGTCGCTGCGGGAGGGGGCGTTCATGTCAGATCTCCTGGTCGTCTGCGCGCGTACTGGGGATGCATGCGGGGGGAATGCACGCGGCGGCTGGGCGACTGCCGGCGCTTGTAGGGCCGTGCAGGCGATGTTCGGTGGATGCGCCGGCGGCTGTCGTGTCGTTGTTTGGGCGGAGCCGGGCGAAGGGCGAGTTGTTCTGTGGATGGACCATGTCGGCGACGGTCACGGCCTGCAGGGCCTGGCGAACCACGGTGTTGATGCGCAGCCAGTTGTCGCGGATCCGGCAGTCGCTTTCCATGCTGCACACGCCGGTGCTGGCGCTGCATTCGGTGAGGCCGAAGGGGTGGTCTTCGAGCGCATCGATGACGTCGGCCACGCTGATCTGCGCCGCCGGGCGGCTGAGCGCGTAACCGCCGTGCGCGCCGCGCTGGCTTGTCACGAGGGTATGGCGGCCGAGCGTCTTGAGGACCTTGCTGACGGTGGGCAGCCCGAGCCCGAGCGCGTCGGCAAGCCCCGTGGCGCTGTGCACACGGTCCGGCAAGCCCGCCATGTGGGCGAGGATGAGGGTGCCGTAGTCGGTGAGTTTGCTGATGCGCAGCATGTGGGTCTGCCTGATCGCCTGTCGATGTGGCTTAAAAGTACTAAAACGGTACTGTATAGTCAAGTGCTCGCGCGGAAGGTTCCACGCACTGGGCGACTGGGAAGCGAGGTCGCCGCTTCTGCCGAGCGCAGCGACTATCATGAAGACGAGCAATGAAGACTTGGCCGGACAACGGGTGACGCCCAGCCGGCCGGTCAGGAGAGACACGGATGGAACCACGCATCGGACAGCGCTACACGATCCGGCTGTGCAGCGGCGAGCTGCGCTGCTGGCGTTTCGAGGGCGTAGACGCGCGCGAGCTGGGATGGTGGCGTGACGTGGACACCGGGCTGAGCTTTTCGGAGGCCACCCTGATGTACGCATGGCAGATAGCGGATGAAGTCGGCGCCGACGTGTCGGCCGAAGGAGTTCACCGTGGCTGAGGCCGCAGGCAATCGGCTGGCGCTTGGCTATCCGGGATCACTCGTGGTGTCGGGGGCGGGCATGTTGCTCGCGGGCTACGTACTGGCGGAAACCGGGCTGCCGCCATGGCTGGCGCTGGCGTTGATGGTGGGCGGTTTCGTGCTGTGGACGCTGCTCGAATACCTGCTGCACCGGTTCGTGCTGCACGGACTGTGGCCGTTCAAGGCCTGGCACGAGCTGCACCACCGCTTGCCGGACGAGCCCATCCGGATCCCGCTCGCGTTCAGCGTGCCGCTGGCGCTGGTGATGTTGATGGCGCCCACGCTGCTGCTGCGCAACGTGGCGCTGGGCGCTGCGCTTGCGATCGGCCTGCTGGCGGGCGAGATCATCCAGGAGGTGGTGCATGAACGTCTGCACCGCGGCAGCGCGGGTGGCGACCTCAGTGACAAGGGCAGGGGATGGCTCGCGGTCCGGCGCCGGGAGCATGGTTTTCACCATACGCAGGACGCGCGACGGGCGTTCGGTACGCTGAGCGGCTTCTGGGACCGTTTTCTGGGCACCGCGCCGCCACGCTGAAGGCCGGGCGGCACGGTGGGACATCAGGCCGCCTGCTCGGCCTTCAGTGCGGCCTGCACCGCCGGACGTGCGGCGACGCGGTCGACGAAGGCGGCGAGGTTGGGCCACTTCGCCAGATCGATCTTGATGAATTTCATCCAGCCCAGCACGGTGAACAGGTAGCCGTCGGCGACGCTGAAGTCCTCGCCCGTCAGGTAGGGCTTGCCTTCGAGCTGCGCGTTCACGTAAGCGAGGCGGCGCTCGAGGTTGGCGCTGGCGATCTCCTTCCACTCCTTGCCCGAGGCCGGATTGAAGAAGGGGCTGCACGACTTGTGCAGCTCGGTGCCGATGAAGTTGAGCCACGACTGCAGGCGATAGCGCTCGATGGTGCCGTTGGCGGGGGCGAGCTTCTTCGCCGGGGCCTGGTCGGCGATGTACTGCACGATCGCCGCGCCCTCGGTCAGCAGCTCGCCGCTGTCGAGCAGCAGGGCCGGCACGTAGCCCTTGGGGTTGCTCTTGGTGAAGTCGGCGCCGCTGGCGGTGATCTTGGTCTTGAGGTCAACGACCTCGGTCTCGTAGGGCAGACCGGACTCCTCCAGCGCGATGTGGGGCGAGAGCGAGCAGGCGCCGGGTTTCAGGTAGAGCTTCATGGAGTGTTTCCTTCTCTGTGGGGGAGGGGGAGGCTGATTCTGTGTGACGCGGATTGCCGCCGTGCGTCTGCTTCAGACCGGCGGGGCGATGCGCAGCGGGACTGTGACCGGGCCGTCGTTGATGAGTTGCACCTTCATGTCGGCGGCAAAGCGACCGGTCTGCACCAGCGGGTGCGCGGCGCGCGCGCGGGCGACGAAATGCGCGTAGAGCGCCTGGCCGGTGTGCGGGTCGGCGGCGTTGGTGAAGCTCGGCCGGTTGCCGCCCGAGGTGTCGGCGGCGAGGGTGAACTGGCTGACGATGAGCAGGCCGCCTTCCACGTCCTGCACCGAGCGGTTCATCTTGCCGGCGTCGTCGGCAAAGATGCGCAGCTTGAGCATCTTCGCCAGCAGCTTGTCGGCCTCGGCAGTCGTGTCGCCGCGCTCGGCGCACACCAGCGCGAGCAGGCCATGGCCGATCTCGCCGATGATTTCGCCATCGACGATCACGCGCGCTTCGGAGACGCGTTGCAGCACTGCGAGCATCGGGAATCCTTACGAGAGGGGTGGCGAAGTGCGCTGCGAGTCCTTCAATGCGCCCAGGGGTCGATGACTGCCAGGCCAGCCGCCTTGAACGGGCTCGTATCGCGCGTGGTGACCATCAGCCCGCGCGCGGCCGCGGTGGCTGCGATGGAGCCGTCTGCGTTGCCGATCGCAAGGCCTGCGGCTCGTGCCCGAGCCATCAGCTCACCGTAGGCTTTCGAGGCGTCCAGGTCGAAGGGTAGAACGCGCCCGGCAAACGCCGGCAGCACTTCGCGTTCCAGGCGCTCCTGGTAGATCGTGCGGCGCTTGCCTTCGGGCATCGCCGCCAGCCCAAAGCGCAACTCGGCGACGGTAATGGCGGACAGAAAGAGGGTTTCCACGACCTGGGCGTCCATCCAGGCCAGCACCTTGGGATCGGGCGCAACCCGCCACAACTCCGACAGTACGTTCGTGTCGACGACGATCATTCGAAGCGCATCGGCGGGGCCGGGGTCTTGTCACGCGCGTTCTCGAAGAAAGCGAGCTCCTCGTCGGTCAGCCCGCCCGCCTCGCGGGCGATCGAAGCCAGCAGCGTCCCGAGCTTCAGGCGCCCCTCGGGCTTCGCCGCCTGCTCGAGAATGTCGCGTACCTCGGCTTCGGCGCTGCGGCCATGCGTGGCTGCGCGAACGCGGATGGCGCGATGCACCTCGTCAGGGATGTTTCGTACGGTGATGGAAGGCATGTTGCAAAGCCTCGTACTGATTGATTTGATTGCACTTTAGTTTAATGCTATCAGTGGTGCAAGGCCGACGTTCCTGGGGGTAAGGGCGATCGTGGTCTGTCCCCTATTCCCCCGCCCGTTCGACTGTCATGACGGATTGTCTTGAAAAGCATGGTTGGTATAGAGATCGACTACGCCTCGAAGCTCTTCAGTCGTGATTCCTTTTCCACACTTGATATGCGCTGATATCCATTGAACATTCGCAAATCGTATCTGCTTTCTGCGAGGGGTTTCGTTTTCAAGAGACTTACTTCCATAGGCATGAAGACATATTTGTAGGATTAAGTCGGCTGTTTATTTTTCAGCCTCTGTGCACGATGGGTGTAGCTTAATTTTCTTAACTATATTTGGCTTAGCTTCAATGGATGTTTTCTCAACTTCACTGATTATAAACTTCGCAAAATCGGGTCGCCATAAAGATAAAATTGTAGAAAATTAAAGGGCTGGGCGCACTTTATTAGCATCCATGCTCGTCAATGCCGCCGTTTGAATCCGTTAAATAAAATTTTAAAAAATTTGATTACTAGCTTTTCAATTATTGGCGTTATTGCGGGATGTAGCGGCACTCTTTAGCCAATCCGGGACAGATCACGGTTTGCAGCGAAGCCGCAATCTGTCCCGTTCAGGCGCCTTCACTACTTGATCAAACTCCCGCCAGCGCCTGCTCCAGATCCTCAATGATGTCGTCGATATGCTCGATGCCGATCGACAGCCGCACCATGTCCGGCGACACCCCAGCCTTGGCCATTTCCGCGGGCGACAACTGGCGGTGGGTGGTCGAAGCCGGATGGCAGGCGAGCGACTTGGCGTCGCCGATGTTGACCAGGCGGGTGATGAGCTTGAGCGCGTCCTGGAAGCGGCCGCCAGCTTCGAATCCACCCTTCACCCCGAACGACAGGATGCCCGAGGCGCGCCCGCCCATGTACTTCTGCACCAGGCCGTGGTCGGCGTGGTCGGACAGGCCGGCGTAGTTCACCCATTCGACCTTGGCGTGCGCCTTCAGGTACTCGGCCACCTTCACCGTGTTCTCGCAGATGCGGTCCATGCGCAGCGCCAGGGTCTCGACGCCTTGCAGGATCAGGAAGCTGTTGAAGGGCGAGATGGCCGCGCCCATGTTGCGCAGCGGCACCACGCGCGCGCGGCCGATGAAGGCTGCGGCGCCCAGGGCCTCGGTGTAGACCACGCCGTGGTAGGACACGTCCGGCTCGTTCAGGCGCTTGAAGCGCGCCTTGTGCTCGGCCCAGGGGAACTTGCCCGAATCGACGATGGCGCCGCCGATCGAGTTGCCGTGGCCGCCGAGGTATTTGGTGAGCGCGTGCACCACGATGTCGGCGCCGTGCTCGAAGGGGCGGCACAGGTAGGGCGAGGGCACGGTGTTGTCGACGATCAGCGGCACGCCGGCCTTGTGCGCGATCTCGGCCAGGCGGCCGATGTCGGTGACGTTGCCGAGCGGGTTGCCGACCGACTCGCAGAAGATCGCCTTGGTGCGCTCGTCGATCAGCGCAGCGAAGCTGTCCGGGTCGCGGTAGTCGGCAAAGCGCACCTGGATGCCGAACTGCGGCAGGGTGTGGGCGAACAGGTTGTAGGTGCCGCCGTACAGCGTGGAGGCCGAGACGATGTTGTCGCCGGCTTCGGCGATGGTCTGGATGGCGTAGGTGATCGCCGACATGCCCGAGGCCACGGCCAGCGCGCCGATGCCGCCTTCGAGCTCCGCGACACGCTGCTCGAGCACCGCGGTGGTCGGGTTCATGATGCGGGTGTAGATGTTGCCCTGCACCTTGAGGTCGAAGAGGTCCGCGCCGTGCTGGGTGTCGTCGAAGGCGTACGAGGTGGTCTGGTAGATCGGCACCGCGACCGCCTTGGTGGTCGGATCGGGCGAATAGCCGCCGTGCACGGCGATGGTTTCGAGCTTCATGTGTCAGGTCTCCCCTTGGGTGAAAGTGCGGGGGAGTATAGCCAGCGCGGGCGGGATGACGAAATGGCGGGGAGTGCGGTGGATTGGTTCGCGCCATGTGGGTTCGCGCTATGGGCCAAGCTGCAGTGAGCCGGTACACTCCGCGGCCTGACTCACCCGATCTCTCCGGAACCCCTCATGGCCCAACTCATCCTCCACCCCGGCAAGGAGCGCTCGCTGTTCCGCCGCCATCCCTGGATCTTCGCCGGCTCGGTCGATCGTCTCGACGGCCGTGCGCGCCCGGGCGACACGGTGACGGTGGTCACCGCCGAGGGCAAGGCGCTGGCGCGCGCGGCGTGGTCGCCGGAATCGCAGATCCGTGCGCGGGTGTGGAGCTTCGACGCCGAGGCCGTGATCGACCACGCCTTCTTCAAGCGCGCGGTGGCGGCGTCGGTGGGGCGGCGCGCGGCGATCCCGGCGCTGCACGGGCAGGAGGGCATGCGCCTCATTCATGGCGAATCCGACGGTCTTCCGGGCGTGATCGCCGACCGCTACGGCGACGTGGTCGTGCTCCAGCTCACCAGCGCGGGCGCGGACAAGTGGCGCGAGGCGATCGTCGCCGGCCTGGTGCAGGCCACCGGCTGCGCGGCCGTTTATGAACGCTCGGACTCCGAGGTGCGCGGCCTTGAAGGCCTGGAGCCGCGAGTCGGCTGTGCGCACGGCGAGCTGCCCGCGGGCGGGCTCACCATCGTCGAGAACAGCGTGCGCCTGGAGGTGGACGTGGAGGGCGGCCACAAGACCGGCTTCTACCTCGACCAGCGCGACAACCGGCTCCTCACCGGCCAGCTCGCCGCCGGGCGCGCGGTGCTCAACTGCTTCTGCTACACCGGCGGCTTCTCGCTGCAAGCGCTCGCGGGCGGGGCGGCGTCGGTGCTGTCGATCGACTCCTCCGGGCCGGCGCTGGAATCGGCGCGCCGCAACGTGGCGCTCAACCCGCAGCTCGACGCCAGCCGCGCCGAATGGCAGGAGGCCGACGTGTTCAAGGCGCTGCGTGCGTTGAAGGAAGAGGGCCGCAAGTTCGACCTGATCGTGCTCGACCCGCCCAAGTTCGCACCCTCGGCGGCGCATGCCGAGCGTGCCGCGCGCGCCTACAAGGACATCAACCTGTTCGGCTTCCGCCTGCTCAACCCGGGCGGCATCCTGATGACCTATTCGTGCTCGGGCGGCATCGGCCAGGAGCTGTTCCAGAAGATCGTCGCCGGCGCGGCGATCGATGCCGGCGTCGACGCGCGCATCCTCTACCGGCTGTCGGCCGCGCCCGACCACCCGATCGGGCTGGCGGTGCCGGAAGGCGAGTACCTCAAGGGGCTGGCCTGCCAGGTCGGTTGAGGGTGCCGGATCGCCGCGCCTCAGGCATCATGGCGCGCTTGATAACGTAACCGGCAGATAGGCCCCCATGTATCCGATCCACGACACCGACGCGCAGTTGCTACTGGCGACCCTGATCGCAGCCAAGAGGCGGCCTGCCGCGCTGACCGATATTGTCGCGGCGGCCGAATTCATGGGTTTCCCGGTGACCGCGCCCGGCGCGTGGGCGACGGCGTTCGATCGCTTCTTCACCCACGGCCTGCTGGCCGCGGCGGGCGAGGGCTACGTGCTGACGCCTGCTGCCGTACAACTGGTCGAGGGCCTGCCCAAGAAGGCGGAGGCCGACGAGCGCGTCTTCCTCGTGCGCGAGCGGCTGGCGGCCTGGAAGCCGGTGGCCGAGCACGCCGGAGCCGAGCACGCCGGAGTCGCGATCAGCGCTGCGCACTTCGAGGCCGCGCTGCAGGACCACGCCAAGCTGGCGCAGCAGGGTGGAAAGAACCTGCTGATGCCCAAGCCCAAGCGCGACGAGGAGGACGAACGGCGCCGTCCATACGGCCGCCGGCCTGCCGGCAACCGCTTCGGCAACCCCCGCCGCCGCCCTTGACTGCGCAGCCATCTACCAGGAGCGCGGCCGGATGATCCCGCCCGCTGCAACCCCGCCGCCAGCCGACAGCCGCGGCTCCCGCGCTGCGCTGATCTTTGCACTGACGGCCGAGCGCCTGTCGCTGTGGTACGAACATGGCCAGTGGCCCACCGAGGCGCAGGGCGCCACGCTGGCCGCGGACTGGCTGGCGCGCACCCGGCGCAACCTGCCCCTGGCCGAGCGCCGCCACCTGTCGGATCTCAGTGACCAGCTCGCACGCCGGATCGCCGGCTCGCTGTCACGCGAGGCGGGGCTCTACACGACGCACGAGATGATGGAAGCGCTCGATGCGAACTACGAGTCCGAGCTCGGGCAGTCGCTGATGCTCGAGTGCGAGCGTCTGCTCGACGCCGATCCCGTTCCGGATCAACCATAGGCGCACAGGCCGCGCCCCTCACCCGAACCGGGTGGGGGGCGCCTCGCGCCCCACGCTGTCGGCTTCGGTCACCGGCTCGCCCGTCACCGAATGCAAGGGGATCACGCCCGCCCACACCGGCCAGTCAAGATCTTCCGTGTCATCCGACACACCCCAGTCGCGCACCTTGGCCGAGGCCTCGGTCAGCGCGATCCGCAGCAGGCCGGTGGCGTTCAGCTCCTTGTCGGTGATCGGGCGCAGGGTGTCCCAGCGTCCGGGGTAGAGCCCCTCGATGAAGGTGCGCAGGCTGCCGAGCTTGTGATCGGCGTCGGTCACCCGCTCGAAGCGGCCATACACCACGACGGAGCGGTAGTTCATCGAGTGATGCATCGCCGAGCGCGCCAGCACGAGGCCGTCGGCCAGGGCGATCGTCACGCAGGCTTCGCCTTCAGTCAGCGCTTTCAGCATGCGCGTGGCCTTGGCGCCGTGGATGTACAGGTGATCGCCCTCGCGCCAGTGGATGGTCGGGATGGCATGCACCGCGCCGTCGATCTGGAAGGCGACGGTGCAGATCATCGCCGCATCGACGATGGCGGCGACGCGGTGGGCGTCGTAGTGGGCGCGTTCGGGCAGGCGGCGCACGCGGGTGCGCGCGGATGGGGCGGCGGGCTTGTTCATGGCGGGAGTGCTCCGGCAGGTCGATGAGACCATGGTAGATTTCCGCTGGTGCCTTCCGTAGTGCCACGCGACGCATCGATCATGGAGCCACGATGGACTTCGACTGGCTGCTTTCCGAGCCGCTGCCCGCGGGTGTTCCGCGTCAGCGCGTGCTGTACCAGCGTCTGCGCGCAGCGATCCTGAGCGCTCGCCTGCCCGCCGGCACAGCGCTGCCGGCCAGCCGCAGCCTGGCGGCGGCCCTGGGCATTGCGCGCAACACCGTGTTGTTCGCCTACGAGCAGCTCGTCGCCGAGGGCTGTCTCGTCGCCGACCGCCAGGGGACCCGCGTCGCCCGTCTGCCGGTCCGCGCCGAACCCCGCGCGGCGGCAAGGCACCGCACAGGCGCAGCGCTGCATCTGTCGGCGCGTGCCGCCACCGCGCTGCCGCCGGAGCCCGTGCGCGACGCCCAGGCGCTGCCGTTCTCGCCCGGGGTGCCGGATTTCGGCGCCTTTCCCTTCCGCGCCTGGCGTGCGTGCCTCGAGCGCACCTGGCGCGAGGTCGGCTGGCGACAGCTCGGCTATGCCGCGCATGGTGGCGATCCAAGGCTGCGCGCGGCGCTCGCCGGCCACCTCGGCAGCGTGCGCGGCCTGGCGGTCGATGCCGCGCAGATCGTCATCACCAGCGGCACCCAGGCCGCGCTCGACCTCTGCGCGCGGCTGCTCGCCGACCACGGCGACACCGTCTGGGCGGAAAACCCCGGCTATCTGGCGGCGCGCGTCGCCTTCGGCCTTGCCGGGCTGACGGTGCATGACGTCGCGGTCGACGGCGAAGGGCTGGCCCCCACCGCAGACGACTGGCGCGCCCATCCGCCGCGCCTCGTCATGGTCACGCCCTCGCACCAGTATCCGACCGGCCGCGTGATGTCGCTGGCGCGCCGTCTCGCCCTGATCGAGCGTGCCCGGCTCGCGGGCGCCTGGATCGTCGAGGACGACTACGACAGCGAATTTCGCCGTGGCGGCCCGGCGCCGCCGGCACTGTTTGGCCTGCAGGCCGATGCGCCGGTGGTGTACGTCGGGACCTTCAGCAAGACGATGTATCCCGGCTTGCGCCTCGGCTACCTCGTGCTGCCGCAGGCCATCGCGGCCGACTTTGCCCGCGCCGCAGTGCTCGCCACGCGCGCGGGGCAGGGCATCGAACAGCATGCGCTGGCCGATTTCATCCACCGTGGCCATTACACCGCCCACCTGCGCCGGATGCGCGTGCGCTACAGCAGTCGGCAGGCGGCACTGCGTGACGCCCTGCAGCGCGCCTTCGGGCCCGGGCTGGTGCTGTCTGGCGGAGAGGCCGGCCTGCACCTGGTGATGTGGCTGCCCGCCGGGACGCCGGACATCGCGGTGGCGCAGCAGGCCGCACAGATGGGCCTCGGGGTGCGTGCCCTGTCTGCCTACGCCCGGCCGCCGGTGAGCTGCAACGGGCTGGTGCTGGGCTATGGCAACCTCGATGTGGACGCCGTGGCCGGGGCGGTGGCACGTCTGAAGCAGGCGGCTGAGAGGGCGGGCGCCGGCTCGGACGGACTTCTGCGATCGCCGACCGGGTAGGCGGCCCTCGTCCCACGGGCCCAAGGCTGAAAAGACGCCGCCCGCAGGGCGTCGAAACGCGTTGCGGGCGGCGGGTGGGCGCGAAGGCGCGGGGGCTTAGCTCAGGTCGAAGCGGTCCGCGTTCATGACCTTCGTCCACGCGGCGACGAAGTCACGCACGAACTTCTCCTTGCTGTCGTCCTGGGCGTAGACCTCGGCATACGCACGCAGGATGGCGTTCGAGCCGAACACCAGATCGACGCGGGTCGCGGTCCACCTGGTGGCACCCGACTTGCGATCGACGATGGCGTAGCTGTTGCGCCCGGTCGGCTTCCACATGTAGGCCATGTCGGTGAGATTGACGAAGAAGTCGTTCGTCAGCGCACCGACGCGGTCGGTGAACACGCCGTGCTGGCTGCCTCCGCAGTTGGTGCCGAGCACGCGCATGCCGCCGATCAGTGCGGTCATCTCGTGCGCGGTCAGGCCCATCAACTGCGTGCGATCGAGCAGCATCTCCTCGGGCTGGACCACGTAGTCCTTCTTCTGCCAGTTGCGGAAGCCGTCATGCAGCGGCTCGAGCACCTCGAAGGATTCGACGTCGGTCATCTCCTGCGTCGCATCACCACGACCCGGCGCAAACGGCACGTCCACGCTGAAGCCGGCGGCCTTGATCGCCTGCTCGAGGCCGACGTTGCCACCGAGCACGATCACGTCGGCCACGCTGGCGCCGGTCTCTGCGGCGATCTTCTCGTACGCCGCCAGCACCTTGGCCAGCCGCGCCGGCTCGTTGCCTTCCCAGTCCTTCTGCGGGGCGAGGCGGATACGCGCACCGTTGGCGCCGCCACGGTAGTCCGAGCCGCGGAAGGTGCGGGCGCTGTCCCAGGCGGTGGCGACCATCTCGCCGACCGACAGGCCGGCGGCGGCGATCTTCGCCTTCACCGCGGCGATGTCGTAGTTCTTGTTGCCGGCGGGCACCGGGTCCTGCCAGATCAGGTTTTCAGCGGGCACGTCGGGGCCGATGTAGCGTGCCTTCGGGCCCATGTCGCGGTGGGTGAGCTTGAACCAGGCGCGCGCGAACACATCCTCGAAGTAGGCCTGGTCATTGCGGAAGCGCTCGGCGATCTTGCGGTATTCGGGGTCGAACTTCAGCGCCATGTCGGCGTCGGTCATCATCGGCTTGCGGCGGATCGACGGATCTTCCACGTCCACCGGCATGTCTTCCTCGGCGATGTTGACCGGCTCCCACTGCGAGGCGCCGGCCGGCGACTTCTGCAGCCACCAGTCGTGCTTGAACAACATGTCGAAGTAGCCGTTGTCCCACTTTGTCGGATTCGTCGTCCACGCGCCCTCGATGCCGCTGGTCACGGCGTCGCGGCCGATGCCGCGGGTCTTGTGGTTCATCCAGCCAAGGCCTTGTTCTTCAATGTCGGCGCCTTCCGGCGCCGGGCCGAGGTTGGCCGCGCTGCCGTTGCCGTGCGCCTTGCCGACGGTGTGGCCGCCGGCGGTGAGTGCGACGGTCTCTTCGTCGTTCATCGCCATGCGGGCGAAGGTGATGCGCATGTCGCGGGCGGTCTTGAAGGGGTCGGGCTTGCCGTCCACGCCCTCGGGGTTCACGTAGATCAGGCCCATCATCACCGCGGCAAGCGGGTTCTCGAGGTCGCGCTCACCCGAGTAGCGCGAGCCCTCGCTGCCGCTGGGGGCGAGCCATTCCTTCTCCGAGCCCCAGTAGGCGTCCTTTTCGGGGTGCCAGATGTCCTCGCGGCCAAAGGCGAAGCCGAAGGTCTTGAAGCCCATGGACTCGTAGGCGATGTTGCCGGCGAGGATCATCAGGTCGGCCCAGCTCACCTTGTTGCCGTACTTCTTCTTGATCGGCCACAGCAGGCGGCGGGCCTTGTCGAGGTTGCCGTTGTCGGGCCAGGAATTGAGCGGTGCGAAGCGCTGGTTGCCGGTGCCCGCGCCGCCGCGGCCGTCCGCGATGCGGTAGGTGCCCGCGGCATGCCAGGCGAGGCGGATCATCAGGCCGCCGTAGTGGCCCCAGTCGGCCGGCCACCAGTCCTGGCTGTCGGTCATCAACGCAGTCAGGTCTTTCTTGAGCGCGTCGACGTCGAGTTTCTTCAACTCTTCGCGGTAGTTGAAGTCCGGGCCGAGCGGGTTGGTCTTGGTGTCGTGCTGGTGGAGGATGTCGAGATTCAGCGCCTTCGGCCACCACGCCATCACCGAATTGCTCGCGGCGGTGTTGCCGCCATGCATGACAGGGCATTTGCCGCCGGTCTGGGGGTCGTGTTCACTCATGTGCATCTCCTTTTTGTAGCTTCGTTGGCCGTGGATCGAGAACGGCGTTGGCAAGCGGGCGGCACGGGTGCACCCGCTTCCGGAAGGGCTGCAGGGGTTGTTTCCCGGCCCTTGTTTGGTACTCACGACTGCAGACTAGCAAAAGCCGGGCACTTGCGAGTCAATGAGCATCATTGCGGCAGACTATTTTATTTTGTTGCACTGCAAACAAAAAGCTATTCCCGCGGCGCAGCTTCCTCGGTCGCCAAGGTCTCCAGCGCCGTACCGTGCTCACAGGCAGGCCGTGACGATGCGCCGGCTCATGGCCAGATCCACCGCGCGGTCCTCGCCGAGCTTGACCATCCGGTGCGCCTCGAGCTGGGCGACGATGCGATCGACCGCGTCGGCACCGATGCCGTAGTCGGCAAGCCGGGTGCGGACGCCGAGCGACTCGAAGAACGCGCGCGTCTGCGCAATGGCCTGGTCGATGCGCGCGTCCTCGTCGTCCGCGCGCAGGCCCCACACCCGATCGGCGTATTGCAGCAGCTTGGCGCGCTTGAGGTCGCGGCGCACGTCGAGCAGGTTCGGCAGCACCACCGCCAGCGTCTGCGCGTGGTCGAGGCCGTAAAGCGCGGTGATCTCGTGGCCGATCATGTGCGTGGCCCAATCCTGCGGCACACCGGCGCCCACCGCGCCATGCAGCGCCTGGGTGGCGGCCCACATCAGGTTGGCGCGCACGTCGTAATCAGTCGGGTTCGCCAGCGCTTGCGGGCCGGTCTCGATCAGCGTCAGCAGCAGGCTCTCGGCGTAGCGATCCTGCACCGCTGCGTTGGCCGGCTGGGTCACGTACTGCTCCATGATGTGCACGAAGGCATCGACCACACCGTTGGCGATCTGGCGCGGGGGCAGGGTGTAGGTCTTGACCGGGTCGAGCACCGCGAAGCGCGGGAAGAGCAGCGGGTTGCCGAAACCGAGCTTGGCCTGCAGCGCCTTGCGGGTGACGACCGCGGCGCAATTCACCTCGGAGCCGGTGGCCGGCAGCGTGAGCACGGCGCCGATCGGCAGTGCGGTGGTGATCTGCTTGCCGCGGGTCTCGAGGATGTGCCAGGGGTCGCCCGGGTAATCGACTGCGGCGGCGACGAACTTGGTGCCGTCGACCACCGAGCCGCCCCCCACTGCGAGCAGGAAGTCGAGCTTTTCGCGGCGGATCTGCTCGACCGCCTTCATCAAAGTCTCGTAGGTCGGGTTGGGCTCGATGCCGCCGAAGCGCTGGAACCTGCGGTCTCCCAGGGCGGCCTCGACGTCCGCCAGCGTGCCGTTGCGCTCGGCGCTGCCGCCGCCGTAGAGCACGAGTACGCGGGCGTCGGCGGGGACGAGGTCGGCGAGGCGGGGGATGCTGCCCTCGCCGAAGACGATGCGGGTCGGGTTGTAGTACTCGAAATTGTGCATGGCGTTCCTCTCGCGCGCGGTATGGCGCGGTGATTCATCGGAAAGGGGCTGCGCCCCATGAGCGGGCGACGACCGTGCCGAGGATAGAACAGACCCGCTGCGGATCGTTCCTCAATCGTCCTGCCCGCGATGGGGCGCACCTGCCGGGGGGGACGCAGCCCGCGTTAAGCGGTACATTTCGGCCTCGCCCCCAGGAAAGCATTTGCTTATGAAGAAGAATCTGTGGCTGCTGGCCATCGCGCAGGGCCTGTTCCTGACCAACAACGTGGTCTTCATCGCCATCAATGGCCTGGTGGGGCTGGCGCTCGCCCCGGTGGCGTGGATGGCGACGCTGCCGGTGATGGGCTACGTGGTGGGCGGCGCGCTGTCGACCGGGCTGGTGGCGCGCACGCAGCGGCGCTGGGGGCGCAGGGTTTCGTTCCAGCTCGGGCTGGCCGTGGCTTTCCTGACCGCGCTGCTGTGCGCGTTCGCGCTGTCGATCGGCAGCTTCTGGCTGCTGGTGGCGGGCACGGTGATCGCCGGTTATTACAGCGCCAACGGCCAGCTCTACCGATTCGCCGCCGCCGAACTGGCGCCGCCGTCCTTTCGCGAGAAGGCGGTGTCGCTGGTGCTGGCAGGCGGTCTGATCGGCGCGGTCATCGGCCCCAACCTGGCCAACTACACGCGCGAGGCGATGGGCGCGCCCTTCATGGGTTCGTACCTGGCGCTGGCCGTGGTGGCGCTGGTGTCGATGGCGGTGATGGCGGGCATCCAGTTCCCGCCCGAGCCGGCGAAGAAGGCCGGCGCAGGCGGTGGCCGGCCGCTTGGCGAGATCATGCGCCAGCCGGTGTTCATCGTATCGACGCTGGCCGCGGCCCTGAGCTACGGCGTGATGAATCTGCTGATGGCGGCCACCCCGCTGGCGATGGACGTGTGCGGCATGCCGTTCTCGGACGCGGCGCTGGTCCTTGAATGGCACGTGATCGGCATGTTCGCGCCCGGCTTCTTCACCGGCCACCTGATCAAGCGCTTCGGCGTGCTGCAGATCATGGGCGTGGGCGTCGCGCTCAACTTCGCCTGCATCGCGGTGGCGCTGTCGGGGCAGGACCTGCACCAGTTCCTCATTGGCCTCTTCCTGCTCGGCGTGGGCTGGAACTTCCTCTTCACCGGCGCCACCACGCTGGCGATGGAAGCCTATCGCCCGGAAGAAAAGGACAAGGCCCAGGCGGCAATCAACTTTGCGGTGTTCGCGGTGATGGCGCTGACCTCGTTCGCGTCCGGTGCGCTGGTGACGACGCAGGGCTGGACGCTGCTCAACGTGGGCTCGCTGCTGCCGGTGGTGCTCACCGCGGCGGCGCTGGTGTGGCTGGCGCTGCAGCGGCGGCGGGCGCCGGAGCAGGGCGCGTGAACTTCCTCGCCCATGCGCTGCTGGCCGGGGAATCGCCCGCGCTCGTCGTGGGCGGGGTGGTGGGCGACTGGATCAAGGGGCCGCTGCCCGCCGGCCTGCCGGAAGACCTGGCGCGCGGCGTGGCCCTGCATCGCGCGATCGATGTCTTTGCCGAGACCCACCCGGCCTTCTGCGCCAGCAGGGCACGGATGTCGGCAGGGCGCAGGCGCTACGCCGGGGTGCTGGTCGACATCTTCTACGACCACCTGCTGGCGCGTGACTGGGCGCGGTATCGCGCGGACGAGCTTGGGGGCTATTGCGCGCTCGTGTATCGGCAGATTGCCGAGCGACGCCATCATCTGCCAGCCTCGTCGCACCACGCGCTCGAGTTGATGGCGGCTGAGGACTGGCTGCAGTCCTATGGCGGGCTCGAGGACATCGCCGATGTGCTCGCGCGCATGTCGCGCCGCGCGCGCCAGCCCAATCCACTTGCGGGCGGCGAGGCGGATTTCGTTGCCGCGGCCGAGGGCTTCGAGCGTGATTTTCGCGACTGGCTGCCGGATGCGCAGCGCTTCGTGGCCGACTGGCTGGCCGCCCGATGAGCGGTATCAACCTGCTGCGCTCAGCGCACGAACACGGGATTGAATGCTTATGAACAGAGGATGGCTTTTGATCGGCGCGTTGTCCGCCGCGATTGCGGTGGGACTGGGGGCCTTCGGCGCACACGGCCTGCGCGGCGTGCTGACGCCGGAGATGCTGGCGGTGTTCGAGACCGGGGTGCGCTATCAGATGTATCACGCGCTGGCGCTGGTCGCGCTCGGGCTGGCGGGCAGTGCCCGGGTGGGGCGGCTGGCGAATGTGGCGGGCGGGTTGTTCGTCGTGGGTTCGGTGTGTTTTTCCGGCAGCCTGTACCTGCTCACACTCGCGGGCACCAAGGGCATCGGCCTGGTGACGCCGCTCGGTGGGCTGCTGCTGCTGGTGGGCTGGCTGGTGCTGGCGGTCGCGGCGCTGAAGGCTGCGCCGGGCAGGGGCTGAAGGCTCAGGGGCTGAGGGCGGGCCCCGAACTGCCCTCTGCCGCACGTCAGGTCAGGTGCACCTTGCGTGCGGCGAAGGCCTCGGCGAGCGTGGTGAATTCCCGGCTGCGATCGGCGCTGAGGCGGAAGAAAACCCGGTTGTCCTGCACGCGGCCGCAGTAGCTGCGGATGATCACGCGCTCGATGCCGGGAATGCCTGGGTTCGATTCGACGGTCTTGATCGCGCCGGTGCCAGTGTCGTACACACCGGGCCGCTCCCTGAGGCCGAAGGGGTCGTCGATGCAGCGATCGTTCATGGGCGCTTACTCCTCGAACAGGTGATGCACGCCGCAAAGATAGCACCGACCGGCGTGTGGCGTTGAGTGGCACTGTCCGGCGATGTTGTTCAGTGACGCAGCTCAGTGAAAATCCCGGCTGCGTGCCGCCAGGCTGCCGAGCAGTGGCGAGTGATCCACCACCCGGTTCGCCACCAGATGCACGACGCGGCCCTGGCGGCTGATCTGGCCGAACACGCCCATCAGCCGCGCGCCGAGCAGGATGCGGCGCTGCAGCTCGAAGAGTTCGGGACGGACGATGACGTTGGTGAGTCCGGTTTCATCCTCCAGCGTGACGAACAGCGTGCCCTTGGCGGTGCCGGGGCGCTGGCGGCAGGTGACCAGGCCGGCGCCGCGGGCGAGCATGCGGTCGGGGGCGACGGCGATGTCGGCGGCGGTGAGAAAGCGCAGGCGGGTGAGCTCGTCGCGCACGAAGGACAGCGGATGGCGGCCGAGGGTGAAGCCGAGGCGGGCGTAGTCGGCGAGCAGGTCTTCGGCCTCGGCCGGCGCAGCGAGCAGGGCGGCGACGTCGCCGCCAGGGGCGTCGGCGAGCAGGCCGGGCAGGGGCGCGGCGCCGCTCGCCTGCCACAAGGCCTGGCGGCGATGGCCGGCGAGTGTGGCGAGCGCGCCGCCGGCGGCGAGCGTGCGCAGGTCGCCGGCATCGAGCCGGGCGCGCGCGGCGAGGTCTTGTACGTCGGTGAAGGCGCGTGCGCTGCGGGCGGCGGCGATGCGCGCGGCAGCGTCATGGGCCAGGCCGCGGATCATGCGCAGGCCGAGGCGGACCGCGGGGGCGATGGCGGATTCGGTGACAGATTCGGTGGCGGGCTCGAGTGTGCAATCCCATTCGCTCACGGTCACATCCGCCGCCCGCACCTCCACCCCATGCCGGCGTGCGTCCTGGATCAGTTGCGAGGGCGCATAGAAGCCCATCGGCTGGCTGTTGAGCAGCGCGGCGAGGAAGGCCGCGGGCTCGAAGCACTTCAACCAGGCCGAGGCATATACCAGCAGCGCGAAGCTGGCGGCGTGGGACTCGGGGAAGCCGTAGCTGCCGAAGCCCTCGATCTGCTGGCACAGGCGCTGGGCGAAGTCGGGGTCGTAGCCGTTGTCTGCCAGCCCGTCGAGCAGCTTCTGGCGGTAGCGCTCGAGTTCGCCCTTGCGCCGCCAGGCGCCCATCGCGCGCCGCAACTGATCGGCCTCGCCGCCGCTGAAGTCGGCCGCGACCACCGCGAGCTGCATCACCTGCTCCTGGAAGATCGGCACCCCGAGCGTGCGCGCAAGCACGCCGCGGATCTCTTCGCGCAGCCCCTCCATCGGCTCCTCGCCGCGCGCCACGCGCTCGCGCGCCTGCAGGTAGGGATGGACCATGCCGCCCTGGATCGGGCCGGGGCGCACGATCGCGACCTCCACCACGAGGTCGTAGAAGCGGCGCGGCTTGAGCCGCGGCAGCATGGTCATCTGCGCGCGCGATTCAACCTGGAACACGCCCACCGAGTCGGCGCGGGTCAGCATTTCGTACACTTCGGGCCGTTCGCGCGGGATGGTCGCCAGCGTCAGCGGCCGGCCGCGCCAGGCCGACACCAGCGCCAGGCCGCGGCGCAGCGCCGACAGCATGCCGAGCGCGAGCACGTCGATCTTCATCAGCCCGACCGCGTCGAGGTCGTCCTTGTCCCACTGGATCACGGTGCGATCGGCCATGGCGGCGTTTTCCACCGGCACCAGCTCGTCGAGCCGGCCGCGGGCGATGACGAAGCCGCCGACGTGCTGCGACAGGTGGCGCGGAAAGCCGATGAGTTCTTCGGTGAGTGCGACCAGCCTTTGCGTGACCGGACTGGCCGGGTCGAGCCCGGCCTCCGCCAGGCGTTCGGGCAGGATGTGGCGGCCGTCGAACCAGTGGTGCTCGCGCGTCAGGCGTTCGATCAGTGCCTCGTCCAGGCCGAGCGCGCGGCCGACGTCGCGCAGCGCGCTGCGCGAACGGTAGCTGATCACGGTGGCGGCGAGCGCGGCGCGCTCGCGGCCGTACTTGCGGTAGATGTACTGGATGACCTCCTCGCGGCGGTCGTGCTCGAAATCGACGTCGATGTCGGGCGGTTCGTTGCGCTCGCGCGAGATGAAGCGCTCGACCAGCATGATGCCGAGCTGCGGGTCGACCTCGGTGATGCCGAGCGCCCAGCACACCACCGAATTCGCCGCCGAGCCGCGGCCCTGGCACAGGATGCCGGCCGCGCGGGCGAAGCGGACGATGTCGTGCACGGTGAGGAAGTAGGGCTCGTAGCCGAGCTCTGCGATCAGCGCGAGCTCGTGCTCTATCTGCGCGCGCACCGGGGGCGGGGCGGGGTCGTCGGTGGGCGAGGGTGGTGCGGCACTCGTGGCAGGCGACATGAGGCAGACAGCAGAAGCTGTGGTGTCGTCGAGCTTTCGGTAGCGCCAGGCCAGCCCGCCCTCGAGCAGGCGGCGCAGCCAGCTCGTAGGCGTCTCGCCTGCAGGGACGAGCTCGGCAGGGTATTCGTAGCGCAGCTCGTCCAGGCTGAATGTGCAGCGCTCGGCTACCGCCAGGGTTTCGGCGAGCAGGGCAGGCGGATAGCGGCGGGCGAGCGCCTCGCGATCGTGCAGGCGCTGCTCGGCGTTGGCGGCTAGCGCCAGCCCGGCCTCTGCCACGCTGCAATGCAGGCGCAGCGCGGTCATCACGTCGGCGAGCGGGCGGCGCTCGGGGGCGTGCATCAGCGCGCCACTGGCGGCCAGCGCCGGGATGCCGGCGCTGCGCGCGATGCGGCGCAGCAGCGTGATGCGCGCCCGGTCGCGGCCGTCGAGTCGCACCGTCACCGTCATCCACGCACGACCGGGAAAGCGCCCGGCAAGCCACTCGGCGTCTGCCAGCATGCTGGCGCAGGCGGTCTCGGTGCCGGCGCGGGGCGGGAATGCGGGTGGCGGTACGAGCAACGCGAGACACCCGGGCAGGCTGTCGATCATGTCGCGCGTCAGCAGGTATTCCCCCTTGCCGGCAGCGCGTCGGGCCACGGTGATGAGGCGCGACAACTGGCCGTAGCCGGTACGATCGGTCGCGAGGAGCACGAGGCGCGGGCCGTCGGCGAGCTGCAGTTCGCTGCCGATGATCAGCCTGGGCCGGTCGGCTGCGGGCAGGCCCTGCAGCGCGCGGTGGGCGCGCACGATGCCGGCGAAGGAGCATTCGTCGGTGAGCGCGATGGCGGCGTAGCCGAATGCCGCTGCCTGCGTGACGAGCTCTTCGGGGTGCGAGGCGCCACGCTGGAAGCTGAAGTTGCTGAGGCAGTGGAGTTCGGCATACGGGGGTTTCATTGTGTGGACTGTAAAAAAATACAGTCATTGCGGCAAGGGGCACGCCCAGGGTGCGCAGCTCCGGGTCCACCGCAGTCGCGTAACCCGGGCGCGCTGTTAAACTCTCGTTCTTCAAAATTTTTCGAACGTCGCGCTCGACGATCGCGCACGTCCACCACTGTCCGGCCACCACGGCCGCAAAGGAGCCCTCGATGTCCTCCACCATGTCCCGCAAGGTGCTGTTCGGCGCGCTGGCGCTGGCTTTCGCGATGGCCAGCCCGGTCCATGCGCAGCAGAAATCCGTTGCCATCACCGCAATCGTCGAACACCCGGCGCTCGACGCGGTGCGTGACGGCGTCAAGGAAGCGCTGACTGCAGCGGGCTACGAGGAAGGCACGAACCTCAAGTGGCAGTACCAGAGCGCCCAGGGCAACACCGGCACCGCAGCGCAGATCGCGCGCAAGTTCATCGGCGACAAGTCGGACGTGATCGTCGCCATCGCCACCCCCTCGGCGCAGGCCGTGGCGGCGGCGACCAAGGACATCCCGCTGGTGTATTCGGCGGTGACCGATCCGGTGGCGGCCAAGCTGGTGCCCTCGATGGCTGCCTCTGGGACGAACATCACCGGCGTGTCCGATGCGCTCGAACTCGACAAGCAGATCGAGCTGATCAAGCGCGTCGCCCCCAACGCCAAGCGCGTGGGCATGGTGTTCAACCCGGGCGAGGCCAACTCGGTGGTGGTGCTCGAGCAACTGCGCGAGATGCTGCCCAAGCATGGCATGAGCCTGGTCGATGCGGCCGCGCCGCGTTCGGTGGACGTCGGTTCGGCTGCGCGCAGCCTGATCGGCAAGGCCGACGTGTTCTACACCAGCACCGACAACAACGTGGTGTCGGCCTACGAGGCCCTGGTCAAGGTCGGCATGGACGCCAAGATTCCGCTGGTGGCGGCCGACACCGACAGCGTGGCGCGTGGCGCGGTTGCCGCCTACGGCATGGACTACAAGGCGATCGGCGTGCAGACCGGGCAGATGGTGGTGCGTATCCTCAAGGGCGAGAAGCCGGGCGACATCGCCTCCGAGACCAGCAAGAAGCTCGAGCTGCACGTTAATCCGGGCGCGGCCCAGAAGCAGGGCATCACGCTGTCCGACGAACTCGTCAAGGACGCGGCCAAGGTCGTCCAGTAACAACGGGCCGGCTCGGGCCAGCATCCGGCTGGCCCGAGCCGGCCGCGGCGGGCGCTCCATGGCGAGCGCCCGCGTCGTCTCCTCTCCAACGGTATTTTCCATGTCCCTCTACACCCTGCTCGGGGCGCGCGAGATCGGTCTGATCTTCAGTCTCGTCGCCCTCGGCGTGTACATCTCCATCCGCCAGCTGCGTTTTCCCGACCTCACCGTCGATGGCAGCTTCCCGCTCGGCGGCGCGGTCGCCGCGACCATGATCGCGGCCGGCTACGATCCCTTCACCGCGACCATCGTGGCGACCATCGCCGGCGCGGTGGCGGGCCTGATCACCGGCTGGCTCAACGTCAGCCTCAAGATCATGGACCTGCTCGCGAGCATCCTGATGATGATCGCGCTGTACTCGATCAACCTGCGCATCATGGGCAAGCCCAACGTGCCCTTGATCACCGAACCCACGGTCTTCAACCTGCTGCAGCCCGAGTCGATGGCTGATTACGTGTTCCGCCCGCTGTTGCTGGTGTTCGTGGTGCTGGCGGTGAAGCTGCTGCTCGATGGTTTCTTCGCCACCCAGAGCGGCCTGGCGATCCGTGCGACCGGCTCGAACGCGCGCATGGCGCGCGCGCAGGGCGTCAATACCGGCCTGGCGGTGCTCGCCGGCATGGCGCTGTCGAACGCGCTGGTCGGCCTGGCGGGCGCGCTGTTCGCGCAGACCCAGGGCGGGGCGGATATTTCCATGGGCGTGGGCACCATCGTCATCGGCCTCGCGGCGGTGATCGTCGGCGAGAGCCTGCTGCCTTCGCGCAAGCTCTACCTGGCGACGATCGCGGTGATCGTGGGCGCCATCGTCTATCGCTTCTTCATCGCGCTCGCGCTCAATTCCGACTTCATCGGCCTGCAGGCGCAGGACCTGAACCTGGTCACCGCGCTGCTGGTGACGGTCGCGCTGGTGGTGCCGAGGCTGCGCGCGCACTGGTCTGGAAAGAGGGGGAACTGAGATGTTGAAAGCAACCGACCTGCGTCTCACCTTCAACCCCGGCACGCCGATCGAGACCCAGGCCCTGCGCGGCATGTCGCTCGAGATCCCGACCGGGCAGTTCGTCACCGTGATCGGCTCCAACGGCGCCGGCAAGTCGACCTTCCTCAATGCCGTTTCCGGCGAGCAGAAGGTCGACGGCGGCACCATCGAGATCGACGGCATCGACATGACCCGTCAGCCGGTGTGGGGCAGGGCGCGCCATGTCGCGCGCGTGTTCCAGGACCCGCTTGCCGGCACCTGCGAGGATCTGACCATCGAGGAGAACATGGCGCTCGCCAAGATGCGGGGCGAGCGCCGCGGCTTGTCGTTCGCGGTCAAGCCGGCGCTGCGCGAGGAGTTCCGCGCCCAGCTCGCCACGCTCGGCCTCGGGCTGGAGAATCGTCTTTCGGATCGCATCGGCCTGCTCTCGGGCGGCCAGCGCCAGGCGGTGAGCCTCTTGATGGCGGCGCTGCAGCCTTCGCGCCTGCTGCTGCTCGACGAACACACCGCCGCGCTCGATCCGCGCACCGCGGCCTTCGTGCTGGAACTCACCGTGCGCATCGTCGCCGAGCACAAGCTCACCACGATGATGGTCACCCACTCGATGCGCCAGGCGCTCGACGTCGGCCAGCGCACCGTGATGCTGCACCAGGGCCGTGTCGTGCTGGATGTGCACGGTACCGAGCGCGAAGGACTCGATGTGCATCACCTGCTCGACATGTTCGAGAAGGTGCGCGGCGAGGAAATCGACGACGACGCGCTCTTGTTGGGCTGAGTCCAAGGGTTGAGTTTTTCTCCGTGCACTGGCCGCCCGAACGACTCGCCTGATCACCCGAATTCAAACGAAACACAACCGAACGCAAAGATGACTTCCGCTTCCCGTCCCGTCCGCACCCGCTTTGCCCCCAGTCCCACCGGCTACCTGCACATCGGCGGTGCGCGCACCGCGCTGTTCTCCTGGGCCTTCGCCCGTCGCCACGCTGGCAGCTTCATCCTGCGCATCGAGGACACCGATGTCGCACGCTCCACCCCCGAGGCGGTGCAGGCCATCCTCGACGGCATGCAGTGGCTTGGGCTGGAACACGACGAAGGTCCGTTCTACCAGATGCAGCGCATGGATCGGTACAAGGAGGTCATCGGCCAGATGCTGGCCGCCGGCACCGCCTACCATTGCTACATGTCGTCCGAAGAGCTCGACCGCATCCGCGAGGAGCAGCGCGCGCGTGGCGAGAAGCCGCGCTACGACGGGCGCTGGCGCCCCGAGGCGGGCAAGACCCTGCCGCCGCCGCCCGAGGGCGTGCAGCCGGTGGTGCGCTTTTGCAACCCGACCGAAGGCGTGGTGGCCTGGGACGATCTGGTCAAGGGTCGCATCGAGATCGCCAACGCCGAGATGGACGACTTCATCATCGCGCGCGCCGACGGCACGCCGACCTACAACTTCTGCGTGGTGGTGGACGACTGGGACATGGGTATCACCCACGTCATCCGCGGCGACGACCATGTGAACAATACTCCGCGCCAGATCAACGTGCTGCAGGCGCTCGGCGCCGAGGTGCCGTTGTACGCACACCTGTCGATGATCCTCGGCGACGACGGCACCAAGCTCTCCAAGCGCCACGGCGCGGTCAGCGTGATGCAGTACGACGAGGATGGCTACCTGCCCGAGGCGGTCATCAACTACCTCGCGCGCCTGGGCTGGAGCCACGGCGACGATGAAGTTTTCAGCCGTGAGCAGTTCGTCGAATGGTTCGACCTCGACCACATCACGCCGTCTGCCGCGCAGTTCAACACCGAGAAGCTCAACTGGCTCAACGCGCAGTACATCAAGAAGGCGGACGATTCATTCCTGGCCGCCGAAGTCGCCAACCGCCTCGCCCGGCGCGAGGTGAATCCCGAAACCGGCGTGACGCTGGAGGCGGTGGTGGCGCTGTACAAGGACCGCGCCACCAACCTCAACGAACTGACCGATTCGGCCGAGCTCTTCGTGGCCGACGTGCATCCGGCGCCGGAGGTGATCGGCCAGCACCTGACCGACGCGGCGAGGGCCGCGCTCGCCAGCCTGCGTGCGCGCCTGGCCGCTGCCGAGTGGAACAAGGCGACGCTCAGCCAGGCGATCAAGGACACCATGGCCGAGCACGGCCTGAAGATGCCGCAGGTGGCGATTCCGCTGCGGGTGGTGGTGCTCGGCGTGCCGCAGACGCCGGCGATCGATGCGGTGCTCGAGGTGCTCGGGCGCGAGCGCGTGCTCGCACGGCTCGACCGCCACATCTGATCGGGTGCGGCGGGCGGGTCAGGCCGGTTAACGGCTTGCCCGCTGGCCACCCCATAAAACGAAAGCCCCGGCGCAAACCGGGGCTTTCGTGCCTTCAGGCGCTGGCCGGAGTTCAGGCGGCCTTGCGCATGCTGCGGTTGCGCGACTCCGTCTCTGTGGCGGTGTCGAGCGGGTTCGCCGGATTCAGCGTGCGGGCTTGCTGCAGCAGCGAGCTCACCGACGCCTGCAGTTGCTCGAACTGACGGTTGCCCAGTTCCACCAGCTCGCTCTGCGTATCGACACACACCTCATTAACGCGGCGCAGGTAGTCGCCCAGTTGCTCCAGGCTGCGGCCGTGCGCGGCGGCCTGCTTCGCCAGGGTCTCCTGAACGTCCGTGCCGACCAGTGGTGCCGGGCTGGCAGAAAGGGACTCGCACAGCGAGCGCGCAGCGCCGAAGTTGATGGCGAGCAGCTTCTCGGAGGCGTCGAGCGTGATCTGGGCCCAGGCCTGGAATTGTTCGGCGTTGCGGTGCGCCGTTTCGGCGAGCTTCTTGAAGGTGGGTTGATTCGTCATGGCAAAGTCTCCGAAATGATGCCGTGGGAATGTCTGGCGTCCCGGATATTAAGTCATTGCCCAACCCGGGCACATACCCCGTTCGGTGTGTTTCGCCTACCGGGAAACCGGTAGAGCGCGTGCGTCCGGGCCCGCCTCGCGCGGCTCAGTTCGGGAGCCCTCCATCGAGCGCCTGGCGGGTCGGGCTGATGCCCTGGGTGATCGCATAGCGGGCGAGCTCGGCGACGTTGTGCAGGTCGAGCTTGCGCATCAGGTTGCGACGGTGCACATCCACGGTCGACGCGGCGATGTGCAGGCGATCGCCGATCTGCATCGAGGTCAGGCCTTCGGCGATGAGCTGCAGCACCTGGCGCTCGCGCTCGGTCAGGCGCGGTGCGGCGGCGTAGAGGCTGCCGCGGTCTAGCAGCGCGCTCGCCACCGTGGCGGCGACGTCGGGGCACAGGTAGGTGCGCCCCTCGCGCACGGTGTGGATGGCGCGCAACAGTTCGTCGCCGGCCTCGGCCTTGGTGATGTATCCGCGCGCGCCGGCCTCGAGCAGGTCGATGACGAACTGGCGATCGGCAAAGGCCGACAGCCCGATCACGCCGATGTGCGGATGCGCAGCGAGCAGGCGGCGGGTGGCGTCGATGCCGTTCATGCCGGGCATGGCGATGTCCATGCACACCAGGTCGACCGGCTGTGCGGCGGCGATCGCCAGCACCTCGTCGCCGCTGGCGGCCTCGGCGACCACCTTGAACGCAGGCTCGCGTGCGAGCAATGCACGCAGCGCGTGGCGGAACATCTGGTGGTCGTCGGCAAGCACGATGCGCAGGCTCATCGCGGCGGCTCCTGGGGCTCGGAAGGACTGGGCAGGCAGGGCAGGTCGACCGTGATCTCGGTGCCTTCGCCCGGTCGGGTGTGCAGGCAGAAGCGGCCGCCGGCGAGCTCGACCCGCTCGCGCATGGTGATCAGCCCCAGCCCGGGCGTGCTGCCGGCCTCGCCGAGCCGCGACAGATCGAAGCCCACGCCATCATCGGCCACGGTCAGGCGGATGTGGTGCGCGTCGCGCTCGAGGTGGATGCGCACGCCGCCCGCCTGGGCGTGCTTGGCACAATTGGTGAGCGCCTCCTGCACCAGCCGGAAGCACAGCGCGGTCGATGCCGGCGTGAGCGCGCAGGTGTCGGCGTCGGAAGCGATGTCGATCGCCGCGTCGAGTCCGGTGCGCTGGCGGAACTGGGTGACGTACTCGTTGAGCGCCGGCGCCAGGCCGCCGTAGTCGAGCGTGGCCGGGCGCAGGTTGGTGCAGATCTCGCGGATGCCGGCGGTGGTGTCGGCCAGCAGCGCACCCGCGTCGTCGAGCATCGGCTCGACCTCGGCACGGACGGCGGGCGGCAGGGCCTGGAACAGGTTGGCGAACAGGATGCGCAGCGCGGCCAGGTTGGGGCTGGCGCGGTCGTGCAGTGTGCTCGCCAGCTCGCGGCGTTCGCGCTCCTCGATGGCGACCAGATGGCGCGACAGGGTCTCGAGCCGGGCCAGATGCTCGATGCGCTCGGCCTCCATCTGCTTGCGTTCGGTGATGTCCTGAACGGTGCCGTAGAGCTTGTACACCTGGCCCTGGCCGTCGCTCACCGGCACGATCACGGTGACGTGGTGGCGCACCTGGCCCGAAGGCAGGGTCACCTCCTGCTCGAGCGCGCAGCGCCTGCCGGTGTCGATCGCCTGCCAGAAGGCGTCGCGTGTGCGCTCGAGCGAGGTGGGGTTGTAGTACGCGAGCGCTTCGTTGATGTCGGGCACGCCCAGCGCCTCGGGGCGATCGAAGAGGCGGAACAACTGGCGCGACCAGCGCATCCGGCCGCTGTGGCGGTCGAGCTCCCAGTCGCCGACGCGGGCGAGGTCCTGCGTGGCCTCCAGGCGAAAGGCCGTGCTGTCGAGCGCGGCGCGCAGCAGTCCCGTCCTGCGCCGCTTCATTCGTCGATGCGTCCGGTGATCGGCGGGCGAAGGATGAAGCGTGCCGGATCGATGGCCTCGCACAGGTCGCGGGTCAGTGGCAGCGGATCCTGCTCGAGCTGGCTGGCCAGCAGTTCGGCGGCCAGCCCCGACCACACCAGGCCGCGCGCGCCGTAGCCGGACAGCACGTACAGGCCGGGCTGGCGTACGACCGCGGTCAGGTCGGGCTTGATCGGCGGCACGCTGGCGTCGGCTGCGGCGCCGATCATCGGCAGGCGGTCGGGCGAGGCCGGTCGAAAGCCGACGCGCCCGGCGAGCGTTGCGGTGCTGAGAGCACTCGCAAAGCCGGGCAGCATGGCGTCGAGTTTCTGCAGGTTCTCGGCATGGTCGGCGACACGCAGCGCGGTTTCGTCGTCATCGACCGCGAAGGTGGCGCCGGCGCAGCGCACGCCGTCGACCTCGGGGCTGACGTAGCCACCGCGGCACACCACCACCTTCGGCGCCGTGCCGGGCAGGGCCGGCAGATGCGAAACCTGGCCACGTGCGCTGACGACCGGCAGGCCGCCCGCCGCGTCGAAGCGACGCACGTCCACGCCGGCGGCGAGGATGACGACCGGCGCGGCGGCGATCGTGCTGCCGTCGGCGGCGATCGCCAGCCAGCCGTTGGCCTCGCGCTGCAGCCCGGCTACGTGGCGTCCGAATTGCGCGCGCACGCGCTCGCCGGCGGCGGCCAGGCTCGCGGCGCACAGGCTCGGCGGCTGCACCCAGCCGCTCCCGGCGAACCACCAGCCGCCAGCGGCCACCGCACAGCCGGCGATCTGCGCGGCCTGGGTACCATCCACCCAGGCAAGGTGTTCGGGCGGCAGCGCGAGGCGCTCCACCACCGCGCGCATCTTCGCTTCCTGAGCGCTATCGCGGGCGAGGTGCAGTACGCCGCACGCGTCCGCTCGGACGGCAAAGCCGCGCGCAGCCAGGCGTGCGATGTTGCCCCAGCCGTACAGGCTGCCGGCCCGCGTGAGCCGGCTCATGCGGTTGTCGTCCAGGCTGGGCAGGGGCCGTAATACGCCGGCGAGATTGCCCGATGCACCTTGCCCGGGCGCCGCGGCGGCGTCGATCAGATCGATGGTCCAGCCACGCTCGGCCAGGCGCTCGACCAGCGTGCATCCGGCGATGCCGGCGCCGATCACCAGCGCGTGGCGGTCGGTCGACCCGGCCGGTGGCGCCTCCTCGGGCATGGCGCGTGCGAGGTGGCCGCGCAGCATCTGCCATTTGCCGCCGAAACCGCGGACCTTCTCGCTCTCGAAGCCCGCACGTCGTAGCCCCTCGCGCACGCTGCCGGCAACCGACCAGGTCGCCAGCGTCGCGCCCGGTGCCGCCAGGCGGGCAAGCAGGTGAAAGATGCGCGCCGACCACAGGTCCGGGTTCTTCGCCGGCGCGAAGCCGTCGAGGTAGAAGGCGTCGGCGCGCGCCACCACCTGCGCCAGCCCATCGGCGGCGTCGCCGAGGAAGAGCGTCAGCGTGACGCGGCCGCCGTCGAGATTGAGCCGGTGCAGACCGGGGGCGAGCACCGGCCACTGCGCCTGCAGTTCGGCGGCCTGGGCGGCGAAGGCCGGCCAGCGTGCATGGATGAGGGCGAGATCCTCGCGCCGGAAGGGTTGGCGCTCGCACGACACGAAGTGCAGGCGGGCGCAGCGCAGCGCGTCGTCGCGCCATGCCGCCCAGGTGGCGAGGAAGTTGAGCCCGGCACCGAAGCCGGTTTCGACGATGGTGAAGCGTTCGCGCCGCTGCCAGCGCTCGGGCAAGCCATTGCCGGCGACAAAGACATGCCGGGCCTGGCCGAGCGCGTCCTCGGGCGAGTGATAGACATCGTCGAACGCGCTCGAATACAGCACGCCGTCCGGCGTGCGCTCGAGGCGGGTGGGGATGATCGGCATCAGGCGGGCCGCGGGCGAATCATCCGCCGTCGCGCAGCGCCGGGATGCGCCGCGCGGCGGCCGGGGTGATCAGAGTTCGCGCTCCTGCAGCGCGGCACTGGCCGAGTACTCGGGGCGCATCTGCGGGAACAGGATCACGTCGCGGATCGCCGGCGCATCGGTGAGCAGCATCACCAGGCGGTCGATGCCGATACCGCAGCCGCCGGTCGGCGGCAGGCCGTACTCGAGCGCGCGGATGTAGTCGGCGTCGTAGTACATGGCCTCCTCGTCGCCGGCTTCCTTGGCTTCGACCTGGGCGCGGAAGCGCGCGGCCTGGTCCTCGGGGTCGTTGAGCTCGGAGAAGCCGTTGGCGATCTCGCGGCCGACGATGAAGAGCTCGAAGCGCTCGGTGATCTCGGGGTTGGTGTCCGAGGCGCGTGCCAGCGGCGACACTTCGACCGGGTAATCGATGATGAAGGTCGGCTCCCACAGCTCGGCTTCGGCGCAGGCCTCGAAGAGCTGCAGTTGCAGGCTGCCCAGGCCACCCGGCTTCACCTTCTCGCCGAAGGCGACGATCTTTTCCTTCAGCCAGCCGGCGTCGGCGAGCTGCTCCTCGGTGAAGCCCGGGTGGTATTTGCGGATCGCCTGCACGATGGTGAGGCGGTGGAAGGGCCTGGACAGGTCGAGCTCGCGACCCTGGTACACGAAGGTCTCGGTGCCCAGCGCCTCGCGCGCGGCGTGGCGGATCAGGCCCTCGGTGAAGTCCATCAGCGTGCGGTAGTTCGCGTACGCCTCGTAGAACTCCATCATCGTGAATTCGGGGTTGTGGCGCGGGCTGA
>NZ_JAVEYL010000010.1:0-140150 GCF_034003485.1 Thauera sp.
GTCGGCAACTGCCTCGGCATCTGCCTCGGCATCCGCATCCGCATCGGCATCCGCATCGGCCTCGGCATCGGCATCCGCATCCGCATCGGCGTCGGCATCGGCATCCGCGTCGGCATCCGCATCGGCATCTGCATCTGCATCTGCATCTGCATCTGCATCTGCATCTGCGTCGGCGTCGGCGTCGGCGTCGGCATCCGCATCGGCATCCGCATCTGCGTCGGCATCGGCGTCGGCATCGGCGTCGGCGTCGGCATCGGCATCGGCATCGGCGTCGGCGTCGGCGTCGGCGTCGGCGTCGGCATCGGCATCGGCGTCGGCATCCGCGTCGGCATCGGCATCGGCATCCGCATCGGCATCGCCGTCCGCGTCCGCATCGGCGTCCGCGTCCGCATCGGCGTCCGCATCGGCATCCGCATCTGCATCGGCGTCCGCGTCGGCGTCCGCGTCGGCGTCCGCGTCGGCGTCCGCGTCGGCGTCCGCGTCGGCGTCCGCGTCGGCGTCCGCGTCGGCGTCCGCGTCGGCGTCCGCGTCGGCGTCCGCGTCGGCGTCCGCATCGGCGTCCGCATCGGCGTCCGCATCGGCGTCCGCATCGGCGTCGGCGTCGGCATCTGCATCGGCGTCCGCGTCCGCGTCGGCATCGGCGTCGGCATCCGCATCGGCGTCGGCATCTGCGTCGGCATCCGCGTCGGCATCGGCATCCGCGTCAGCGTCGGCGTCGGCATCTGCGTCGGCGTCGGCATCGGCATCGGCGTCCGCATCCGCATCGCCGTCCGCGTCGGCGTCGGCATCAGCGTCGGAATCGGCATCTGCGTCGGTGTCATCAGCCGTCAGACCGTCCCCTGAGAAATCGCCAGGAGCAGTGGGCGAAGTCTCGAACGCGATCGCGTCCGACGTGGTTTCTTCACTGATACGAAGCAGGCGGACGAAGTTGCTGCCTTCGCCACCGCCGCCACCCGCGAGACCCGCGGCCGGGGCTTCGAGGACGTCGTCCAGGTTTTCACCCTCGTTGAGGGCCTGGATGACTTGCTCGATCGCGCCTTGCGCAACTTGGGCGTCCGTCTGATCGGGACGAGCGGCCTCGGACAGGTCCTGGGTGAGCTTGATCGCCTGCTCCGGGCCAATCTCGAGGCTTTCGCCACCGGTCATGAGCAGCTCTGCCCGCCCACCGGCAGGGGTGACGAGCGACTCGCCCTCGAACAGGGCGTCACCCGCCTTGAGTGATCGAAGATTGCCCTCGGCGTCACGTGCAAGCACGTCGCCAGTGATGGAGACAACCGTCGCGATGATGTCAGGCATTTTCTTGCTCCCGATTCAGGCTGCGCTTCAATGGCGCGCGCCGAGCCGCCCGCAGACGCGGGCTTCACATGTTATGGAGGGAGGCTACGCCTGCAGCGTCGGCGTTTGAATTGGACCTAGGTACAACCGGCGTGACGCAGATCACGGCGCCGGGGACATTCAGATCAGGCCTTCGTCGCGCTCGTCGTCAAGAAGACCGAGGTTGTGCATGCCGGCGCGGGCCTTGCGGCGCGCGAGGAGTTTTTCCTGCGCGGCGGGCGGCAGGTCGGTGAACATGATCACCGAGCGCGCGAGCAGCAGATCGATCAGGTCTTCGAGCACGCGGATGAAGCCGAGGTCCGACTGGCTGAGAAGGCTGTCGGCACCGACCAGGCCCACACCAAAGCGCCTGACCTCCTCGGCGTCGGCGCTGACCTCGATCCAGGCGCTCTTTTCTTCGGCCAGTGCCTCAGGCGCTTCGTGGCTGATGGCGACAATCTGTCCGTCGGCGTTCTGCTTGGCAAACATCATTTGCCTCCCCCGTGCTGCGGGGCGTCGTCGTCAGCCAGCAGCAGGGCGAGTTGCAGCCGGTCGCGCACGTCGAGCTTCTCGAAGATCGAGCCCAGGTGAGCCTTGACCGTGCGCTCGGAGATGCCGAGCTGCGCGGCGATCTCCTTGTTGGAGCGCCCCGCGGCGACTGCCTTGCCCACCTCACGCTCGCGCTGCGACAGCAGGCCGCCCAAGTCCCTCGGCGCAGCGGGCAGGCGCGGTCGCAAGGCGGCGATGAAACGTTCGAGCAAACCCGGGCCAATCCACAGACCACCGCGCTCGACGACCTGCGCCACCTCGCGCAACAGGGCAGGCACGGCGTAGGCATGGCAGTATCCACGCGCGCCGCGCTCCAGGCCGCGCAAGGCCTCTTCGTCGTCCGGCGCGCTGGACACGAGGACGACGGCGCACGACAAGGGCGCGCCGGCAAGGTGCTGCAGCGTGCGCTCCCAGCTCTCGTCTGCAGTGTCGATCCAGACGAGATCGGTCGCCTGCACTGCACCGACCCCATCGACGCACGCGCCGTCCGGGAACGCCTCCTGCCAACGCGAGGAAGGCTTGCTTGAGTTACTGGCGAAAAAAAGGTGTCGGCTCATCGTTCACTCAATGCCATGGCTTTTGCCCGCAGGACGGGCTTGATCAGGTAGCTGAGAATGGTCTTCTTGCCGGTGAGGATGTCGACCTCGACCATCATGCCCGGGATGACGGGAAGGCCTTCGCCGAGACTGGCCTCGACCGTCCTCACCCTGACGACATAGTTGGCATTGCCTTGTTCATCGACGACGGTGTCAGGGCTGATCTGCTCGAGGACCGCCTGCAGTCCGCCGTAAGTGGAAAAGTCATAGGCAGAGAACTTGACCATGGCCTCCTGACCGGGGAGCAGGAAGGCGATGTCGCGCGGCTTGATCTGGACCTCGACCAGGAGCGTATCGTCGAGCGGCACCACCTCGACCACCTCCCTGCCCGGCTGCACGACGCCCCCGACGGTGGTGACCAGAAGGCGCTGCACCGTGCCACGCATCGGTGCGCGGATCTCGGCGTGCTTGACCTTGTCGGCAAGCGAGTCGCTGCCGGCCGACAGACTGCTGATGCGCGACAAGGTGGCGGAGAGCTCGTTGCGCATCTGGTTGCGTACATTGAGCTCGACCTCCTGAATCTTGCCCATCGCCTCGGAGATGGCGGCCTGGACGCGCGAGATCTGCGCGGAGGCCTGATCGCGCTCGCCGCGCAGGCGGGCCACCTCGCGTTCCAGGCGCAGCAGGTCGACCTCGGAGACGGCCCCCGACTCCTTGAGCGGGCGGGTGACGCTGAGCTCCTGCTGCACGAGCGCAAAGCCGCGCGCGGCCTGGTCGCGCCGCGCGATGGTCTCGTTGAGCTCCTGGCGGCGCTGAGTCAACTGCTCGCTGGCGATCGACAGCTGCGCGTTCATCTCGTCGAGGCTCGACTCGTAAAGGCGACGTTCATGGGCGACGATGTCCGGCGCATCCCTCACCACATCGGCCGGAGGCTCGAAGGGCCTGCCCCGGGTGAGAGCCTCAAGACGCGCTGCCTTCGCACGCAGCGACAGGTGTTCGGCCTGGTTCTCGCGCAAGGACGACACGAAACGGGTGGGATCGATCCGCATCAGCAGTTGCCCCGCGTCGACGATCTGACCCTCACGCACGGCAACCTCCTCGACCACGCCGCCATCGACGGACTGGATGATCTGCAGCTGGCTGGAGGGCACCACCTTGCCCTCGCCCCGCGTCACCTCATCCAACTCGGCAAAAGCGGCCCACACCAGCAGCACGACGAACACCAGCCCCCCCAATCGCAACAGGGTGCGCGCGCGTACCGGCTCCTGCTGCAGGCGGGCCCAGTCCGCATCACCGGCCCAGTCGAGATTGTCCGGCGCGGCGGGCAAGCGGACGCGCTGCACCAGCCGCATGAGCATTCCGTCGGCTTTCCTGCGCCTGGCCTGCATCAGGCAGCCCTCCCGATACGCCCTTGACGCAGGGCCTCGATCACTTGTGCCTTGGGGCCGTCGGCAACGACCTTGCCACCATCGACAACGATGATCCGGTCCACCAGATCGAGCAGCGAGGTGCGGTGGGTCACGATCAGCACCGTGCGCCCGGCACAGAACTCGCCCAGGCTGCGTTTGGCCGCATCCTCGCTCGAGTGGTCCATCGATGCGGTGGGCTCGTCGAGCAGCAGGATGGGCGGGCTGCCGATCACCGCGCGGGCGATGGCAACGCCCTGGCGCTGGCCGCCCGAGAGGGATTCGCCGCGCTCGCCAACCACCATGTCGAAGCCGGCAGGGTGGGCGTTGGCGAACTCGAGCACACCGCCGATGCGCGCCGCATTGACCACATCGGCGTCGTCGGCCAGGGGCGCGCCCAGAACGATGTTGTCGCGCAGGCTGCCGTAGAAAAGGGTGACGTCCTGCTGGACGTAGCCGATATTTCGCCTCAGCTCGGCGGGGTCGAGCTGGCGCACGTCGATTCCGTCGACCAGGACCGCCCCCGAGCTGGGCCGATAGAGCCCGAGGATCAGCTTCTCCAGCGTGCTCTTGCCCGAGCCGATGCGGCCCAGGATGCCGACTCGCTCGCCGCTGCGGATGTGCAGGGACACGTTGCGCAGCACCGGGCCCTGGAGCCCCGGATAAGCGAAGGAGACGTCGCGGAACTCGATGTCACCCTGCAGACGGCCACGACTGATGAAGCGTTTGTCATCCGGGCGCTCGACCTCGGTGTGCATGACCTTGTCGATGACCTCGAGCGCGGTCGACGCGCGGTGGTATCGCATCAGCAGCCCTGCCGCCTGCCCCAGGGGCCCCATGGCCCGCGAGGACAGGATGTAGCAGGCGATCAGGCCGCCCATCGAGAGCTGACCATCAGAGATCAGATACACCCCGACCACGATCATCGACATGCTGACCAGATGCTGCGCCAGCGTCGTGCCGTTGGTGACCGTCGCCGAGAGCAGGCGCAGCTGCGAGCCCACGCGCGACAGTTGCGCCGCGCTCTGCTCCCAGCGCCTCTGGAAGCGCGCCTCGGCGACGTGGGCCTTGAGCGTCTCCAGCCCGACCAGGCCCTCGACCAGCGCGGCGTTGCGCTGCGCGCTGGCGCGGTGCGAGGTCTCGGCGAGCGCACGCATCGTCCCCTGCACATACCAGGCGTAGGCGAGCAGCAAGGGCACGGCGACCAGGAAAGGCAGCACCATCGGCAAGGCAATCCAGCCGATGACAGCCATGAACAGCAAGGCGAAGGGCAGATCGACCAGCGTCACCACCGTGGCCGAGCTGATGAAGTCGCGCACCGTCTCGAAGGCGCGCAAGTTGGCCGCGAACGAGCCCGCAGACGCCGGCCGCGCCTCCATGCGCAAGTCGAGCACCCTGGCCATGATGTCGGCCGAAATGCGCATGTCCGCACGGCTACCCGCGAGATCGACAAAGTGCCCTCGCATCACCCGCAGCGCAAACTCGCCCACCAGCACCAGCACCAGCCCCAGGGTCAGCACCCACAAGGTTTCGATCGCATGATTGGGCACGACGCGGTCATAGACATTCATGACGTACAGCGGCATCGCAACGGCAAACACGTTGATCAGCGCGGCCGCCACCAGAACATCGCGATAGAGCGCGCGATTTTCCTTGATCACGCTCCAGAACCAGTGCCCGCCCCGCTTCCGACCCAGTTCGGGCGAACGGGCGTCGAACTCGACCTGGGGCCGGGCGTAGATCGCACGACCGAGGTAGCGGGCATCCAATTCCGCGGCCGGCAACTCGACCACGGCATGGCCGAGCTCGGGGAAGATCACCTGCGCGGCCGTCTCGCCCCGGCCTGGCGCCACCAGCACGCAGGCACGGTCGCCTTCGAGCATCAGCACCGCCGGCAGCAGGGCCGCATTGATATCGTCCAGCTCGCAGGTCACCAGCCGGCTCGACAGGCCCGCACGCCGCGCCGCACGCCCGAACAGCGACGGCGTCAGCCCGCTGCCCGCATCCAGCGGTAATCCGGCCAGTGCTGCCTCGGGTGTGATCGCCCGGTCATGAATACGCGCAAGAATGAGCAGGCAGCCCAACAAATCGTCTGCCGGGGGGCGCTCGCGCGTGGAGACATCGGACACCTCTTTTTCGACCAGCGCAAACTCATCATCAGTCACGGCTCATCCATACGCTTGGTGGTGACACTGGCAGATCTTCCCGAGAATGCATCCGCGAGGAAAGCGTATTCCCGCGTAACGACACCACTAGTTCACGACTGCGCACAATTAAGCTCAAGGACGCGGCAAGCGGATTCGCCTGGCCGGCCAGCATTCACTCCGGCAGCGGCTCCTGATACTCCTCCACCTTCACCCCGCGCAACTGATAGCCCGCCACCCCCATGTCGGAATCGACGCGGCCCACCGCCATCACCCCCTCGACCCACACCGGCAGCATGTTCCAGCCCGCGGGCACCGGCTTGTCCGGGATCACGTGGATGAGCTGGTTTGCGGGCGGCGGGGGCACATGCACACAGGCACCGAAATACGGCACGAGCAGGAATTCGCGAATCTGCTCGCCGTCGGTCTCGAGCGGCACGAGGAACCCGGGGATGCGCACGCGCGCACCGCCCAGGCGCTCGACCACCGGCGCGCGGTCCCACTCCTCCCGCATGCGCTGCATCGCCTCGCTCGCGCGCGGGTCGGCGTCCTGGAGTTCGTCGAGCTTGAGGTCGGCGAGGAAGGCTTTCGGTTTCCAGTCCGTGGGGATGAGGTCGTCCCAGCTGATCTCGCGGAACGCGCCAGTATCGGTCGCGGCCGGCGCTGCCAGGCGGTCGCCGACCTGATACTCGACACCACCCGCAGCAGAGCCCTGAGCGAAGGCCGACGACGGCAACGCCCACAGCAACAGACACGATGCGCCGACTGCGGCACGCAACAAGTTTGCATTCATCATTCAACAGTCCGTCTCGATTCGTTAGACACCTGCATGCCCGCTCACACACGTATGCTCATGCCATCAGCGAGCGAATACCGGTAAGCACGTAGTGCAGGCACCAGGCTTGCGGCCAGGCTCGCGACGAGCACGGCGGCCAGCAGCCGCCACTCCCCCGCGCTCGGCCAACCCAGGCTCAGTTGCAGGCCGTGCTCGCTGGCGAGCCACGGCGCCAGCACGGCGCCGGCACCATACAGCAGCGCCAGTCCGACGGCGACCCCTGCCAGCGCGAGGAGCAGGCTCTCCACCGCCAGCAACGCGAACACCTGGCGCGGACTCGCACCCAACGCACGCAGGATGGCAAGCTCGCGCCGGCGCTCGCCCAGGCTCGCCACCACCACGGCGATCATGCCGGCCAGCCCTACCGCCACCACCAGCGCGGACACCGCCAGCAGCGCCTGCTCCGCGATGCCGACCAGACCCCACAGCTCCTGCAGCGTGGCGCCGGGCAGTATCGCGCTCAGCGCCTCGCCCGCATGCGTGTTGATCTGACGCTGCACGCGAAACACCGCGGTGCGGCTGTGCAGGCCGACCAGCGCGGCGGTGACCGACTTCGGCCGCAGGTCGAACTTGCGCACATGCTCGGGCGCGATGCTCACCCCCGGCATCGGCGCTCCGCCCATCCAGTCGATATGGATCGCCTCGATGCCCTCCAGGCTCACCAGCAGCGCGCGATCGAGCGGCGTGCCACTGCGCGCGAGGATGCCGACGATGGTGAAGGGCTTGTCGGCGTGCTCGGCGAAGCGCGGCCCGCCCGCGTTTCCAGCGCCGCCGATTCCGCTGCCGACGCTGCCGTGGCTGAGCACGATGCGCTGGCCGATCCGATAGCCATGGCGCGCCGCCACCTCGGCGCCGATCACCACCTCGAAGATGTCCTCGGCGCGCGCCGGCGCCTCGGCGAAGGGTCGGCCCGCGGCAAAGGCGAGCGCGCGCGCCTCGCCATGGCGGTAATGGGTGAAGAAGGCCGCGCTCGTGCCGACGACGCGGTGGCCGCGGTGCGAGTCGCCGAGCGCGATCGGCACCAGCCACTTCACCTGCGGCAGCCCGGCGACGTGCTCGATGCTCGCCCACGACACGTTGTTGGTCGCATTGCCGAGATGGAAGACCGAATACAGCAGCAGTTGCACCGGGCCGCTGCGCGCGCCCACCACCAGGTCGGTGCCCGACAGGGTCTGCGCGAAGCCTGCACGCGCATCGTTGCGCAGGCGCTCGACACCCAGCAACAGCGCGACCGCCAGCGCCACCGCGACCACGGTCAGCGCCACCGAAAGACGGCGGTTGGCGATGCTGCGCAGGGACAGCGCGAACACCGGGCTCATCGCGCATCCTCCCCGGCCCCGTGCGCACGATTGAGCGTGGCGAGATCGAGCACGCGGTCGAAATGGACGGCCAGGCGCTGGTCGTGGCTGACGAAGAGCAGCGCCGCACCGGCCGCGGTACATTCCTCGAGCAACAGGTCGATGAAGGTCTGCTGGCGATCGGCGTCAAGCGCCGAGGTTGGCTCGTCCGCCACCACCAGCCCGGGGCGGCCGATCAGCGCGCGCGCCGTCGCCACACGCTGCTGCTGGCCGACCGACAACTGCGCCGCGGGACGCTCGAGCAGGTCGGCAGACAGGTCGAGGCGTGCCGCCAGGCGCACCGCCTCGGCCGCCGGCGTGGAGCCCGCCGCCGCTACGCGCGCCCGGCGCTGCGGCGAAAAGCGGCAGGCGAGCAGGATGTTGTCGCGCGCCGACAGCCAGGGCAGCAGGTTGAAGAGCTGGAACACGAAGCCGACATGGTCGGCGCGGAAGCGGTCGCGCGCGCCGGACGTCAGTGCGCCGAGCGCCTGGCCGGCGACCTCGACCGTTCCCGCCTGCGGCAGGATCACCCCGCCCACCAGCGACAGCAGCGTGGTCTTGCCGCTACCGCTCGGCCCGCGCAGAAACACGCGCTCGCCGGCGCCAATCGTCAGCGCGTCGATGGCGAGGCAGTCGGACGCAGCGCCCGGCCAACGGTAGCGCAGCCCGGCGAGGTGCACGGCCGGGGTCATCTCCGTGCGCTCGGCGGACTGCGTGACAGTCGTCACAGCGCGAGCGTCGCCGCGCCCGACACCAGCACCGCAGCGCCCTGACCGCGTTCAGTCGCGTGCTCGACGCGGAGTTCGCGCAACCGCGGAAACTGCACGAAGGCGCGCACTTCGAGCTGATTCAGCGCCTCCGGCTGCGCGCAGCTAAAGCGGTACGTGACCACGACGTCTTCGTGGCCACCCAGATCGGACTGTGCATGTCCGTGTCCAGCATGAGCGTGCCCCCCCTGCCCGGGCGCAGGCGCCGTGCCGGCCATCGGCCACGGCGATTCGATCTCGGCATGTTCCAGCTTGCAAGCGGCCGCGGCCGGCAGCGCGAACATCGCGCCCGCGTCGCGCAGGCGGCGCCCGGCCTCGGCGAGCGCAGCGCGCTGGGCGTCGCTGGCCGGGGCGTGCTCGAAGCCGACCAGATTATCGAGCGGCGAGATCAGTTCGACGATCAGCGCCCGCCCCTCGAGCGCGACGGTGAGCTCGGCCGCACCGTGCTCGTGGGCGCCGTGCGTGTGCTGGGCTCGGGCGACGGACGGCAGGCCGACAGCGACGAGCAGGGCAACAAGGGACGCGAAGCGGGCGAACGTAATCCGGGTGGAAGGGTGCATGGTGTCAAAGGCGTCGTGAAAGGATGAGCGTCGTGGATCAAGGTCCGTCGGCCGCGGCGGAGTGGTTTGGCAAGCTGCTGCAGCCGTCTTATCTAATGCTACAATGTTGCATCAAAACGCCACCCGATGCCAGCCCGCGCCACACTGACCTACGCCTCACGACCCCGAACATGCCCCATCCCGCCCCTGCCGCCGCGGCCATCGCATCCGCTCGTGACCTCATCGCCGCCCACGGCGGGCGGGTGACGCGCACGCGCGTGGCGGTGATCGAGGCATTGCAAACCTCTTCGCATCCGCTCTCCCACGACGAGATTGGCGCCGCGCTCGCTGCCGACGGTATTGCCCACGACCGCGTCACCCTCTATCGGGCGCTCGACTGGCTGGTCGAACAGGGCATCGCGCAGCGTATCGCCGGCGGCGAGCGCGCCTGGCGCTTCGAGATCCGCCGCAGCGACGAGCATCGCCATGCGCACTTCCACTGCGACCGCTGCGGACAGATCCTCTGCCTCGACGACGTCCCCACCGCCGCCAGCCCTGCGCTGCCGGCCGGCTTCGAACTCGACCGCGCCGAACTCGTCCTGCACGGCGCCTGTGCCGACTGCGGGCGCGCCGGCGTGAAGGGGCATGCCCAATGAACCCGCAAAGCCCCATCGCGCCGAAGCATACCGGCTCGCCCGCGCATCCACACACACATCCTCGCCCCGCCATCGCCCGCCTGCGCCCGTCCCCGGCGCGCAGCCTGCTCGGCGCCGGCGTGCTCGGCCGCCTCGGGCTGGCCGCCGCCGCACTGGTGCTGCTGTGGACCACGATCCTGTGGGCCTTGCGCTGACATGCAGGCCACCATGCTGCCGATGATCCGGCTCGAGAACCTCACCCTCGGCTATGACCGCCACCCGGCGGTGCACCACCTGTCGGGCGAGATTCCGGCCGGCGCCCTGGTCGCCGTGGTCGGCCCCAACGGCGCCGGAAAATCCACCCTGCTCAAGGGCCTGGCCGGCGAACTGCGTCCGATCGGCGGGCGCATCGTGCTGTCCGACCTGCCCTCCGGCGGAGTGGCCTACATGCCCCAGCGCGGCGAGATCGACCACAGCTTTCCGATATCGGTGTTCGAAGTGGTGGCCATGGGCCTGTGGCACGAGATCGGCGCCTTCGGCGGCCTGGCGCGCAGCCAGCGCGAGCGCGTGCGTGCGGCGCTCGCCGCCGTCGGCATGTCCGGCTTCGAGTCGCGCCCGATCGGCTCGCTGTCGGGCGGCCAGTTGCAGCGCGCGCGCTTTGCCCGGCTGATGCTGCAGGATGCACCGCTGATCCTGCTCGACGAACCCTTCGCCGCCATCGACAGCCGCACGGTGGACGACCTGGTTGCCCTGATCCTGGGCTGGCATGGCGAAGGCCGCACGATCCTCACCGTGGTGCATGACCTCGAGCAGGTGCGCCGCCATTTCCCCACTGCGCTGCTGCTGTCGCGCGAACCGGTTGCGTTCGGCCCGACGGCGCAGGTGCTCACGCCCGAATTGCTGGCACGCGCGCGTCGCCTTTCGGAGGCCTTCGACGAGGATGCGCCGGAATGCCAGATCCAGGATATGACCGTGCAGCCGCTGCCGGCCGAGACTGTGCAGACTCGCGGTGACGGTGACGGTGACGCGCATGCGCACGCACACGGGGTGGCGCACTCGCACGACCACCGCCACTGATCGCGGCGCACCCTGCGCCGCAACCTGCCCGGACACCATCGAGTCAGATCCAGCCCCATCGGCCCCCAGACCCTCACAACCTCGCCCCGCCCAGCGCCACGCCCCTGTGACCGAATTCCTCTTCGACCCCCTCATCGCGCCCTTCACCGAGTTCGCCTTCATGCGCCGCGCGCTCGCGGGTTGTCTGGCGCTCGCGCTCGGCGCCACGCCAGTGGGCGTGTTCCTGCTGCTGCGCCGCATGAGCCTGATGGGCGACGCAATGAGCCACGCCATCCTCCCTGGCGCTGCGCTCGGCTACCTCGCCTTCGGCCTGTCGCTCGGCGCGATGACGGTGGGCGGCATCGTCGCCGGTCTGGTGGTGGTGCTGGCGGCGGGCATTGTCACGCGCGCATCCATCCTCAAGGAGGACGCCAGCCTTGCCGCCTTCTACCTGCTGTCGCTGGCGGCCGGGGTGATGATCGTGTCGCTGCGCGGCAAGAACCTCGACCTGCTGCACGTGCTGTTCGGCTCGGTGCTCGCACTCGATGACGCCTCGCTGCTGCTGATCGGCAGCATCGCCAGCGTCACCGTGGTCTGCCTCGCCCTCCTGTTCCGCCCGCTGGTCATGGAGTGCTTCGACCCCGCCTTCCTGCGCGGCGTCAGCCGCTGGTCGCCGGTGGCGCACTACGGCTTCCTGATGCTGGTGGTGATCAACCTGGTGAGCGGCTTCCACGCCCTCGGCACGCTGATGGCGGTGGGCATCATGATCCTGCCCTCAGCCGCCGCCCGCCTGTGGGCGAAGGGGCTGCCGATGCTGCTGTTGCTCGCGGTGCTGTTCGCCTTCGGCAGCGGCGCGGCCGGGCTGCTGCTGTCTTTTCATGCCGACGTGCCCGCCGGCCCGGCGATCGTGCTGGTGTGCGGCGTGGTGTATTTCGTCTCGCTGATCGCCGCGCCAGGGGGATTGCTCGCCGGGCGGCTGCCGGTGCGCCACCACCTCGAATCCTGAACCTGCCGCGCCTCGCGCGCACCGCCGCAAAGTCAGCATTTTTTCAGTTATCAACCCAGCCTCGGAACCGGAACCGATGACGATCAAGCCCCCCTCCTCCGAATTGCGCCATGGCCTGCGCGCCCTCGCGACCGCCTGCGCCGCCCTGCTCATCGGCAGCACCGCCCACGCTCAGAACCTGGACGTGACGACGAGCTTCAGCATCCTCGGCGACCTCGTCACCCAGGTCGGCGGCGAGCGAGTGAAGGTGCACACCCTGGTAGGTGCCGATGAGGACGCCCACGCCTTCCAGCCCCGCCCCTCCGACGCGCGCAGTGTCGGCGGCGCGACCCTGGTGGTGGTGAACGGACTCGGCTTCGACGACTGGATGGTGCGCCTGGCACGCTCGGGGGGTTACAAGGGCGAGGTGGTGGTCGCGAGCGCGGGCATCGACACGCTGGGGATGACGAAGGACGACCATGGACACGATCATGGCCACCACCACGAGGAGGCCAATGGCAAGGCGGTGGACCCGCATGCCTGGCAGGACGTCGGCAACGTGCGCCGCTACATCGCCAACATCGCCGACGCGCTCGCCAAGGCCGACCCGGCAGGCGCTACCGCCTATCGGGCCAACGCCGAGCGCTACGACGGCGAATTGCAGGCCCTCGACGCAGAGATCCGCGCCACCTTCGAAGCCCTGCCCGCCGAGCGGCGCAAGGTGGTGAGCTCGCACGCCGCCTTCGGCTATTTCGGCCGCGCGTACGGCGTCCGCTTCCTGTCCCCGGTCGGCGTGTCTAACAACGCGGAGCCGACCGCACAGGGCGTCGCCCGCCTGATCCGTCAGCTCAAGGCCGAGAATGTACCGGCCGTGTTCATCGAGAACGTCGCAGACCCGCGCCTGATCGAACGCATCCGCAGCGAGAGTGGCGCTCGGGTCGGCGGCACGCTGTATTCGGACGCGCTATCGAAGGCCGACGGCCCGGCGCCGAATTACCTGCAGATGATGCGCGCCAACCTCGACACGCTGCGCAATGCCCTGAGCGGTGGCAGCTGAGAGGTCTGCGAAGCGCGGCGCCGACGCCCGAGCGCCGCCCGAGCTCCTCAACCAAACAGGCTGTGCAGCATCTTCGCGCACAGCAGCATCAACACCCCGGCGAACACCTTCTTCAGCGTCGCCACCGGCAGGCGGTGCGCGAGCCTCGCACCCAGCGGCGCGAAGAACATGCTCACCCCCGACACCAGCACCAGCGCCGGCAGATAGATGTAGCCCAGGGTCAGTGGTGGCGTATCGGGGGCGCCCCAGCCATTGACCAGATAGCCCACGGTGCCGGCGATCGCGATCGGGAGGCCGATCGCCGCCGAGGTGCCGATCGCGTTCTGCACCTTGACGTTGCACCAGGTCATGAACGGCACCGACAGCGAGCCGCCCCCGATCGCCACCAGCGCCGAGATGCCGCCGATGCCCAGCCCCGCCGCCGTCATCCCCACCGCGCCCGGCAGTTCGCGCGCGGGCTTGGGCTTGATGTTGAGCAGCATCTGCACCGACACGTAGGCCATGAAGGCCGCGAAGAAGATCGCCAGCGGCACGGTGTCGACGCGCGCAGCGATGAAGGTGGCGCCGAAAGTGCCGACCAGGATGCCGGGCGTGATCATGCGCACCACATCCCAGCGCACCGCGCCGTGCGCATGGTGGGCGCGCAGGCTGGACACCGAGGTCAGCACGATCGCTGCCATCGAGGTGCCGAGCGCCATGTGCACCACCTGGTCGTGCGGAAAATCCTGCGCCAGGAAGAAGGTGGTGAGCATCGGCACCATGATGCCGCCACCGCCCACGCCGAGCAGGCCGGCGAAAAAGCCCACGACCACCCCGAGCACGGGGTAGGCGAGCCACCAGATATCGACATCCATGAAGTTCTCTCTTGTTCTGGCCTGCGCCGCCGGCGGGCCTGTGCCGGACGGCGAAACCCCGAACTATCAACCAGGCCACCTGCTGGCGGCAAGCCTGGCGGCAACAAGCGCGCATGCACCACAGGTGCAACGGAAGCAACTCGATGCAATCTCCCCCACCCTGCCGGCGCCACGTGCCGAGCCGGATCCCCTATAGTCGACCGGCTCGCCGCCAGAGAAACGGCGTGCGCGCGTCCCGCCACCGATCGAGGAGAAAAAAATGAAACGCATCCAGCGCCTGCTCGCCGTCGTGCTCAGCGCCAGCATCCTCAACGTCAGCGCCATCCACAGCGCCCAGGCCGCGCTCGTCCCCACCGAGGAGGCGGCGCGGCTGGCCGGCGTGACTCAGGCCGAATCGGGGCATGCCCGCCTCACCGCCGCACTCGCACGCGACGACGTGCGCGCCGAGATGCTGCGCCAGGGAGTCGACCCGACTCTCGCCCAGGAACGCATCGCCGCCCTCACCGACGACGAGGCCACGCGCCTCGCGGACCAGATCGACAGCGCGCCCGCCGGCGGCATCATCGGCGCCATCCTGCTGGTGTTCTTCGTGCTGCTGATCACCGACATCCTGGGTCTGACCAAGGTCTTCCCCTTCACCCGTTCGATTCGCTGACGGCGCATGGCCATCGGCCTTGATGAGGCGATCGCGGCAGGGGACGGGCGTGTCGCCGTCCGCACACCGCGATCGTACGCATCCGTGCTGGCCATGCTCGCGCTGGTGCTGATGGCGCTGCTGGCGAGCGGCTGCGCCATCCAGACGCCCGCATTACTGGCCCAGACGCCGGCCGGGCTGCCCGGCCGCGTCGAGCTCGCCGACACGCCCTTCTTCCCCGACGACAGCCACTTCTGCGGGCCGGCGGCGCTCGCCACCGCGCTGTCCGCCGCCGGCCTGCCCACGCGACCGGAAGATCTCGTCGGCCGCGTCTTCCTGCCCGGCCGCGAAGGCTCGCTGCAGATCGAGATGCTGGCCGGCGCCCGCCGCAGCGGTGCGGTCGCGACCCTGATCCCGGGCACGCTCGAGGCCTTGCTGCGCGAGCTCGCCGCCGGAAATCCGGTGGTCGTGCTGCAGAACCTCGGCCTGTCGTGGGCGCCGTCCTGGCACTATGCGGTGGCCGTCGGCTACGACCTCGACGCCGGCACGATGCTGCTCCGATCCGGGCCGATGCAGCGCCAGGCGCTCGCGCTGCGCACCTTCGAACACACCTGGCAGCGCGGCGGACACTGGGCCTTCGTCACCCTGCCTCCCGGCACGCTCGCCGCGACCGCAAGCGAGGCCGAGGCCACCTCGGCCCTGGTCGCCTTCGAGCGCTCGGCACCCCCCGCCGCCTCGGCCACGGCCTATCGTGCCGGACTGCAGCGCTGGCCGCACAGCTACACCCTGGAGATGGGCCTGGGCAACGCGTCTCATGCCGCGGGCGACCTGCCCGGCGCGGAGGCCGCCTTCGGCCGCGCCGCCGACACGCACGACCAGGCGGCGGCGCACAACAATCGCGCCCGTGTGCTGCTGGAGCTCGACCGCCCCGCCGCGGCACGGCAGGCGGCGCAACGCGGGCTGGCCGTCGCCGGCCCGCTGCGCGCCACCCTGCTCGACACGCTGCAGGCGATCGACGCGCGCGGACCCGCGCCTGCGCACTGAAACCGGTCCACATGCCCGCCGCCCCGATGCGCCGGCCCTGCTGGCTCGACTACGCAAAGGCCGCACTCGCGGTGGTCGCGATCGCGCTACTCGGTGCGCCGCTGCTCGGTCAGTTCGACCTCGCCAACATCGCGATGCTGTTTCCGCTCGCGGTGCTGTTCGCCGCGATCCGGCTCGGGCGCGGGCCGGCGGTGTTCGCGGCCTTCCTGTCGGTGGCGCTGTTCGACTTCTTCTTCGTGCATCCGCACTTCACGCTCGCGGTGTCCGACCTGCAGTACCTGCTCACCTTCGCCGTGCTGCTGGCGGTGGCGCTCACCACCGCGGAGCTCGCGGCCCGCCTGCGCCGCGAGCGCGACAGCGCCGAGGCGCGTGGCGAGGAGGCGGCGCGGGCGCGGCTGGCGGTGGAGTCCGAGCGCTTGCGCAACACGCTGCTCGCCTCGCTGTCGCACGACCTGCGCACGCCGCTCACCGCGCTCGCCGGGCTGGCCGAATCACTACCGCTCGCCGGCCCGCCGCTACCGCCCGCCCAGGCCGAGCTGGCCGAGGCGATCCGCGCCGAGGCCTTGCGTACGCATGCACTGGCGCGCGACCTGCTCGACCTCGCCCGCCTGCAATCGGACGCGCCGCACCTCGCGCTCGACTGGATTGCCGCGGACGAGCTCATCGGCAGTGCCGTACATTCGCGCACACACCCGCTGCGCGCGCACACGCTCACGCTGGATCTGCCCGACGACCTGCCCCTCCTGCACGCCGACGCCGTGCTGATGCAACGCGTTCTGTGCAACCTGCTCGACAACGCGGTCGCGCATACGCCAGCCGGAGGGTGCATCACGATCAGCGCCCGCAACACGGCGGCCGGCGCCGCGTCCGATGCGGCGCCCCCCTGGCTGGAGATCCAGGTCTGCGACGACGGTTGCGGGCTGCCGCCGGGCCGGGAGCAGGCGATCTTCGAGCGCTTCGTCCGCGGCGCCGCCCCAAGGTCCGCGGGCGCCGCAGACCACCGCCACGAACCCGCTCGTGCGCCGACCACCGGGGACGAAGGCACCGGCCTCGGGCTTGCACTCGTGCGAGCCATCATCGAGGCCCACGGCGGCAGCGTCGCCGCGCACAATCGATCTACCGGCGGTGCCTGCGTCAACCTGCGCATGCCGCTGCCGCCACAGCCCGAGCCACCACCGCCGGAGGCCTGCGCCCTCACCGCAGGTCGCAACACATGAAAGCACCCCACCCACCCGCGCCCGTTGTGCTGCTGGTCGAGGACGAGGCCGGCATCCGCCGCTTCGTGCGTGCCGCGCTCGAAGCAGACGGGTGCGCGGTCCACGAGGCGGCCTCGCTCGAACGCGGGCGCATCGAACTGGCGAACCGGCGCCCGGACCTGCTGGTGCTCGACCTCGGCCTGCCCGACGGCGACGGCCTCGTCCTGCTCGCCGAGTTACGCCAGTGGAGCGGCATGCCGGTGCTGGTGCTGTCGGCGCGCAGCAACGAGGCCGACAAGGTCGGCGCCCTCGATGCCGGCGCCGACGACTACCTCGCCAAGCCCTTCGGGGTGGCAGAACTCCTCGCCCGCGTGCGTGCCCTGCTGCGGCGTTCCATGCGTCCGCCGCAGGCTGCCTCGCGCATCGTGTTCGGCGAGGTCGTGGCCGACCTGGACCAGCGCACGGTCACACGCGCGGGCCAGCCGGTGCATCTGACCCCGATCGAATACCGGCTGCTCAGCCTGCTGATCGCCGGCGGCGGACGGCTGGTGACCCAACGCCAGTTGCTCGCCGGCGCCTGGGGGCCGAATCACGTCGAGCATGCGCACTACCTGCGGGTGTACATGACGGGTCTGCGCCGCAAGCTCGAGCGCGATCCGCGCCTGCCCACCCACATCCTGACCGAACCGGGCGTCGGCTACCGGCTCGTGCTCGAGACGCTCAGCGACGCCAGAACGCCGGCGTCAGCACCACCAGCAGGGTGAAGATCTCCAGCCGGCCGAGGATCATCGCGAAGCTCAGCACCCAGGTCTGGAAATCGCTCAGGCCCTGGTAGTTGCCCGCAGGCCCGACCGCCGCCAGACCCGGCCCAGTGTTGTTGATGCAGGCGACCACGCCCGAGAACGCGGTGACGAGGTCCAGCCCGGAAGCGGCGAGGACCAAGGTCAAGCTGACGATGCTGACCATGTACATGAAGCTGAACGCGAGCACCGCATGCAGCACATTGTCGGAGACGCGCTGGCTGCCGAGCCGCAGCGGCACCACCGCGCTCGGATGCAGCGAGCGCACGATCTCGCGATGCACCTGCTTGTAAAGGATGATGGCGCGCATCATCTTGATGCCACCGCCGGTCGAGCCCGAACACGCCGCAAAACTGCCCAGGAACAGGATCCAGATCTGGGCGAACATCGGCCACACGGTGTAATCGTAGGTCGCCAGCCCGAGCGAGGTGGCGAGCGACACGGCATGAAAGGACACGTGGCGGAACGCGAGCGCGCCATCCCGATAGGTGCCGCCCTCGAGCAGATACACGGTGAGAAAGACCACGGTCACCGAGAGTACGCCGAAGAACCAGCGCAGTTCGGGGTCCTGGCCATAGGGGCGCGGCGTGCGGTGCACCAGGGCGAGATAGTGGGTTGCATAGTTGATCCCCGAGAGCAGCGCGAAGACGATGGTCACCGTCTCGATCGGCACGCTCTCGAAGGCGCCGAGGCTGGCGTCACGAGTGGAAAAGCCGCCCAGCCCCATGATCGAGAAGGCGTGGATGACAGCCTCCCAGGTCGGCATGCCGACCGCCCACAGGGCCACTCCGCACGCCACGGTCAGCAGCACATAGACGGTCCACAGACCCTTTGCGGTCTCGGCGATGCGCGGGGTCAGGCTGGACTCCTTCATCGGCCCGGGCGTCTCCGCGCGAAAGATCTGCCTCCCGCCAATACCCAGCAACGGGAGCACCGCGACCATCAGCACGATGACCCCCATGCCGCCGATCCAGTGCATGAAGGTGCGCCACAGGTTGATCGACACCGGCAGCGCATCGAGCCCGGTGAGCACCGTGGCGCCGGTGGTGGTGAGGCCGGAGGCAGCTTCGAAGTAGGCGTCGGTGAAGGACAGCGCGGGCAGATAAAGCATCAGCGGCAAGGCGCCGAATATCGGCGTGAGCAGCCAGGTCGCCGCCACCAGCAGAAATCCGTCGGAAACACGAAGACTACGTTGAACGCCGCGCGTGCCCGCCCACATCAACAGGCCGCTCGCAAAGGTGGCCAGGATGGCGAGGTCGTAGGCTGCGGTTGCACCATCTTCGAGCGCGAATGACACCGCGAGCGGAAAGCCCATGACCAGCCCGAACAGCATCAGCATCATGCCGAGCACACTCAGGACAGGAAAATAGGTTTGCATTGCAACAACCGCGGCGCAGACGCCTGAAGGCGGAAAACCTCGTGGATGCTAGGCCGTCGCGCGTAAAGATGGCGTTAAGAGTTTGCAGTGCACCATCCCAGGACGCGGATGCGCGCCGAAAACGCGCGAAGACGCAAAGAGGGCGCGGTGATCGCTCACCGCGCCCTCTTGTCTGGCCCCCCGCCTGTGCCGTCTAGGCCGAGCATCCTGAACCTAGGGTTCAGGGAGGTCACGTCCCTACCGCTTCAGGATCACCCGGCGAGGGGCGTTCACACCAGCGGAATAAATGGTCGGCAACCGAGTCTCTCGACTATTGGTTCAAGGAATCTACGACTTCAACGAACACTGCAGGGGATTGATCGGTCCTGCTCGTACTGCAATTTCAGCCATTCAGAAGAGTTTGTCCTGCTGAGCCAGCACCCCATCCAAACGTGCTTTCATGAGTCCGATTCTACGCTTCATCCCTGGCATGTCAAACCCGTTGCCGCGCTGGTACTGGAGGAATTCGTGGGCGATGTTGAGCGCGGTCATGACCGCGAGCTTTTCGCCGGAAGAGTTCGTTTTTGCCCCCAGTTCGCGGAATTTGTCGTCCAGAAAGGCGACCGTTGCCAGCAGTTCGTCACGATTTTCGGGCGTACACGAAATGCGATATTCCTTTCCCAGCAGCGTCATGTCGAGGTGTTCGGCGGACATCGCTTCAGGCCTCCGGCAGTGTGTCGAGCAGGCCCTCGAGGCGGTCCGCGGCGAGGCGGACCTTGTCGGCGAGCTTGCGGTTTTCGGCTTCCAGCCGGACGATGCGACCGCGCAACGCGCCGTTGTCGGCCCTCAGGCGATCGTGCTGGCTGATCAGTTGCTCGAGCTGGGCTTCGAGCTGTGCGAGTTCGGTATCCATGGCGTCGATGGTAGTGAGCGACCGATGAGGGGTCAATGAACCGGGGTGAATGAACCCTGGTGCATCAACGCTGGACCTGGGTCACGTCACGCACCGCGCCGGTGTCGGCCGAGGTGGTGAGCGCAGCGTAGGCCTGCAGCGCGGCCGAGACCACGCGCTCGCGCTTGACCGGCTTCCAGGCTGCGGCTCCCCTCGCCTCCATCGCGGCGCGGCGGCGAGCAAGCTCGTCATCAGCGATCGCCAGGCGGATGCTGCGGCTGGGGATGTCGATCTCGATCGTGTCACCCTCCTCGACCAGCGCGATCGCGCCGCCGCAAGCCGCCTCGGGCGAGGCATGGCCAATCGACAGGCCGGAGGTGCCGCCCGAGAAACGCCCATCGGTGAGCAGCGCACACTGCGCGCCCAGGCCGCGGCTCTTGAGGTAGGAGGTCGGGTAGAGCATCTCCTGCATGCCGGGGCCGCCCTTGGGGCCTTCGTAGCGGATCACCACCACGTCGCCAGCCTGGACCCGCTCGCCGAGGATGCCCTCGACCGCGTCTTCCTGGCTCTCGAACACGCGGGCCTTGCCGGTGAATTTCCAGATGGACTCATCCACCCCGGCGGTCTTCACGATGCAGCCCTTCTCGGCGATATTGCCGTAAAGCACCGCAAGGCCACCGTCGGCGGTGAAGGCGTGTTCCTTGTTGCGGATGATGCCGTGCTCGCGGTCAGCGTCGAGTTCCCTCCAGCGCCGGTCCTGGCTGAAGGCAACCTGGGTGGGCACGCCGCCCGGCGCGGCGCGGTAGAAGGTATGCACCGCCTCGTCGGTGGTGCGCTTGATGTCCCATTTGTCCAGCGCATCGGCCATCGAGGCGCTGTGCACGGTGGGCACATCGGTGTGCAGCAGGCCGGCGCGATCGAGCTCGCCAAGGATGGACATGATGCCGCCGGCACGATGCACGTCCTCGATGTGCACGTCGGCGATCGCGGGCGCCACCTTGCACAGGCAGGGCACGCGGCGGCTGATGCGGTCGATGTCCTTCATGGTGAAGTCGACGCCGCCCTCGCTCGCCGCGGCGAGCAGGTGCAGCACGGTGTTGGTCGAGCCGCCCATGGCGACGTCGAGGCTGATCGCGTTCTCGAAGGCCTTGAAGCTGGCGATCGAGCGCGGCAGCGCCGAGGTGTCGTCCTTTTCGTAGTACCGACGCGCCAGATCGACGATGCGGCGCCCGGCCTCCTTGAATAGGCGCTCACGGTCGGCATGGGTGGCGAGCGTGGTGCCGTTGCCCGGCAGGGACAGGCCGAGCGCCTCGGTGAGGCAGTTCATCGAGTTGGCGGTGAACATGCCCGAGCACGAGCCGCAGGTCGGGCAGGCCGAGCGCTCGATGGCGTCGACTTCCTCATCCGAGCAGTTCTTGTCCGCGGCCTTGACCATCGCATCGACCAGGTCGAGCGAGATCACCTTGGACTCCCACTTGACCTTGCCGGCCTCCATCGGCCCGCCGGAGACGAAGATCGCCGGGATGTTCAGGCGCAGCGCAGCCATCAGCATGCCCGGGGTGATCTTGTCGCAGTTCGAGATGCACACCAGCGCGTCCGCCGTGTGGGCGTTGCACATGTATTCGACGCTGTCGGCGATGAGCTCGCGCGAGGGCAGCGAGTACAACATGCCGCCGTGGCCCATGGCGATGCCGTCATCGACCGCGATGGTGTTGAATTCCTTGGCGACGCCGCCGGCGGCCTCGATCTCGCGTGCAACGAGCTGGCCGAGGTCCTTCAGGTGCACGTGGCCGGGCACGAACTGGGTGAAGCTGTTGGCGATCGCGATGATCGGCTTTTCGAAGTCGCCGTCCTTCATGCCGGTGGCGCGCCACAGGGCGCGGGCGCCCGCCATGTTGCGGCCGGCGGTCGAGGTGCGGGAACGATACTGGGGCATGAAGGCGCTCCGGAAAATCTGCAGGAAAGGTTGCGATTCTAACGCGCGCCACGAAGCATGCGTATCATCCCGGTTCTCGTCACCCGCCAGGAGCGCCCATGCAAGATCCGAACCCCGCTGTCGACAACGCCAGCGCACCCGGTTTCGACCTGGATACCGCCGAACTCCGCGTGCTGGGCGTGCTGATCGAGAAAGCCTTCATCACCCCCGACGCCTACCCGCTATCGATCAACGCCATCACCACCGGCAGCAACCAGCTCACCGCGCGCGAGCCGGTGATGAGCCTGAGCGAGGCCGAAGTGCAGGCCGCGGTGGATAGCCTGATCGCGCGCCGCCTGGTGTCCAAGCGCGACCAGCAGAGCGCGCGCGTGCCCAAGTACGAGCACCTGGTGCGCCTGCGCCACTCGCTGCCGCCGGCCGAGCAGGCGGTGCTGGCGATCCTGCTGCTGCGCGGCGCCCAGACCGCCGGCGAGCTGCGTCAGCGCTGCGAACGTCTGTACCGCTTCGACGACGTCGCCGCGGTGGAGACGGTGCTCGAGCACCTGGCCGAGAAGTACCCGCCGCTGGTCGCCGCCCTGCCGCGCGCGCCTGGCACCAAGGAGACGCGCCACGTGCATCTGCTCGGTGGCGATGCGCTGGTGCAGGAAATGGCCGAGGCTCAGGCCGGTGGCGCCAACGCGGGCGGCGGACGCGGGCGGATCGCGGACCTCGAGGACGAGGTGCGCCGCCTGCGCGAGGAGTTCGAGACGCTGCGCGACGAGTTCGCCACGTTCCGCAAACAGTTCGACTGACGCGCCGAGCGTCCAGCTTCCCACACCAAGACTCCAATGCTGATCCACCCCCAGTTCGACCCCATCGCCTTCTCGCTCGGCCCGCTCTCGGTGCGCTGGTACGGCCTGATGTACCTGATCGCCTTCGTGCTCTTCGTCGTCCTCGGCCGTCTGCATGCGCGCCGCCGCCCGGAGCTGGGCTGGAACGCGCAGATGATCGACGACCTGCTGCTGTACGGCGTGATCGGGGTGATCGTGGGCGGGCGACTGGGCGAAGTGCTGTTCTTCCAGCCCGGCTACTACCTGCAGCACCCGGGCGAGATCCTCGCGGTGTGGAAGGGCGGCATGAGTTTCCACGGCGGCTTCCTGGGCGTGCTGGTGGCGATGTGGGTGTACGGCCGCAAGCGCGGCAAGGGCTTCTGGCAGGTCACCGACTTCATCGCGCCGCTGGTGCCGACCGGGCTCGCGGCGGGTCGCGTCGGTAACTTCATCAATGGCGAACTGTGGGGCCGGCCGGTCGATGGCGAGTTGCCGTGGGCGATGGTGTTCCCGTGGGTGGATGCGGTGCCACGCCATCCGTCGCAGCTCTACCAGGCGGCAGGCGAGGGGCTGCTGCTGTTCGTGATCCTTTGGTTTTACGCCGCCAGCCCGCGCCCGTTACGTGCGGTGTCGGCGATGTTCCTGATCGGCTACGGCAGCCTGCGCTTCATCGCCGAGTTTTTCCGCACGCCCGACCCGGGCATCTTCGGCACGCTGTCGCTCGGCCTATCCACCGCACAATGGCTGTGTGTGCCGATGGTGGTGGTCGGCGGACTGATGCTGGTGGGCGCCTCGCGGGGCACGCAGCGCTGAAGCGGTCCCGCGGCTAGACCGCGTCGGCGGCCGTCAGGCCATGAAGCAGCGCTGGCAGATCAGCGAGTACGCCGATCGCGTCGGCGCCGAGGGCACGCGCAGCCGAGCCCGCCATCGAATCCGCGGCGGGCACCAGCGCGATGATGCAGCTCCCCGGCGCCATGCGCTTGAGCAGACCGACCAGGCGTGCCGGCTCCTCGGGCATGATCTGACAGTCGAGGACGACGATGTCGGGCGCGCACTGGAAGTAGCGCGCAAGCGCCTGGCTCTCGGTGTGCGCGCGGCCGACCACCTCGACTCCGCGCAACGTCGCCTGGACCAGCTGCCGCTCGACCACACCCTCGCCTTCCTGTTCGGGAATCACGATCAGCAACCGTATCGGCGCCCCTTCGTCGGACCTCATCGCCTGTGCCTGCACAATGTCATTGCCCTTCAAGATGGCATATCAATACGCCATGCGCAATCACAGCAAAGCCCGGCGCAGTTTTGCGCGCCGGACCGTGAAATACGCACGCGAGGGAGAAAAGCATCCCACAATGCCCTACCCAAAGCGGGCTATGATCGTATCAGAATATTTAACCTGAATCGGGCAGGAGGGCACGATGGCGGGAACAGGTCTGGTATCCCGCGGGCTGACCAAGGTACGTGAGCTGGTGGCCAGCGCCACCCATTTCGGCAAGCCGCCGGAGGCCGACGACCTTGAGCGGATCCGCACCCAGTTGCAGGAATGCGCGGAAGGCCGCGGCGGCGAGGTCTCGACGCGACAGCGCGCAGCGCGCCTTGCGGAGACCTATCTGCGCCTCGACGACGCCGGTCGCCACGCCTTCCTCAAGCTGATCGCACATGAGTTCGGCCCCGACCCGCGCCAGGTCGCAAGTGCCCACGAGGCCTACCAGGCGGCAATCGGCACCCCCGGACAATGGGACGCAGAGGCCCGGCTGCGCGCCGCGATGCGCTCGCGCCGGCTGCGCATCCTGACCCAGTTCAACGCCATTCCGCAGGGCGTCAAGTTCCTGGTCGACCTGCGCGCGGATCTGCTGCGCTTCGTCACCGAAGACCCGCTGCTCAAGCCGCTCGATCGCGAGTTGGAGACTCGCCTGTCGGCCTGGTTCGATGTCGGCTTTCTCGAGCTGCAGCGCATCACCTGGACCTCGCCCGCGGCGCTGCTCGAGAAGCTGGTCGAATACGAGGCGGTGCACGAGATCCGCTCCTGGGAAGACCTCAAGAACCGCCTCGACTCCGATCGTCGCTGCTACGCCTTCTTTCATCCGCGCATGCCGCTCGAGCCGCTGATCTTCGTGCAGGTCGCACTGCTCGAGGAAGTCGCCGACAACGTGCAGCGCCTGCTCGACATCGAGGCGCCGCTCGCCGACGCCAGCCGCGCGAACACGGCGATCTTCTATTCGATCAGCGCCACCCAGGCTGGCCTGCGCGGCGTGAGCTTCGGCAACTTCCTGCTCAAGCGCGTGATCGACGACCTCAAGCGCGACTTCCCGCGCCTGAAGACCTTCGCCACGCTGTCGCCCATTCCCGGCCTCGTCCGCTGGGTGCAGCGCAACCCCGAGGAGTTCGCCAGCGCGATCACACCGGCAGACTGGAAGCGCCTCGCCGCGCTCGGCGTCACCGGCGCAGAAGCCCCCGTGCTCGCCACGATGCTCGAGGGTGACCGCGCATGGTCGCAAGACGAGGCCCTGCAGCAGGCGCTGCGCGAGCCGCTGCAGCGTCTGGCGGCACGCTACCTGCTCGACGCACGGCGCGGCGACAAGCTGGTCGACACCGTCGCCCGCTTCCACCTCGGCAACGGCGCCCGCGTCGAGCGCCTGAACTGGCTGGCAGACAGGTCCGACAAGGGCCTGAAGCAGTCCTGGGGGATGATGGTCAACTATCTGTACGACCCCGACCACATCGAAGCCAACCTCGAGAACTTCGCCACCGAGGGCAGGATCGCCGCCTCCTCTGGAGTTCGCCGCCTGGCGCGGCGCTGATTCCAGCGCCTCCGACAAGCCGCCAGACCCGATCCATGCTGCTGCCCTTTCGCCACTCCTCCATCCGCGTCCGCCTGCTGCTCGCCAGCACGGTCGTGCAGGTCGTGCTGTTGAGCCTGTTGCTCGCCAACAGCATGCGGCTGATGAACAACGCGGTATCGGCAAGCCTGGACACCACCATCACCCAGAACGCAAGCATGCTGCACGCCATGGCCACGGCCTATGGCGAGCAGCAGCGCTTCGACGCCCTCCAGGACGTCCTCGGCGAGCTGCTCGCGGAGGCCGATGAAGGGCTCGTTTACGTCCGTATTGCCGGCACCGGCGACCAGGTGCTGGTTTCGGCCGGCTTGCCCTACATGACGCACCTGCCCGAGCCGAGCGAGCATCGCCAGAGCTTCCTCGCAGGGGTGGTCAGCACCGGGGAAGTGGTTCACGTGCGCAGGCCCCTGCTGCTGGCGAAGAACGAGGTCGGCGCCCTGCAGTTCGGCGTCTCCGTCTCGGTGCTGGCCGCAGCGCGGCGGGCAATCATGGAACAGGGGCTCGCAATCGCCATCGCCGAGATTGCGCTCACCTTCTTCCTGCTGTCGACCATCGGCTACTTCCTGACCCGCAACCTGCGCCGCCTGCTCGAGGGCAGCAAGGCGATCGCCGACGGCAGGCTCGACTATCGCGTCAGCGCGCAAGGCGAAGACGAGCTGGCCGTGATCGCGCGCCATTTCAACATCATGGCCGCCACCCTGCAGCAACGCGTGGACGAATTGCAGCACACCGCCGAATGCCTGCAGGCGAGCGAGGAGCGCCATGCAATGGCCTTGCGCGGGGCCAACGACGGACTATGGGACTGGGATCTGCGCGCCGGCACCGTGTATTACTCCGACCGCTTCTGCCAGATCCTCGGCGTGCCGCCCGGCTCGCTGCCGATCGCGGCGGAGGCCTTTCTGGACTTCATCCATCCGCATGAAGTCGAGGCTTTCCGGCAGCGCATGATCAGCCACCTGAAAGGCGACAGCTCGCAGTTCATGATGGAGTTCCGCGTCGGACTACCCGACAGCCCGCCCCGCTGGGTACTGATGCGCGGCGTCGCCAGCCGCGACGAGGACCTCCACGCCTTCCGCATGGCCGGCTCGCTGGGCGACATCAACCTGCGCAAACGCGCCGAGCAGCAACTCATGCACGACGCGCTGCATGACGGCCTCACCGGCCTGCCCAACCGCGCGATGTTCATCGAGCACGCCAACCGGGCCCTGGCCCAGCGCCGCCGCGGCGACCTCCGCGAGCTCGCGGTGCTCGCGATCAACCTCGAACGCTTCAGCCTGGTCAACGACAGCTACGGCCACGCCGTGGGCGATGAGCTCCTGCGCCGGGTCGCGGCACACATCTCCTCGTTCATGCGTCATGGCGACGTGTGCGCGCGAGTGGGCGGCGACCAGTTCGCCGTGCTGCTGAACGGCGTCGAGGGCTCCATCGAAGCGCTGCGCATGTGTGAAGACCTCGTTGCGCTCCCCGCCTTTGCGCCCAGCAGCACCGAGCAGGTGCTGCATCCACGCTGCCGCGTGGGGGTCGCACTGAGCGACAACGACCGCGAAGATGCAGAATCCCTTCTGCGCGACGCCGACAACGCCCTGCACAAGGCGCGCCGCAGCGAGACGGCGTCGATCGAGTTCTTCCATGCCGAGATGCACGCTCAGGCGGTGCGGGTGCTGCAGATCGAAGCCGAACTGCGCGCTGCGCTGAAGAGCGGCGACCTGACAGTGTTCTACCAACCCATCGTCGATCTCGGCAGTCAGGTAACGATGAGCTTCGAAGCCCTGGTGCGCTGGCCCCACCCGACGCTCGGCCTGCTGCCGCCTTCTGAATTCATCCCGCTTGCCGAGACCCTGGACCTGATCCACAACGTCGGCATGAGCGTGCTCGCCGAGGTCTGCGCCGACCTGTGCGGCTGGGCGCAGCAGCTTCCCGAGGGCACGCCGCTGCGGGTGAGCGTCAACCTGTCCGCACGCCAGCTCGCCCGGCCCCAGCTTGCCGAGGAGTTGCTGGCCACCATCGATGCGCGCGGTCTCGCCCACAGCGCCATTCGCTTCGAAGTCACCGAAAGCGTGCTCGCACGCCAGGACGGCCCTGCCATCAGTACCCTTCACGCGCTGCGTGCCGCCGGTATCGATATCCTCATCGACGACTTCGGGACCGGCTATTCCACGCTGAGCTACCTGCACACGATGCCGTGCAACCAGGTGAAGCTCGATGGCTCCTTCGTGCGCTCCATCACCCATGACGAACGCCTTCGTGCCATCGTGCGCCGCAGCATCGAGCTGGCCCACGACCTCGGCATGACGGTGGTGGCCGAATGCATCGAGGATGACGCCCAGTTGCAGATCCTGCGCGAAATGGGCTGCGACTTCGGCCAGGGCTACCTGTTCTCGCGACCGGTCGACCGCAACGCCACCCTTGCCCATCTGCAGCAGGTTCGCAAAGGAGCCCGTTCATGAAGCTGCCCCAAGTCGCCCTGCTCACGCTGGCGGCCTTCTCCACCCTGCCGCTGCAGGCTGTGGCCGCGGCAAGCGGCCCCTGGCAGTTCTCGGGGTTCGCCACCGCTGGTGCCGTCTTCACCAAGGCCGACGAGCTTCAGTTCGCGCGCGTCGGCATCGACGCGCCGGGCGGCAGCAGGGTCGACACGGGACCGGACTCGGTCCTGGGCCTGCAGGCCGGACTGAAGTTCGGCGAGCGCAGCGCCGCCGTCGTGCAGCTCGTCACCCGCGAGACGCAGCGTGGCGACTACGACCCCCGCGCCGCCCTGGCCTTTGTCAGCCACGCTCTGACGCCGGAGCTGACGGTGCGGGCCGGCCGCCTGCGCAGCCCCTTTTTCATGCTGTCCGACACGGCCGACATCAACTACAACCAGACCTGGGTTCGGCCACCGGTCGAGGTCTATGGCCTCAACCCGTTCTCCGACCTCGACGGCATAGATCTGCTGCATCGGAGCAGGATCGGCGAAGCCTTCGTCGAACTGCACCCTTACGCGGGACGCAGCCGGGTGCCGGTGATCGGCGGCGGCAGCGCCCGGCTCAGCAACCTGGTCGGCATGCGGGTGACCGTCGAGGTTGGCCACCTGAACCTGAGCGCGGGTTACGCCAAAGCCGACCTCGCCGTGCGCCGCACAACGGTTGCATCGCTCGATCTGTCGCCTGCGCTGGCGAGCCGTCTGAGTGGCTCAGGTGCCGACGCAAGCTTCAGCTCCCTTGGCCTGCAGTGGGACGACGGACGCTGGCTGTTCAGCACGGAACTGGCGCGCACCACCACCAGCGCCTTTTCCAACAGCTCGACTGGCGCGTATCTATCGGTCGGGCGGCGTGTCGGCAAGCTCACGCCCTACGTGAGCCTCGCCCGCCAACGGGAAGACGACCCCCTGGCACACGTAGGTGTCGGGAGTAACGAAACCGAGCGCCAACTCATCGCCGGCTTCAACCGTACGCGCAACCAGGCGCAACGCAGCCTCACCGCAGGCCTGCGTTGGGACGTCCTGCACAACACGGCGCTGAAGGCGGAGTTCGCCCACGTGCGTACCGGCACCGGCGCACACGGCAGCTTCATCGCGCGCGAAGCACCGTTCGCATCAAAGGTGGACCACCAGTCGATCAACCTGATGAGCATCTCGGTCGATGTCGTTTTCTGAGCGCACCCTTCGTCGCCAGGCGCTGGCTGTGCTTGTCGCACTTGCCGCGCTGCCGCTGTCGTATGCCGGGGGCGTCTGGGCGCAGACGCCCTTGCCGTCCCCGACGATGGCTGTCGTCTCGGCGCGCCAGAGCGACCTCACCGAACTCGATCGCGAGAGTGCCGAACAGCTCTACCTCGGACGCGGCACGACGCTGCCGAACGGACGGACTGTCACCCTGGTCGATCTTCCCGCCGGCCCGACGCGCGACCAGTTCTACCTCCAGCTCACCCGCAAGAACCCCAGCCAGATCCGCGCCTACTGGTCGCGGCTGGTATTTACCGGCCGCGCGCAACCCCCGCGCGAGGCCGCCGACGCGGACGACGTTCGCCGCATCCTGCAGTCGACGCCCGGCGCCATCGCCTACCTTCCGCTCGACGCCGCGCAGGATCCCAGCCTGATCATCCTGCTCACGCTCGACTGAGCGTGAGCTTCGGCGCCGTTGTGCAGCGCCTCGAATCATGTTTTAATGCGAATCATTCTTGTTTTGAACCGCTTTAGAAAATGATCGAGATCGAGCCCAGCCACGACGTCCGCCCTGCCCCCGCCCGAACGATCGGCGCGAGCGACAGCGACCGGGATCGCGTCCCGACGCCCGCCTTGACCAGCGACCAACTGCTCGGTGGACTGCGAGCCGTAACGATCGAGCATGAGGGCACGCATTACGTCCTGCGCGCGACGCGCAACGGCAAACTGATCCTGACCAAGTAGATTCCCACCCGGACCACGGGGCCAAATTCCGGCAAGAGGGCTAGACTATGTACGTGTGCGTGTGCAGCGCCGTCACCGAAAAGCAGATCCACAAGGCGATCGACGACGGTATCGGCACCCTTCGCGAATTGCGGCAGACTCTCGGCGTAACCGCCGAGTGTGGCCGCTGCGCGCGATGCGCAAGGGATTGTCTGCGTTCCCGCGCGGAACCAGCACCGGATGCGAGGCCTGCCCTGCAGCCTGCTCGCGCGACGCCTGCTTACTCACCCGCCCTGGAGGCAACATGAAAGGCGACAAGAAGGTCATCCAGTTCCTGAACAAGCAACTGACCATCGAGCTGACTGCAATCAACCAGTACTTCCTGCATGCACGCATGTACAAGAACTGGGGCTTCGATCGACTGGGCAAGCACGAGTACGACGAGTCGATCGAAGAGATGAAACATGCCGACATGCTGATCGAGCGCGTCCTGTTCCTCGAAGGCCTCCCCAACCTGCAGAACCTGAACAAGCTGCTGATCGGCGAGAACGTGCCCGAGTGCATGCAGGGCGACCTCAAGGTCGAGCTCGGCGGGCGCGAGAATCTGATCGAGGCGATCGCCTACTGCGAATCCTGCAAGGACTACGTGTCGCGCGAGCTGTTCGAGCACATCCTCGAAGACACCGAAGAGCACATCGACTATCTGGAAACGCAGCTCGGCCTGGTCGAGAGCGTCGGCCTGCAGAACTACCTGCAGTCGCAGATGGGCTCGAGCGCGTCCTGATTTCCAGCCCCTCGCCCTGCCACCTTCCCCCAACCACTCGCTGCCTCTGCGGAGGCAGTCCCCCCAGCCTCCGCACCGATGCACTCTGCAGTCCAGGCCTTGCCATCCGTTTCGACCGAACGCACACCGTCGCAGCCGCTTCCGGGCAGTTATCCCTTTGCGCGCTCTGACCCCGGTGATCTCGCCAACGGCGCAGCCGCAAGCCCGCGGACACTGGTGAGCCTGCGGGGCTCGCCAGCGCGTCGGACCTTGCTCGCCGTGCTCGTGGCCGGTGTTCATGTGGCCGGCCTGGCGACCCTCGCCCACCTCGGCATGCAGCAGCCCACGCCGCCCCGGATCGTTCCGATCCAGGTCGCGCTGATCGAAGCCGAGCCGGTCGCAAAGCCCGCTCCAGAACCGGTGACACAACCCGTACCAGTGCCCGAGCCCACGCCCGCGCCACCACCACCGACACCCGAACCCCCGCCGCCCGAGGTCCGCCGCCCGGAGCCGCCTCCACCCAAGCCCGTGCCCAGGAAGCCGACGCCGAAACCCGTCGTCAACAAGCCTGCGCCGGTCACCGAGTCACCGACCGCGCTCAGCGCGCCTGCTGACGCCGCGCCCGAGCCCGCACCGCCCGCCCCGGCGCCTCCCTCAGCGCCGGCGGCGCCTGTGGCCCCAGCCGCTGCTGCGGTCACCGCCGCACGCTTCGATGCCGCTTACCTGAATAACCCACGCCCGGCCTACCCGATGTTGTCACGCCGACTGCGCGAGGAAGGCCAGGTGATGCTGCGCGTGCTCGTGTCGCCGGAAGGCCAGCCGGCCCGCGTCGAGTTGCGCACCAGCTCGGGTTCCGAGCGCCTCGACCGCGCCGCCCAGGAGGCCGTCGCGCGCTGGCGCTTCGTCCCCGCGCGCCAGGGCGATGTCGCCGTCGAGGCCTGGGTGCTCGTTCCCATCGTCTTCAAACTCCAAGGAAACTGAACATGGACAGTTCACAGGCCTTCGGCCTTGCCCATCTGTGGGCGCAATCCGACACCATCATCCGCAGCGTTGGCGTGATCCTGCTCGTGATGTCGATCACCAGCTGGTATCTCATCCTCACCCGCGCGCTACGCCAGCTGCGCGCGCGCCGTCACGGCGAGGCGATCGAGCGCTTCTGGCACGCAGCCGACCTCGACGCCGGCCTCAAGCTGCTCAACGAAGCGGCGCCGGATTCGCCCTTCGAAGCGCTCGCCCAGCAAGGCGCCGCCGCCGCGCAGCATGTTCGCCGCCATACGCACGACGACACCCTCGGCAGCACGCTCGACGCGGACGAGGTCATCACCCGCGCGCTGCGAAAGTCGATCGCGCTGTCCACCGCCGCGCTCGAATCCGGCCTCACCGTGCTCGCCTCGATCGGCTCCACGGCGCCCTTCGTCGGCCTGTTCGGCACGGTCTGGGGCATCTACCACGCTCTGGTGAACATCAGCGTCTCCGGCATGGCCACGCTCGACAAGGTCGCCGGACCAGTCGGCGAGGCCCTGATCATGACCGCGTTTGGCCTCTTCGTGGCCATTCCGGCCGTGCTCGCCTACAACGCGATCACGCGCGCCAACCGCCTCGAACTGTCCGAGCTCGACGCCTTCGCGCATGACCTGCATGCGTGGTTCTCCACCGGCGCGCGCATCGCCGCCGTTACCCCACGCGCCGCCAGCCAGCAAGATGCTGCCCTGCGGATCACCAGCGCCAGCCCGGCAAGCAGTCACGGAGCCGCGTGATGGCATTCGGCGGATTCAGTCAGGGCGACACACGCCCATTGCAGAGCGACATCAACATGGTGCCGCTGATCGACGTCATGCTGGTGCTGCTGATCGTGTTCATGATCACCGCCCCGCTGCTGACGCACTCGGTCAAGATCGACCTGCCGCAGGCCTCGAGCAATCCCACCCAGGAGAAGCCCGAGACAGTGTCGGTGTCCATCGACGGCGAGGGGCGCATCTTCTGGAACAACGAGGGCCTCGACGCAGTGGCGCTCCCCGCGCGCCTGGCTGCGGCCGCAGCGCAGACGCCGCAGCCCGAGCTGCACCTGCGCGCGGATCGCAACACGCGCTACGAGGTCATCGCCGACGTGATGTCGAAGGCTCGTGCTGCCGGCGTTGAGAAGATGGGCTTCGTCACCGTGCCCGAAAGCGCGCAGTAGCCGACGAGGCGCTCACCAGAAGCGACGAGGGCGCTGCAAGCTTGCAGCGCCCTCGTCCTTCGTGGCCCAGGCCTCGGAGCCCGTCATCCCTGCCCGGATGTCAATCGTGGCGATTACGCACGCGCACGATCACGTCGATTTCCTGTAGCACCGTACCGACCGGAAGGCGGGGGGTGCCGATGACCTGTAGTTCATCGTCGCCCAAGTCGCGGACCTCGCCGGTATCCATGTTGTAGAGGTGAAAATGCGGCGCCGTGGTGGAGTCGAACACAACACGCTGCGGATCGACGAAGAGTTCGCGGACCAGTTGCTTCTCGCTGAACAGGCGCAGCGTGTTGTACACCGTCGCACGCGACACATCCGGAGCGGACTCGCGCACATTCGCCCAGATCTGGTCAGCGGAGAGATGAACCGGCGCAGAAAAAAGCGCACGCGCAATCTCGATGCGCTGCTGGGTAACAGGCACACCCGCCCGCCGCAGACAGGCGATCGCGTCAGTAGAGGAATAAGCATTCGTGGCAGCCGGCACAGCGGCGGCGACACGAAACGAGGTTTTCATCTGGTCCATGCACGAATCTTGGACCCGGTCCAGGCCCTGGGTCAAGAGACTCGAAGCACTCGCCCTCAAAGCACTCGCTCGAGCCGCAGGACGCACCACCCACTGGCGGAGCGTCCCGACGTGGCCCCTGAGAGCGCTTACTTGAACGGATCCGGACGTGGGGTCTCGTTGCTCGAGGGAGGCAGGATCGGCATGGCGATTTGCGGCAGCTCACCGGTCAGCGTCTTCAGGAAGGCGACAATACTGCCGATTTCGCCTTCGCTGTAGGTACGGCCAAGTTGCAGGCGACCCATGATGTCCACCGCCTCCTCGAGCGTCCTGGCTTCACCGTCATGGAAGTACGGATAGGTCAGCTCGACGTTGCGCAATGTCGGCACCTTGAAGTTGAAACGGTCGGCATCGACACCGGTGACTGCCGAGCGCCCTTCAGCCGGCGACGAACTCTTGTACGGCTCGACCACGCCCATGCGCTGGAAGGAGGTGCCGCCCGCCGCCGGACCGTTGTGGCAGGCCACGCAGCCACTTTCCTTGAACAGCGTGTAACCGGCGAGTTCCTTCTCGCTCAACGCCTTGTCGTCGCCCACGAGCCACTTGTCGAAGCGGGAGTTCGGGGTCACCAGCGTCTTCTCGAATTCGGCGATCGAGTCGGTGATCATGTCGATGTCGATCTTGTCCTTGCCGTAGACGCGCTTGAATTCGTCCACATAGCCCGGGATCGACTGCAGGATGCCGACAGCGAGGGTGTGCGGCATGTTCATCTCGACATCGGCCTGGATCGGGCCGCCGGCCTGCTCCTTGAGGTCGGCCGCGCGGCCGTCCCAGAACTGGGCGATCGCCAGGCTGGAGTTGAACACGGTCGGCGAGTTCACCGGGCCGGCCTTCCAGCCGTGCCCGATGGAGGTCTTGAGATTGTCGGTGCCACCCATCGACAGGTTATGGCAGGTGTTGCAGGAAATGATCCCCGACATCGACAGGCGCGGCTCGAACCACAGCTTCTTGCCCAACTCGACCTTGCCCGGATCGGACACCTTCGCCGCCTCGATCGGCTTGATCGGTTCGTCGCGCACCGTGGCCGCCCACGCACCACCCGCGACAGCCAACGCAACGGCAACGCCCAGCACCTTCATCTTCGTCATGACACTTCTCCTTGCTTGCTCAGCGAAATATGTCTGGCGGCCTGGCAGTCCTGGCGCTGCTGCCGGCCTTGTGTTTCTCCTCGCCTCTGGCCCGAATTAGACGTTGTCTAATCTTCTCCAATCTTGACTCAGGTCAACCTTTTGACCGATTGCAACTGAACAAAGCAAGCCCAGCGCAGTCTTCCAAGGGGCAGCCGGCCAGACCGGATGCAGCATTCCGATACAACGCGACACGGGTCGAAGCCGCTATTCTTGACTCCGTAGATCAATCGGCCGCGCCACACCGGCGAGCGCCATCAGGAAGCCCATGAACACCACCCCCCCTTCACGCAGACCAACACGACCGAGCTGGGGTCGTCGTGCATTGCTGATCCTCGTTCCCGCCCTGCTCGCCGGCGCCTGGTACGCCTGGCCACAGGTGTTCGGCAAGCGCGATCCGCTCACCGGATATCAGTTCTCCACCGTTCAGCGCGGCGACATCGAGGACGTGGTCACCGCCACCGGCACCCTGCAGCCGCGCGACTATGTGGACGTGGGCGCGCAGGTGTCCGGACAGCTGCGCAAGATCCACGTCGAGGTCGGCGATACGGTGAACGCGGGCGACCTGCTCGCCGAGATCGACCCCACGGTTTACCGCGCTCGCGTGGATGCCTCGCGCGCGCAGCTCAAGAACCTGCGCGCCCAGCTCAAGGACCGCGAGGCACAGCTCGCGCTCGCCCAGATCCAGCTCCGCCGCCAGCGTGCGCTGATGGCCGAGGACGCCACCACCAAGGAGAGCCTGCAGACGGCCGAGGCCTCGGCGAAGTCGGCCGAGGCCCAGCTCGAGGCGGTACGTGCGCAGATCGAACAGATCGAATCCACCCTGCGCGGCGACGAGGCCAGCCTTCAGTACGCACGCATCCTGTCGCCGATGGCGGGCACGGTGGTGTCGATCACCGCGCGTCAGGGCCAGACGCTGAACACCAACCAGCAGGCGCCGGTGGTGATGCGCATCGCCGACCTGTCGACGATGACCGTGCAGACCCAGGTCTCCGAGGCCGACGTGAGCCGGCTCGAGCTCGGCATGGAAGCCTACTTCACCACCCTGGGCGGCAGCGGCAAGCGCTGGCAGGGCAAGCTCGAGAAGATCGAGCCCACGCCCACGGTGACCAACAACGTGGTGCTCTACAACGCGCTGTTCGACGTGCTCAACCCGGACGGCCTGCTGATGACGCAGATGACGGCACAGGTGTTCTTCATCGTCTCGCAGGCGAAGGACGTGCTGCTGGTGCCGATGGCCGCGCTGACCCAGGGCGCGCCGCGCGCACCGCAACTGAGCCCGCCGGCCTCCCCGGGCAACGCCAACGGCACCGGCCGCGGCATGGGAGCAGGCGCCGGCCAGGGTCGCAACGGCGCCGCGGCAGCGAGTGCCGGGCCGCGCCAGGGTACGGTCAAGGTGGCCGACGAGCGCGGCGGCGTGCAGGAGCGCAAGGTCGAACTCGGCGTATCCAACCGCGTCCAGACGCAGGTGCTGTCCGGCCTGGCCGAGGGCGAGCGCGTGGTGTCCGGCCTGGTCGTCGGCGCCGGCAGCAGCCGCCCGCCGATGACACCGCGGCTATGAAGTTCGACCAGCTTCCACCCCCGTTCGACGAGGCGCCCGACGTGCGCCGGCCCGATGCGCCGCAGGCAGCGAGCGCGCCCTCACCTGGCCAGGCGCTGAGCCGGGACACCGCGCACGCGCCGCTCACGCCGCTGATCGAGCTCTCCGCCATCACCCGCAGCTTCGTCACCGGCGAAGTCGAGACCCGGGTGCTGCACGGCATCGACCTCGAGATCTACCCCGGCGAGTTCGTCGCCATCATGGGCGCCTCGGGTTCGGGCAAGTCGACGCTGATGAACATCCTCGGCTGCCTCGACCGCGCGAGCAGCGGCACCTACCGCTTCATGGGCGAGGACGTGGCCAACTTCGACCGCGACGAGCTCGCCCGCCTGCGCCGCGAGGCCTTCGGCTTCGTGTTCCAGAGCTACAACCTGATCGGCGGCGCCACCGCGCGCGACAACGTCGAGGTGCCCGCGGTGTACTCCGGCATGCCGCGCGACGAGCGCCATCACCGCGCCGAGGAACTGCTCGCCAAGCTCGGCCTGGCCGAGCGCATTCACCACCGCCCCAACCAGCTCTCCGGCGGCCAGCAGCAGCGTGTGTCGATCGCGCGCGCGCTGATGAACGGCGGGCGCATCATCTTCGCCGACGAACCCACCGGCGCGCTCGACACCAAGAGCGGCGCCGAAGTCATGAAGCTGCTGCGCGAGCTCTCGGCCACCGGGCACACCATCATCCTGATCACCCACGAGCGCGACGTCGCCGAGCAGGCGCAGCGCATCATCGAGATCCGCGACGGCCGCATCGTGTCCGACCCCGGCCCGCGCCCGCCGCAGGGGCCCGAGCCCGACTTCGCCCCCCACGTCGATCGCACCTCCTCGCTGTCGGACGTGCTCGAGGCCACCCGCACCGCGCTGCGTGCGCTGCGCGCCAACCTGTTCCGCGCCATCCTTACCCTGCTCGGCATCGTCATCGGCGTGGCCTCGGTGATCGCGATGCTGGCGATCGGCGACGGCGCCAAGCAGAAGGTGATCGACCAGGTGAGCGCGATGGGCACCAACCTGCTCACCGTGCGCCCGGGCGCGCCCAACACCCGCGGCCGCGACGCCCCGGCCACGCTCGTGGTGGAGGACGTGCAGGCCATCGCCGGCCTGCCCAACGTGCTCGCCTCGGTCCCGGAACAGGGCGCCACGATCACCCTGCGCGCCGGCAACCTCGATCACCGCAGCAGCGTCAATGGCACCTCGGCCGACTACGTCGTTGCCCGCAACTGGGCGCCGGCCAGCGGCACCTTCTTCGCCGCCGAGGACGAGGCGCGCTACGCCACCGTGGCGGTGCTGGGCCAGACCGTGGCCAACGCGCTGTTCCCGGGACGCGATGCGGTGGGCGAGTTCATCCTGGTCAACAACATCCCCTTCCAGGTGATGGGGGTGATGACACCCAAGGGCGCCACGCCCTGGGGGCAGGACCAGGACGACATCGTGTTCATGCCCTTCAGCACCGCCAGCCTGCGCATCACCGGCCAGCGCTTCCTGCGCAACGTGACGGTGGCGGTCGAGGACGTCGGCCAGATCGACGACACCCAGGCCGCGGTGCAGAGCCTGCTGCTCGCCCGCCACGGTGTGGAGGACTTCCAGATCCGCAACATGGCCTCGGTGATCGACACGGTGTCGGAGACGCAGAACACGCTCACCGTGCTGCTCGGCACGGTGGCGGCGATCTCGCTGCTGGTGGGCGGCATCGGCGTGATGAACATCATGCTGGTGTCGGTGACCGAGCGCACCCGCGAGATCGGCATCCGCATGGCCACCGGCGCACGCACCAAGAACATCCTGCAGCAGTTCCTGATCGAGGCGCTGGTGGTGTCGGCGGTCGGCGGACTCATCGGCGTTGCCGTCGGCCTGGGCAGCGCGGCGATCATCGAGGCCTTCGGCACCGCGGTGCAATACTCGCTGACGCCGGTGGTGCTCGCCTTCAGTTGTGCCTTCCTCACCGGGCTGGTGTTCGGCTACCTGCCCGCGCGCAAGGCCGCCCGCCTCGACCCGGTGGTCGCCCTCGCCTCGGAATAGGTTTGTACATGCACCTTCAGTCAATAACCCGCGTGCTCCCCGGCGTCCTGCTCCTCGCCTTCACCGCCGGCTGCGCGCTCACCGAACCGATCGTTCGCCCCGACCTCGACCTGCCCGCACAGTGGGCCGAAGCTGGCGGCGCGTCCGCTGCGACCGCCCCCGTCCACGACACCTGGTGGCAGGACTTCGGCTCGGCGCCGCTCGATGCCCTCGTCGCCGAGGCGCTGGCCGCCGCGCCCGACCTGCGCATTCAGGCCGAACGCGTGGTGCAGGCCGAGCTCGCGCTGCGCCAGGCTGGGGCGTCGCTGTTCCCGGCGCTCGACCTCAGCGCTGGCAGCGGCGCGCGCAATGTCGACAGCAACGAGACGAACTCCACCAGCCTCAACCTCGGCGCCAGCTACGAGCTCGACCTCTGGGGCCGCATCGCCGCCGGCGTCGACGCCAGTCGCGCCGGCCTCGCCGCCACCCGCTTCGACCACGACGCCGCACGCCTGTCGATGAGCGCCAGCGTGGCGAGCACCTGGTTCCAGGCCCTGGCGCTGCAGGAGCGCCTGGACATCGCCCGCCAGAACCTCGCCATCGCCGAGCGCGTGCTGCGCGTGGTGCAGGCGCGCTACGACAACGGCGCCGCCTCGGCGCTCGAGCTGAGCCAGCAGCGCGCCACGGTGCTCAACCAGCGCAAGGCGATCGAGCCGCTCGAAGTGCAACTGCGCCAGACGCGCAGCGCGCTCGCCATCCTGCTCGGGCGCAACCCGCAGGCCGGCTTCCCGACCGACGAGCGCCTGGCCGCGCTGCAGGTGCCGATGGTCGACGCCGGCCTGCCCGCCGAGCTGCTGCTGCGCCGCCCCGACCTCGCCGCCAGCGAGGCCCGCCTCGCCGCCGCCGCGGCCAACATCGCCGCCGCACGCGCCGCGCTGCTGCCCGGCATCAGCCTGTCGGCCGGCGCCGGCGTGGGCAGCGCCGCGCTGCTGGCGCTCGCCGACACCACGCGCACGCTGTCGATCTCGGCCAGCGTGGTGCAGAAGATCTTCGACGGCGGCCGCCTGCGCGCCGACGTGGACATCCAGCGCTCACGCCAGCGCGAACTGCTCGAAACCCACCGCCGCGCCATCCTCGTCGCCCTCAAGGAAGTCGAGGACGCGCTCGCCAACGCCACCCGCGACGCCAACCAGGAAGCCGCCCAGCGCGAGATCCTCACCGAAGCCCAGCGCAGCCTGCGCCTGGCCGAACTGCGCTACCGCGAAGGCGCCGACAGCCTGCTCACCGTGCTCGACGCCCAGCGCACCTTGTTTGCAGCGCAGGACCAGCTCGCGCAGTTGCGCCTGGCGCGGCTCAGCGACGCGGTGAATCTGTACAGGGCCTTGGGAGGCGGATGGTCACGCCGAGAGCCAATCTAAAAGTTATTGCGAATTGTTCGCATTTCGTTAATACTTGCGCGCTCGATCAGCCAGCCACCTGAAGCGCGCGCATCAAGGCGCACCCCGCACGCAGGAAGCCAGCCACACATGACTTCCCAAACCGCGGAGATTCGCCCCGATGAAAACCCTCCACGCGCAGCGCCCCGGCGCTGACCGCCCGTTCGCCGCCCGCCCCCCTGCGCGCCCGTTGCTGCCATTCGGCGCGCTGATGCTTGCCGGCATGTCGCTCGGCGCCCACGCCCAGACCGCCCCGGCGACCACCCTTCCTGCCGTCACCGTGCAAGCAACCGAAGACGCCCCCCAGGACGGGCACCGCGCCACCGCGACCCGCGTCGGCAAGGTCCTGCAGGACCCGCACGACATCCCGCAGGCGGTCACCACCGTCACCAACACGCTGATGGAAGAGCAGCAGGTCGGCAGCCTCAAGGAAGCGCTGCGCAACGTCTCCGGCCTGTCGTTCAATGCCGCCGAGGGCGGCCGCTCGGGCGACAACATGAACCTGCGCGGCTTCTACACCTTCGGCGACATGTACCTCGACGGCATCCGCGACACCGCCCAGTACAACCGCGAGACCTTCAACCTCGAGCAGATCGACGTGCTGCGCGGCTCGGCCGCGATGCTCTTCGGCCGCGGCCAGGCCGGCGGCGTGATCAACCAGGTCACCAAGACCCCGCTGCTCGGCAACCGCGGCAAGATCACCGGCAGCGTCGGCATCGATGACTACCGGGAAGTCACCGGCGACTTCAACAAGGAACTCGGCGACACCACCGCGCTGCGCCTGAACGTGATGAAGCGCGACGAAGGAAGCTGGCGCAGCAACCCGGCCGACGGCGCCGAGCCCGAGATCCACCGCGAAGGCCTGGGCCTGAGCCTGGTCACCGGGCTGTACACCGACAACGAATTCACCTTCAACCATTACACCCTGAAGACGCGCGACAACCCGGACTACGGCATCTCCTTCGATCCGGCGACCAAGCGCCCGACCACGAACTTCGCCGCCGACACCTTCTGGGGCACGAACAATACCTTCGACGACAGCGACACCGCGATGAGCTCGCTGGTGCACCAGTACAAGCTGTCCTCGCAGGCCGAGATTCGCACCCAGTTGCGCCACGCGAGCTACGAGCGCGTGTATTGGGCGCAGGCGCCGAATCGAACCGACGCCCCGAGCTTCGACGGCAGCACCGGCGGCCCGAAGGTGCGCCAGACAGACACCGAGAACCTGACCCTGCAGTCGGACCTCACCGCGCGCACCAACCTGTTCGGCATGAAGCACGAACTGCTCGCCGGCATCGAGTACCTGAAGGAAGATTCCAGCCGCCGCAGCCTGCAGGACCTCGACCCGGGCGCGGGCCGCTTCTATCGTCCGGGCGCCTTCACCTCCGCGCCGGCGATCACCTACCAGGGTGACACCCTCGCCTTCTACGCCCAGGACACGATCGAGTTCGTGCCGAACTGGAAGCTGACCCTGGGCGCACGGCACGATTCGCTCGACGCCGAATATTCCAGCCTGAACTCGCCGCAGCTCGATTTCAGCGAGACCAGCATCCGCACCGGCCTGTCCTGGCATCCGACCGAGACCACCCACTACTACATCAGCTACAGCGACTCCTTCAGCCCGACCGCCGACCTCTACCAGCTCTCCGGCGGCAGCTACCCCGCCGAGCGCAGCAAGGTCACCGAACTCGGCGCCAAGTGGATGCTGATGGACGGCGATCTCGCCCTGCGCGCCGCGCTGTACCGCGCCGACAAGGCGTGGGAGCGCAATACCGACCTCGAGTCCACCGCCGCGATCCTGACCAGGAAGCGCCGCACCGACGGCCTGGAGCTCGAAGTGGCCGGACGCGTGACGCCGAACTGGGAGGTGTTCAGCGGCTTCTCGCTGATGGACGCGGAGATCCTGGAGATCGCGCCGGGCGCGGACGCCCGCCTCGAAGGCCAGCGCCCGCGCAATACGCCCAAGCTCACCTTCAACCTGTGGTCGACCTACGCGCTCGGCGGCGGATGGAAGATCGGCGGCGGCGTCGAAGCCAAGAGCGATCGCTACGCCTACGTGCCGACCGCCATCGACGCGAGCAGCAACTTCATCGACGGCAAGTTCTCGCCCAACACCGCGCCCGGCTACGCGCGCTGGGACGCGATGCTGGCCTACGAGCAGAAAAGCTGGGCCGCGCGCCTCAACGTCAAGAACATCTTCGACCGGGTGTACTACGACGCCGTGTACGACCAGGGCGGCTTCGCCATCCCCGGCACCGGCCGCGCGATCATCCTGACCGGCGAATACAAGTTCTGATTCGAGCGTATCGACCGACGGGCCCCGGCGGGGTCCGTCGTTTCCACTGGAACACCCCGATGAACAAACGCGACTTCCTGCGCACGCTGGGCGGCGGCCTCTCGCTCGCCCTGCTGCCCCGCACCCTGTTCGCCGCCACGCCCACAGCCGGCGAGCTCCCCGAAATCCGCCTGATCGCCGCCTGGCGCAGCCTGCACGACCTCGGCCGCGACGGCGCCTCACGAGGCGCAAAGACCGAAGGCGCCACCGACTACGTCGGCATCCTCGCACCCGACTGGCAGCAAGGCCTCGCACGCATCGAGACCGCGGTCGCCGTCCCGAATCGCGTCCACGGCCTGCTGGCCGACCGCGACGGCGGTTTCCTGGTGTGTGCCAACCGTCCCGGGCCCTGGCTGATGCGCTGCGCCGCCGACGGCGAAGTCCTCGCCCGCCAGGCGCTCGATGACGAGCAGAGCGGGCGCACGCTCAACGGCCACGCGGTCTTCGACCCCGCGGGCGAGTGGCTGTACACCACCGAATCCGAGACCGGCTCCACCCAGGGCTGGGTCGCCGTGCGCCGGCGCGACAGCCTGCGCAAGGAGGCCGAGTTCCCCACCCGCGGCGTCGAGCCGCACGAACTCGTGTTCGACGCCGATGGCAAGCTGGTGGTGGCCAACGGCGGCATCCTGCGCGCCGCCGGCGACCGCAAGCGCGACCTCGACCGCATGGACTCCTCGCTGGTGCGGCTCGATCCACGCAATGGCGAGCGCCTCGGCCAGTGGTGGCTGAAGGACAAGCGCCTGAGCCTGCGCCACCTGGCGCTCGGTGCCGCACCGGTGGCCAATGGCCGCACGCTGGTGGGCGTCGCGCTGCAGGCCGAGCACGACGACGCGGCCGATCGCGCCGGCGCCCCCATCCTCGCAGTGTGGAACGGCGACAGCCTGGAGATCCCCAGCCGCGAGACGGTGGGCGCGGGCTATTGCGGCGACATCGCCACCGGCATGGACGGCGGCTTCTATCTGTCCGCCGAGCGCAGCCACCGCGTGACGCGCTGGCACCCAGCCGCGCCCGAGCGCCTGGAGGTGATCGCCGAGCTGAACAAGGCGGGCGCGCTCGCCGAACTCCCGCTCGACGGCACCCACGCCAGCCTGATCGGCTCGCCCCGCGGCCTCGGCTTCTGGCACCCGCAGCGCGATCCCGTGCTGCTGCGCTGGCCGGTCGAGATCGCGCCCGACAACCACTGGGTCGCCGTGAGCGCCTGAGCGCACGCGCCCGCCGCTTCACTGCGCGCTCAAGCAGTGCACGTCGGCCCACCGCTGCTGGAGCGGCGCTGGGCCAAGCCTCGATCCGGGCAACAACACGCATGGGTCTTGAGCTTTATCAGGAAAAGGATTAACGCGACCTATTATCATTAACCGACTTTCACCTTCACTCGTCCCTGGAATTCCCCCCTCGATGGACTGCGCCGCCCCTCTGCCGTCGCCCGCCGCTGCATTGCGCACCCTCGCCCTCGTCGGCCACCCCAACGTCGGCAAATCGGTGCTGTTCCACCGCCTCACCGGCACCTACGTCACGGTGTCGAACTACCCCGGCACCACGGTCGAGGTGTCGCGCGCCACGCCGCGCTTCGACCGCGAGGCCTCGCTGCTCGACACCCCGGGCGTGCTCGCCCTGCCCTCGCGCAGCGACGACGAGCGCGCCACCATGCGTGCGCTGCTCAATGAGGACATGCGCACGCTGATCCAGGTCGGTGACGCCAAGAACCTGCGCCGCACGCTCAACCTCACCGCGCTGTTGGCCGAGCTCGGCGTGCCGATGGTGATGGCGCTCAACATGACCGACGAGGCCAAGGCGCGCGGCGTGACGGTGGATGCCGGCGCGCTGGCCGAGGCCTTGGGCGTACCGGTGGTGGCCACGGTGGCGACCGGCGGCGAAGGCGTCGCCGCGCTCACCGACGCCCTGGCGCGCGCTGCCGTGCCGGCGCCGCTGCTGCGCTACGACCCGGTGCTCGAGCACGACATCGCCCGCGTCGAGCAGCTCATCGTCGCCAACTGCCCGCATCCACGGCTGTCGGCGCGCGGCCTGGCCATTCTCGCCATCGGCCGCGACGCCGAGGTTGCCGAATGGCTCGCTGCCCAACCCGGCAGCGCCGAGGTGTGCGCCGCGCTCGCCGAACTCACCGCCCCGATCGGCCGCGACACCCTGCCCGCACGCCTCGCCCGCGAACGCAGCGGCGCGGCCGAAGCGCTCGCGCGCACCGTCACCCAGCAGGCCGCGGGCAAGGACCGCACGCTGTCGATGCTGCTCGGGCGCATCGCGGTGCACCGTCTGTGGGGCTGGCCGATGCTGCTCGGCGTGCTGTATCTGGTGTATCTGTTCGTCGGCGACTTCGGCGCCAGCACGCTGGTCGGCTTGCTGGAAGAAGACTTCTTCGGCGAGGTGCTCAACCCGGCGGTCACCGAGTTCGTCACGCGCCACATCTCCACGCCCTGGCTGGCCGATCTCATCGTCGGCGATTACGGCCTGTGGACCATGGGCATGACCTACGCGCTGGCGCTGATCCTGCCGATCGTCACCACCTTCTTCCTCGCCTTCGGCGTGCTCGAAGACTCCGGCTATTTCTCGCGCCTGTCGGTGATCGCCAACCGCATGTTCGCCGCCATCGGGCTGAACGGCCGCGCGGTGCTGCCGATGGTGCTGGGGCTAGGGTGCGTGACCATGGCCACGCTCACCACCCGCATCCTGCACACCCCGCGCGAGCGCCTGATCACCATCTACCTGATGGCGGTGGCGATCCCGTGCTCGGCGCAGCTCGGCGTGGTGCTCGGCCTGCTGGGCGGCATCTCGTTTGCGGCGACGGTGATCTGGGTCGCGTGCATCGTCGGCGTGCTGCTGTTCACCGGCTGGCTGGCGAGCAAGGTCGTCCCCGGCCGACGCGTACCCCTGATCACCGAGCTGCCGCCGATGCGCATGCCGGTGCTCGGCAATGTGCTCAAGAAGACCGGCGGACGCCTCAAGTGGTACCTGATCGAAGTGATCCCGCTGTTCCTGATCGGCACGCTGATCATGTTCACGCTCGATCGCAGCGGCGCGCTGCCGTGGATCATCGAGGCCGGCAAGCCGCTGGTGGTGGGCTGGCTCGGGCTTCCGCCGGAGGCGAGCGCCGCCTTCGTGATGGGTTTCCTGCGCCGCGACTTCGGTGCCAGCGGTCTCTTTGCGCTGCAGGCCGAGCTGTCGATGGTGCAGGCGGTGGTCGGCATGGTCACGATCACGCTCTTCGTGCCCTGCATCGCCAGCCTGATGATGATCATCAAGGAACAGGGCATGAAGGTCGCCGCGCTGATGCTGGCGATGATCGTCCCCACCGCCTTCTTCGTCGGCGGTGTCCTCAACCACGGCCTGCGCCTGATCTTCTGAGGAATCCACCGTTCATGAACGCGACCCACGCCCAGGCGCACGAACGCATCCGTCTCACCGGCACGCCGGTGGGGCGCATGGTGCGCATCACCGATTTCGGCGACGAGATCGACCCGCTGCAGCGCGAACAACTCCACGCCTATGGGCTGTCGGCCGCGCATGCGGTGAAGGTGCTGCAGCAGACGCCGATGACGGTGCTGCTGTGCGAGCATGTCGAGCTTGCCATCGAGCATGCCGTCGCGCGCCACATCTGGGCCGAGCCGGCCTGAGGGGAGTACCCGGCATTCGCGGGCAAGCCCGCTCCCACAGACAGTTGCTCCCACGGCAGTCTCCGCTTATGCCCCCCAACGCAGCCTGCATGTGCACCCCCGCAGCAGCCTGCGCTTCAGCTCCAGCTCACCGTCGCCGCCAGCAGATAGCCGGCGCCGTACACGGTCTTGATGAACTTGCCGCTGTACCCGCCCTGCTCGAAGCGCTTGCGCAGGCGGGACACGCGCAGGTCGATGCTGCGGTCGAGCGCGCACACGTCGCGGCCGGCGAGCAGCTGTTCGCGCGACAGGATCTGGTTGGGGCGCTCGAGGAAGGCGATCAGCAGTTGCGACTCCGCCAGGCTCAGCGTGTCCTCCACGCCGTCGGGCGAGATCAGCCGATGGGTGGCACGCTCGAAGCGCCAGCCTGCGAAGTGGGCGGAGCCGGGCGGCGGCGCATCGAGCGCGGGTTCGGGCTGGTAACGGCGCAGGATGCTGCGCACACGGGCGATGAGTTCGCGCGGTTCGAAAGGCTTCACCACGTAGTCGTCGGCGCCCAGTTCCAGCCCCATCACACGGTCGTGGGTGTCGTCACGCCCGGTGGCGATCAAGAGGCCGAAGCGGTAGCGGCTGCGCAGTTGCTGCAGCACCTCCATGCCGTCCATGTCGGGCAGGCCGAGGTCGAGGATGGCCACGTCGGGCACCTGCACGCGCAACTGGCGCAAGAAGTCGCCACCGGTCGAGAATGCCGCATGGCGGTAGCCGAAACGCTCGAGCGTGGCGGTGATCAGCCGCGACACCGCGGCATCGTCCTCGACGACGTGAATCAGTGTCTGGGGCTTGTCGCTCAAATCCCTGTCTCCACGCAATGGGTACGGCCACGGGACGGCCAGCCTTCAAGCGATTGCGGCGTTCAACACTTCGACCAGGCGCTCCTGGGTGAAGGGCTTGCCGAGCACGGGCATGTCGGCATCCTCGCGGCCCGCCATGGTCTTGTCGGCGTAGCCGCTCATCAACACCACCGGCAGTTCGGGGCGGAAGCGGCGCACGAAGCGCGCCAGCGCGCGCCCATCCATTCCGCCCGGCATCACGATGTCCGACAGCACGAGCGCAATCGCAGGGATATTTTCGACCATGTCGGCCGCTTCGTGGCCACTTTCGGCCTCGAGCACCGCGCAGCCGAGTGCAGACAGCTGCTTGCGCACCACATCGCGCACCTTGTCGTCGTCTTCGACGAGCAGCACGAGCCTGCCTGCGAGCGGACGATCCGGGGCAGCGGCGCCCCCACATTCATCCGCTGACACACCACCCTCGGCGTGCAGGACAACGATTTCGCGCGGCGCCTGCGGCAGCAGCAGCGACACCGTGGTGCCCACCGCCTGCCGGCTGCGGATGCGCACGCCGCCGCCCGACTGCTTGATGAAACCGTACACCATCGCCATACCCAGCCCGCTACCGAGGCCGAATTTCTTGGTGGTGAAAAAAGGCTCGAACACCCGTGTGAGCGTTGCGCTGTCCATGCCGGTGCCGTTGTCGGCCACGGTGATCTGCACGTAGCAGCCCGGCGGCAGCTCGAGATCGGCCGCAGCCGCGCCGTCGATGCATTCGAGCGAGCACTCGATGCGCAGCTCGCCGCCATTGGGCATCGCGTCGCGCGCGTTGAGCGCGAGGTTGAGCAGCGCGCTCTCGAGCTGATTGGGGTCGACCAGCGCACGCAGGTCCACATCGCGCGAGGCGGTCGACACGGTGATCGTGCTCGGCAGTGAGCGCCGGATCATGCGCGCCATGTCGAGCACCAGTTCATTGACCTCGACCACCACCGGCACGATCGGCTGCTGGCGCGAGAACGCGAGCAGGCGGCGGATCAGCCCCGCACCGCCCTCGGCTGCCGCCAGCGCAGGCTCGACGTATTCCGCCACCGCCGGGTGCTCGCCGAGCGCCTCGACCAACCCCTGCAGGTTGCCCATCACCACGGTCAGCATGTTGTTGAAGTCGTGTGCCAGCCCGCCAGTGAGCTGACCGATCGCTTCCATCTTCTGGGCCTGCGCGAGCGCGCTCTGCGTGCGCCGCTGTTCGGTCACATCGACCGCGTGCACGTAGCAGCCGATGACCTCGCCGCCGGGGCCGAAGTCGGGAACGAGGGTGCTGCGGGTGTATAGGGTCTCGCCGCCCGGTCCGGGCATGCTGTACTCGTAGCTCACCTCCTCGCCCGCGAGCGCGCGCCGCACCTTGTCCTCGACCTGCGCAAACACATGCGGGCCGATCACCTCGAGGATCGGGCGGTCCTTCATGCCCTCGCTGGTGGTCCCGAACCAATGCGCATAGCGCCGGTTGCCATAGCGGAACACCCAGTCGTGGTCGAAATAGCCAATGTGGGCGGGAATGGTATCGGTGATCTGGCGAAGGCGCAGTTCGCTGTGGCTAAGCGCCCCGAGGCCCGACGATGACTGGTCCTGACTCATTTCCGTGCTCGTCGCTCCACTGCAGTCCTGATTCCGTCAGCCCCGTCCGCGGACACCCCTCGCGCCCATGGCTCTGGCGCTGCAGACTGGAGCAACCCGGCATTCTAGAGTTCGCCCCACGACCAGAAAATGGCGGACAAGATTCAGTACATTCTCACGAAATTGCCGACAAGATTTTTTGCCATTCTCCATACCCGACGGTATGGATGCCCGGACTGTGCCCGGCCATCCCTGACCCATCGCTAACCTGTTGCAAGACCGGGAGTGGAGAAGGATGTCGAAAATCGCATACGAACAAGGACTGGACAAGAATCCGGCCAACTATGTACCGCTGTCGCCGCTCAGCTTCATCGAGCGTACCGCGATGGTCTATCCCACGCGCACCAGCGTCGTGCATGGCGCACAAAGCTACACCTGGAGCGAGACCTACGCCCGCTGCCGCCGCCTGGCGAGCGCCCTGGTCGCCCACGGCATCGGCAAGGGCGACACGGTCGCCGTGATGCTGCCCAACGTGCCGTCGATGTTCGAGGCGCACTTCGGTGTGCCGATGACCGGCGCGGTGCTCAACACGCTCAACACCCGCCTCGACGCCGAAGCCATCGCCTTCATGCTCAAGCATGGCGAGGCCAAGGTGCTGATCACCGACCCCGAATTCGCAGCCGTGGTCCGCCCCGCGCTCGAGCTGCTCGAAGGCGACAAGCCGCTGGTCATCGACGCGCTCGATGACGAATACCCTGGAACCGACCGTGTCGGCACGATCCTGTACGAGGACTTCCTCGCCGGCGGCAACCCCGACTTCCAGTGGAGCCTGCCCGCCGACGAGTGGGACGCGATCGCGCTCAACTACACCTCCGGCACCACCGGCAACCCGAAGGGCGTGGTGTACCACCACCGCGGCGCTTACCTGAATGCCGCCTCCAACATCATCAGCTGGGGCATGCCGCAGCACTCGGCCTATCTGTGGACGCTGCCGATGTTCCACTGCAACGGCTGGTGCTTCCCGTGGACGATGGCTGCCAACGCCGGCGTCAACGTCTGCCTGCGCAAGGTCGACCCGGCGCTGATCTACGAGCTGATCCGCCGCCACAAGGTCACCCACATGTGCGGTGCGCCGATCGTCTATGCCATGCTGATCAACGCCCCCGACGGCCTGCGCGCCGGCATCGAGCACAGCGTTGCCGGCCTCATCGCCGGTGCCGCGCCCCCGGCTGCGATCATCGAGGGTGCCGAGCGCATCGGCTTCGACATCACCCACGTCTATGGCCTGACCGAAACCTACGGCCCGGCCTCGGTGTGCGCCAAGCACCCCGAGTGGAACGAACTCCCCATCGACCGCCGCGCCGAACGCAACGGCCGCCAGGGGGTGCGCTACCACATGCAGGAGGCGATCACCGTGCTCGACCCAATGACGATGGAGCCGGTGCCTGCCGACGGCGAGACCATGGGCGAGATCATGTTCCGCGGCAATCTGGTGATGAAGGGCTACCTGAAGAACGAGAAGGCCACCAACGAGGCTTTCGCCGGCGGCTGGTTCCACACCGGCGACCTCGCGGTGATGCACCCGGACGGCTACGTCAAGATCAAGGATCGCTCCAAGGACGTCATCATCTCCGGCGGCGAGAACATCTCCTCGCTGGAAGTGGAAGACGTGCTTTACCGCCACCCCGCGGTGATGACCGCCGCCGTGGTCGCCCGGCCCGACGAGAAGTGGGGTGAAGTGCCCGCCGCCTACATCGAGGTCAAGGAAGGCGCCGGCGTCACCGCCGACGACATCATCGCCCACTGCCGCGAGCACCTGGCGCGCTACAAGGTGCCCAAGCACATCGAGTTCTGCATCCTGCCCAAGACCTCCACCGGCAAGATCCAGAAGTTCGCGCTGCGCGAGATGGCCAAGTCCGCCTCGGCCATCGAGTAACCCGGCCAATCGGGTCGGACTCGATCGACTCGCTCCAGGGTCGATCGAGTCCGACGCATTGATCCGGCATCAAGCTTTCATAACGACAATCAAGGAAGACAACACATGCTGATCCAGCGCGAGCAAGGCGCCGAGCATCCATACTGGCCGCTCGGCCCATTCAAGATCCGCCTGCCCTTCATCCATTACCGCTGGGAATTCCCGGAGATGATGCAGGGCCTGTTCATGTTCGTCGTCAGCCTGGCGATGATCCCCCTGCTGCAGAAATATCTCGGCATGCCCTATGAAGCGGCACTGGCTGGCTGCGTGATCGCAGGTATCGGCTACTTGTTGCCGGCCCTGCTTGGCGTACCCCTCGTGCCAGGCTGGATCACACCCGCCATCCCGGTCGTGCTGCTGTATCTGCAGAACTTTGAACCCGGACCGGAGGCGGTCAAGGCGATGTTTGCGCTGCAGGTGGAAGTGTTCATCATCTTCCTTTTCCTTGGCCTTACCGGCCTGGGCAACAAGCTCATCACCATCATTCCGAACTCCCTCAAGTCGGGCATCATCATCGGCGCAGGCATTGCCGCGATGATGGGCGAGCTCAAGACCGGCGGGCGCATCGACGCGACCCCGATCTCGTTGCTGATCGGCTCGATCGTGTCGGCTTACATCCTGTTCTCGCTGTCGTTCAAGCACATCGTCGAGACCAGCAAGTTCGCCAAGATGATCTCGAACTTCGGCATGATCCCCGGCATGCTGCTGGCGATGATCGTGGGCTGGGTCGTGGGCGAATACCCCTGGCCGACCATTGAATGGGGCATCACCCAACCCGACTTCGGGCTGCTGGCCAAGCACCTGGTGTTCGAGGCGGGCGCGCCCAGCATGGACATGTTCCTGCTCGCCATTCCGACCGCGATCATCGCTTACGTGATCGCCTTCGGTGACATCCTGGTCGGCTTCACCCTGTGCAAGCGCGTCGACCACCTGCGCCCCGACGAAAAGATCGAGCTCGACGTCACCCGCGTTCACCTCGTGACCGCGCTGCGCAACGGCCTGCACGCGCTGGCTGCACCCTGGCCCGGCCTTGCCGGCCCGCTGTGGACCGCTGCCCATGCCACCGTCGCCGAGCGCTACGCACTCGGGCGCAAGGCGATGGACTCGATCTACTCCGGTGGTGGCACGTTCTGGATCACCGGCATGATCGCGATCTTCATCCTGCCGCTGGTCACGATCTTCAAGCCCGTGCTGCCGATCGCGCTGTCGCTGACCCTGGTGTTGACCGCCTACATCTGCATCATGGTCGGCATGGAAGAGCTCAAGGGCTCGACCGAACGTGGCGTGGCCGGCATCGTGGCGGTGACGCTGGCGATGCCCGACCCGAAGGCCACCGTCTATGCGGTTGTCGTCGGCCTGGTGCTGTACTGGCTGATCGAGCGTCCGAATGCCGCGCAGCGTGCGAAGACCGATCTGTCGATCATCGGCGACAACACCGCCGACATCGAAGCTGGCGACGAGCACGGCGTGGCGAAGAAGAGCTGAGCCTGAAAACATCGGCGGAGAGGCCCTGGGCCTCGCCGCCGCGCACGCTCCCGAGGGGCTGGCGCCGGTAGCCAATCGCTACCAGCCCAGCCCCTTTCTCATCAGCAGCAACACGCTCATGCCCAGGATGAAGGGCAGCCAGGGATTGCGCCAGCGCAGCGCCACCGCCAGCACGACAAGGCCGGCGGCGAACTTGGGATTGAACGGCGTGAATTCACCGCCGTCGAGCAGCAGATCGGGCATCACCAGCGCCGACAGCGCCGCCGCCGGCGCATAGCGCAGCGCGCGCTGCAGGGCCGGTGGCAGGCGGCCCTTCTCGCCGAGCAGGATGAAGCTGCCGCGGGTGCCCACCGTGGTCATCGCCATCAGCGCGAACGCCACCCACAACCACACGCCCTCGGTCACGACCGCCCCCCGCGCTGCTGCCAGTGCTCGGCGGCAAAGCCGGCGGCAATGCCAACCGCGATCCCGGCCACCACACCGAGGCGCAGCGGCAGGTCGCGCAACAGCACCGCGCCCAGCCCGCCGGCAAGTGCCGCGACCAGCATCGGCCGCGTGCGCACCATCGGCAGCACCATCACCATCAGCGCGATCGTCACCATGAACTCCAGCGACCAGTCGCGCGGCATGAACTCGGCACCGAAGATGCCGAGTGCGGTAAAGATCTGCCACACGCACCAGTTGAACGCCGAAGGCGCGATGTAGTAGCCCCAGCGCCAGTGCGGGTCTTCAGCCTGCAGCAGCTTGTCGGCACCGACCGCGAACACGCCATCGACCAGCAGATAGCTCGACGCCAGCCGGCGCGCGACGGAGCTGTCATGGAACACCGGCGCGATCGCCGCGCTGAAGATCACGAAGCGCAGGTTGAGCGCGAGCGCCGTGAGCATGATCAGCCACAGCGGCGCGCCCGCGGCGATCAGCGGCAGCGCGCCGAGCTGTGCGGTACCCGCATAGACGAGCAGGTTCATGCCGAGCGCCTCGATCTCGGACAGGCCGATCGAGCGCATCGCGATGCCGGTGACCATCGCCCACGGCAAGAGGCCCACCGAGATCGGCAGGAAATCGCGCAGGCCCTCGCGGGCACCGCGGCGAAATGCGGATTCCATCAGCGCTCCGGGAAAAAGCGAGCAAGGATAGCAGCCGGCACCGCAGTCCGGGCCGGCGACGCCGCTTCAGAAGCCGAGCGACTCGCCTGCGCCGGCCAGCGTGGCGATGCCCAGGCCGAGAAAGATCGCCGCCGCGATGCCATGCACCAGCTTCACCGGCATGCGCGCCGCGATGCGGTCGCCGAGCAGCACGGCCGGCACATTGGCGATCATCATGCCGAGTGTGGTGCCGGCCACCACCGCCACCAGCGCCTGGTACTGCGCCGCAAGCGCCACGGTGGCGACCTGGGTCTTGTCGCCCATCTCGGCGAGGAAGAAGGCGATCAGCGTCGCGCCGAACACGCCGAAGCGCGGCAGCTTGGCGTCGTCCTCGTCGAGCTTGTCGGGGATCAGCGTCCACACTGCCATCGCGATGAAGGACAGTCCGAGCACCCAGCGCAGGGTCTGCGGCCCCATCAGCGTGGTCAGCCAGGTGCCGACCGCGGCGGCGAAGGCATGGTTGGCCAGCGTCGCGACCAGGATGCCGGCGATGATCGGCCATGGACGGCGGAACTTCGCGGCGAGGACGAACGCGAGCAGTTGCGTCTTGTCGCCGATTTCGGCGAGGGCGACGATGGCGGTGGAGACGAGGAAGGCGTCCATGGCGGGCGGGAGAAGGAAGGGAGGGAGTCGGCACGGCGCCGGCGTAGTGCGCGCGGCATCGTGCCGCGGTGCAGCATTCTATCGGCCGCTGCGCTCCATCGCCATCCGATACACCAGCGGCACCGCGAACAGCGTCAGCACGGTCGAGAAGCCCAGCCCCCACACGATGCTGGCCGCCACCGGCCCCCACATCAGCGACTTTCCGCCCAGCCCGATCGCCAGCGACAGCAGCCCGCCGATGGTCGTGGTCGATGTGATCAGGATCGGCACCAGGCGCCGGCGTGCGGCGTAGATCGCCGCGTGCTGCACGCTCATGCCCGCCGCGCGGCGCTCGTTGGCACCGTCGATCAGCACGATCGCCGAGTTGACCGCGATGCCGGTGAGCGCGATCACGCCATACAGCGTGTAGAGCGACAGCGGATTGCCCGACACCAGCAGCCCAAGCACGACGCCGGTGAACGCCAGCGGCACCGTCACCAGGATGATCAGGGGCTGCCAGTAGCTGCGGAACTGGGTGGCGAGGATCAGGTAGATGAGGCCGATGCCGAGCGCGAACAGCTTGCCCATCGCGTCCAGGCTCTCCTGGATGTCTTCCAGTTCGCCGGAGAAGTCCAGCTCCACGCCCGGGAAGCGCGGCTGCAGCTGCGCCCACGCCGCCTTGAGGCGGTCGTTGGCCTCGACGGTGTCGATCTGCGTGCGGTCGAGCTCGGCCTCGACGGTGATCGCGCGCGTCAGCTGGTAGTGGCGGATGTAGCCCTTGGACAGGCGCAGTTCGTGGTCGACCAGTTCGCCGAGCTGCACGCTGCGGCCGTCGGCAAGCGGCACCACGCGCTGCAGCAGTTCGGTGACGTCGTTGAGGCTCTCCTGGCGCGCGCGCACCACCACCTCGACCTTTTCGCCGCCGTCCCGGGTGGTGGCGACGAGTTCGCCCTCGCCGTAAAGGCGCAGCAGGCGCGACACCTCGGCCGGATTGACGCCGGTGCGGGCGAGCTTCTCGCGGTTGAGCGTGAGGCGCATCTCACTGCGCCCGGACACGTCGTCGTCGGTGAGGTCCTTCACCCCGGGCAGGCGGGCGACCTCGGCCAGCAGCGCGTCGGCGGCAGCACGCAGTTCGGGGTAGTCGTCCGACTTGATCTTCACCGAGATCGGCCTGGCGGTGGGCGGCCCGCCCTTCATCTCCATGAACGAGAACTTCGCCTCGCCGCCGAGCGCCTCGATCCGGGGCCGCACGCTGGCGATGATCTCGGCGGTGTCGCGCATGTCGGCCGCACGCGGCAGCAGCGACACCAGCACCTGCGCGTACTGGTCGCCATAGACCGGCTCGGTATCGGTGAACTTGAGCCCCGCATAGCTCGCGATCGAGCGCAATTCGCTGGCGTCGATCGTCTGCTCGAGCGCCCGTGCCGCGCGCTCGGCCTCGGCCAGCGTGCGCTCGGGGGTCACGCCAGGCGGCATGTCAACGCTGACGTAGAACAGCCGCATCGAGTCGAAGGCGAAGAACTGCACCTTCACCAGCCCGGTCGCCACCGCACCCCCGGCACCAGCGACGAGCAGCACCAGCGCCGTCGCGGTCAGCCACCGCCGGCGCAGCACGACCACCAGCGCACGCGCGTACTTCACCCGCAGCCAGTGCGTCAGGCGTTCGCGCCACACCTGCGCGCGTGTGCGTCGCTGCGACGGTTGCAGGCGCAGCGCGAGGATGTGGGTGGGCAGGATCCAGAACGCCTCCGCCAGGCTCACCAGCAGGCCGACGGTGACCACGAAGGGCACCACGAACATGAACTTGCCGAGAATCCCCGGCAGCAGCATCAGCGGCAGGAAGGCGGCGATCGTGGTCAGCACCGAGGACAGCACCGGCAGCCCGACCTCGGCTACGCCGCCGACCACCGCCGCCCGCGGCTCCTCGCCGCGCTGCAGGCGGTAATAGATGGCCTCGACAATCACCACCGCGTCGTCCACCAGCATGCCGAGCGCGATCACCACGCCGAGCAACACGGTGAGGTTGAGCGTGGATCCGAGCAGATTCACCGCGATGAAGGTGCCGGCAAGCGCGAACGGCACACCCAGCCCCACCAGGAGCGCCAGCCGCGAACCGAGGAAGATCCAGCACATCACCAGCACCGCGAACAGGCCGAAGATCGCGTTCGACTCCATCACCCCGATCGCATGGCGGGTGGCGTGGGTCTGGTCGTCGATCAGCGCGAGCTGCACGCCCTGCCCTGCCAGCAATGGATTGCGCTCACCGGCGAAGGCCTGCAGGCGCTCGACCAGTTGCAGCGTGTTGGCGTCTGCCTGCTTGGTGATCGACAGCATGATCGACGGCCGGCCGTTGTAGCTCACCAACTGGCTCGGGCGCTCGTGGCTGCGCACCACCTGCGCGATCTCGTCGAGCGCCACCCGCCCCTGCGGCGTCACCACCGCAGCCTGCGCCAGGGTCTCCGGGTCGGGCGTCTTGCCCTCCATGCGCACCAGCCACTCGCGGTCCTGCACCCGCACCCGGCCGGCCAGCGTGTTGCGGAACCACGCGGCCACGCCATCGGCCACCTGCACCGGTGACAGCCCGGCCGCTGCGACCCGCGCCGGGTCGAAATCCACATGCAGTTCGGGATCATCCAGCCCCGCGGCGATCACCTGGTCCACGCCGGCGAGCCCCTCGAGCTCCTTCTTCATCAGGAAGCCCGCGCGCCGCAGGTTCTCGCCGCCGCTGCCGTGAAGCACCAGGATCGCGGTCGGGAAGCCGTTGGAGCTGGTGATCTCCATCACCACCGGGTCGGTGGCGTCCGGCGGCAGCTCGGCCGAGGCCTTGTTCTGGATCTCGCGGCGCAGGTCGTTCACGCGCTTGTCGAACTGACGCTCGCTCAGTTCCTCGAAGCGCACCAGGATCGACGACACGCCCTCGCGGCTCGACGACGAGGTGAAGCGGATGTCCTTGACCTGCTTGATCGCGTCCTCGAGCGGGCCGGTGAGCTCGCGCTCCACGTCCTCGGCGGAGGCGCCCGGCAGCGTGGTGATGATGCTGACCCAGTTGAAGTTGATCTCCGGGTCCTGCGCGCGCGGCATGGTCAGGTAGCTGAAGATGCCCCCGAGCAGCACCATCAGGAAGGCGATGTTGGCGAGCGGATGGTTGTCGATCAGCCGCCCGTAGAGACCCCTCACTGCGCGCTCCCGCTCGGCTGCCCACTCGTTTGTGCACTCTCCGGCGCCGCAACCAGCCCGAGCGCGAAGCGGCCCTCATCGACCACCGCGGTGTGCAGCGGCCAGTCCACCGCCACCGCCCGTCCCGCCTGGGCGTTGGGCAGCGGCACGAACACCGGCGCGCCCTCGCGCACCACCCACGCCCCCAGCTTGCCGTCGCGCTGCTGCAGGTAGCCCGGCGGCAGATGCGCCACGGTGCTGCGCCAGCGCAGTTCGCCGGCCAGCCCCGGCGTCAGCACGCCCTCGGCCTGCAGCACCACGTCGCGCGCCTGCCCGGCGGCCTCGACCACCGCCGACACCCGGCGGATCTGCAGCGCGTACTCGGCATCGCCGGCCACCAGCATCCACGCCCCCGCGGCCTGCAGCGCATTGATCTGAGCCTCCGGCACGCGCGCGTGCACCTCGGCATCCGCACTGGCCGCCAGCACCAGCAGCGGCGTGCCCGGCGCGGCGAGGTCACCGACCGCAGCCAGGCGCTCGCGCACCACGCCGTCGTAGGGCGCGCGGATCACGGTGCGCGCCAAGGCGAGTTCGGCTGCCGCCTGTGCGGCACGGGCCGCGTCGCGCTCGCTCTGCAGCACGCCCACCTCGGTCTCGCGAATGCGCAAGCCGTCGGCGCTGATGAAGCCGCGCGCGGCAAGCGCACGCGACTGCGCAAGTTGCGCGCGGGCAAGCCGGATGCGGCTGTCGATGAGCGCGATCTGGGCGCGCACACGGTCGAGCTCGATGCGAAAGCTCGCGTCGTCGAGCCGCACCAGTTCTGCACCCCGGCTGATGGAAGCCCCGACGCGCGCGGGCATGGCCACGACGCGCGCCGACAGCTCGGCGGCAATGCGCGCCTCCTCCTGCGCCACCACCGTGGCAGGCGCGCGAAACTCGGGGTACACGGCGATTTCGGCAAGCGGCCGTGGCGACCACTCCGCCGCGCGTAGCGGCAAGGGAAGCAGCAGGATCGGAAGCAGGATCAGGGCGAGCAGTCGAACCGGTCTCATCGCAACTCGATCAGGAAGATTGGGGCGGCGCTCGCCAAGGCATCGGGGGCGGCCCGGAACGACATCAGCCGTGGTCGATGACCCTGAAGCTGAGCGTCGGCGCGGTGAAGTCGTCGGGCGTTGCGCCCAGGCCGATCTCTCCCTCGCCATAGAGCGTGCAGGTGTCGCGGCGCAGCAGCACCGGCGCCGCCGAACCGGTGAAGCGCACCCAACTGCCGTTGCTGCTGAAGTCGGTGAGCAGGCACTGCCCACCCATCCACTCGACGCGCGCATGGCGGCGCGACACCCGCGGATCGTCGATGGAAAAGCCGGCGCCGTCACCACGGCCGATGATCAGCGGCGCATCTTCGGCGTGCAGCTCGATATGCTGGTCGAGGCGGTCGATGTCGACCCGGCGCACCGAAGGTTCTCCGTCTATCAGCTCCTGGAAGTCGAGCAAGGTGGTCAGCGTGGTTTCGGCCGTGCGCGCGAAATCGACCCGCCATACCCGCAACGGCTCCGCCTTGCCCTTGATGGTGATGCGGTCGAGGCTGTGGCAGGCGATCCGAAGCGATTCGGGCAGGCTGGCGAACACCGCGTCGCCGATCAGCGTCTCGCCCGTCTGCGCGCGGTCGCTGAGGCGTGCGGCAACGTTCACCGCGTCGCCGTAGCAGTCGCCGTCGTGCTCGACGATGGCGCCACGATCGATGCCGGTCTTGACACCCAGCGGCGCACGGCGAAGCTCGACGCTGGCGAGCTCCTGCAGCACTTCCTGCAGGCGTGCCCCCGACTGCACGGCCGCCACCGGATCGTCGAACAGCACCAGCACACCATCGCCCAGATACTTGACGACGTGCCCGCCGGCACAGGCCAGGTGACGGCCGAGCGCGTGCGTGCAGCGGGTGACGATCTGCGTCGCCGCCACGTTGCCTGCCGACTCGAACAGCCCGGTACTCCCCGTCAGATCGGCGAATACCACGGTCCTGACCGATTGCTCCACGCGCCTCCTCGCTCCATTTCTTCTTCGCACGACATCGCCCCGCCAGCCCGAGCGGCGGGGGTTCGCTGCGTTGCGCAAGACGGAATGCTAGCACTAAGGCTTGAAACCGTCATCGGCGAGGCCATACGGCACGGCAAGACCTCCCCCGCCCCGAGCAAGCCCGGCCCTCAATCGTGCTGTTGCCGCAGGCTTGCCCCCAACCGCTTCAGGCCGCGGTCTCCTGGGTGTCGCCAATGGCAGCCGGTACCAAGTCGATGTCGGTACCGGCCAGCAGGCCTTCGATGTAGTCCTGCGGCAATCGATAGTCCACCGCCAGTTGTGCCGCATCCAGTCCGCTCGCACGGATAGTCTGCAGCCAGCCATTGAGCCCGGTCGACAGCGAACGCCCGGCCTGTTCACCCTCGCGGGTGGCGCGCTCGCCGTCGGCGACTTCGTATTTGTTGCTGTAGCCGCGCGGGGTCACCATCAGGCCGTCGCGCACGAAGGTGTTGGAATTGCCGATCAGCACCGTGGTCAGCATGCCGATATCGGCCTCGGCCATGCGCTGAAGGGTAGTGAATTCGATGCGCTGCTTGGGGCGGTAGGCCGATTTCACGATGGCGACCGGCGTGTCGGAGCGGCGATGGCGCAGGAACAGGCGCTGGGCTTCGACGATCTGGCGCGTGCGGCGGCCACTCTTGGGGTTGTAGAGGGCGACGACGAAGTCCGCATAGGCCACCGCGTCGAGCCGGCGCGCGATGGTCGGCCACGGCGTGAGCAGATCGGACAGCGAAATCGCGCAGAAGTCGTGGGTCAGCGGCGCACCGACGAGTGCGGCGCAGGTGTTGAGCGCGGAAGCGCCCGGGATGATCTCGACCTCGATGTCCGAGTCAGGGGTCCAGCCGGCCTGGAACAGCACCTCGAAGGTGGGGCCGGCCATGCCGTAGACACCGGCGTCGCCGGAGGATATCAGCGCCACCTTCTTGCCCTGGCGTGCGCGCTCGAGCGATTCGATGGCGCGGTCGAGTTCCTCGGTCATCGATTTCTTGATCACCTCCTTGCCTTCGAGCAGATCGGCCACCAGGCGGATGTAAGTGACGTAGCCGATGATGGTGTCGGCTTCGGCGATCGCTGCGCGCGCGCGCGCGGTGAGGTGGTCGTGGCTGCCGGGGCCGAGACCGACGAGCATGATCTTGCCGCCGGTCCGGGCCGGCTGCGGGTGGGGGGCGTTCAGTGGAGCGTTCATTGCGGAATCCTTGCGATCGAGACGGTGGCGTTGCGGCCGTCGGGGCCGCGCAGCTTGTGCTTTTCAACGATGAGGGCGGCGGGGTCGGTGGCGAGGCTGGTGCCGGCGGCAAGCAGTGCGGCGGCTTCCGACACCGAGGCCGTGCCGGTGTATTTACGGACGGTTTCGGATGGGTTGGGGACGGTGACGGCTGCCAGCGTTTGCGGGGAATGGAAGTGCAGCGTCCACCCCGCACCCGCCGCGACTTCGAGAAGGCCGGCTTCGTCGGCCTTCAGGTTGATGCTGGCCGCAGCCACGACATCGGCACGGCTGGCGCCGACGCTGGCCAGCGCCTGGTCGATGGCGTGTGCGATCGTCGCTGCCGGCGTGCCGCGGTCGCAGCCCAGGCCCAGGGCCAGCTTCAGGCGGGCGGCTGCAGTGCTTGCCGGGCCAGCGTTCATGCGGCCTCCGGCGTGCCTTCCGCCGCCGGGCGATAAATCACCCGCTTGCCGTGCAGCCGTGCGGCATAGCCCGCGGGCAGTGGGCGCTGGCTGATCCATAGCACCGCGCCGAAGCGCTCGGGCTCGACGTCCTCCAGCCGAGCGAAGCGCTGGATGTTGGTCGGCAGCGGGCCGCTGCGACCGTTGGCATGGCGGGCCCACCAGTCGGTGCTGCCCGCTTCCTGCACCAGTGCGACCGGTTCGTCATTCACCACCGCGGCGCTGGCGCGCACGATCTCGTCGTGGCTGGCGTCGAAGGTCCAGCCCAGCTCGCGACCGAGCAGGTCCACCGCCAGGGTCTCGCGCGCATCCGATGCCGTGGTCAATACCGGGGTGGCGCCCAGCGCATGGTGCAGCACGCCAGCAATGGCGTTGGCGCCGCCGAGGTGGCCGGACAGCACCGGGATCGCCCAGCGTCCGGCTTCGTCGACCACGACCACGCCAGGGTCGGTTTCCTTCTTTTTCAGGTGCGGCGCGATCAGGCGCACCACCGCGCCGAGCGAGACGATGGCGATGATGCCGTCGAAGCCGGCGAACAGCGCCGTTACCTGGTCGCCCACCTTGCCCTCGTAGCAGGCGAAGGCGCCCGGCGCGGCGGCGGCCGCTTCGGTGTGGAACTTCTGCGGTGCGAACAAGGTGGCACCGGGCAGCGCGGCGATGATGCGCCCCGCCAGTGCGATGCCATGGCGGGTGATCGACACCACGGCGATGCGGTTTTTGGGAAAGGGCAGGTGTTGATCGATGGGGTGTGCAGACATCAGGAGAGCGCCTCGGCGGTAGGTTGTTGGGCGCGCTTGCGGCAGCCGCGGCGCAGCTCGCCACGCGCGCGCTTGGGGTTCTGCACCAGCAGCAGCGACAGGTAATTGACCTTTTCGCCGCGCAGGCTGGCCACGTCGTGGACGACACGCTGCTCGGGCGCGCCCACCTTTTCGATGAAGCAACTGGTGGCGAGCAGCTCGCGGCGCTCGAGCAGGTCGAGCACCTCATCGAGCAGCGGTTTCACCTTCATCAGTACCAGGGTGTCGAATTCGTCGAGCAGATGGTCGATGACGGTGGTGCCGTAGGCCGCGGGAATCACCGCGACGGTCTCGTCCTCTTCCGCCAGCGCCACATCGGCGACTGCAGCGGCGGCCGCGAAAGAGCTGACGCCGGGGATGGTTTCCACCTCGACCTCGGGCGCGAGCTCGCGCACCGCGCGCGCCAGATGGCGGAAGGTGGAATAGGTGGAGGCGTCGCCCTCGACCAGGAAGGCCACATCGCGGCCTTCGGCCAGCAGCTGCATCGTCTGCGCGGCAGCGCGCGCCCAGGCCTTGGCCAGCGCGACCGCATCGCGCGTCATCGGGAACACGAGTTCGACTGCATCGGGTGGAACGTCCAGCCCGCCACGGCAGACGATGTCCAGGGCGTAGGACGCTTCTTCGGCGCGCTTGACCGGATAGGCCCAGCGTGCGCTGGACTGCAGTGCGGTCCAGCCACGGCGGGTGATCAGGTCGGGGTCGCCAGGACCGAGCGAAACGCCAATCAGGCGACCAAAGCGGGAGGGCGGCAGAGCAGGCGCGTTCATGAAATCTCCTTGCGGGCGGTGACGATCCACACCGGGTTCTGCGCAGCGAGCCGATGCATGTCGAGGATGGGCTGGCTGCGCGCGGCCGACAGCATGGTCACGTCCCACGCGGCGCCGGCGGCGGTCAGCGCGGTGGTGGCGGTGGCGAGGTTTTCCAGGGTGACGAAGTTCATCACCAGCCGGCCACCGGGTTTCAGGCGCAGCAGCACGAGGGCGATCAGCTCGGCCAGTTCGCCGCCCGAACCACCGATGAATACCGCGTCGGGGTCGGGCCATTCATCCAGCCCGGCCGGGGCCCTGCCCTCGAACAGGCTGTAATTGCTGGCGCGCAGGCGGCGGGCATTGGCACGGGCGTTGGCGGCGTCGCCGGCGTTCTTCTCCATGGCCCACACATGGCCGCCGTGTGCGATGCGGCTGGCTTCCAGCCCAACCGACCCGGAGCCCGCGCCGATGTCCCACAACCGGCTGTCGCTGCGCAGCGCCAGTTTGGCGAGGGAGACGGCGCGTGCTTCGAGCTTGGTGATCAGGCCCTTTTCGGGGGTGCGCTGGACGTAGTCGAGGTCGTCGAGCCCGAAGCGGGGTGCGTCGGCCGCAATGGCCGCCACGGGCGCCAAGGCTTCGTCCGCCGCTGTACCGCGCTCGAGCGGCTGCGGGCGGCGCTCGATGACGACGACGTTGGGGTGGGGGAAGGTGCACCCGGCCGCCTCTTCGAGCGTCAGATCGGCGAACACCGCTTCATCAGCCAGGCACAGGCGGGCGACGACCGACAGGCGCAGGTCCTCGCCACCGCCGGGCGCGCCGTAACCGGCGGCCAGCAGCGCACGGGCGATGCGGTCGGGGCTGTTGGCAGGGCTGGTGAAACTGGCGACCAGCGGGTGCTGGGCGACGGCGCGCATCAGACCATACAGGCCGTGCGCCGGCCCCGGGCTGGGCTGCAGCGGATCCGGCTGCCATTCGCCCGCATCCGCACCATGGCAGGACGCAAAGCGCGCCGCCTGCCACGGCTTTTTCAGGCGGGCGAAGGCAAGCTGCAGCGTGGAGGGCGCCGGTAGCACCTCGACGCGCGCGGCGCCGAGCTTGCCAACGAGGAAGTGGGCGATGCCGTGGCAGAGCGGATCGCCGGTGGCGAGCACCACGCTGTAGCCACCGGCTGCCGCAGCGTCCTCGATCCAGCCGGGCGTGCGGGTGAGCGCGCCGTCCATGTTGTGCGCACGGGCTGCAGGGGCGTGCGGCGCAATCAGTTCCAGCTTGCGGCCGGCACCGATGAGGCAGGTGGCGCGGGCGATGTGGGCGCGGGCTGTCGCGCCAAGGCCGTCCCAGCCATCGTCGAGCAGGCCGATGATGCTGCAGACGGTAGCGATAGATTCAGGCATGAGAGGTCTCCATCAGGTCCGATTCGTCCACCGTGACGATCGGCACCCCTTCAAAATTGCAGGCCAGCACCGTGAGCCGATGCGGGCCGGGGTAGCGTTGGCGCAGGCTGCGGATGGCGAGCTCGGCCAGGGCGCGGTGAAAGGCGACCGCCAGGCCCAGGTCGGCCAGACGCTCGGCGGCGAAGCGGGCAGTTTCGGCGGCGCGGATCTCGGCCACCAGATCGGGCGGTGCGCCCACCTCTGCGGCGGCACCAGCGATCAGTTCGCGGTCGACCTCCTCGCGCCAGGCGTGCGTCACCGACAGGCCCTGGGCGATCTTGGTCAGCTTGCCGACCATAGCCCCGACGATGATGTGCTGCATGCCCTGCTTCACCGCGGTGGTGAAGGCCGCCTTGACGAAGTCGCCCATCTGTACGAAGCAGGCTTCGTCCAGTTGCGGGAACTCGCGCATCGCGCATTTCTCGGTGCGCCCGCCAGTAGTGAACACAACGCTGGTCTGGCCCTGGTTGGCGGCGACGTCGACCGCCTGGACGACGCTGGCGCGGAAGGCCGCAGTCGAATACGGACGCACAATGCCGGTGGTGCCGAGGATGCTGATGCCACCGAGGATGCCAAGGCGGGCGTTGAGCGTCTTCTTCGCCATCTCTTCGCCGCCGGGCACCGAGATCGTCACCGCCAGGCTGTCGCCGGCCTCGAGGATGGGCGCCCCGGCCGCGCGCACGTTGTCGATGATGTTGCGCCGTGGCACCGGGTTGATCGCCGGGCAGCCCACGTCCAGGCCAAGGCCTGGCTTGGTGACCACACCCACACCGGGCCCGCCCTTGAGGATCACCTCGCCGCCGCCACCGCGGATGCGGCAGACGTCGGCGGTGAGATGGGCGCCATGGGTGGCGTCGGGGTCGTCGCCGGCGTCCTTGACCGACACCGCATGCGCCTGGTCGCCATCGACGCGGCCGTCGGTGATCTTGAAATGCACCCGCATCGTGTTGGGCAGCACGCACTCCACCGCGTCCGGTACCTCGCCTTGCACCAGGCCGAGAGTGGCCGCCGCGGCGGCCGCGGCCGAGTTGGCGCCGGTCGAGAAGCCGGTGCGATTGCCGCGGTCGCGTTTGGCATCGCCCTTGCGCACCTTGTCAGGAAGGGCATGTCCCGCCGCCATCGTGCGCCCTCAGCCCTGCAGCGCCTGCAACTGGCGCGCTTCGGCCAGTCCGAGCAGGGCATGGATCGCTGCCACCACCAGGGTGGAGCCGCCCTTGCGGCCGCGGATGATGATCCATGGCACGTCGTCGAGTTCGGCCATCAGGTCCTTGGATTCGGCTGCCGACACGAAACCGACCGGCATGCCGACGACCAGCGCAGGACGCACCCCATCCTCGCGGATCAGCCGCACCAGCTCGATCAGCGCGGTGGGTGCATTGCCAATGCCGACGATGCTGCCGTCAAGCAGGCCGTGGCGGTGGGCCTTGCGCATCGCCTGCACCGCGCGCGTGGTGTTCTCGATGCGGGCACGTTCGATGACGTCGGTGTCAGAGATGAACTGATGGGGGCGCATGCCGAAGTGCGCCAGACGCGAAGCCGACAGGCCAACGCAGATCATTTCGACGTCGGCGACGATGTGGGTGCCGCCGCGGACGATGGCGGCGAGGCCGGCCTCCACCGCATCGGGGTGGAAGTCGGTGAGGCCGTTGAAGTCGAAGTCGGCGTTGGCGTGGATCATGCGCCGCACCACCGGCCACTGGCTGGCCGTGTAGGCATGTGCGTCGACCTCGGCGTCGATGATGGCAAAGGAGTCATGCTCGATCGCGCGGCCGGCGGCGGTGAGCTGCTCGGTGACGGTGTTGGTGTTCATCGCGGCTCCAGGCTCAGGCGTGGGCGTTTTCATGGGCGTGAGCGTGGTGATGCTCGTGCGCGTGATGCACATGGGTGTGGCTGTGGTCGTGCAGGTGCTCGGCCTCGGCGGCAAGGCGGTACTTGCAGCCGTCGCACTCCAGCAGCGCGCCTTCCGGCAGTTCGTGCCCGCCCACCTTGCTGTCGAGCAGCTCGAAGATGCCCTTGTCGAAGCCGAAGTGAGTGCCGAGCGCAAACACGATGTGCGGGTACTGGCGCTGCAGGCGCTCGACCTGGGCCTTGATGCGATCCATCAGCACGCCGCTGAAGAGATACACCGGCACGATGCAGATCTGCGTCATGCCCAAGCGCGCCTGGCGCTGCACCACGGTCTCGAGCCGTGGCCAGGTGACGCTGGTGAAGGCGAGGTCCACCAGTTCGTGGTCGCCGTCCTCGAACAGCCAGCGCGCCATCTTGGCGAGTTCGCCATTGGCGCCGGCGTCCGACGAGCCACGGCCGAGCAGCACCACACCGGTGGTCTGCGGGTCGGGCATGTCGAGCTGCTTCAACAGGCGGTCGAGCTGACCCTTGAGCACACCGAAGATCTCGCGCCCCATGCCGAGGTGGCGGGCGCAGGCGAAGCTGACGCCGGGGTGACGCTGGCGCGCATCTTCGATCGCAGCCGGCAGTTCCATCTTGACGTGGCCGGCAGCGTTGAGGATGAAGGGAATCGTGAGCACCTGGCGGGCACCCCGGGCGGCGCGATCCAGGCCTTCATCGAGCAGCACGTCGGCATGCTCGATGAAGCAGGTTTCGATGTGCCAGTCGGGGTGGCGCTCACGCCATTGAGCGGCGAAATGCAGGATCTCCTTGTTGCCCTCGCGATTGCGCGAGCCGTGGCCGACGAGGAGGATGGCGGTATCGTTCATGTGGGTTCTCCGGTGGGCAGATCCGTGTCTGTCGCCGTGGTGTCGGCATCTGCCGGGGCAGCAGTCGCAGCAGTCGCAGACGCCTTGCGGAAGCGATGGCCGAAGCCCGGGTCGTACAGTTTCGAGCGGGCGATGTCGGGCCAGTGGCGGGCGCCGAGCGCGGGGCTGGCGATGATCATGGCCTGGCTGGCGATCTTCTCCTCCTGGCAGCGGCGCTTGATGTTGGCCAGCGTGCCGCGGACGATCTTCTCCATCCCCGGCCAGCTTGCCTTCTGCACCACCACGATGGGCGCCTCTTCCGGCCAGCCGGCGGCGCGCAGCGCGCGCTGTACCTCGTGCAGTAGCGTGATCGACAGGAAGATGCACAGCGTCGTGCGGTGCGCGGCGAGCGCCTCCAGGTCTTCGCCCGCCGGCATCGGCGTGCGGCCGGCGACGCGGGTGAGGATGACGGTCTGCGTCACCTCGGGCAGGGTCAGGGTCTCACCGGCTGCAGCCGCCGAAGCCATCGCCGACGACACCCCCGGCACCACCTTCCAGTCAATGCCGGCTGCATCGAGCGGACGTGTCATCTCGACCAGCGCGCCGTACAGGCCTGGGTCGCCGGTCTGCAGGCGCACCACGGTGAGGTGGCGAGCGCAGGCATCGAGCAGCCAGACGCTCATCTGCTCGAGCGTCATGTCCTTGGAGTCGCGAATCTCGCAACCGCTGGGCGCATGGTGCGTCGCCGTCTGGTCGACCAGCGAACCGGCGAACAGGATCGCGCCCGCCTGCTCGAGCAGGCGGCGCCCCTTCACCGTGATGAGGTCCGGATCGCCGGGCCCGGCACCGACGAACCAGACCGTGCCGACGGAGCTGCCCTTGCCAGCGTTCATCAGCCACGCGCCGGCACGGCAAAGCACAGTTGCACCAGCGGGCGATGTGCCTGCGAATGCAGCAGCTTGACCACCGCCACCGTCAGCACCGGCTCGATCAGCACCACCGGCAGATAGGCCGCGGCAAACGTGGCCCACTGCGCGAACGGCGTGGCCACCTGCCCCATCGACAGCCAGAAGCCGACCATCGCCGCGACACCTGCGTAATAGGTGGCATCGAGCTTCAACACCGACCTGACCTCGGTGGCGGCGCCGGCCACGAGCTTGCGCCCCAGGCCGAGGTGCAGCGCCACCAGCGGCACAGCCAGCGACAGGATGTTCACGCCCAGGTGCAGCAGGTCGGCGGGCTCGAAGATCACGCCCTGCAGCAGCAAGCCCAGCCCGAAGCCAAGCAGCGTGGGCACGAAACCGAGCGTGAGGTAGATCGGCATTGCGCCGATGAAGTGCAGCTCCGACGCGCCGGCAGGCATGTGGAAGCTCTGCATGAAGACCGAAAAGACCAGCGCCGCAAGCAGCGTGCGCAGGATGAGTTGCGGCTTCTTGATGAGCTGCGGTGCCTGAACGGCAAGCAGACTGGTGGCGGCAAGGTTGGCGGCAGCGATTTTGGCGTTGGAAAGAATGCCCGGTTCGATATGCATGATGACTCCCCACGAGTGCTTCGATAAACGATGGGAGCCACGGCAGCGGGGAGCGCGTGCGTGCGCAGTCCGCGGGAAGTCCGCGGACGTACGAAAGCATGCAATACGAATCGGCTGGAGCTTCCGGCGCGCGCAGGCAGCCGGCGGAAAACCAGTCGGACCGAACCCTCACCCCGGGGCTCACATCAACCAAACTCGATCGGGCCGGTCTTCTGGCTTGCCTTCTTCCTCGTCCGCCGACCTTCCCGAGCACAAGGCTCAGTGGCGTATGGCGGAGTCGTCAGGCTTACAGCAGCGGGGGCTGCGCCGGACTGGTCGTTCGCGCGGGGCGAACAACGTCACCGGACTTCCCGTTTCACCCTGTCATAAGGCTTTATGACAGAGCACCCGGATCGAATGAGCGCGAAGCCTAAGCGATATGCCATAGAGAATGCAAGTTGCCGTAAGGGAAGGCTAAAGCGCTGGACCAGCAAGCGCCGGGGCACGCTGACTGACATTGCAGCCATGCGCCAGCGCCGTTGACAGAAACGCCGGTGAGATGTACGGAATGAGATAGCACAAGAACCGGGAACGGGCGCGCGGCGGTTAACGAGGCCAGCCCAGTTCAGTCACGCACGATCGAGCGCAGGGCCTCGGCCAGCATCGGCGCCACCTGCACCGCGTTGCTCGCGTGCACGATGCAGTCGGTGCTCCAGACCTCACCCACGCCCGCGGCGCGGATCAGCGCGAGCGCGTCGCCCGCGAACAATGCATGCGTCACCGCCACATCGACCGACGCCGCGCCGGCCGCCAGCACGCGCTCGGCAGCGCGCGCCAGGGTGTGACCCGAACTCGCCACGTCGTCGAGGATTACCACCGCCTGCCCGCGTACGTCGGCGCCCGCGGGCAGTGCGATGTCGACCTGGCGGTCATCGTGGCGCAGCTTCTCGCACACGATGAAGTCGAGCCCGTGGCGCTGCGCAGCAGCTTCCACCCATTGCCGCGACTCGAGATCGGGGCCCACGAGCAGCGGGCGGGCACGATGCGACACGGCGACATCGGCGAGCAGGCCGGCGCCCGAGAGCGCGATCGCGTGCGGCACCGGGATGGCCTCGGCCAGCGTGGCGATGCGGTGCAGATGCGGATCGACCGTGATCACGCCATCGAACAGGCCCGCCAGGAACTCGCCGACGATGCGCTGGCTCACCACCTCGCCGGCGCGGAAGGCCTTGTCCTGGCGCATGTAGGCGAGATACGGCGCGACCAGGGTCAGGTGCTGCGCGCCCATCTTCCCCGCGCTACGCGCGACCAGCAGCAGTTCGAGCAGTTTTTCGTTGGGGCGGTGCAGGCTGCGGTAGAGCACGACGCGCGCGGGCAGAGAGGCAGGCAGGCGCAGGCGCAGCTCGTCGTCGGGGAAGCGGTGGCGCTCGATCACGGCCGCATCGAGGCCGGCAGCCCGGGCGAGGCGGGTGGCCTCGTCGGTCTCGTCCTCGAAATGCAGCAGCACGGTGTCTTCGATCTTCATCATCGCCGCAAGGGTACACCTCGCACGCGAGGGTCTGAAGACCTCCCGGCAGCGCCGGCGCGACGCATTTCACGGCGCAGGCCAGTTCATGCGCGAGGCCCGATTCCCCGACTGCCCTGGTCCGAGTTCGCGCACTGGCGATGTCAGTCATGCAGCCGGTTTGACAAACCCGGAATGGGCTACTAAAAATGAGTGGCCGGTCATGTGAAGAAGAACAAGCACCGGCGCGGCTTCCAGCAGCACCCCCGACACCGTTGCATACGACGCCCGCAGGAGGAGACGATGCCCGACGTGCTGGCGCAGGACGCGCTCGCCGCGCTCGACAGCGCGATCGCGGGGCTTCTGCCATCCGCCGTCCCTGGCGGGATGACGCGGAACGTGCACGTCGAGCCGAGCCGCATCCGGCCGCTCGGGCTGGGTGGCTACGTCGGCAACCATGTCGGTCCCCACGCCGGGCAATTCGGGCGCCGTGTGCAGGCGCGTGTCTCCATCGGCGTCACCGGCGGCAACGACACCAACGCACACACTTACCTCGTCGGCATCGGTACCGAGCTGCTCAGCCTGTCGCGCGCCGAACGCGTCGCGCGTGGCTTGCAGCGCCTCGACCGGGTGCCGGTCGAAGATGCGCGCACGCTCGCCTTCGATGTCGATTTCGAATTCATCAGCACACCCACCACAGGCGAGGGCGTGATCTCCGATCTCGTCCTCGACATCGAGCCCGACGGCTGATCGCACGGGATCGAAAACCGCATGGCGCGCAGCTCGCGACATGCATCGGCAATGCCCCGCGCGGGGCGAACGGACTCCCCAGCGGGGATCGAAGGAGCGGGCGATGGAAGAGAACTTTGCGGAACAGATCGTTCCCGGCACATTCATCCGGGTCCAGGCCGAGGGCTTGATCGCGCCCAAAGGCGTGAGCTTCGGCAACGTCGGCATCGTCGGCACGGCAGCGGCAGCCGCCGGGGTCACCGACGCGATCGGGCAGACCCACATCCTCGGCAGCATGGAGGACGCGGCCAAGCTCTACGCGCCATCCGACGCGCTGTCGGCCGGCACGCAGAACCTGATGCGCGGGCTGGCCCTGCTGTTCGCCAACGGCGCGCGCACGGTCTACGCCCGCGCAGTGGCCACCGGCTCCGACCAGGCCACCTTCGCCGCCGCCGCCGCCGAGCTGCTCAAGGAAACGATCAACATCCTGATCGCGCCCGAGCTTGCCACCGCGACCGCACTGCAGGTGCTGCCGTCGGCAACCAACACCGCCGAGGGCGACGGCAAGGACATGATCACCGTGGTCGGATCGGACGCGACCGGCGTCACCGAGGTCGCGGCCCAGGTGGCGGCGAACAAGCGCGTGGTGCTCGTGACGCCCGGCGTACGCACCTACGACCCCGCAGCCGGCGCCATGGTCGATCTGCCCGGCAACTACACCGCCGCCGCTGTCGCCGGCCTGATCGCCAGCCTCGCGCCGCAGGCCAGCCCGACCAACAAGGTGCTGGCCGGCGTCACCCAGCTCACCACCCGCTACAGCTACGGCCAGCTCAAGTCGCTGCTGCAGGCCAACGTCTGCCCGCTCGAGGACCGCCAGGGCATCCGCGTGGTGCGCGGCATCACCACCGAGGGCGAGGCCTTCTCGCAGATCACCACCCGGCGCATCGTCGATTTCGCCAAGGCCGGCATCCGTCAGGTCGCCAACCCCTTCGTCGGCCGGCTCAACAACGAACGCGTGCGCACCGCGCTGCACGGCGCGCTCGACAGCTTCCTGACCACCATGGTGGTGGACGAGGCCCTCACCGGCTACCAGCTCGAGGTCACCGCCACACGCGCCGACGAGATCGCCGGGCGCTGCATCGTCAACGTGGCCATGCAACCCACCTTCAGCATCGACTACATCCGCGTGACCCTCGCGCTGTCCTGAATACGCAGGTAAGGAGACCGACATGCCATCTGCTGCAAACAACCAGGTGTACACCGGAGCCGACGGTACCATCCTGCTTGCCCCCGCCGGCGAAGGGCCCGAGGGCGGCGCCGCCAGCACCGTGATCGAGGGCAACGATCTGATCCAGGTCGGCCGCGTCACCGGCGTCACCGTCCAGGTCAGCTCGGCGATCCGCCCCTTCCACGAGATCGGCCAGCGCTACGCCAGCGAGCTGCGCTCGGGCAACGTCAGCGTGCGCGGCCACATCGACCGCGCCTGGCTCAACGGCGCGCTGCTGCGCCTGCTGCTCGGCGAAGCGAGCGAACAACGCCCGCGCGCTTCGTGGGCGCAGCCGGCGTTCAACATCACGCTGATGGCGGAAAACGCCGCCAACCCGGGCACCAAGTCGATCGTGACCCTGCACGACGTCAAGCTCGAGCAATGGAATCTCTCCATGCCCGAGGACGATTTCGTCATGGAGGGCGCGGACTTCCAGGCGCTGTACGTGAGCGTGCGCGACGAGCGCGCCTGAGCCCATGACTTCGGCACAGGGCGCGCAGGCGAACGCCACCTCCGCTGCAGGGCCGGGCTATCTCGGCGCCGACGAACTGCTCGCGGGCAGCGCCGCGGTATTCGACATCGCGGTGCCGGCGGCGCTGATCGAGGCCGGACGCAGCGGCCTGGCCGGCCGGGTGCAGATCCGGCCCCTGACCGTGCGCGACCTGCAGCTCATCAGCCGCGCGGCGCGCGACAGCGACAGCCTGGCCGGCGCGCTGATGGTGCACGCCGCGCTGCAGACGCCCGAGCTGTCGCTGCCGCAGGTGTCGGCGCTGCCGATCGGGCTGATGGAGTTCCTGCTCGCCGAGGTGAACCGCGTGAGCGGCCTCGCCGTCGCCCCCGCCGCGCTGGAAGAGGCCGCCGAGCAACCGATCGCGCGCGCCGCCCACGTGCTCGCTCGCGAATTCGGGTGGACGCCGCAGCAGATCGGCGAGCTCACCCTCGGCCAGATCCTGCTCCACCTGCAGATGCTGCGCGAGGAAGGCGGCCGCCATGGCTGATCCACGCACGCTCACGACCGCCCTCGCGCCCTTCCATGCGGCCCGCACGCACCTGGAGGCGGCGCAGGCGCGGCTGTCCGCGCTGCTCGCCGCCGTCACCGGCGAGGCCGCGGCGCGCACCGGCAATCTCGAGCGCCTGCCCGCAGCGGCGCGCTTCAACCCCTTCGCCGTCGCGGTGCCCTTCAACCCCTTTGCGGTGCTGCCGAAAGTCTTCGACGCGGCGAACGGTGCCGATGCCGCCGCCAAGGCGCGCGGACGGCATGCCGACAAGGGCAGCCGGGCTGCGCCGGGAGCCACTGCGCGCCCGAGCGCGAGCGCAAGCGCCGCCCTGGCCGGCCTGGCCAGCGCCGCGGACAGCCTTGCTCAGGCGCCGCGTCGCGCGCCTGATCTGCCACCGTCCGCCGCGGCGCTCGCTGCGGCCGCCGCGAACGCGCAAGCGCGCGCGGCCGCAGCGGAGCCGCTCGCCAGCCGCCCCGCAAGCGAGCAGGCCGTGCACGCGTTGGCTGCCGGCGAACTTATCGAGGCGCTGCTCCAGCGCCACGCGCCGCCCCGCGCGGCGACCCGCCTGCATGGCATCGGCGCGCGCTCGGCGCCAGCGCGCGACGACGGCGATGCAGCACGCGCTCGGCACACCGCCGCCGCTTCGGCAGCGGGGGCCGCCCAGGCCGCCGCCGACCGTCCCGCCGCGCGCCGCGAAGCGGCGATCGACCCAAGCACGGCCGCAGCGCGTGGCGCCGTCCTCGCGCCCGGCGGCGAGTACGGCGATGCACCGCCGTCGCGTCTCCACGCCGCCAGCGCGCCCTGGGGCGAGCGGGCCGCGATGGCAACGGCCAGCGGAATCGACGCGGCACCAGTGGGTGCGCCAGCTCTGCAGCATGGCGACGCGGTCCTGCGCAGCCTGCTCGATTCGGTCCCGCCGCGCCCGGCGAGGGCCGCCCAGGCGCTCGACGGCATCCGGCCGGAGCCCCTTGCCCGCGCGCCCACCCGCTCACCGCTGCAGCGCGCGCCGTCACGCCTGCTTGCGGCGGTCGGCACCGCCCCCGCCGCCCAGCCGCCGGCCGCGGCGGCGGCGAGCCTGCATGCGCCCACTCAGGTGCCGGCGGGCAGCGCGTCCGGCGACAACGCCGCCGATCTGGCCGACGGCCTCGAGCGCCTGCTGCGCGAACAGGCCTGGCTCAGGGGAGTCGATCTGACATGAGCCTCACCCCCATGCTCTCCGACTGGGAACTGCCGCGCGTGACCCGGCTGGAAACGCTGGAGACGCGCGACTTCCTCGAACTTCCGGTGCCGGGCCGCGCCGGCAGCCTGTTCCAGGACCTCGACCGCCGCCCGGCGCGCATCCTGATCGAGGGCTCGGTGTTCGGCAGCGAGGCCGGGCTCGAGATGCTCAACGCCGTGCGCGAGAAATACCTCGCCGGCGAACCGATGACCTTCGTCTCCGACATCGTCACCGGGACCGACATCCAGTACGTGCTGCTGCAGCAACTGCACGTCCAGGCCGAGGCCAGCGCGCCCGACCAGATCGACTACACGCTGTGGCTCACCGAATCGCCCCCGCCGCCACCCCCCGCGGATGTACTCGGCGGCATCGACACCAGCCTGCTCGACGACGCGGCCGGTCTGCTCGACCAGGCAATGGGCGCCATCGACGCGCTCGAGGCGCTGGGCAGCATGCCGGCGATCTCCGACCCCACCGGGCCGCTGGCCGGCATCCTCGGCGACACCGCGCCCGCGATCGGCCAGCTCGGCAGCATCGGCGCCGGTCTGCGCGGTCTGCTGGAGTAAGCGACCATGGCCGGACTGCTCGCGCAACTCGACCTCACGGCATCCGGCGCGGATCTGTCCGCCATTGCGGGCGGCATCGGCGGCGCCTTCGGCGATCTGGGCAAGCTGATCGCCAGTTGGCAGAGCGGCCCGCCGGGCGACTTCGGCAGCGCGCTCGCCGGCCTCGGCGGGCTGGCGGTGCCGCAGTTGTCCGGGGGCTTCGAGTTCAGCGCCAGCTTCGGCAGCCTGCTGCCCAGCCTGCAGGGCGAACTCGGCGGCCTCGCCCAGGGCCTGCAGGGTGACATCGCCGCGCTGCCCGAGCGCCTCGGCACCGATCTGCAGGCGGCCTTTGCGCCACTGCTCGCCCGCATCGGGCGGCTGCAGGCGCTGTTCGGCAGCGACTGGCGCTGCGGGCTCGGGGTCACGGCCGGCATCGAAGGCAGCGGTGGCGCAGGTGGCGGAGCGGGAGGCGGCAGTGCAGGGAGCGGAAGCGGCAGTGGCTCCTCGGGCAGCGCATCCGGCAACGGCACATCTTCCGCGCCGCCTAGCGACGCCGGCGCCCTCGACACCGCCCAGGTCGCCGCCGCGCGCAGCTTGATCGACACCCTGCCCGCCGATCTCACCTTGCCCAGCCTGCTGCGCTGGGTGCATGCCCGCGTCGGCACCTTCCGCCCGGGTTATTTCCAGCTCCGCTCGCTGCCCATCCTCGACGATCTGCGCGACCCGCTCGACACCCTTGTCCGCTGGGACGATGCCACGGCGGCCGCGGTCGAGGCCGAGTTGGTGCACACGGTGAGCGAGCTGGACAAGCTGATCGCATTCAACACCAGCGGCTGCATCACGCGCGCGCTGCCCGCGGCCGACATCACCGCCCAGTCCGGCACCGCCGTGGGCACGACGGGTCGCAGCTTCGTCGACGCCATGGCCGCGCTCGCCACCGCCGCGCAGGCGGGCAATGCCGCAGGCGCCGCCACCGCGCTCGGCACGGTGCAGACCACGCTCACCGCGCTCGCCGGCGCCAACACCGGCGCGCTCGCCACCGGCGCCGTCACTGCCCGTGCCCGCCTGATGTCCAACCTGGTCGAACTGCCCGGCACGCTCGACGCCGGCCTGTGCCGCACGCTGGTGTTGCTGCAGCCGCGCGCCACGTTCGCCGACCTCACCCAGGGCATCAGCGGCCTCGCCGTGCCGACCCTGCCGCCCGACGCCTTCGCGCCGCTCACCGCGCTCATCGACGACGTGCGCGAGCGCCTGCAGTCGGTGCTCGAGCTGCTCGACATCAGCGCGGTCAGCGCCCCGGTCACCGACGCGTTCGACGCCGCCGGCGACGCGATCGCCGCCATCAAGCAGCAGCTCGCCGGCCTCGGCGCCAGCGCCGAACGCGCTTTCGGCGACGCCCGCAGCCAGATCCAGGCCCTCGATCTCGCCAGCCTGCAGCAGCAGCTCGAAGCGGCGCTGGAGCAGGCGGTCGCCGCCCTCGAATCGGCGCTCTCGAGCGCGCTCTCGCCCGCCACCTCGGCGCTCGGCGAGGCCCTGCAGGCGGCCGACACGGCGATCGACGCGATCGACCCCGAAGCGCTGGCCGAACCGCTGCGCCAGATCCTCGAGCCGATCGCCAACCTCACCCAGCAGGGCGAGGTCGCCGACCTGATCGCGCTCCTCGAGCAGATCAAGCAGCTCGCCGAATCCCTGCCGCGCATCTCCTTCGCCCCGGTCGCCGACGAGGTCATCGGCGCCATCGGCCAGCTCCAGGGCGTGCTGCGCTCGATCGACCCGTCCACCCTGCCCGCCCCCGGCCCGGCGCTGATCCGCGAGGCCATGGGCGTGCTGCCGCAGTCGCTGGTGCCGCTCACCGACCCGCTGGTGGTCGAGCTCGAGGTCCAGCTCGACGGCAGCCCGGTCGAGCTGCTGCTGCAGATCAAGGCCCTGCCCGAGCAGGCGCGCGAACGCCTGCTCGGGCTGTCGCCGCGGGCCGCGCTGCAGCCGCTGCTGGCCGAGCCTTATGGGGCGGTGCGCGATGGTCTGGCGGCCTTCAGCCCCACGCAGTGGCTGGAACAGGCCGACCGCGCGCTCGCCGACGCCCGCCAGCGCCTTGGCCGCCAGCTCGACGTCGCCGCCGTGCTGCAGCCGGCCGCGCAGGCCCATGCCGCGCTGATCGGCGAGCTGGAAAAACTGCGCCCATCGACCCTGCTCAAGCCGCTGACCGACGCCGTACAGGGCGCGCTGCAAGGGCTGGACGCGGTCGTGCCCGGGGGCGAACTCGGCGATGCGCTCGGCGGCGTGCTGGCGCGGGTGCGCAGCTTCGGCAACACGGCCGACAGCGCGCTCGACGTCGCCGACCACCTCGTCGCCAAGCTCGCCGCGCTCGGCGACGCCGACAGCCAGCTCGACACCTGGCTCGACCAGGTTCTCGCCAAGGTGCCCGAGACCGCCAGCGGCGAGCTTGCCGACGCGCTCGCAGCGCTGCGCACCACCTCGCTCGCCAGTGCCGCCGACGCCTTGCGCACGCAGTGGACCGCTGCACGCAACGCGCTGGCCGCAGCCCTCCCCGCCGCCGGAGCGCAAACGCTGCTGAGCGAACTCGCACTCGCGCGCAGCCGCACCCGCAGCGCCCTCGCCGCGCTGCCGCCGGCCAACGCCAACGCGATCTCCACCTTCCTCGACGCCCCCGCGACCCGCGCCGCCGAGGACGCCCTCAACGCTTTCGCCGCCCTCGAGCGCCGCCTTGCCGAGACCGACGCGCGCCTGGCCACCCTGTTCGACCAGATGTCCGAGCGCTTCCCCGCCACCGACGGCCCCTTCGCCGCGCTGTTGCCCGGCACTCCGGCCCAAGTCCGCCAATGGGTGCGCGACGCGCTGATGCGCCAGTTCGGCCAGCCGCTGGTGCTCTTCCTCGACAGCCTGAAGGTGCTCGTCGCGCTGCTGCAGGCGGCGTCGGCCGCGCTGCGCAGCCTGGTCGATGCGCTGCAGACCAAGCTCGACGAGCTGCTCGCCGCACCGCTGGCGCTCGCCGACCTGCTCGCGCGCATCGAGTCGCTCACCGACCGCATCGCCGGCCTCGACCCTGCGCGCTACGCGCAACAGGTCGACACGCTGTATCGCGACCTGCTCGGCGAGCTGCGCGCGCTCGACCCCGCCAGCCTGCGCCAGCCGCTGGAAGCCACCCGCGACCGCCTGCTCGCGCGCATCTCGCTCGACACGGTGATCCCGCCCGCGCTGCGCGCCCAGCTCGACGCGCTGCATCAGGACCTGCAGACAAAGGTCGGCGCACTCGACCCCGACCCGCTGCTGCTGCAACCGCTGGACGAGACCTGGCGGGCGACGGTGGAGCCCCTGGTCGCTGCGCTCGACATCAGCGTCTCGATCCAGCTCGTGATCGACTGGGTGCACAGCCTGCCGCCCGAGCTGCGCGTGCAGATCGGCCGTGTCGACCAGGCCTGGGCCGGTCTGCTCGCCAGCGCGCCCGGCGGCAGCGGCGCCTCGGCGAGCGCCAGCGTCAGCGTGGGCAGCTAGGAGAACAGGATCATGCTCGGCTCAATCCTGATCCAGCCACAGATGCTCGCGCGCATGCACGGACGCGGCGTGGGCGACGAGATGGCCGACGAGATCGTCGCCATCGCCCATCAGCTCATGCTCGACCCGGCCGCCGCCGAGGCGGTGCTGCCGGCCTTCCAGGCCGCCGGCCAGCGCTTCGCCGACGCGCTCCTCGCCCGCCTCGGCCCGCGCCTGCCGCAGGCGCTGACCGAGCTGCGCAGCCTGATCGAACCGATCACCCAGCCAGTGGCCAGCCTGGCGACAGGCTACAACCCGGGTCCCGGACCGGCATCGACCGCCGATCTGCTGGAACGCCTCGCCGACGGCCTCGAACGCCTGGCGCCGATCGCCGGCCTGCTCACCGACGCGCAGATCCGCAGCACCCTGCAGCGCGCCAGCCGCATCCTCACCGATACCCTGGGCCTCACTCAGGCGGGTTTTCGCGCCGACTTCCTGGTGCTGCTCGGCGAGGTGCGTGCCGAGCTGCGCACCCACCCCGAGGGCGCCAGCGCGCGCGTGAAGGCGGTGCGCGAGGCCTTCGCCTGCCTGCTCAGCCGGCTCCAACGCGACGTCTATCCGCGCTTCCCGACGCTCGACCTCGATCTCGACCGCCTCGCCGGCCTCCTCATCCGGGCGCTGCGCGAGACTCCGCTGCCGGCAATCTCGGGCCAGGCCGAATGCCTGCTCGGCCGCATCGAGGCCGTGCTGCGCGTCCTGGCCGAGATCGCGCGTGGCGCGGCGATCAACACCCGCGGCGGCCTGCCGCGCGGCGGCCTGCCGCGCGCCGCCCTCCCCGCCGCGGCTGCCACCACCACGCGCAGCACCCGCAGCCGCGGCTCGCGCTCGACCAGCATCCCGCCGCGTAGCGAGGACGGCCAGTACTGCTGGTACGCCTCGTGGCTCTATGCGCGCCACCGCCAGGGCTTCCAGAACGGTTTCTGGACCGGCCTGCTGCAGAACGTCACCCCCGGCTACCCGGGCGATGAAGTCTGGCTGAGCACCGACCGCAAATGCCTGGTCTTACGCCGTGCCACCGTCGACGACGCCGTGCTCCACCGCGCCGACGCCCCCTTCGCCTGGCACGCCGCCCCGCAGTTCGCCGGCCCGGCGAGCCGCGAGCACTTCAGCTTCGGCGCCATCTCGCCCGCCTTCCTCGAGGACTGGACGCGCGCCACCGCCATCCTGCAAAAGAGCGCCGCAGGCTTCTGGCATGCGGTGGCGATGGGCATGGGCGAGCGCGAATACGCCTGCAACATCCCGCTGTGGCTGTGGAACTGGACCGACGCGGTCGCGCGCGGCGCGGGCGAGGCGCCGCTGCCTTCGCTGATCGTGCGCTCGCTCGGTTGGGGTGTGGGCTCGAGCTGGCTGTTCTCGTCGCTGCTGCCGATGCTCACCGTGATTGGCGGCTCCTTCGAGGGCGTGCATACCCAGACCACGGCCAAGCTCGGCTTCCTGCAATGGCTGACGCTGATCGGGGGCGACGCGCTGTCGGCGTACACGATCAGCGGCGCCACGCAAGGCGTGAATGACTTCTTCCTGTCACTGTTCACGCTGATCAACCAGACTGGCGGCACCTCCGGCCCCCCGGCGGCGGGCGACGACCTGCGCCCTGCCAACTGGCAGCGCGCCGACCCGGTGATCGGGCTGATCAACCTCGCCATCGGCTTCGGCTTTCGCGCGCTGATCCCGCGCGACGACTACGGCCTGCCCTTCGACAACAACGGCGGCGCCGCCTTCGGCCCGCTGTATTTCCCGTGGATGCTGCTCGGCGCGCCCTTCATCAACGCATTCGGCAACATGCTCGGCACCTTCATCGCGTGGGCGATCGCGCGGACCCACAGCCCGGCGCAGCTCGGGGAGAAGGTCGGCCTCGGCGCGCTGTTCGGCACGCTGACCTTCATCATCGAGTTCTACAGCCAGCGCGACGGCAGCACCGACGGCGGGCGCTACAACCCGCGCAAGGACCCTGCGGACACCCCGTATGTGGACGCTGCGGGCAACCCGCGCACCGACTTCATCGGCTACCCCGACAAGGCCGGCTCGCCCTACCACCTGCCCTACGCCGCCGACACCGCGATGTACGTCGGCCAGGCCAACCTCGGCTTCTTCAGCCACGCGCGCTGGAACAGCTTCCCGCAGGTCTACGCCTACGACTTCGCACATGACTTCGGCGACGAGATCCTGGCGATCCGCGACGGCACGGTGGTCGACTTCTTCGACTGGATCCCGGACAACATCCAACCGAACACGACGCAGCAGAACGCCGCATACGACGCCTCGAAGCTCGTCATGGCGGCGGGCGGAAACTGGCGCAACTGGCTCACCGGCTGGAACTTCATCGTCGTGCGCCACGACACCCGCGTCGACACCCAGGACCGCGACCAGGGCGGCACGCCGGTGAGCACCTACGCAGTGTACGGCCACGGCGCCACCGCAGGCGTGCGCGATTTGTGGCAATCGCTCTACGGCAAGACACCCTTGCAGATCATCGGCACCCGGGTGGAGCGCGGCAACCCGCTGATGCGCGCCGGCAGCACCGGGGTGAGCTTCCACAACCACCTGCACCTGCACGTCGTGCCCGGCCCCGACCCGGCCACCACCCCCGGCACCGGGCCGCTGCCGATCGTCGAGGAGAACGACCTGGGCAACTACACCCTGCCCTTCGTCTTCGCCGACGCCCCGGGCGACGGCGTGCTCAAGAACCTGCGCTGGTACCGCTCGCGCAACACGCGCAGCACGGGGCTGCCGCCATGATCGGCGACGCGCTGATGGACAGCCTCGGCGGCGTGCTCGGCGGCTCGAGCGGCGCCGGCACGCTGCCCCCGCCACGCGCCAAGGTGTCGCGCGGCGGCGGCGCGCCCTCGGCGGGCGGCTTCGGCGCCGACCTCGTCGCGCTGCTCACCGGCCCCGCCCAGCCCGACCCGCTCACCGCCGCGCTGGTCGAGGCCGAGGTGCGCCTGCTGCCGGCACCGGCGCTGGCCCTGTGCCGGCTGCGCTTTTTGCCCGGCAGCGACTTTCCCGCGCTGGCGGCGGGCGACGTGCTCAAGCTGCAGCTCGGCACCGGCGACGATCCGCCCGCGGTGTTCACCGGCCCGATCACGCTCATCGGCGGCGCAGGCGGGCAGCTCGAGCTGGTGCTCGGCGCCGCCGCCGCGCCGCTGACCCGCGTGCGGCGCAACGCGGGCTACGAGAACCAGGGCTTCGCCGACCTGATCAAGCTGTGGGCGGGCGAGGCCAGCCTCGCCCCGGGCGACATCGACGCCGGCCCCAAATACGCCTTCCTCGCCATCGACGCCCAGGCCTCGCTGTGGGAATGGATGGCCCGCCTCGGCCACGCCGCCGGCGTGCACGTGTGGATGGATGCCAACGCGCGCCTCAACGCCCGCGCGTCGCGCGGCCAGCCGGTGGCGACCTGGGGCTGGGGCCGTGACCTGCTCGGCCTGCAGCCCGAACTGCACGACCCGGCGATCACCGCCTTCGCTGGCCTGGCCACCGGCAAGGCCAAGGAAGGCGCATGGAGCGCTGGCGAGAAGCCCGCCGGCGGCGCGGCAGCGGGCGGTGGCGGTTCGCCAGCGGGGGGCGGCGGCATGGGTGGCGCACTGGGCGGCGCGCTCGGCGCCGTGTCCGGCGGCGGTGCCAAGCCCGCGGGCCGGGTGCACATCACCGTACCCGGCTGCCCGGCGCTCGACATCGCCAGCCCGTTCGCGCTCGAGGACTGCCCGGGCGGACGCGGCGACGGCACCTGGGTGGCGATCGCGGTCGAGCACCGCTTCGCGCCCGGCCAGGGCTTCATCACGCGCGCGACCGGAGTGCCGGCATGAGCGAGCTCTACGACACGCTGCGCCAGATGATCCGGCGCGAACTCGCCAGCCACCGCTTCGCCGAGATCGGCGCGGTGCAGGCGGTGTATCCGTCCGACCCCGGCCCCTACAGCGCCGACGTCGTGCTGCGCGGCACCGAGCTGGTGCTGCGCCACGTGCCGGTGGCCACGCCGCGCAAGGGCTTCGCCAGCCTGCCCGAGGTCGGCGACCTGGTGCTGGTGCAGTTCATCGGCGGCGCGCTCGACCGCCCGGTGGTCACCGGCACGTTGTATAACGAAAGCGACACCCCGCCCGAGAACGTCGAGAACGACTGGGTGCTGCAGCTGCCCTCCGGTGCCGACGCCAAGGACAGCGGGGTGCGTGTCGAGATCCGCCAGTCCTCGCCGATCGGCTTCACCGTCAGCCTGATGGGCGAGCGCTTCAGGATGGAGGTACAGGACGACGACCCGGTGATGACGCTCACCGTCGCCGACGCCAAGGTGACCATCGACGGTGGCGGTGCGATCAAGATCGAGGCCCCGGGCGACCTCGACCTCAAAGCCGCCGGCAAGCTGACATTGAAGGCCGACGGCGACGCCACCATCGAATCCAGCGGCAACCTCGTGCTCAAGGGCGCGATGGTCAAGATCAACTAGGGAAGACGAGACGATGAGCCTGCCTGCCGCGAAAGAAGGCGACCGCATCCTCGCCACCGACATCCACATCCAGATGGTGCCGAGCCCCGGCGGACCGATCCCGACCCCGCTGCCCAGCCCCTTCGTCGGCACCATCGACGGCGGCCTGTCGTCCGACGTGCAGATCGAGGGCAAGGCCGCCGCCACCAAGGACTCGACCGCCACCAACACGCCCAGCCACATCCCGACTGCCGGCCCGTTCCAGAAGTCGCCGTCGAACAGTGCCACCATCCTCGCCGGCTCCGCCACGGTGCAGATCAACGGCAAGGCGGCGGCGCGCATGGGCGACATGGCGCAGACCTGCAACGACCCCGCCGACCTGCCCGCCGGCACCGTGATCGCCAGCGGCACCGTGCTGATCGGATGAACCCCATGCCCAGCTTCCGCCCGCCCTCGACCGCCCACCTGCTGTGCGACATCGCCATCCATGCGGTGCATCGCGAGCTGCGCCCGGTGTATCGCCTCACCGAGACGGCGAAGCAGCCGCGTGCGGCGTGGGACTTCATGCCGCGCGACGGGCTGGAGAACCTCGCTCAGGCGGTGATCCTGCGCCTGCTCACGCCGCGCGGCGAGCTCGCCGCGCTCGGTCACCCTGAATACGGCTCGCGGGTGCATGAACTGATCGGGCGCGAGAACGACGGCCCGCGCCGCAACCTGCTGCGGCTCTTCATCCTCGAGGCGCTCAAGGCCGAGCCGCGCATCGACAAGGTGGCCGAGCTGCGCGTCGAACCCTCGCCCGGCACCCGCTCCACGGTCGACGTGCTGCTGCGGGTCAAGCCGGTCGCCGCCACCGAGCTGGTGACGATCGGCCCCTTCTCCATCGAACTTGCCGTGTGAGGACACCATGTCTTTCCGCCGCAAAACCTATCCCGAAGTCGCCGAAAGCCTGCTCAACCGCCTGCTGGGCGGAGTGAGCGGCGAGGCCCACCCCTACCCGCCGGCCAAGGCCACGCGCGAGCCCTACCGCCACGCGCTCGAGCGCCCGCCGGTGGATCGCATCACCGCGGTATGGGGGGCGCGCAACGGCGAAACCTTCCGCTTCGCGCCCGATGCCGACTACCTGCTGTCGGCCGACGGCGCCGAGCTGGAATGGAAGGCCGGCGGCGCCCGCCCCGACGAGGGCACCGCCTTCGAGATCCACTACCTGCCACGCCAGCGCGAGATGCGGGTGAACGACCTCTACCCCGGCTCGGTGGTGCGCACGCTGATGGAGGCGGTGGCGCTCGAGACCGCCGGCCTGTACGCGCAAATGGAGACGGTGTACCGCGCCGGCTTCCTGGAGACCGCCAGCGGCGGCGCGCTCGACCATGTGGTGGGCCTGCTCGGCATCCGCCGCGTGCGCGCCGGGCGCAACAGCGGCGAGCTGCGCTTCACCCGCGCGCGCAACACCGCCGGCGAGATCACCATCCCCGCCGGCACCCGGGTGGCGACTGCCGACGGCGCGATCGAGTACGAGACCACCGCCGACCTCACCCTGGTCGACGGCCAGCCCGCGGCCAAGGTCGCCGCGCGTGACCTCGTCGCCGACAACGACGGCCTGCCGCCCGACAGCCTGGTGCTGATGGTGCGCCCGATCGCGGGCATCGAGTCGGTCACCAACCCGGCCGCCACCTCGCGCCTGGACCGCGACGAGAACGACGACGAGCTGCGCAGCCGCGCCCGCCGCTTCCTCGCCGGCTCGGCGCGCGGCACCCGCAGCGCGCTCGAGAGTGCGGTCGCCGCCGAAGGCCTGCGCGCCGAGATCGAGGAACCCTCGCCCGGGCTGGTGCGCGTCACGCTGCAAGGCGTGCCCGGCCCCGACCAGTTTGCGCGCATCAGGAAAGCGGTGGATCAGGTACGTCCCGCCGGCGTCAAGGTGGACATCCTGACCGGCGAACCGCCCTTGAAGATCGACCTCGACCTCCATCTCGTCTCCGCCACCGGCCTGCCCGAGACCCGCTTGCGCGCGCTGCAGGACGAGATCCGCAGCCGCTACGCCGACTACTTCGCCCGCCTGCCGCTGGCCGCCGACGGCAGCCTGAGCCGGCTCGCCGGCCTGGCGATCGGCGTCGACGGCGTGGAGGACGTGCGCATCAAGACCGCCAGCGCCGACGGCGCCGACGTGCTCGACGTGGCCGCCGGCATCCTGGCCCTGGGCGGCAAGACTGCCGAACTCGGCGAACTGCGCATCGTCGATCCGGCGCTGGCCACCGGGCTCACGCTGGCGGTGCGCTATCCGCGCGGCGAACCGATCCCGGACCAGGCCAAGCTCGCCGCCGCGGTCGAGGCCGCGATCGCGGTCCTCAATCAGCTCGCCGAGCAGGGCCTGCCCGCCGACGACGCCAAGCGCGTGCTCGGCTGGGGCCGGCTCACCCGCCTGCTGCCTCTGCCGCATGCCGGATGGACCAGCGCCGGCTTCGAGGCCCAACTCGGCGGCGCAGCCGGCGCGAGCGCAAGCGACGTCGGCAAGTACACCGTGCAGTGGGTGCTCACCCGGCCGAATGCGCTCAGCCAGGTGCTGGAGAGCGCCGACGCCCCGAGCTTCGCCCTCGCCACCGGCGAACGCCTGTCGCTCGCCGGCGTCAGCGTCGAAGTGAAGCCGAAGGCGGCCTGATCATGCGCAACCGCCCGTCCGCCCAACCTGCGCGCGCCACCCGGCCGCCGGCCGCGCTGCCGCACCGGCCGCTGCGCACGCCATCGTCCCGGAGGTCTGCATGAACACCCGCGACCCCGCCTTCGCCAGCCAGATCGAGCGCCTGACCGCGCTGCTGCCCTCGCTGTGGCGCCCGCAGCCGGACGATCGCACCCTGCTCGCCGACTGGCTGGCCGCGGTCGGCGCCGCCCAGGGCGAAGCCGCCGCCAACCTGCAGCACGTGCTGCGCGCGCACTGGGCCGACACCGCCGACGCCGCGCTGTGGGCCAGCCATTACCAGGCCCACCGCCGCGAGCGCGGCCTCGGCGCGGCCAATGTGCGCGCCGCGCCGGACCGCGCCGAGCTGCAACGCTACCCGTGGATCCGCGACATCGCCCGCCTGGGCGCCCTGCTCGACCTGCCGCCCTGGCGCGAACCGGCCAGCCTGCGCGAGAACGTCGAGGAGTACCGCCAGCGCCTGGCCGACATCGTCGACGCCTGGCGGCTCGGCCTGTGCACGCCCGATGCCCTGCGCCGCCTGGTCGACGCCGCGCTGCCCGAGGACATGGCGGCCCCGCTCACCCGCCAGCGCAGCCGCTTCTCGATCGAGGAGCCAACGGCGCTGCGCGGCGCCGCCCAGGCCCTGACCGCGCCGCCGACCGTGCAACAGGGCGATCACGTCGCGCCGCTGGCACGCTGGAAGATCGACACCGCCGACACCGCCGGCTTCGTGATCGTCGGCGCCTCGCCGGACAGCGCCCCGAACCCGATCATCGGCGCCACCGAGGCGCCGATGATCGAGCGCTACACCCCGGGCGCAACGCCGGTCGGCATCGGCGTGGCGAGGACCGGCACCCTCGCCCCCGACCCGGCCCTGCGCCTGTCGCCCAGCCGGCGCGCCTGGCTGGTGCGCGACGGCAAGCTCGTCGCCAGCGCGCTCGAGACCGCCGCCAACGCCGGCCGCGACCCCTCGGCCAATGGCCCGTGGGCCGAGGCCGGCAGCCTGCCCGCCGGCCGCATCGTCGCGCTGACGCGCGCGCCGGACGGCAGCCTGTGGGCGATCCAGCGCACGCTGCAGACCTGGCGCGTGCAGCGCTTCAACGGCACCAGCTTCGCCGCGGTGGACACCGACGCCCCCGCCGGCCCCTTCCACGCCCTGTGCTGCAGCAGCGACGCGGTCTGGCTCGGCACCGACGCCGGCCTGTTCCGCTGCGCGCTGTGGCCAGAGGGTGGCCCAATGAGCGGTGGCTTGCGCTGGCAGGCCGTGTCCGGCATCAGCGGCGCGGTGCGGGCGCTCACCCTGCATGCCGACGGCGTGATTGCCGGTGGCGCGGATGGCCTGAGCGTGATCGCCGCCGACGGCAGCCTCACCGAGCGCCGCCACGCCACACTCGACATCCACGCCCTCCTGGTCGAGCACGATCCCGCTACCGGCACCAGCCGCCGCGACCTGATCGCCACCGCCAACGCCCTGTTCGAGTATCGCCAGGGCCGCTACTGGCGCTACCAGGGCACCGCGGTGTCCGAGCACCTGCCCGACTGGCAACCCGAAACCGCGCCCGACGCGGCCATGACCAGCCCGCTGCCGACGCTGACCGCGCTCGCCACCACCGCCGACGGCAGCCTGTGGCTGGGCGGCGCCGCCGGGCTGGCGCGCTGGCATGTGGCCGACGGCGAAGGCACCCGGCTCGAAGCCTTCCCCGAGCTGATCGGCGCGGTGCACGGGCTGCAGCGCGACGCGCGCGGCCTGCTGTGGATCGCGGCTGACAACGGCCTGTTCCGCTTCGACGGCCGCGACCTCGCGCGCCACGATTTCGATGCCGGCGCCTGGATCGGCGAGGGCCGCGCCGACACCGCCTACCCGAACGACATCAGCGCCGAGCCGCGCGGCCACTGGCAGTTCGACCGCGCACAGACGCGCTGGCTGCGCTGGCGCAGCAACGAGCGCCGCTTTGGCGATGCCGGCCTGGGCGATCGACTGGGCAGCGACCTGGCGTTGGCCGCCGTGTTGTTCGCGCCCGCGGTGCGCGCCGAGCTCGGGGCGTGGGACGCCACCACCAAGCAATTCACCGCCAGCGCGGACGTTGCCCCGGACAGCCTGCGCCTGCGCATCAAACCGGACGAGCTGCACATCGTCGACGGCGTCGCGCCCTGGCTGCCGCCATCGAGCGGGCGCAGCGACGAGCGCTGGCGCTACCTGCAACTCGTCACCCCCACACCCACCCCGCCCGCCGCGGGCGGCGACTGGTGGTCGAAGGAAGGCCAGCTGTTCCCGGCCCCCGCCCGGCGCGCCGCGGTCCCCGGCCATTTCCGCACTGACCCGGCCTTCCTCACCGACCCCGACGGCGAGGGCCAGTTCGGCCACGCGGCGTTCAGCTACCCGCCGTCGGCGCGGCTGTGGGCGCTGCGCCTGCTGCCGCCGGCCGCGGGCATCCGCATCCGCCTGTGCCTGGCCGACCCCGGCGCCGGCGCCGACTCGGCGCTCGCCGAGCGGGTGTGGAACCTGATCGAGCGCGCCCGCCCCGCCGGCGTGCCGCTGCAACTGATGGTGGAAGGCAGAATCGTGAAGGAGAGCACATCATGACGCTTCAAGACGCCCGCGAGCAGGCAGCGGACCTGGGTCCCAAGGAAGCCGGCCATCTGATCCGCCATCAGGACTGGAACACGCTGGTGAGCGTGCTGACCACCTACGGCAACAGCCTCGACGCGCTGACCACCGACCTCGCCGTGCTGCAGACCGAGGTCGGCACCCTCGAAGCGAACATGCAGGCTGCCATCGCCGCGCTCGATGCCCGCATCGACCCACTCGAAGGCCTGCCCGCGCTGGTGCAGAAGATCGACGCCGAGACCGCCCCGCTGCGCCAGAACTATCTGCTCAAGGTCAGCACCGCACAGGAAAACTACCTCGTCGGCCAGACCGCCGAGCTCGTGTTCACCGCCACCACGCTCGACGGCAAGGCGCTGCCCGACCCCAAACCCTGGCTCGACGTCGTCGCCACCTGGGGCCGGCTGCGCGCTGCGCCCGGCTTCGTGGTGCGCGAGAACGCCGAAGAGAACGCGCTCGCCGTGCAGTTCAACAACGCCGGCCAGGTCCGCCTGCAACTGCGCTCGCAATTCACCAAGGGCATGGCGCCGAGCACCGAAGGCAGCTTTGCCGGGGTGCTGCAGGCCCAGGCCGGCAGCAGCGGCAAGACGGTGATGAAGGTGCTGCAGGAAGCCGCCTCGCCGCAGGATCCTGAAGCGCAGATGGCCTTCCGCTCGATCAGCACCATGTACGAGGCCAACGCCACGGTGCGCGGCTACGCGGACACCTACCTCGAGCAGTTCACCGGCGGGCGCGTGATCGGCGGCGTGATGAAGGCCATCGGCGAATGGCAGCACTACCGCGCCACGGTGATGGCCTTTGCCAAGCCGGATTCGGTCGCCACCTCGCCGGACCCCACGCGCGGTGTCGCCACCGTGCAGGTGAGCTTTCGCGAATGGATCCCGAACTGGTCGCACGAGCACGTCGAAGGCATCGACGTGGCCGAAGTCGAGTGGGGACGCATCATCAAGGAACACATCCGCGTGCCCGACCTCATCCACCGCATGGTCAGCGAGCTCGACAAGCGCGCCAACCAGCGCGGCACGCTCGGCCGCATCCGCGAGATGAAGGCGCTGGACAAGGCCGCCAGCGTGATCGATGCAGGCAGCGACCCGGCCGTGCAGCACGCCAAGGCGATGATGATGGGCGCGATGCAGATGCAGTTCGCCACCGGCACGGTCGACACCGGGGTCGCCGCCGGCTACGGCCAGCAAGCCACGGTGACCCAGGAGGTCGGCCAGGCCGCGAAGGTCGCGCAGGACAGCGCACGCGATGCCGCCGGATCCAAGCAGGCGGTCGCCGTGCTCGAGAGCCGGGTGCTCGCCGCCGAGAAGACCGGCAAGGAGATCAGCGCCGGACTGCGCGCGCTGGGCGACGGCATCAACAAGATCGACGTCGTGCAGGTCGCCGACCTCGGCTCGCGCCTGCAGGCGATCAACACTTCCCTGAACGGACTGGCCACCAAGATCAATCGATAAACCACGCGCGCCCCACGGCCAGCCTCCTCGCCCGAGGCGCCCAAGGCCCCCGAAGCCCCCGAGCCCTTGGGGCGCGCCACCCCGAGCGCACGCAACGCCCACACCATGCCGATCGTCTATCTGCAGCCCAGTGACCTCTCCGCCGTCCAGGCGGCGCGGGTGCTGGCGTTCCTGAACTCGGCGACCAGCGCGGCGCAGCTCGATCGCGACATCGAGTTCCCGGGCGAGCCCGACATCGGCCTGCGCCTCGGCCAGCGCCTGCTCGATGCGCGCGCGGCGCTCGGCGGGCACTTCACCGACATCGTCCAGGTGCGCGCAATCCGGCTGATCGGCCCGGAGCGCTTCACCGAGATCTGCGTCGCCGCGCTCGGCCTCGAGCCGACGCGCTGGGTCGAGCTGTTCTACGGCGGCGATCCCTACGCCACCCCGACCGAGACCGGCCTGGCGCTGACCCTGGCGCTGCATCCGCAGGACGCCTGGCTGGGCGAGCCGCGCACGCTGCGCCTGCAGGTCAATGACCACGGCGGCACGCCACGCGCCGGCGTCGCGGTGACGGTACAGACCAGCATCGGGCGGCTGGTGTATCTGTACGGTTTCCGCCGCATCGAGGGCCAGGCGGTGACCGTGCTCACCGGCGGCGACGGCAGCGCGGAGCTCGAACTGCTTACCCCGCCGTCCGAGCCGCTCACCGAGACCCAGCAGGCCGCGCTCGAGACCGCGCTCGGCGGGCTCGATCCGCAGGCCGCGCATCCGCTCGCGCTCGCAGCCGGCCTGCGCGCGATGGCCGACACCTACCTGCGCGACCGCAGCTACAGCCTGCGCAGCGCGGTCGATCTGTATGTGCGCGACGCGCACGGGGCCGCCATCGACACCATCAGCCGGGAACGCTGGAAGCTGGCATGGCCGGTGGACAGCGGCCTGATCCAGGCCGACGTGCTCGACGCCGAGGACCGCGGCAGCAGCCTCGCACGTGCGGTGCGCACCGCCACCTGGATCGACTGGGTCGAGCCCTGGGTGAGCTTCCTGGCCGACGTGCTCGAAGGTGGCACGCCGCTCGAGCAGGATCTCGCCGTACGCGCGAAATCGGGTGACGGCGCAGTGATCGACGACCTGCTCAACCTCGCCCAGACTCATCTTGCCGGCCGTGCCGGGCGCGCTGCGGAGTGGGTCGGCAAGCGCCAGGTTGAGACCGCGGTCGACCGCTTCATCGGCAGCGACGCGGACAGCCTGCCGGCGGCGACGCGCGACGCCGTGGTCTCCCAGCTCGGCGCGGCTGCGGTGGAGGTTGGTCCGCGCTCGCTCGGCAGCTACACCCTGAGCGCGGCGACCCGCCAGGACCTCGGCCAGCGCATCGACACCGTCGCCCAGCTGAACCTGGCGGAGTTCGAACACATCGGCGTGCTCGCGCGCGAGGTCGAAGCGCGCGCCAGCGCGGTCGACGTGCAGCTTCGGCAGGTGCAGGAACTCGCCCAGGCGGTGAATCAGGACCGCCTCGCGATCGACGCCCGTGTGGACAGCTTCGATACCCGCTACCAGTCGTTCGACACCCGCTATGCCTCGTTCGACACGCGTTATTCGAGCTTCGATTCGCGCTATTCGAGCTTCGACACCCGCTATGCCGACTTCGACAGCCGCAGCACGCTGATCGGCACCCGGCTCAACGACTTCGACGTGCGCTACGGGCAGTTCTCCACCGACGTCTCGCGCTTCAACACCGACCTCGCCACCTTCGACCGCAACCGGGTCACGCTGAACACCCGCATCGACAGCGTCGACACCAACCTGAAGAACGTGGTCAGCGCGAACAACCTGCGCCTGACGCGAGGCTGACATGCCGGCTCCGATCCCCTTCGCCCTCTACCGCAAGTCGCACCCGACCCTGACCGAGCCGGTGGGCGCGGCGCTCGACATCGAGCTGCGCTTCCCGGCGATGAGCGCAGGCGTCGCGGTGTTCCGCAGCTCGCTGTGGCTACCACTGCCCGAAGCCTGCCGCAGCGCCACAGCGCTCAGCCTGGACGGCTCCACCCTGCAGGCGCAGTTCCGCCCCGCCGAGTTCGCGCTCGAGACCGACGACGCACGCTGGTTCACGCGGGCCGAGGACACCGGCCTCGCCGAGACCCGGCTCGAGCTGGTGTGGCCCGCGCCGATCGTGCGCATCGACGACCCCTTCCCCGGGGTGGCGCTCGACTTCGGCCTGCACCGGACAGATGGCGAGGCGATCAGCGCGGACGCTGCGCAGACCGGGCGCACCGGCACCGCGCTGAACCCGCCCTGGGTGGGCTCGCCAGTGGTGGTGAAATTCACGGCCTCGAGCCTGCTCGGCGGGCGGCACAACATGACCGAAAACCTGCGTGCCCTGCCCGCGCAGTCCCGGTCCCGCGCCACGGGGACGCAAGCCGGCACGGCCGTCGTCCACGACAAGGCGGACACGCAGCTCGCCATCCACGAGGAGATCCTGAGGATTCCCAGGGGCTCCGAGCTCGTGCCGCGCATCCGCATCGGCGCGCGGCCTGCCAGCCCGCGCCTGCGCCTCGTCCTCGAAGGGGCCGAGGCCGACGGCAACGACCGCCTGCTTTGGCAGGCGATGCTGCCCGGCGAGCAGGACGCACCGGTCACCCTGCCCGCGGAGCCGCTCGCCAAGGAGTGGGCTGCCGCGCTCGAGCAGGTGCTTGCGTTCTGCCAGCGCGATCCGGTGCCCGAAGTGCTGCCGCGCCTGCGCCTGGACATCGAGTCCGACGCCTCCTGCCTGGTCAAGTTGAGCATGGTCGCGCTCAGCCTGCTGGCCGAACATGCCCTGCTCACCGATCCGCTGCGGCTGGACTTCGACGGCAAGCAGCACGCCAGCCGCGACCTTGCCCTCGCCCCCACGCACGCCGGCAGCCCGCTGCAGCTCACCCTGAGCGGCCGGCTGCGCGCCGCCGACACGCCCCCGGCCGGCGAGCTCCCCACTGCCGGCGGGCCGGATGGCCGCTCCGGGCTGCTGGTCGAGGAAGACCAGCGCGTCGGCGGCGAGCGCCGCCTCGACGCGCCGGCCACGCTGGCGGGCTTCAGCTTCGACTGGCATGCGCTGTCAGAGCGCCTCACCGGCGTGCTGCGCGTACTGCCCGCCGCCGCCCGCCGCGGCACGCCGGCGCTGGTGGAGCGAGCCTTCGACTTCGACACCGCCCATCCCGCCGGCACCGCAAGCCGGCCGCAGCGGCTCGCGGTGCGCTGGCCGGCGCTCGACCTGCAGGCCCAGGCGCTGCGCGTCGAGCTGGTGGTGACGCACGGACGTGGGCTGTGGCTCGCCGAGCCCGGCGGTCAGGGTTGGCGGGTACACCGCGTCCCGGAGGATGGCGAAGGCCGCGCGGTGGGTCTGGCGCTGCAGGCCGCCTGGCTGGAAGCCGCGCCCGGCGCCGCATCGGGCAGCACAGGCGGGAGCGAGCCGGTGTTCAGCCTCGGCGCTCACACGCTCGCCTTCACCACGCGCGACAAGGACCGCTTCGAACTGAGCATCGCGACACCCACGCTGGCGTCATGGCCCGCGCTGCCGATCAAGGTCGCCAGCGGGGTCGCCGCCGAGGTGGTCGTGGAATCAGCGACGCTGCGCACCGTCGCAATCTGACCCACGCGCGCTCAGCGCGGACTGTTTCCGTGGGAGCGGGCTTGCCCGCGAATGAGGTGATCGATCGCCTCATTCGCGGGCAAGCCCGCTCCCACAGACAGTTGCTCCCACAGACAGTTGCTCCCACAGACAGTTGCTCCCACAGACAGTTGCTCCCACAGCACTCCCACAGCACCCCAACGGGCCTCCCCGCAGAGCTTCCCGCAGGGCCCCGCTCGAGGTGGATCAGAACTCCACGAACAGGTGCGGCATCTCGTCCGCGCCGCCAATCGCATAGCCGCTCGCGCGCGCGCTCGCCTGGCGGGCGAACTCCATATCAGCCGGATAGTCGGCATGAACGCGATACAGCGGTTCGCCCTTCTGCACCGGGTCGCCGAGCTTTCTCAGCAGATCCACCCCGGCGCCCTGCACCTTGGGCGCCCCGGCCAGGCGGGCGATGCGCGCGAGCTGGTGGTTGTCGATGCCGGCCACCAGGCCATCGGCCTCGGCCACCACCTCGAAGGCGAGGCGGGCGAGCTGCGGCGCGTTGTGATCGAAGGGCTTGCCGCCCTGGGCGTGGATGATGGCGTCCATCTTCGCCAGCGCGCGGCCGGAATCGAGGATGTCGCGCGCGATCGCGAAGCCGTCGCCGCCGCGCACGTCGGGGTCGAACTCGAGCATCCGGCCCGCCAGGCGCAGCGCCTTCTGGCGCAGGTCGTTGGGCGCGCGCGGGTCGTTCTCGAGCACCCGCATCACGTCGCGCGCCTCGAGCACCGGGCCGATGCCGCTGCCGATCGGCTGGCGGCCGTCGGTGATCACCACGTCGATGGTCAGGTTCATGCGCCCGGCGACGAACTCGAACAGCTTGCGCAACTTCTGCGCCTCGGGCATCGAACGCACCTTGGCGGTCGGGCCCACCGGGATGTCGAGCACGAGGTGGGTGGAGCCGGCGGCCACCTTCTTCGACAGGATGGATGCGACCATCTGCCCCGGCGAGTCGATCGACAGCGGGCGCTCGACCGAGATCAGCACGTCGTCGGCGGGGGACAGGTTGGCCGTGCCGCCCCAGGCCAGGCAGCCGCGATGTTCGCGCACGATCTCGGCGAGCCGCGCCATCGGCAGCTCGACGTTGGCCAGCACCTCCATGGTGTCGGCCGTGCCCGCGGGCGAGGTGATCGCGCGCGACGAGGTCTTGGGGCACAGCATGCCGTGTGCGGCCACGATCGGCACCACCAGCATCGAGGTGCGGTTGCCCGGGATGCCGCCGATGCAGTGCTTGTCGACCACCGGACGCTCACGCCAGTCGATGCGGTGGCCGACTGCCGTCATCGCTTCGGTGAGGAAATACACCTCCTCGCGGTCGAGTTCGCCCTGGTTGGTGGCGACGACGAAGGCGGTGAGTTCGATCTTCGAGTACCGGTGCTCGGCGATGTCGCGCACGATGGCCCGAAAGTCGTCGCGGTCGAGGCGTTCGCCGGCGATCTTGCGGTGCAGGGCCGGGATAGAGGACGGCGGCTCGGCCTGCGCGACCATCGCGGGGTGGCCGTTCTCCACGCCCATCTGCGCGAAGGCGTCGATCGACAGCCCGATCTCGTTGCAGCGGACGATGCGCGGATCGTCCACCACATTCAGCGTGGCGAGGATGCGCCGGCCGTTGGCCCGCACCTCGACCTTGGCCAGGGCCTGGAAGCCCTCGGCGCGGTAGATCTCGCAGTCGCGATGCAGGTAGGCGACGTTCTCGCGATAGGTATCCACCGCCACGCGGCGCAGGCTCAGCGGAAAAGCCGCATCCCCTTCGGGAGCCGGCAGGGACTCGGGCGCCGGGGCGGGCACGCCGTCATCGGTTTTCGAAGGTTTCGTACTCATGGCAAAAGGCTACACCCGTGCTGCCCGTTGCTGCACGGCTTTGACCACCCGGCCATGAAACAGCACACGAAGGCGAGTCGTTGCTGCGCTGCAGCGCAAAATGGCGAAGGCAGACACCGGCCGGTTCCATTAACAAAAATCAACACCGTCAATCAGTTTCAAGCCTAGAGTGTGACGAGATCCACGCAAACAAGTAGCTCCGGAGGATGACATGACCAACCGCAACATCTCCTTCATCGTCAAGGATCAGAACCCCTTGATGCTGCGCCCCACCGACACCGTGCAGACGGCCTGCCAGCGCATGTGCGAGCGCAGGGTCGGCGCGGTGCTGGTGACGGATACCCACGCGCACCTCAAGGGCATCTTCACCGGCCGCGACGCGGTGCAGGTGATCGCCGGGGGCGGCAATCCGGGCGCCATTCATCTGTCTGCGGTGATGACACCCGATCCCGACAGCATCGCCCCCGAGCGCACCGCAATCGACGCCCTGCACATGATGTGCGACGGCGGCTACCGCCACCTGCCGGTGGTGATCGACGGCAAGGGCGGCGGCAAGGTCGTCGGCATCGTGTCGCGCAGCGACTTCAAGGGCCTGGAGCTCGACCACTTCGAGGACGAGCAGAGCCTGTGGGAACGCATCTGCTGAGAGAGCCGCGTCAGCGCGCGTCGAGAGCGCCTCCAGTTTCCTGACTCGGCTGATCCTGCTGCGCCGGGGCATCCTGCTGCGCCGCCTGATCCACGCCATCCGAGCGCGCCGGCTGCTCCGCCTCGACGCGAAAGCGCAGGGTGCCGATCATGCGGTCGTCCGCGGCCAATACCCTCACCTGCCAGCGCCCCTGCGCCCGCTCGGGGAAGTTGCGCTTGTGCGTCCATGCGCGATAGCCCTCGGCGCGGCCCCCGGTGACATCGAGCTCGATGCGGTCGACCTCCTTGCCTTCATGGAGCCAGACGTGAACGACGCGCTCGCGCAGACCAAGCGGCGCGTGAATCGCGGTGTAGGCATAAAGTCCGTCGCGGTGCAGCCGCTCGACGCTCAGGCTGCTCAGACTCTGCCGCGGCGCGCGCTGCTCCAGGTCGATCGCGGAGGTGACCGCGACCTGGGTCAGGCGCAGCGTGGCCGGGGGCACCCACAGCCGCGCCAGCCAGCCGGTGGCTCCCAGCCCGGCGAGCAGCGCCAGCACCAGCAGTCCGCGCCACCAGCGCGGCACCGTGATCGACCCCGCCAGGGACGGAAACGACAGCACCACCGCCACGCCGAGCGCGAGCTGGTAACTCTGCATGGCAGGCAGGTGCAGGATCAGCGGCAGTACCACCAGCAGCAGCGCGAACAGCGTCAGCGTGTGAAAACTCAGGAACAGCCAGCGCCGCCTCGCCAGCCGACCGAAATAGACAGGGTCGACGATGGTGACCAGCGCCATCACGCCGAGCAGCCCTGTGAATAGCGCCTGACCGCTGTTCCAGGACGTGCTCGCGACGAAGAACGGCAGCGCGAAAAACAGGCTCTCCTGGTGGGTGAACTGGGTCAGATAGCGCACCAGCATCGGCGACAGCCTGAAACCGAAGCGCGCCGACACCGCCTTGCTCAGCGCGCGCTCGACCACCAGCAGGACCCAGCTCGCCAGCATCGCGACCGCCACCAGCCGGGCCACGCCCTCGTGGCGCTCGACCAGCAGGAAGCTGAGCAGCCCGGAGACGAAGCCGAAGGCTGCGATCAAGCCGGGGTGGCGGCGCAGCCAGACCACCCAGCGCAGCACGCGCCGCTTCAGGATCGCCAAGCCGGGCGCTCCGCGCAAACAGGCCCGGACAACAGGCACGCAAACGGCCCGCGGCGCTGCATGGCGCCTTGACCACGCCCTGCTGTCACCGCATCAGCTCGCGCAGGTCGGCCACCGGCTCACGGCCGAAATCCTCATCGAGCAGGAAGTCGACCAGATGCATCGCGCACTCGGCCGGCGCGATCAGCCCCCCGCTCGCCTGCATCTCGGCGAAGCGATCGCGCAGCGGGAAGCGCTCGAGCGTGCTGGCGCGGATCTCGCCCTGCATCGCGGTGTCCACGACGCCCGGCGCCAGCGCGCAGATGCGCAGCCCCGGCGTGGCATCGACCTGCACCGCGCGCGCATGGTGGTCGAGCGCGGCCTTGGTGGCGCAGTAAACGCTCCAGCCCGCATAGGGCTTGCGCGCCGCGCCACTGGAGATGTGCAGCACGCGACGGTCACGCACCTGGCCTGTCGTGCCCTCCCCCACCGCCGCGCTCACCTGCGCAATCGCCGCAGCCAGCATCAGCGGCGCGGCCACGTTCACCGCCACCCCACGCGCCACGGCCGCTGCATCCTGCAGAGGCAAGGGGCCCATCGGTTGCAGGGTGCCGGCGTTATTGACCAGCAGCACCTGCTCCGCACCCGCCACCCAGTCGCCGAGCGCGCTCCCCGCCAGCCAGGCCGCCAGCGCAGCACTGTCGCCCAGATCGAGCACCACCTCGGCGAGCCTGTCGCCGTGCTCTGCAGCCAGTTCTGCGTTACCCCTGCGCGCCAGCCCCAGCACCGGTATGCCACGCTCAAGGAGCTCGCCCGCAATCGCCGCGCCGAGGCCGCGGCTATGTCCACTCACGATCGCCTTCGTACCCTTCATCGCCCGCTCCTTTCGTCTTTTCAGTGAGCCTGCGCACTCACGCCGCCGGCTTGCGCGCGACCAGCCCGACCAGGGCCGACTGCCCCTTGTGGCCCACGCCCTCGTCGAGCACGTCCTCGTACTCCTGCAGGTGCACGATCTCCAGGCCCGGGAAGGCCGTGCGCAGCAGTTCGGCGGTGTACAGGTTCTCGACCGCCGAAGGGCCGCCGGTGCGGTACTCGAGCTGCTTCGGCGTGTAGCCCTGCACGATGAGGTGGCCGCCCGGGCGCAACGCGCGCGCCATGCCGGCGAAGATGCGATCGCGCTGCACCGGATCGGCGAACTGGATGAAGACGCCGACCACGAAGTCGAAGGCGGCCTCGGGATAGTCCCACGCCACCGCATCGGCGAGCACGAAGTCGACCTCGACATGGCGGCCGGCGGCGAGCTTGCGTGCCTTCTCGAGCGCCACCGGCGAGATCTCGGTCGCCGTAACCTGCAGGCCCTGCTCGGCCAGCCACACCGCGTTTCGCCCTTCGCCATCGGCTACCGACAAGGCACTGCTGCCCGAAGCCAGCAGCGCCGACTGCGCGGCCAGGAAGCGGTTGGGCGTGGTACCGAAGACGAAGTCCTCGCCCGCGTTGCGGTAGCGCGTGGACCACATGTGTTCCTGTTCGTGTGCGTTCATGTTGGCTCCTGGAGTGTGTATGCCCCCCGGCAAGGCGGGGATGGACGCATGAAGGGACGGCGGCGCAATGTGCAACTGCCGGCCCCCGCCCGGCTACCACGGCAGAAGTTCGCCGCGGTAGTCGAAAAACTGACCCGAATCTTCCGCCTTCAGCCCGGCGAGCACGCCAAGCAGACGTTGCGCGGCAAGCGCCGGCGCCTGCACCTGCAGGCCGGATTTGGCAAAAGGCGCCGACAGCCCGGTATCGACCGTGCCCGGATGCAGCGCCACGCAGATCGCCTGCGCCCGGCTGCGGCGCAGCTCGACGGAGGCGGTGCGCACGAGCTGGTTGAGCGCCGCCTTCGAGGCGCGGTAGGCATACCAGCCGCCGAGCCGGTTGTCGCCGATGCTGCCGACCTTGGCCGACAGGGTGGCGAACACCGCGCGCCGCGCGCGCGGCAACAGCGGCAGGAAGTGCTTCATCAGCAGCGCGGGGCCGATCGCGTTGATCGCGAACGCCAGCGCCAGCGTGGCGGGGTCGAGCTCGCGCCAGCTCTTCTCCGGCGCCATGTCGGGGCCGTGCAGGATGCCGGTGGCGTCGATCACCAGCTCCGGGGCGCCGCGCGCGGCGAGCCACCGGGCGCAGGCGGCAATGCTGGCCTCGTCGAGCAGATCGAGCGCCGGCGTGCTGCGCCGGCCGAGCGTGACGACCTCGTCGTATTCGGCTGCGCTGCGCAAGGCCTCGGCGAGCGCGCCGCCGATTCCACCCGAGCCGATGACGACGGCGATGCGGCGGACCGCGGAAGTGGCGGCGGATGCGCGCGCCGGGTCGGGGGCGACGGCGGGCACCGAGGTCGCGCGCGGGTCGCGCTTAGGAACGGCGGTCGAGCCTGCATCCGGCGCCGGCGCCAACGGGCTTGCACTCATCGTGTCGCTCTGTCCCGGTTCATTCATGGTCGCGTCCTTCCTCCACGGCGTGGCAGGCCACCTGCTGGCCGCCACCGAGCGCGCGCAGCAGCGGCGCCTCGCGTCGGCAGCGTTCGTTGGCGAGCGCGCAGCGCGGGTGGAAGCTGCAGCCCGGCGGCGGCGTGATCGGGTTGGGTACTTCACCACGCACCAGATCCGCGCGCTGGCCGCGCATCGCCAGGCTGGGAATCGTCGCCAGCAGCATGCGCGTGTAGGGATGGCGCGGGCCCGCGAACAGCGTGCGGCTGTCGGCGATCTCGGCGATGCGGCCGAGGTACATCACGCCCACCCTGTTCGCCATATGGCGCACCACCGCGAGGTCGTGGCTGATGAAGAGATAGGTGAGGCCGAGCGCGTCCTGCAGGTCGCGCATCAGGTTGAGGATCTGCGCCTGCACCGACACGTCGAGCGCCGAGGTCGGCTCGTCGCACACCAGGAACTCGGGGCGGTTGGCGAGCGCGCGCGCGATGCAGATGCGCTGGCGCTGGCCGCCGGAGAATTCGTGCGGGTACTTCGTGCCATCAGCCGGCGACATGCCGACCTGGGTCAGCAGCTCGGCGACGCGCACGCGGATCTTGCGCGCGTCGCGCTCGAGGCCGAACACGCGGATCGGCTCGGCGATGATGCGCTCGACCCGCCAGCGCGGGTTGAGGCTGGCGTAGGGGTCCTGGAAGATCATCTGGAAGCGGCGGCGCAGCTTCTGGCGCTCGGCACTGCGCGTGACGCGGGCGAGGTCGTGGCCGTCGAACACGATGCGCCCGGCGGACGGCTCGTACAGGCCGACGATGAGCCGCGCCACGGTGGATTTGCCGCAGCCGGATTCGCCGACCAGCGCAAAGGTCTCGCCGCGCGGGATCTCGAACGAGACGCCGTCGACCGCCTTCAGCCAGCGCCTTGGTTCGCCCTCGAGCAGGCGGTTGAGGAAGGGCTTGGAGACGTCGAAGGCGCAGTGCAGGTCCTCGACGCGCAGCAGGGGCGGCACGCTGGGGGCGGGGCGGGCGTCCGGCGCGATGGCGGATCGCCGTTCGGGTTCGGCGGCCTGGACCGACGCCGGCGGCGGACTCACGTCCTGTGGCGCCTGCACGAGCGCCTCGCACACCGATGCGCCGTCTTCGCGGGCAAGCCCGCTCCCACCGGGCGGCGCGGGCACGATCGCGCCGGAATCGCCTTCTGTGGGAGCGGGCTTGCCCGCGAAAGCGGCGTCTGTGGGCCCGGCATCCGCGGGAAGGCCCGCTCCCACGACACCCGTCGGCTGATGCGCAAGCCCCTCGGCGTCCTCCACCGCCACTCGATCCTCCTGCTTCGCCTTGGCGAGCGCGCGTTCGATGATGCTCATGGCTGCCATCCCCGCCCGTAGCGCAGCGCGGCGGGGGCCGGTGACGCATCGGCCCCCGGCATGTGCAGCCAGCACGCCGCGCGCGTCATGCCGGCGGCAATCAGCGGCGGGCGCGCCTCGCGGCAGCGCGCGAACGCCTGCGCGCAGCGCGGGTTGAACGCGCAGCCAGCGGGGATCGCGGTGAGGCGCGGCATCGCGCCATCGATCTGCACCAGGCGCGCCACCTCGGCGCCGAGCACCGGGATCGAGCCCATCAGCCCGCGTGTGTACGGATGCGCCGGCGCGCGCACGACATCGACCACCGGGCCGATCTCGACCAGGCGCCCGGCGTACATCACCGCGACGCGGTCGGCGGTCTCGGCGATCACACCCATGTCGTGGGTGATCAGCATCACCGCGGTGTGGTGCTGGCGGCACAGGCGGCGCAGCAGCGCGATGATCTGCGCCTGCACCGAGACGTCGAGCGCGGTGGTGGGCTCGTCGGCGATGATGAGCTCGGGCTCGGCACAGAGCGCGAGCGCGATCACCACGCGCTGGCGCATGCCGCCGGAGAACTGGTGCGGATAGTGGTCGATGCGCTGCGCCGGCGCCGGAATGCCGACCTCGTCGAGCAGCGCCAGCGCACGTTCGCGCGCCGCCGCCGGGCTGAGGTCGAGGTGGGTGAGCATGGTCTCCACCAGATGCTGGCCCACGGTGTAGAGCGGGTTCAGGCTGGTGAGCGGGTCCTGGAAGATCATCGCGATGCGGCGCCCACGCAGGCGGCGCAGCTTGTCGGCACGCAGGTTGTCGATGCGCTCGCCGTCGAGCAGGATCTCGCCGCCGGCGATGCGCCCGGGCGGCTCGAGCAGGCCGATGATGGCGGCGCCGGTGAGCGACTTGCCGGCGCCCGATTCGCCCACCACGCCCAGCACCTCGCCGCGCGCGATGTCGAAGGAGACGTCGTCGATCGCCACCAGCGTGCCACGCCGGGAGGGGAACTCCACCCGGAGGTGACGCACCGACAGCAGCGGCACCCCACCACCGGCGTTCATCTGGTCGATGCGGGAGACGCTCATCGGCGCAGCCTCGGATTGAGCGCATCGCGCAGCCAGTCGCCGAGCAGGTTCACCGCGAGCGCGAGCAGCAGCAGCGTGAGGCCGGGGAAGAACACGATCCACCACTCGCCCGAGAACAGGAAGTCCTGGCCGACGCGGATCAGGGTGCCGAGGCTGGGCTGAGTGGGCGGCACGCCGACGCCGAGGAAGGACAACGTCGACTCGAGGATGATCGCCAGCGCCAGGCCGATGGTGGCGATCACCAGCACCGGCCCCATCACGTTGGGCAGGATGTGGCGCAGCAGGATCATCGGCGCCGGCACCCCGATCACGCGCGCGGCCTGCACGTATTCCTTGTTCTTCTCGGCGAGCGTGGAGCTGCGCACGGTGCGCGCGTACTGCACCCAGTCCGACAGGCCGATCGCCACCACCAGCACGTACACCGCCATCTTGTCCTGCAGCGCCGGCGGCACCACGCCCTTGAACACGCCGAAGATCAGCAGCGCGACCAGGATGGCGGGGAAGCTCAGCTGCACGTCGGCGATGCGCATGATCAGGCTATCCACCCAGCCGCCGCGATAGCCGGCGATGAGCCCGAACGTGATGCCGAGCACGGCGGCAAAGGCCACCGCCGCAAAGCCGACGAGTATCGACACGCGTGCGCCGTACAGGATGGCCGAGAACAGGTCGCGCCCCTGCGCATCGGTGCCTAGCCAATACACGTTGCCGGTGTATTCGTTGGCCTGCATCGGCCGCGTGAAGCCGTCCATCAGGTTGAGCGTGGCGGGGTCGAAGGGGTTGTGCGGTGCGATCACCGGCGCCAGCAGCGCGGCGGCGAAGATCGCCAGCGTCACCAGCGCGGCGACAACCGTCACCGGCGAATGGATGAAGCTGTAGAAGAGGTCGCTGTCGACAAGGCGCGCCCAGGCCGAAGGCGGTGCGGCGGGGGACGAAGGCGGGAGGGCGTCTGGCGTCATGACTTGCTCGAAGGCGCTGCGCGGGCTCAATGCCCGCGCCCGGTGCGCTGCACACGCAGGCGCGGATCGACGACGAAATACAGCAGGTCGACGATCAGGTTGATGACGACGAAGATCAGCGCGATCAGCACCAGGTAGGCCGCCATCACCGGAATGTCGACGAACTGTACCGCGGTGATGAAGAGCAGGCCCACGCCCGGCCACTGGAACACCGTCTCGGTGATGATGGCAAAGGCGATGATCGAACCGATCTGTAGCCCGGTGATGGTGATCACCGGCAGCAGGGTGTTCTTGAGCGCGTGGCCGAAATGCACCGCGCGGTCGGTGAGGCCGCGGGCGCGCGCGAACTTGATGTAGTCGGTGCGCAGCACCTCCAGCATCTCGGCGCGCACCAGGCGCATGATCAGCGTGAGCTGGTACAGGCCGAGCGTGATCGCCGGCATCACCATAGACTTCAGCCCGGACGTGGTGAGCAGCCCGGTGGTCCACCACCCCAGGTCCACCACCTCGCCGCGACCGAAGGCGGGCAGCACCTTCAACTCCACCGCGAACACGTAGATCAGCAGGATGCCGATCAGGAAGGTGGGCAGCGACACGCCTACCAGCGACAGGCCCATGATCGCGTGGCTCAGCCAGCCGTCGCGGCGCAGCGCGGTATACACGCCGAGCGCGATGCCGAGCGCGAGCGCACCGAAGCCGGAGATCAGCGCCAGTTCCAGCGTGGCCGGCAGGCGCTCGGCGATCACGTCCGCGACCGGGCGCGCCATGCGGTAGGACATGCCGAACTCGCCCTGCGCCGCGTTGCCGACGAAGCGCAGGAACTGCATCGGCACCGGCTCGTTCAAGCCGAGCGACTCGCGCAGCGCCTCACGCTCGGCCATGGTCGCCTCCTGCCCGACCATGTTGTTCACCGGGTCGCCGATGTAACGAAACAGGCCGAAGGACACCAGCGCCACCGTCAGCATGACGAGCACGGACTGCAGCAGGCGGCGCAGGATGAAGGCGAACATGGCGTCGAGAACCTACTTCTTGAACTTCAGCAGCTTGAAGTAGGGATAGTTCTCGGACTGCACCGGGAAGTCGATGTTGTCCTTCATCGCCCAGTTCAACATCTGGTGGTGGATCGGCAGGTAGACCACGTCGTCCTGCACCGTCTTCCAGGTCTCGGCGACCATGCCGGCGCGCTTGCCGAGGTCGATCTCGCGCGTCATCGCCGCGACCAGCTCATCCACCTTGGGGTTCGAATAGCCGGTCACGTTCCACGAGCCGCCCTTGTCGGTCTTGGTCTCGTAGAGATAGTGGAAGACGTAGTGCGAGTCCATGGTCGGCACGCCCCAGCCGAGCATGTAGAGATCAAGCTCGCCCTTGGGCAGCTCGGCGAAGTGGATGCTCTTGGGGCGCGCATCCAGTCGCGCCTTGACGCCGATCTGGCCGAACATGCCGGTCACCGCCTGGCAGATCGCCTCGTCGTTCACATAGCGGTCGTTGGGGCAGGACAACGTGACCGCGAAGCCGTCGGGGTAGCCGGCCTCGGCGAGCAGCGCCTTGGCGCGTGCGACGTCGGGCGCCGGCACCACATCCATCGTCTTGTCGTAGCCGTCGATGAAGGGTGGGGCGACGATGCCGGCGGGCACCGACTGGCCGCGCATCACCACGCGCTTCACGGCCTCGCGGTTGATCGCGATGTTCATCGCCTCGCGCACGCGGCGGTCGGCGAAGGGGTTCTTGCCCTTGACGTCCGAGCTGCGCAACTCGGGCACACCCTGGTTCATGCCGAAGAAGATGGTGCGATTCTCGGGGCCGGAGCGCACTACCAGGCCCTTGGCCGCGGACAGGCGCTCGAGGTCCTGCACCGGCGGATCGAGCAGGAAGTCGACCTCGCCCGAGAGCAGCGCCGCGACGCGGGTGGCGGCCGAGCGCACCGGGGTGAACACGACCTTGCTCACTTCCATCGGGAAGGAGCCCTTGCCCCAGTAGTCCTCGTTGCGCTCGAGCTCGGTACGCACGTCGGGCTCGCGCTTGGCGAGGCGGAAGGGGCCGGTGCCGTTGGCGTTGCGCACCGCGAAGGTCTCGTCGCCCGCCTTGTAGTTCTGCGGCAGCGTGACCTTGTTCGCCTCGGACCACTCGCGGTCCATGATGAAGAGGTTGGTCAGGTTGTTGGGCAGCAGCGGGTTGGGGCCATCGGTGCGCATGTGCACGGTGTGCTCATCGACCTTGATGACCTCGACCACGGTGGTCAGCAGGCCCTTCATGTCGGAGTTCTCGTGCTTGGCACGCAGGATCGAGAACACCACGTCGTCGGCGGTGAAGGGGTTGCCGTTGTGGTACTTCACCCCTTCGCGCAGCTTGAATTCCCACACCGTCGGGTCGTCGGTGATGCGCCACGACGTCGCCAGCCGCGGCGCCAGCTTCATGGCCTGGTCGCGGAATACCAGCGAGTCGTAGACCTGGTGGTTCATGACGTGGGTCGGGCCCTCGTTCTGGGCGTGCGGGTCCATGGTCAGGGCGTCGCCTGCGGCGGCCCAGCGCACGGTCTCGGCGGCGACCGGGCCGGCGGCCAGGGTGGCGAGGGTGGCAGTGGCGATCGACAATGCAGCGGCAAGACGGGTGGTCTTCATTCGGGTCATCTCCGGGTAGGGGTGGATGGCTGCAGACATGCCCGGCGATTGTTGCATCGCCGGCGCGCACGGCAAAGCGCGCGGACAGGGTTATGCGGGTAATCCACGACCCCCGGCGCCCCGGGCCGCAGGGAGATCAGCCCAGCCAGCGCCCGAGGGTGCCCATGGCGATGGTCAGGAAGCCGAGCGCCAGGTTGGTGCCCACCAGTTGCCGGATACGCCCGAGCGCCGCGCCGCCCGCCTTCCAGTCCTCGGCCGCGACCGCCTTGCTCAAACCCGCGTAGGGCGCGAAGAAGACATAGGCGTAGATCGCGATCATCACCAAGCCCATCAGGAACATGATGTGCATATAGAGCGGCGCCGCCGCGAAACCGATGCGCAGCAGCAACGCCAGCCCGCTCGCCAGCACCGCGGCCACCGCCACCCACACCCAGGTGAAGAAGCGCGCCAGCACGCCGCGCCACAGCCGCAACCGGGGCGGCGGCTCGAGCTGGCTGGCGGCCTCGGGGCGCAGGCAGACGTAGGCGAAGAACATGCCGCCCACCCACACGACGACGCCGGCGACGTGAAGGAAGAGCAGGAAGGGGTGGATGTTCATGGCCGGTCGCTCCGCAGGGATGAAGTCATGGCCGATTGTGCCGGAAACAGCGGCCGCTGCGCGCGCTCACCACCCCGGCGGCAGATGCACCAGGTCGGCCGGCTCGTCGATGTCGTACAGCAGCGTCAGGCGCGTGCACGACCAGCCGAGCGCATCCAGCCGCGCCAGCGTGGTGGTGGCCACCGCGGGCGTGCTCCAGGCGATGTCCGCGAACACACTGGCATCGAAGCGGCGCAGGCCGAGCAGTGCGTAGCCGCCGTCGGCCGTGGGCGCGATGAGCGCATCGGTCTCGCCCAGCGCGTTCGCGGCCTGGCGCAGGCAGGCGGCGTCCAGCGCGGGGCAGTCGGTGCCGATCAGCAGCACGCCAGCGCACGATTCACCCGCCTCGAACGCGCGCTGCGCGGCGCGCGCCATGCGTGCGCCCAGGTCGCCCTCGCCCTGCGCTGTCCGCGCAATGTCGTCCGGCAGTTCGACCCCGCCCCAGGCCGCGTCCCCGGGTGCGGGCGAGGCGCACAGCTCGACCGCAGCGACGCCGCTCGCCCGCGCCTGCTCCAGCGTGTGCGCGAGCATGCGCGCCGCCAGCGCCGCCGCCCCGGCGGCGCCCAAGGCCGGAATCAGCCGCGTCTTGGCCAGCCCGGGCCGCGGCGCCTTGGCGAACACGATGATGCGCAGCCCGCTCACCGGTAGGCCTCGGCCAGCACCTCGGCGGGCACGCCGCGCCAGTACGCCCAGCGCAGCCGCCACATCAGCGCGATCGTGCGCCACACGCCGCGCTGCTCCCAGCGCCGGCCCGACGTGGTGACCCGCGCCCGCAGGCAGGCCGGACGCGAGCGCCGCAGCAGACGGCGCGAGAGCTCGATGTCTTCCATCAGCGGCTGCAGCGGGAAGCCGCCCACCGCGTCGAACGCCTGCCGCCGCACGAACATCGCCTGATCGCCGGTGGCGATGCCGGTGAGGCGCGAGCGCAGGTTCATCAGCGCAGCAACCACGCGCAGCATCGGCGCCCGCCCGCTGATGCGCACGTCGAAACGCCCCCATTGACGAGCGCCATCGGCCAGCGCCGCGCCCACCGCCGCATCCGCATCCGCCGGCAACTGCGTGTCGGCATGCAGGAACAGCAGCACCTCGCCGCCCGCCTGCGCGGCCCCCGCGTTCATCTGCCGCGCGCGGCCGCGTTCAGCATGCGTCACCGTGAAGCCCGCCGCCCGTGCCATGTCGGCCGAGCCGTCGGTGCTGCCGCCATCGACCAGCACCACCTCGCAGCCGCGCGTGCGCCAGTGCGCAAGCTGCGCCAGCAGCCCGGGCAGCGCCGCGGCTTCGTCGAGCATCGGCACGATGATGGACAGCGCCACGCGCTCAGGCACCGAGCGCGCCACCACAGCTCGAGCCATTGCCCGCCGTGCAGCCATAGCAGTGTTCGGCGACCCGGATCGGCGCGCCGTCCGCATCCGCGTGCAGCAGGTCGCGCAGGTGGCGAGCGCCGTCCCCGATCCCGCCCATCACCGGCAGGTCAAGCTGCTGATTGAAGTCGCAATCGTAAAGCCGTCCCAGCCAGTCCACGCTGATCAGCGAACGGCACATGACCTGCGCCAGGTTGGCGTCGCGGTGGTTGTCCTTGAGCAAACGGATGTAGCCGTTGAACTGCCCCTTCGAGATCAGCATCGAGCCGAAGCGCTGGATCGGCATGTTGGCGAGCGCAAAGAGGCTGTTGAACACGATGCCGAAATGCGCGCCCAGTTCGCGCTTGTAGTCGGCCTCGAGCGCCGGCTGGGGCGGCGGCAGCACCGCCCCCTGCGGGTTGTAGACCAGGTTCAGCACCCGGCCCGAGCCTTCGCGCCCGTAACCGAGCGCGTTGAGGCGCTGCAGCCCGACGATGCTCTTGTCGAACACGCCCTTGCCGCGCTGGCGGTCCACGTTGTCCATCGAGTAACAGGGCAGCGAGGCCACCACCTCGACCTCGTGTTCGGCGAGGAACTCGGCCAGGCCTTCGTGGCCCGGCTCGAACAGGATGGTGAGGTTGCAGCGGTCGATCACCTTGACGCCGAGCGCGCGCGCGGCGCGCACCAGGTCGCGAAAACCCGGGTGCAGCTCGGGCGCGCCGCCGGTCAGGTCGAGGGTGCCGATGCCGCGCGCGGCGAGCACCTGCGGGATCAGCGCCATCGTCTCGGCGTCCATCATCTCGGTGCGATTGGGGCCGGCGTTCACGTGACAATGCACGCAGGACTGGTTGCAGCGATAACCGAGATTGACCTGCAGCGTGGCGGTGGCCTGGCGACGGATGGCCGGGAAGTCGGAGGACTGAAGCAGCGGGAGCGTGGCGTGCATGTGCGGTCTCGGTCGGAAGATCGGTAAGGATCGGGGTGGAAGATCGACTGTATCGGCAGGCGCGACGGAACCTGCTCTGCCGAATCCGTCTCTTTGTCGTTCCAGCATCGGAAAACCTTACGTTGAAGCAGTTCCCCTGCAAGCCATGAGAATCAAGGCATGACGATGAAGCGACTCGTCCTCCTCGGCGGTGGCCACGCCCAGCTCGCCGTGCTGCGCGCGCTCGCCAGCACACGGATCCAGGGCGTTGAAACCGTGCTGGTGACACCTTCGCCCTGGCAATACTACTCGGGCATGCTGCCGGGCTGGATGGCGGGGCATTACCGCGAGGACGACTGCCGCATCGACCTGCGCCCGCTCGCCGAAGCCGCGGGCGTGCGCCTGCTGATCGGCACGGCGACCGCGCTCGATGCCGACCAGCGACGGCTGCGGATCGCGAACGGCGACACCCGCGACGGCGCCCCTGGGAACGCCCTCGTCGACACGCTCGACTACGACCTGCTGTCGCTCGACATCGGCAGCGAGACCGACACCGCGACGCTGGACGCACTCGGTCCGGACCGCCTGCTGCCGGTCAAGCCGCTGCCCGCCTTCTTCGCCGCCTGGCCGCGGGTGCTGGAAGCGGCATGCGCCAGGGCAGGTTTTCGGCTGTGCGTGGTCGGCGGCGGCGCCGCGGGCGTGGAGCTGGTCCTGGCGGCCGCCCAGGCCTTGCGCCGCCGCTCGGCGAAGGCGGAGCTTGCGCTCGTGTGCGCGCCCACCAGCCTGCTCGCCGGTCATGCCGAGCGCGTGCGTCGGCGCGTGCTGCGCCAGCTCGGCGCGGCCGGCATCACCCTGCACCTGCAGCGCGCCAGCGGCGAAGTCGGGGGCTTGCGCCTGGGCGAGATCCTCACGTCGGACCGCGCGGAGCCTGCCGATCGGCGCGCGCCCACCGATCACCCTGCGCCCTCGGACCACCGCTCGCCCTCGGTCCCCCGCGCGCCCATCGACCGCCTGCTTCCCGCCGACTACGTGATCGCGGCCACCGGCGCCCGCCCGCACGACTGGCTGCGCCACAGCGGGCTCGCCTGCACCGCGGACGGCTGGGTGAAGGTCGACGCCCATCACCGCAGCCCCTCCCACCCCGAGGTGTTCGCTGCCGGCGACGTCTGCGCGCGCACCGACCGCCCCCTCGCCCGCTCCGGCGTGCACGCGGTGCATGCCGGCCCGATCCTCGCCGCCAACCTGCTCGCCACCCTCCACGGCCACCCCTTGCGTACCTACGTGCCGAAGCCGCGTTCGCTGTACCTGATCGCCTGCGGCCCGCGCCATGCGATCGCGTCCTGGGGCCCGTGGTCGGCCGAGGGCGGCTGGGTGTGGCGGTGGAAGGACTGGATCGACCGCGGCTTCATCCGCAGGCATCGAGCGAGCGCCGCAGGCCGCGCTTAAGAAGGCAGATTGAAGGGCTCATTGCAAGACTGACGCGCACGAACATTCCACTCGGGCACCGTGCAGTCAGGGCAGCACTCCGATCTCGACACACAATCCAATACCCGTTAGATTGTTCGCATGAACACCACACCAACCAAATCCGACCTCTACGAGCAGGTCGCGCGCATCGGCAAGGCCCTCTCCAGCCCCAAGCGCCTCGAGCTGATCGAGCTCCTCGCCCAGGGTGAAAAGCCCGTCGAGCTGCTCGCACGACAGAGCCGCATGGACATGCGGCTGACCAGCGCCCACCTCAAGGCGCTGCGCGAGGCACGCCTGGTCGAGACGCGCAGGGACGGCAAGTTCATCCACTACCGCCTCAGCGGCCCGGACGTGGCGGCGCTGTGGATGACGCTGCGCGAGGCCGCCGAGGAGCATCTGGTCGAGCTGCGCGTGGCGCTGGAGCAGTTGGCCGCGCAGCCCGATGCGCTGTCGTCCGAGAGCCGCGAGTCGCTGTTGGCCAAGGCGCGCAGCGGTGACATCGTGGTCATCGACGTACGCCCCGCCCAGGAATACGAAGCCGGCCACCTGCCCGGCGCGCGCTCCATGCCGCTGGCCGAACTGGAAAAGCGCCTTGCCGACCTGCCCGCCGACAAGGCGATCGTCGCCTATTGCCGCGGCCCCTTCTGCGTGATGTCCGACGAAGCGGTGGCGCTGCTGCGCGCACGCGGCTTCAGCGCCCACAAGATCACCGATGGCGTGACCGAATGGGCCGCCAGCGGCTTGCCGATCGAACACTGATCCACCCACAACAGCAAAACGAGGAGACCCAGGATGCGCAAACTCATCTTCGCAATCGTCGCCGGCGCCGTCGCCAGCACTGCACTGGCAGCCGACATATCGATGCCGGTCCCCGGCGCCGAGAACGCAGCCGGCCAGAAGGTGCTCACCTTCATCGCCAAGGACCCGCCGGGCCAGCGCTGCAACGGCAACCTCCAGGTCGCCGCCGAGATCGCCAACACCTACCGCATTCCCATCCAGTTGCTCCCCGCCAGCCTCGCCCCCGGCATGCCCGCCCCCGCGGTGTTCTACGGCACGCAGATGATCGTGGCCGATGGCCGGGACCACAACGGCGCAGCCAGCTACCAGCTCGTGGCCGACGTGCTGGAGATGGAAGGCGTCGCCAAGCAGGACAAGACCGGGTTGCTGCTCCAGGACAAGGTGCGCCAGGACTTCGACGCGCTGAAGGCGACGATCAAGGCCGGCGGCAAATGAACCCGGCACCCGCAGGAGACCACGCATGAACACCTTGTTCATCCTCAACGATGCGCCCTATGGCAGCGAACGCAGCTACAACGGCCTGCGTCTGGCGCGCGCCTTGTCGAAGGAGCCGGAACAGCGTGTGCGCGTCTTCCTCATGGGCGACGCGGTGGCCTGTGCCAAGGCCGGGCAGAAGGTGCCTGCGGGCTACTACAACGCCGCCGACATGGTGCGCATGGCAGGCGGTGAGGTGGGCCTGTGCGGCACCTGCATGGACGCCCGCGGCCTGCGCGACGACGAAGTGGTGCAGGGCGCACGCCGGAGCACGCTCAAGGAGTTGGCCGAATGGACTGCGACGGCCGCCAAGGTCCTGGTGTTTTGAGCACCCCTGGCGAGGCTCGACCCATGAAAGCGCGCGACAGCGGCATGCCCGATGAAGCCTGGTGGGAGACCTTCTTCGATGCCGACGAAGCCCTCCGGTGCCTGCTGCCGGAGGCGGCACGCACCGGAGACCTGGTCGAGTTCGGCTGCGGTTACGGCACCTTCACGCTCGCTGCCGCGCGCCGCATCGCCGGCACGGTCAGCGCATTCGACATCGAACCGGACATGGTTGCGCGCGTGCAGGCGCGCGCACTGGGAGAGGGCCTGCGTAACATCCGTGCGCAGGTGCGGGATTTCGTGCACCACGGCAGCGGGCTCGCAGACCGCTCCCAGGCCCATGCGATGATCTACAACCTCCTGCATCTGGAGCAGCCGGTCGACTTGCTGCGCGAGACGCACCGCATTCTTGCGACCGACGCAAGCCTGTCGGTGATCCACTGGCGTAGCGACATCCCCACGCCACGTGGTCCCGCACTGTCGATTCGCCCGACGCCGGCGCAGTGCCGCCAGTGGATGCACGAAGCCGGCTTTTCAACGGTGGTCGAGGTGGCCCTCGGCCCATCGTGCCCGTATCACTTCGGACTCCTCGGCAGAGCCTGAAGCTGACCGTTCCATCGCCGCGCGCAGCGCCGGAAAGACGGCCTGGATGCGCACCGCCAGGCGCGCGCGTCGCCGCCGTCGAGTGAATGAAGCCCCTTCGCGATCAAATCCGGCCAGATCGCGCGCCTGCCGTACCCCGTGACCTCGCCACCCTGTAAGGTTCCAGCCTGGGCCGCGACGAACTCCCATCGACGCACGTCGCGCACCCACTGGACACCATGAAAAAGCTGCTCATCCTGCTCGCCGCCGCGGCCCTGGCCACGACCTTCTTTGCCCTCGACCTGCATAAGGTGCTGACCTTCGACGGCATCAAGGCGAGCATAGGCCAGTTCGCGGCCTGGCGCGACGCCTCGCCGCTGCTGGTGGCCGGCGCCTACTTCGTCCTCTACGTCATCGTCACCGCGCTGTCGCTGCCCGGCGCGGCGGTGATGACGCTCGCCGGCGGCGCGCTGTTCGGCCTCGGCTGGGGGCTGCTGATCGTGTCCTTCGCGTCCACCATCGGCGCCACCCTCGCCTTCCTCGTCTCCCGCCACCTGCTGCGCGACAGCGTGCAGGCACGCTTTGGCGAGCGCCTGAAGGCGATCAACGACGGCATCGCACGCGACGGCGCCTTCTACCTGTTCACGCTGCGCCTGGTGCCGGTGTTCCCGTTCTTCCTGATCAACCTGTTGATGGGGCTGACGCCGATTCGCGCCGCCACCTTCTACTGGGTCAGCCAGCTCGGCATGCTGCCGGGCACGCTGGTGTACGTGAATGCCGGCACCGAGCTGGCGGCGGTGAGCAGCCTGGCGGGCATCCTGTCGCCCACCCTGTTGCTGTCCTTTGCGCTGCTCGGCGTGTTCCCGCTGCTCGCGCGCAAGCTCTTGGCCTGGGTGCAGGCGCGCCGGGTGTACGCGCGCTGGCAGCGGCCGGCGCGCTTCGAGCGCAACCTGGTGGTGATCGGCGCCGGCGCGGCCGGGCTGGTCACCGCCTACATCGCCGCCGCCGTGAAGGCGAAGGTGACGCTGGTCGAAGCCCACAAGATGGGCGGCGACTGCCTCAACACCGGCTGCGTACCGAGCAAGGCGCTGATCCGCAGCGCGAAGCTCGCCCACCAGATCCGCCACGCCGGCCACTACGGCCTGGACACCGCCGAGCCGAGCTTCAGCTTCCGCACGGTGATGGCGCGCGTGCATGAGGTGATCCGCAAGATCGAGCCGCACGACAGCATCGCGCGCTACACCGGGCTGGGCGTCGAGGTCGTGCAGGGCTACGCGCGCGTCGTCGATCCGTGGACGGTGGAGGTGGCATTGAACGACGGCGGCACGCGGCGCATCACCACGCGCAGCATCGTCATTGCCGCCGGCGCCCGCCCGGCCGTGCCGCCCATGCCCGGGCTGGATGCGGTGGGCTACCTGACCAGCGACACGGTGTGGGAGGCCTTCGCCCGGCTCGATGCGCCGCCGCGCCGGCTGGTGGTGCTGGGCGGCGGACCGATCGGCTGCGAGCTGGCGCAGTGCTTTGGCCGCCTCGGATCGCAGGTCACGCAGGTCGGCCGTGCGCCGCAACTGCTGCCGCGCGAGGACGAGGACGTCGCCGCCTTCGCCCGCGCCAGCCTCGAGCACGACGGCGTGCAGGTGCTGACCGGCTTCGAGGCGCTACGCTGCGAGCGTGAGGACACACCGGCTGGCGCGCGCAAGTTCATCGTCGTCGCCCGCGCCGGCGAGGAGATGCGGATCGAGTTCGACGAGCTGCTGTGCGCGGTCGGCCGCGTGGCCCGCCTCGACGGCTACGGGCTGGAGGAGATCGGCATCCCGGTGCAGCAGACCGTGGTCACCAACGAGTACCTCGAGACCCTCTACCCCAACATCTACGCCGCGGGCGACGTCGCCGGCCCTTACCAGTTCACCCACGTGGCCGCGCATCAGGCCTGGCATGCGGCGGTGAATGCGCTGTTCGGCAACCTGAAGCGCTTCAAGGTCGATTACCGCGTGGTGCCGCACACCACCTTCATCGACCCGGAAGTGGCGCGCGTCGGCGTCAACGAGCGCGAGGCGCGCGAACGCGGCATCGCCTTCGAGCTCACGCGCTACGGGCTCGACGATCTCGACCGCGCCATCGCCGACGGCGCGGACCACGGCTTCGTCAAGGTACTGACCGTGCCCGGCAAGGACCGCATCCTGGGCGTGACCATCGTCGGCGAGCACGCCGGCGAGCTGCTGGCGGAGTTCACCCTGGCGATGAAGCACGGCCTGGGGCTGAACAAGATCCTCGGCACCATCCACACCTACCCGACGCTGTCCGAGGCCAACAAGTATGCCGCCGGCGAATGGAAGCGCGCCCATGCGCCCCAGCGCGTGCTCGGCTGGCTGGCGCGCTACCACGCCTGGCGGCGGGGATGAGGGAGGGCAGTCTCAGGTGCGCTGGTAGCGCGTCCGGCTCGCCAGCAGCAGCCCCACGACCGACGCCACGCCGGTGATCACCCAGGTCCACTGCCAGCCGCCGGCGACACCGGCCACCCAGGCCACCAGCGGCGGACCGAGGAACTGCCCGGTGGACGAGCACTGCTGCATCCAGCCCACGGTGGTCGACACGGTGTGCTCGTTCGGCGCCACATGCACCGCGAGCGCGAACAGCGTCGCCGGGATCAGGCCGCCAACCGCAGAGAAGATCACCACCGCCAGATAACGCACGACCGGCGCCTCGGCGGTGAGCGGGCTGAAGGCGACGAAGGCGGTCAGCCCCATCGCCACGAAGCCGGCATAGAGCAGATGGCGGGCGCACACCCCGCGATGCAGCAGGCGCCCGGCCGCCACGTTGCCGGTGACGTTGACCAGGCAGGCAAACGCCGTCAGCAGCCCGGCCACCTGGCCCGATAGTCCGGCCTGGGCATAGATCGACGGCAGGAAGCCGATCACCGCCAACCACTGACTGGAATACATCGAGAAGGTGATCGCCACCCGCCACGGGCCCCAACTCGTGAGCGTGTCGCGCAGCCGCGCCGACCACTGCGCACGCGCAGTCGCCGAGGCGGTGGCCGTGGTTGCCGCGGCCGCCGCCGCGCGGCGCGTGTGGTCGGACGGCACCCGCCGCAACAGCCAAACCGCCACGGCCAGGGACACCAGCGCCAGGGTCACCCACAAACCCTCCCAGCCGACGCCGGCCATGATCGCGGGGCCAGCCGCGAGCACCAACGCCGTGCCGGTCGCCATGTAGGTCCCCCACAGGCCCAGATGCAGCGCCAACCGGCTCGGCGGCACGAGCTGGCGGATCAGGCTCGGCACCGGCAGCACAACGAGCAGGAAGCCGAAGCCCTCTACCGCGCGCAGCGCCAGCAGCTCGGCCGGCTGCGTCGCCCACGCCCCGGCGAGGCTGGCGAGCGCCAGTGTGAGTTGCCCGAGCAGCATGCTGCGCCGCAGCCCGATCCCGTCCGCCGCCAGGCCGATGAACACACCGGTGAGCATGCCCGCCATCTGCACCATCGACAACAGGAAGCCGGCCTCGACCAGGCTGACGCCGAGCGCTTCGCGCAGCACGGGAATTGCAGGCGGGATCTTGCCGATGTGCAGCGCGGCCACCATGCCGGCGGCGATGACGATGAAGGCCGGCGGCACACGCCCAGCCCGTGAATGCGCTTCGGCCTCATGCGCCGACAAAATTTCTGTACTGCCCTGCATCCCGCATGTCTCCCCCGAGCCTCGTTGCACGCCGGGCACGGCGTGCAACGAGGCCGCTGATTCAAGTCGGCGAGAGAATAGCCGCGATTGCCCCACGCCGTCCCGGAGCGGGCCACTGAGCAGTCCCCCGCATCCACCCGCACAGGCTTGGTCCGCGCCGGCGTCCGGAGTACAGTCCGCGCACTTCCACGCACCCGGCACGCCGCACGATGACCGCCCAGCACCCCGAAATCCGTCCCGAACAATCCCTCGAGTTGCTCAAGCAACTGCACATCCTGACCCGCGACGGCAAGCTCAACCAGGACAGCCGGCGCAAGCTGAAGCAGGTCTATCACCTGTACCAGTTCATCGAGCCGCTGCTCACCGAGGCTCTGGCCGAACGGCCCGACGTGCAGCTCGTCGACCACGGCGCGGGCAAGTCCTACCTCGGCTTCATCCTCCACGACCTGTTCTTCAAGCAGCACGCGCCCGCGGGCCGCATCCACGGCATCGAGACCCGCGACGAGCTGGTGATGAGCTCGCGCCGGCTCGCCGACAAGCTGGGCTTTTCTGCTGGCATGCGCTTTCACAGCCTGAGCGTGGCCGACTCCATCAGCTCGGACCGCCTGCCCGAGCGCATCGACATCGTCACCGCGCTGCACGCCTGCAACACCGCCACCGACGACGCGATCCGCTTCGCGCTCAAGAAGGGCGCGCGCTCGATCGTGCTCGTGCCCTGCTGCCAGGCCGAGGTTGCCGCCGAATTGCGCAAGCACAAGCAGCAGGCGCTGAAACACCCGATCGCCGAGCTCTGGCGCCACCCGATCCACACCCGCGAGTTCGGCAGCCACGTCACCAACGTGCTGCGCTGCCTGCAGCTCGAGGCCCACGGCTACGACGTCACCGTAACCGAGCTCGTGGGCTGGGAACACTCGATGAAGAACGAGCTGATCATCGCCCGCTTCCAGCCCGACCGCCCGCGAGAGCGCGCCGGCGAACGGCTGACGGCGTTACTGCAGACGCTCGGCCTCGAGGCGCTTTCGGGGCGCTTCTTCACGGACTAGGGCACCCTGCCGGGGCACGCCGGCGCAATCCTGTGGTCCATGAGGGGTGCTCGGTTCGCGCATGGCGAACTGCTAGACTTTCGGCTTCACCCGTGCACGCGCCCTCAAAGGCGGCCGCAGCGGTTTTCTCGAGGAGTTACACATGGCTGTCCTGTTGCAGGTAGATTTTCCGTTCACCGGCCCCTGGGGCGACGAGATGGCCGCAGACATGAAGGAACTCGCGACCTCGATCGCGGACGAGCCCGGGCTGCTGTGGAAGATCTGGACCGAGAACCGCGAAGCCGGCGAGGCGGGCGGCATCTATCTGTTTGCCGATGCGTCGAGCGCCAATGCCTACGCGCAGATGCACCGCACGCGACTGCTCGGCTTCGGCATTCCGGCCGTCAACGCCAAGCTGTTCGACATCAACCTGCCGCTTTCGCTGATCGACCGCGCCCCGCTGTCCTGACCGCCTGCGTTGCGCAACGGGCATGACCAATACGCAAAAGCCGCTCGCGTTCCTGCTCTCTTCGGCGCTTGCCGACAAATACCCGCACCGCCTGGCCGCGGGCTTTCCGCATGTCATGCACAAGCTCGAGGAGTACTGGAACGACGCCGACGCCCTCACCGAGTATTTCTCCGAGCTGATGGTCTCGAAGCGCCCAGGCCGGCGCGGCTTTCCCCCCGAGGTTGGCGCCGAGATCCTGTCCCTGAGCCTGGCCTACGACCGCATCGGGGCGATCAAACCCGCTGAGCAGTCGCACAGCGCTGCCGCCAAAGGGCCGGTAGAGGATGCCTGGGGCTACGAGCGCGCGGTGGCCGAACTCGATCGGCTCGGCACCCCGCGCACGATGGCCGGTTTCGCGCGTGCGGTGGAGGCAGGCGACGAACATGTCTGCCGCCTGTTCCTGCATGCCGGCTTCGACGTCAATGCACGCGATGCGCGCGAATGGACGCCGCTGATGATGGCGTCCTTCAATGGCCGTGAAACGCTCGCCATCGAGCTCGTCAGGCTCGGGGCCAGCGTGCACGCGCAGGATGCCGATGGCTATACGCCGCTGCACTGGGCCTCCTTCAACGGTTACGTCAACGTGGTGCAACTGCTGCTGCGCAAGGGCGCGGATGTTGACGCCGTCAGTCGGGCGAACATCACGGCGCTGCTGCAAGCGGCCGCGCGTGGCCACGCCGCCGTCGCCAACCTGCTCCTGCACAACCATGCCAAGGTCAATATCGCTGCAACGGACGGCTCGACTGCGCTGCTCAAGGCGGTCGCCAACGGCCACTGGCAGATCATCAACATGCTGCTCGACGCGGGCGCGTCGACGCGGGTCACGATGCACAACGGCACCACGCTGGCGGCGATCGCGGCCAACGCCCGTGATCCACGCATCCGTGAGCGCATCGCGATTGCCATTCGCATGGAGCGCCTCGGCCATTCGCCCCTGCCGGGCAAGGACCCGATGCCTTGAACCACTGCCGCCGCGAACGATGCACTTGCGCCTGACGAAGCTCGACGCCCATCCCGGCAGGGGCGCCTCATGCCGGTAATCCCGAGCGCCCTGCTCGCCGTACTGGTGGTGGCGCTGACCTCGCTCGGTCCGTTATCGACCGACTTCTACCTGCCCGCCCTGCCCGCGATCGCAAGCGCGCTGAACACGGACAGCGTAGGCGTACAGCTCACGCTGTCGGTGTACCTGCTCGGCTTCGGCGCCGGGCAGTTGCTCGTGGGCCCGCTCTCGGACCGCTTCGGGCGGCGGCCGGTGATGCTGTGGGGCATGCTCGTCTTCCTGCTGTCGACGGTGGTGTGCGCGCTTGCCGACTCCATCACCACGCTGGTGGCCGCGCGCCTGGCGCAGGCGTTTGGCGCCTGCGCGGGCCCGGTGCTCGGGCGGGCGGTGGTGCGCGACATTTACGGGCCGGCGGAGTCGGCGCGCATGCTGTCACACGTTTCCACCGCGACCGCGCTCGCCCCCTTGCTCGCGCCGCTGTTCGGCGGCTGGCTGACCGCCCTCTGGGGCTGGCGTGCCACCTTTGTCGCGCTCACGGTGTACGCAGTCATTCTGATGTTCGCCGTCTGGCTGCTGCTCAAGGAAACCAACCGCCACCCGGACGCACACGCGATGCATCCGGCGCGGATGTGGGCGAACTACCGCACCCTGCTCGCCGACCCGGTGTACCGCAGCGCGCTCCTGATCGGCTGTGGCGCATTTGCCGCGCTGTTCGCGTTCATCTCGGGTTCGCCCTTCGTGTTCATCGAACATTTCGGCATGTCGCCACAACAGATGGGACTGGCCTTCGGGCTCAATGTCACCGGCTTCATGCTCGGCACCACGCTGTCGGCCCGGATGTCGCGCCGCCTCGGGTCAACGCGCCTGATCGGCCACGGCGTGTGGCTCGGCGCGACCTGCGGCGTCGTGCTCGCCGCGCTGGCGCTGGTGGGCCCGCATCATGCGGCGGCGGTGATGCTGCCGATGTGGGGCGTCGCCGCCGCGATCGGCCTGATCCTGCCCAACGCCACCGCGCTGGGCCTGGCCGGCTACCCGAAGATGGCCGGCGCCGCGGCCTCGCTGATGGGCTTCGTGCAGATGGGCCTGGGCGCCGGTGCGGGCATGCTGGTCGGCCACGGCGTGCAGAGCGGCACGTCGACGCTTGGTCTCACCGTGGCGGCGGGCATGCTGTTCAGCCTCGCGGTGTGGCAGTTCGGCGCTCGCCGCTGAAATGCACGCGGCCGCCAGCGCGGCGACAGCGCTCAGATGCTGAACGGCAGCTCGGCGGCCAGGGTCTCCGGGCTGCGGCCGATCAGGGTCAGGCGCGGGGTCTGGTTGGGCGGCATGTTGGCGACGATGCGGCTGGCGAGCGTCGTCCAGTCGCCGTCGAAACGTCCCTCGTCCCACACCCGCAGCAGTTCCTGGGTGAAGCGGCCGTTGCCGACACCGTCCTGCGATTCCTGGTTGTCCTGGCAGCCGGCGACCAGCAGCACCGGGCAGCGCAGCGGCATGTCGAGCTCGCGGGTGAGCACGCGCTCGTCCGGGCCGCGGTGCTGACGGCCGAGCGCGGTGTAGAAGTCGCGATGGTTGCGGAAGGTTTTCATCGCCAGCGCCAGCGGCAGCAGGCGGGTGCGCACCAGCGGCGCCCCGTCGACCGCGGCGGGCTGCACGGTACGCGCGGCGCGCGACACGGTGCCGCTGTGGCAACTGTCCGAGATCATCACGATGCGCACGTCGTCGGCGAACTTCGACCACAGCTCGTAGATCTCGTCGTCGATCAGCATGCCGTCGTAAAGGCACAGGGTCTCGTCAGCGCCGTCGTCCTCATCGGAATTGAAGTCCGGCACCTGGCTGCCGTGGCCGGCGTAGGTGAACATGAACACGTCGCCGGCCTTGAGCTTGGCCGCGGCATCGGCGATGGCGCTCTTGACCGCATCGCGCGTGGCCTGCTCGTCGAGCAGCACGGTGCGCTTCTCGAAGCCGCGCTCGGCGGCGATGCGCTCCATGTCCTCGGCGTCGAAATGGCAGCCGAAGAGATCGGCATCGCCGCCGTAGTGGCCGGCGTCGATCTTGTTGAGGCCGACGTGCACCGACCAGCCGCGGCGCGCGGGCGCAGCGGGCTTCGCGGCCGCCTTGGCTGCCGCCTTCTTGCCCGTGCCGCGCGTGCGCGGGGCCGGCGCACGGCCGGCCACGGCCTGGATCGCCGCCTCGAAGCGCTCGGCGACGCGCGCGTAGCCGGGGTTCTTCGGATGCAGCTCGTCGTGCCAGACGTTGAGCGTGTTGCCCACCGCGCCGCGCGCATCGACATGGATCACGCGCGCGCCGAAGCGGGCGACGAGCTGGCCCAGGCGTTCGTTGAAGCGGTCGATCATGTGCGCGGCGATGGCGCGCTGCACCGCGCCGTCCTTGATGCCGCGCGAGATCATCGGCTTGCCCAGCCACTTGCCGGCGTTGGGGATCACGTAGTCGTAGCCGTGGCAGATCGTCACCACGCCGGGCAGCGCCTCTACGTCACGCAGCACGCGCTCGTACATCGCCAGCGCGTGGTCGAGCAACTGCTCGAAGCTCGGCAACACGTGCGCCACCGGCGACAGCGCGGGGTCGAAGTCGCGCAGGTGGGCGCGCAGGTTGCCGCCGCCGAGCGCGTCGTTGCCGCCCGCAGAGAGCAGGAAGATCGAGGCCTTGGCCTCGCCGATCGCGTCGACATACTCGCGATCCTTGAGCATGTTCTCGAGCGTGTCGCCGGCGGCGTCCAGGCTGCGCACCGCGAGGCCCTTCGCGTACAGGTGGTCGATCGTGTCCTCGAGCTTGATCGGGTACTGGAACCACGAGTCGCCCTCGGATACCAGCACCGGCCCCTTGTAGCCGTCGGCCAGCATGCGGTCGAAGCGCACGCGCCGGCGCATGCGCGCGATGCCGTTGGCGAAGTTCATCGCCGCCTCGCTGCGCGCGCGCCGCTCGGCGGGGTCGGCGGGCAGCTCGACCGTGGCTGGGTTGAGCTCCAGCTTGGGGTGGAACAGCCCGGAGTGATCGTCGTCGGTGATGAAGTACATCGCCAGCTCGCTCTCGGGGATGGAGAGGTCGGCGAGCTTGCGGTTGAGCTCGGCAGGGGTGATGCGTGCGTCGGTCATTGCAGTCTCCTGATGCGGTTCTGCTGCGGCGGGACACACACCTGCGCTGCGGTGGCCGGCAGCGGCCGTCGCGTCTCGGGCGCATCGTGTTTGAATTCAGCATAGGCAGGGCCCTGCACCCTGTCCACGTGGCGCTGCATGGCCCCTGCGCCTGACCCCGCGTGGTGTCAGGACAGCGCGCGCGCCGCCTCGACGATCGCAGTGATGCGCGCCTCGACCGCGTCGAGGCCGGCGCTGACACCCGGCTCGCCCTGCTCGATCGCCTTCTCCAGCGCGCCGGCGGCGTCCATCAGCTCGAGCGCGCAGATGAAGCCCGCGTTGCTGCGCAGGGTGTGCATGCGGCGGGCGGCCGCGTCGGTGTCGCCACGGGCGAGATCGACGCGCGTCTGCGCCACCACGCCGGCGTTGTCCTCGATGAACATCTCGAGCAGGCCGAGGAACATCCCGCGGTCCTTTCCGAGGCGCTGCAGCGCACGCTCGCGGTCGATGCCGGGCAGCGCAGGGAAGTCATCATCGGCCGGCGCGGCGGCCGAGGCGGTTGCGGACCGCGCCGGGGCCGCCGTCGCCGCCTCGGCCGCGGGCAGGCGCGGCCCGATCCAGCGCATCAGCAAGTGGGTCATCTGCTCCAGGTCCATCGGCTTGGGCAGCACGTCGTCGGCACCTGCCGCGCGCGCCGCCGCCTGCTGGTCATCGCGCACGCCGGCGGTGAAGGCGATCACCGGCAGCGCGGTGAGGCCGAGCTCGGCGCGGATTCGGCGGGTGGCGGCGAGGCCGTCGAGCACAGGCATCTGCACGTCCATCAGCACCGCATCGAAGGCCTGCGCCCCGCTCTTGAGTACTTCGAGCGCCTGCTGCCCATCGGCCGCCAGCGTCGCCGTGGCACCCTCGAGCGCCAGTGCACGCTCGACCAGGTCGCGGTTCATCGCGCTGTCGTCGACCACCAGCACATGCACGCCCGCCAGCCGCAGCCCTGCCGCAACGGCAGCCGGCGCGAGCGCGGGGGCTGCCGCCGCGTCGGCGGCGGCCACGCGCTCGAGCGGCAGCTCGAACCAGAAGCAGCTCCCCAGCCCCGGCTGGCTGTCGGCGCCGATCGTGCCGCCCATCAGCTCGACCAGACGCTTGCAGATCGACAGGCCCAGCCCGGTGCCGCCGAAGCGACGGCCGATACCGGCGTCGGCCTGGGTGAAGGGGGTGAACAGGCGCGCCAGGGCATCGGCGGCAATGCCGATGCCGGTGTCGCGGACCTCGACGCGCAGGCGCAGTGCCGCATCGGTGATCTCGTCGGCGCGCACGCGCACCGCCACCTCACCGCGCTCGGTGAACTTGATCGCGTTGCCGACGAGGTTGAACAGCACCTGCTCGACGCGCAGCCCGTCGCCCAGCAACAGCCCTGACGGCAGCGCCGGCGGTTCGATGCGCAGCGTCAGGCCCTTGCCGTGCGCAGCCTGCCCCATCAGGCTGTCCACATTGGCGAGCAGCGCCGCGAGATCGAAGGGTCGCGGCTCGATGCGCAACTGCCCGGCCTCGATCTTCGACAGGTCGAGCACGTCGTTGAGGATGGCGAGCAGCGACTGGCCCGCATTGCGGATGCGCCCCACCATGTCGCGCTGGTTGGGGGCGAGCGCCTCGCGCTCGAGCACCTGGGCGAGGCCGAGCACGGCGTTCATCGGCGTGCGGATCTCGTGGCTCATGTGGGCGAGGAACTCGCTCTTGGCGGCATTGGCCGCGGCCGCTTCCGCCGAGGCCTGGCGCAGGCGCTCCTCCATTTCCATGCGCGCCGAGATGTCCTCGACGATGCCGAGGTAGCGCGGCGCATCCTCGGAAGCCACCCGCACCGGGGCAAAGGCAAGACTGACCCACACCGGCGTACCGTCCGGGCGCAGGTAACGCTTGTTGAGGCGGTAGCCGTCGATGCGGCCGGCGTTGAGGCGGGCGAGCTGCTTGATGCTCTCGTGCACGTCGTCGGGGTGGGTGAGCCGCATCGGATCGGCGCCGACCAGGGTGTCGGCCGGGCGCCCGACGATGTCGCCGAAGCGGGCATTGGCCTCGGTGATCAGGCCGCTCTCCGGATCGAGCAGCACCACGCCGAGCGGCGCCTGCTCGAAGATCACCCGGAAGCGCGCCTCGGCCGCCTGTTGCGCCTGCAGCGCGTTCAACTCCTGCTGCTCGCGGTCGCGGCGCCACATCAGGTAGCCGGCCGAGTAGACGAGCAGCAAGCCCAGGCCCATCACCACCCCCATGCCCCAGGTCAGCGTACGGATGCCGGTATAGGCCTCGCGCTCATCGATCTCGGCGAGCATCAGCCAGGGCGTGCCCGCCACCGCGGCCGCGTAGGCCAGCACCTGCACGCCGCGGTAATCGCGCCCGCCAGCGAGGATGCCGCGCTCGCCGAGTACGGCGCGTGCGGCGGGCAGGTCGGGCGTTTCGAGCGGACGGATCACGCTGAGCGCAGCGGCTTGCTCGTGGCGCAGCGGGGTCAGGAAGCGCACGCCTTGCTGGTCGCGGCGCACGAGGTAGGTCTCGGCGCTGCGGGTGGGGACCGGCCAGGCCTCGACCATCGGATACAGCTCCGCCTCGGCCTGCCAGGTCAGGTAGGCCACGCCCCGCACCGGCGAGCCCACCGGCGCCAGCACGCCGTAGTGCACGCGCCCCTGTGCATCAGCATGCAGATCGACCAGCTCCACGCGCGGGCTGCGCAGCACATCGGCAATCAGCTCAGAATGCGCGGAAAGGTCGGGTGCGCCCAGCGTCAGTGCGGGCGCACCGCTCATGTCCACCAGGGCCAGGCCCTGCCAGCCGCGCAGGCGGGCGAGTTCCTCGACCAGTGCGCGCATGCGCGCAAATGCGGCGCGGTCCTGACGACCGCCGTCAATCCAGTGTTCAAACACGGCTTCAAGCTGGGAGTGGCCGGAGAAATACATCTCCGCATCCACCCGCGCCTCACCCAGCCAGCCCTCGATCTGCTGGCGCTTCTGTTCGGCGATCACCGCCAGCGTGCGATGGGTCTCGCGCCGGATCTCCTCGCTCAGCGAGCGGTAACCGAACGCGCTGACCGCAGCGATCAACAGCGTGAGCGCGAGCAACGGAAACGCGAAGCGCCACAGCGCGCGGCGCGCGGCGGGCGAAGCAAGGAAACGGGTCGGGGCAGGATTCATGAGCGTACGACTGCGCACTGGCCAGGCAATGCGCACAAGATATTCGATCCGGTACGGCGGGCGTGGCGCACTCCGGCTCAGCCTCCGCGATCGGCAAGGAAAAGCGCCGGATCCACCATGCTCCGGTTGAGCATCACCGACCAGTGCAGGTGCGGGCCGGTGACGCGCCCGGTGGCCCCGACCGCACCAATGCGCGTGCCCGTGGCGACGACCTCGCCCACCTTCACGTCGATGCGGCTGAGGTGGCAATACATGCTCAGCAATCCATTGCCGTGGTCCAGCCACACGGTGTGGCCGTTGAAGAAGTAGTCGCCGGTGTCGATCACGCGTCCCGCCGCCGGCGCCACCACCGGCGTACCGGTGGGCGCGGCGATGTCCATGCCGCTGTGCGGTTTCCGGGGCTGATCGTTGAACACGCGACGCAGCCCGAAGGAGCCGGAACGCCGTCCGGGCACCGGCGGCTGCATTCGCAGGGTTTCGGGTGCGACGGCGCTCCAGGTCGCGATCACCTCCGCGCTGCGCACGCGCTCGCGCTCGTGGCGGGCGAGATCCTGCGCCGACAGATCGACCTTGCCCGGCGCCACCTTCAGGCGCTGTTCGGCGTAGCGCACCGGCGTGACCGCAAAACGTACGCGCTCCAGGGGCGCCCCTTCGCGCCGCACCTCAAGCTGCCGCTCACCCGGCTCAGCCTCGAGCGGGATGCCGACCACCGCCGTCCACCCACCCGGCCGCCCGCTCACCAGCACCGGTACGCCCTCGACGCTCGCCTGCGGCGCCACCAGCGCCGGCCCCAGATCGACCAGCGCCACGCCACCGGGCACGCTGCGCGCCCGCGGCAGTTCGAGTGCGTCGGCATGCGGCGCACACAGCAATGCGCCGAGAACGAGCGCCGTCGCCGCGACGCAACGGGGCAGGCCCCCGACATTGAAGAATGAAGGCTTCACGACTCGATTCCTGGATCCGGGCAGCGCGGAACATGCGCGACCAGGCCCAATGATACCGGCTAAGGGTATCCGTTCGCCCCGCGGCGAGGACTCCAGCACCCGTGGGAGCGGGCTGCGCTAGAATCCGCAACGATTTTTTCCCATTGCCCGCGATCCGGGCACAACCACACAACGCCGCCACGAGCGGCAGGAGTACGCTGATGGAAGCCTTCGCCAACGAAGTCGTCGACCTCCTCAATGGCCTCATCTGGGGCAGGATCCTGATCTGGCTGCTGGTCGGTTGCGGCATCTGGTTCACGTTGCGCCTGGGCTTCATTCAGCTGCGCCATCTCGGCCACACCTTCACCGTGCTGCGCGGCAGCCGTCAGTCCGACGCGTCGGGCATCTCGTCCTTCCAGGCGCTGTGCACCTCGCTCGCCGCGCGCGTGGGCACCGGCAACATCGCCGGCGTGGCGGTGGCGATCACGCTCGGCGGGCCGGGCGCGATCTTCTGGATGTGGGTGATCGCGCTCGTCGGCATGGCCACCGGCTTCGTCGAGGCCACGCTGGCGCAGCTCTTCAAGCAGCGCGACGACAAGGGCCAGTTCCGCGGCGGCCCGGCCTACTACATGGAGAAGGGACTCGGCCAGCGTTGGGCGGGCACGATGTTCTCGATCTTCCTGATCATCGCCTTCGGCTTCGCGTTCAACTCGGTGCAGTCGAACACCATCAGCGCAGCCATGGTCGGCGCCTTCGGGCTCGACATGGGCACGATGAACCTGGCCGGCAACGAGGTCGGCGTCGCGGCGCTGCTGATCGGCGTGGTGGTCACCTTGTTCACCGCGTTGATCATCTTCGGTGGCCTGCGCTCGATCGCGCGTTTCTCCGAGATCGCCGTGCCCTTCATGGCGGTGGCCTACCTGCTGGTGGCGATCGGCATCATCATCGCCAACATCTCCGAAGTACCCGCGGTGCTGGCGCTGATCTTCAAGAGCGCCTTCGGCCTGCACGAGGCCGCCGCCGGCGGCATCGGCGCGGCCATCCTCAACGGCTTCAAGCGCGGCCTGTTCTCCAACGAGGCAGGCATGGGCTCGGCGCCCAACGCCGCCGCCGCGGCCACGCCCTACCCGCCGCACCCGGCCTCGCAGGGCTACGTGCAGATGGCCGGCGTGTTCATCGACACCATGCTGATCTGCACCGCCTCGGCGGCGATCATCCTGCTTGCCGGCCCGGTCGAAGGCACGGGCATCGGCCTGGTGCAGAACGCGCTGACCAGCGAAGTGGGCGGCTGGGGCAGATACTTCCTCGCCATCGTGGTGCTGTTCTTCGCCTTCACCTCGATCGTGGCCAACTACTTCTACGCCGAGAACTGCCTGGTCTTCATCGAGCACAACCACCCCGCCGGCCTGCTCACCTTCCGCCTGATGGTGCTGGCGATGGTGCTGTTCGGCGCGGTGGGCTCGCTGCCCTTCGTATGGAATCTTGCCGACGTGGCGATGGGACTGATGGCGATCACCAACCTGATCGCGATCCTGCTGCTGTCGGGCCTGGCGGTGAAGCTGGCGCGCGACTACGACGCCCAGCGCACCGCCGGCAAGCTGCCGAAGTTCGACGCCAGCCAGTATCCGGAGATCCGCAGCAAGCTCGAGCCGGGGATCTGGGACTGACCATCGCCCGGGGACGAACCCTGAAGCGGGAAATCCCCGGACTGGCTAGACTGCTGCTTATCGGAGATTTCCCGCTTTGCCGTTTACGCTTTGGAGACCGAACATGAGCCTCGACACCCGCCAGATCGAACGTGACGTGGAAGCCGCCGTCGCCGCCGACCCCGCATCCATCGCCGAGCGCGTGCGCGCGATCACGCTTGCCGCGCTGACCGAAGGCCGCCTCGACAGCCAGGCGCTGCGCGGTGTCATGAACGCGGTGCTCGAGGGCGCGCAGAAAGGTTCGATGCCGGTCGATGCCACGCGCACGGCCGCCTTCAAGGAGGCCATGAGCGGACTCGACCAGGCCCTGGCCAGCGCGGCGCAGGCGACCCAGTTCGCCATCCAGGAAGCCATCGGCCGCAGCGCAGAGTTCTCGCGCGAAGGCCTGCGCCAGTCGTTCGAACCGTTTTCGAGCCTCGAGAACGACCTCATCGGCGCGCTCAGCGAGGCCGCGCGCAAGGCGACCGGCGAGGCCCGGGCGACGCTGACCGAACTCGCCGAACACATGCGCCACAGCGGCACCGCCGCCGGCGCGCGCGTGCGCGATGCGGCCGCCGATCTGGCGCGAGCCAGCAGCAGCCTGGCCTTGTCGCAGGTCGAGGGGGGCATGAAGACACTGCTCAACCAGGCCGACCTGCTCGCCAGCCTCGCCGCCGGCGTACTGCGCGGCATCGCCGACCGCCTCAACCCGGGCAACGTCGGCGCTGCTTCGGGCGCCGGCTCCGACTCTGACCCCGCCTCCGAACGGAAAGACGCGCCGCATTGATCCGCCGCCACGCGATCGGCAGGTTCGCCAGCGCGCACGCCAGCGCCACCCTGCCACTCCGCGCCACGCCACTCCACGCCACCCCACTCCTGCACCCGGTTTCTGCCTGCCGAACCCCGTGACCTCGCTTCTCGAGTTGCCCAGCCCCTTCCCGTCCGAACCCGGTCTCGTGCGCCTGCTCGAGCCGCCGGGCAGCGACCCGACCGCGCTCGCATCCAATCTGCTCGAGGGCCGCTACGACAAGCCCTTCGTGCTCGAGAACGGCGGCCTGCGCGCGCTGCACTTCAGCCTCGGCTACGTGCAGAGCGTGATGGACATCGACAACCCCGCGGCGCTGGTGCTGGCCTACGCGCAGCGCATGATGGCCTTCCTGCTCTTCAACCCGCGCCCGCGGCGGATCACCATGCTCGGCCTGGGCGGCGGCTCGCTGGCCAACTTCTGCCACCGCCACCTGCCTGCGGCCGACCTCACCGCGCTGGAGATCGACCCGCACGTGATCGCCCTGCGCACGCTGTTCGGCGTGCCGCCCGACGACGAGCGCTTTCGTGTCGTGCCCGGCGACGGCGTGCGCTGGATCGAGGACGCGCCGACACGCTGCGACGTGCTGCTGGTGGACGCTTTCGGTGCCGAGGGCGTGGCCGGCGCGCTGCTGGAGGCGGATTTCTACCACCACGCCCATCGCCACCTGAGCGGGCGCGGCATACTGGTCATGAACGTGGCCGGCGAGCGCGAGGGCTATGCCGCCCACGTGGCGCGTCTACTGGAAGTGTTCGACGAGCGCGTGATCGCCATCCCGGTACGCGAGGACGGCAACCACATCGTGTTCGCCTTCCGCGACCCGGCCTTCGCCCCGCGCTGGCACTGGATGCGCAGCCAGGCGCAGGCGCTGCAGGCCAGGCTCGGGCTGGATTTTCCGGGCTTCGCGCAGCAACTCGAGGCCGGCGAGCGCCAAGGGCACGCGCAGCGCCTGGCGCGCTGATCAAGCTCGCAGCCGCCCTCCGGCTCAGCGCTGACTGGCGAAAGGATACCCGTACAGGCGCAACATCTGCTTGAAGGCCTCGGCCCCCACCGCCGGATCGTAGCGTGCGAACAGCTTCTGCTGCCGCTCGCGAAGCGCAGCGGGCAACGACGCCAGCAAGAACGCACGCTCCGCGAGGATGTCGTCGCGCATGTGCTCGGTGACGAACATGAAGGCGATCGGACGGTACAGCCCGTCGCGAGTCGAATGGTGGAAACGCGGATTGGCGATGCGGATGTCTTCTGCGAGGTGGCTTTTCATGGCATCTCTTCAAGCGCGAAGGCGGCGCGGACGACGCGCCCGGTGAGTGCCCGGCCCCGCCTGACCACATCAGAATCGGAACCCGGCCATCAACCACATGATGGCCAAGCCCACACGCGCGGTCATCGATCAAACGCACTCGGATGACGAATACGTCACGTCGGCGGGCATGTTCTCCGATGGGCGCGTGCGGTGCCGGCGCTCACACCCGCTGCCCGCAGCGCGTGCAGAAAGCCTGGTCGGGCGCAAGCCGGTTGCCACAGGCGATGCAGAACTGCCGGCGCGGCGACGCCAGCGCGGCAGCAGCCTGCTGCGGGGTGATCAGCGCTTCGATCGACGACGCCAGGCGCTTCACGCCCTCGGTAAAGTAGGGCTCGGGCGGGATGATCACCGCATTGATCGTGGGCAGCGCAGCGAGCGAATCGGGCAAGGCCTCGCGCTCGGGCATGCGGGCGTTGTTCACCAGCACCGGGATCAGCGGCAGACCCACGCCCAGCGCCGTCTCGAGCTCGAAGCGCACCGGATCCTCGGCCTGCTCCAGCCGACGGCGCCCCTGGCGGTCGGACGCATCCGCCCAATGCGGGCCGATGATCGCGACCAGGATGCGAGCTGCCCTGATCGTCTCCTCCACCTTGCGCACGAAGTCCATGCCCGCAGGAATCGAATCCACGTCGCGGAAGATGGCATGGTCGCCGAAGTGCGTGCCCAGGCGGTCGCGGATGCGTCCGGTGATGTGTTCAGAGTCCTCGCGGCGATAGGAGAGGAAGATCATCGGCTCGGCCACCGCGCGTCCGTGCGCCCGCGGCGGCTGGATAGGCGTTGCGTCGTCGGACGGCGCCGCATTGGTCTCGCCCCCGACCACGCGCAGGTAGAAGTAGTCGCTCGGCGACAGCATCGAGCCCAGCGCATCGCCAAGACCGCGCAGCGACAAGCGGCCCTGCCCGAGCAGCGGCGCCTTCTCACCGCACTCGAGGCGCACGGTCTCCCCTTCACGCAGCGTCAGCGCGCACGGCAGGCTCTTGTAGAAATCCATCGCCACGCCGATCTCGTGCGCCCCGGCCGGCAATGCGTAGCGCCGCGTTGCGCCAGCATCGAGAGCATCGACCTTTTCGCCATCGATGAGCACGCTGTACGCACGCAGCACGTTGAGCGCAGACCGTGCGCGCGTGATCTCGACGGTGGCCAGATTGGTCGTCATGGCGCAGGCCCCGCCTCAGTACTGCGCGCTGCTGAGCAGCGAATACACGACCCCGATGAACAGCGCGCCGAAGAACCAGGTCTTGCCGGTCGCGACCTTGTCCGGCGACTCGGCCTTGATCCAGTAGTACAAGCCCATGATCAGGCCGACCGCCGGCATCAGCACACTCAGGGCGAGCACGCCCCACTTCAGCCCGGGCGATACGACGCCGCCCGCAGCGCCCGGACTCACGATCCGCAGCGGTTCGGCCGCTGGCTCGGGCGTCGTCCGCGAAACCTGTGCCGCGTCACCGATGGTTGCACCGCAATGCCCGCAGAAGCGCGCGCCAGACTCGTTCTCCTTGCCACACTGGGGACAGAACATGGTGACCTCCTGCGCACGCTAGCCTGTATTCCAGTATAGGCAAGGAAGACGTACGGCGGCGGCACAACCGGACGTACCGCTGCGGGCCATCCTGGCGCCGGTGTGCCTGCGCCGGCTGGCTTCAGTTACCGCACTGCGCGGCCAGCCAGCGGCCCTCGGTCTCGACATCGAGATCGCCGCGCGACGAGCGCATGGACACCCGCGTGGTGAAGTGTTCCGGACTGGCGATCCGCGCCTTGAAATTGCCGGTCGCATCCGGACCGGTGCAGCGCAGCGTGCCGGTCACCGTGTCGCCGGTCTTCACCACGTCGGTCAGTGTGCAGTTGCCTTCGACCTTGCCCGAAAAGATGTTGTCCTGGCGCGCCTGTTCCGGCGTGATGCAACTGCGCACCGTACCGTCCTGGCCGAGGCTCACGCCGCGCTGCGTCATCTGCTGCTCGATCATGCGGCGGGTGTCGGCAGGCAGGTTCTTGAGCTGCTGCTGCAGTTGCCCCATCTGCGCCGACATGTCGGGCAGACCGCCCATGCTCAGGTGCGTGGAGCGGAATTCCCACAGTCCGGGGCGGATGTTGTCGACGGCGTGGGCGGTGATCGACACGCTGGCCAGGGCAAGCGCGATTGCGGCGGAGCGGCAACGGAAATTGAAAGGCATGAGGGGCGTCCTGATGGGGTCGGGTGGAGCGCGCGCGCACTGCCTTGCAGCGCACGGCGGGCGTTCGAACTGCGCGGATTATCTCAGGCGCAAGCGGCAAACCTCGCCGGAAAGGGGGATTCGATGGTGAGCAAATTTGTCGGGGCGAGACGCCACCCTTCGCGCCGGGGTGGGGCGCTCCAAAAGGCGCCGCGCCGCACACGGCATTTGCAACTGCAGTCCGCTTCGCTATGTTGAAAGCGAGCCCTCGCGGGCGAGACCGACGAGCAGCGTGCCACTGCGGCGCCTGATCGTGTCCGCGGCGAGGCGCACACGACGAACCGCCCCGGAGGCGCAACAGGGCCAATGGGCGCGACGCGAGGACGAACGCCGCGCACGCGAGGCGGCCGAGCGCGCCGAGCGCGAACGCCAGGAGCGGGCCAACGAGCAGTGGCTGCGCGCGGCGTCCGCGACCTGGCAGCCGGGTGCCGCCCTGCCGCACACCGGCTCCCGCACCGCCCACGCACCGGGAAGCAAGGCGCCGCCCACCCTGGCGGCTTGCGTCAAGGGCTGGGCGCTGCTCGGCATGGTCCTCGCGGGCGGCTATGCCTGGTTGGTCATCGGCATGCCAGCTGGGCCGGCGCTGCTCGGATGGGTCGGCCAGGGTGCGCTGTGGGGCGCAGTCGCCGGCGCAGTCGCGTATGCGGCGCTGGTCATCCTTGGGGTGGTGTTCAAGGCGCTGACGGTTTTGCTCCGATTTGCCGCCATCGCCGCCGTCATCGTCGGCGCGCTGTATCTGCTCACGCAGTCGGGTTGAGCGGCGCGCGCGAATCACGACGGCGGTGATCACAACGGCGGCGCTCGACGCGAACTGGCCTATAATCCCGACTTTCCATCGATCGCCACCCGACCGTCCATGCCCGTTGCCCACCGCCCTGCCGTCATTCACGCGCCGCTGCGCGTGGGCGGTCGTGTGCGCGGCATCGGTTGCGACGGCTCCCCGCTGCGCGATCTGGCGACTCAGCTCGCCTTCAAGGTAACAGGGTCTCCCGCCGTGCTTTCCCAGGCCGTGCGGGATCCGGCCCGGGGCTGAAGCCCCGCCACCCCGCACGGCACCTTGCCCAGGGCGCGCGCACCGCGTGCCTTGTTCAACGTGCAGCCGACGCGGGACGCGCCACCCACCCGCTGATCCGGGACCGCTTATGCGGTCGGGCCATAGGCCATTGATACCAACCGGACATTTGCATCAAGCCCGCCGAAGCTGCCTCTGAAGCACCGCAATCCGCACGCCGCGACCTGTTCGCCGCGGCGCGCCTGCACAGGGGTGATGTCATGGTTCTCACACGCAGTTTCGTCAGGGCGAAGCGGCCCTGCACCGATGGATTCCGCTGGTTCGTCCGCCAGTTCAACGACGGCGGCCACTACCAGGAGCTGCTCGACCAGATGGTCGCCGCCGGCCGCGTCGGCGACGCCTGCTGGCTGCTGGAACAGTTCGGCCCGACCGACGAGGTGCGCGAGGTCGACGCGATCGACGCCGAGGCCATCGTGTTCTCCGGCACGCTGCGGGTGCGCGGCGGCATCGACGTGGACGGCATCGTCCGCGTCGGCCGCAGGCTGCAGGCAGGCGGCGGATTGCGCGTCGGCGGCGAACTGATCGTCGGCGAGGATGTGCGCATCGAAGGCGCGGTGCGCGCCGAAGGCCGCATCGAGATCGGCGGCGACCTGCGTGCGGGCTGGGGCGTGGACTGCGCCGGCGATTTGCACTGCCGCGGCGAAGCACGCGTCGGCTGGGATCTGCGCTGCGCGGGCCGGCTGCGGCTCGACGGCAACACCTTCGTCGGCCTCGATCTGCACGGTCAGGACGACATCCGCTGCGGCAAGGGCCTGCAGGTGGGCGGCGACATCGTCGCCGAGTCCAGCCTGCGCGCCGAACAAGGCATCACTGCGGGCGGCTCGATCGAGGCGGCCCTGCATCTGGAGGCCGGCTGGGGGATCAAGGCCGACGCGGTGGTCGCGGCCGGCGGTGCGATCCGCGCCGGCGAAGGTCTGCACGCGGGCGAGGCGATCCGTGCGGGCGACGGTTATGGCGTGTTCGCCGGGCTCGGCGTGCACATGGAAGCCTGGGAAGCCAGTGCCCGCGTCAGCGCCGCGCACAAACCTGCGGGCCTGATGAGCGGCTGGTGGGCCGGCCCCGCGGCATGCTGACGGGAGACAAGGCCATGATCACGCTCGCGCCCTCGCTGCCGTCCCTCTCGCTGCCGTCCCTCTCGCCGCTCGCCCCCTCGCCGCGCTGCGCGCTCGCCTTCCAGCAGCCACCGCCGCTGCGCAGCCTGCAGCGCGTGCTCCACAGCCGTCCCCTGCGCCTGCTCGCCGCCTGCGCGGCGCACATCCTGCCGCCGCCGCGACTGGAGCTGCGCATCGACGTGCAGCAACCACCCCAATCCATCGAAGCCGAACTCGAGGCCCTGCACGGCCGCCTCCACACCCCCGGCGACGCGCTGTACACGTGCACGCGGCTACCCTCGCCCTTCCCCGACCTCGTCCTCCACCACCGCGAGGCCGACGGCGAGCATTACATCTATGTCGAAGACCCTGCCCGCGCCCGCCTCGCCGGCTACACCGTCTTCAACCGCCTGATCGAGGTCGACCGCCGCACCGACCGCCACGTGCGTGCGCCGCACTCCAAGTACGCGCCCGCCTACCAGGGCCGCGGTATCGCCACCGCCATCTACGAACTCGCCCTCGATGGCCTGGAAGGCCTGGCGGGGATCGACACCGGCTTCTGCCTCGTCAGCGGCGCCCGCCAGTCGGTGGGCGCGCACGCGCTGTGGCAGGCGCTCGGCCGCCGCCATCCGCTGCGCTATGTCGCGCTGCGCCACAAGCGCATGCACGACCTCGGCCACGCGCCCGCGCCCGCCGTCAGGGAACACCTCGACACGCGCATGATCATGCTCGGCCGCGGCTGGAGCCTCGCGCGTCTGCGCGCGCTCGGGCTGCTGCACATGGAGGCGGAGGCCGCCAACGGCGCGCTGCGAAGGCGCGCGTGAGGATGCGAGCCGTCTTGGTGATCGAGCAGGACGGCTTCGGTCTAAGTTTGTTGGGCCTATTCGCCTCGCTGGAGCATTGAGCGAACCGGCCCGCCACCGCTGCGGTCAGGCGTCCAGACTGCGGCGGCGACGCGAGATACCCAGACCGAGCGCCCCCAGAGTCAGGCACGCGAGCGTACCGGGCTCAGGCACGCTTACCGCATCGGCGGCGATGGCAACGAGGTTGAAGCTGAACGTATCCGGGAAGAAGTCGCCTGCATAGTCCGTGCCGCTCATCGACAGCGTCGTGCCGTCGAAGCTGCCCGCGTAGCTGCCGAAATATCCCATCGACCAGCACCCGCCGCTGCCGCCGAGCCCTCCGCAAGGATTCTCGCTGGCGGAGAAGCTTTCGCCAGTGACGACAGCGTGGTAGCCCGGAAAGACAAAGCCCAGCGCGGCCGCACCGCCACTATCGACGGCAACCGACTGGAAGCGGAGCCACGTTTCCTCGACCATCGTCAGCGGATCGGACCACACGGGAAAGGACCAGGTCTCCTGCACAACATCGAAACTGCCTGAAAGCGTGAAGGTCTGCGGCTCCGGCAAGGTTCCGCAATTGCCGTCCGGGTCGCAGAGGACGACGCCGCCAGAGGTAAAGGTGACCGAACTCTGTGCGGGATCGATCTGGAGCGTGATGGCATGCGCACTGTTGGCAGCAGCGCTCATAGCCAGAATGGCGAGGGTGTTGGTAGCGGCGGTGCGGCATGTCTGGATCAGGGAATTCATGTCGGCGGGTCACTCATCAAGGGACATCGAAACCCCGTCGGGCAAGCCTGACGGGCGAACTGGAGCAGCGGCCAGATTCCATGCAAAAAGCATTCCAATTTAATCAAATCCGCATGAATGCTGAGGCCCAGCGCAAGCCGCGCGCCCTCCCCCGCCCAGACGCCCCGCCTGTGTAAAGAAATCCGACACAGACGAAGACAAGACCCAGGACGGCCGCGGCGTCATCCTGCCCTCGAGGCGATTGCCAGCGCCCGTTCAGCCAGGGTTCAGCAGCCGGGCCTTAGGCTTGGTTCCAGCCTCCGAGCGCGCACTGCACGCAGCGCCCCGCCGGAGCCGGAATCGAACCGACGCGCTGGAGCCCTGCCATGAACCGAATCGTCCCCCCGCTGCTGCTTGCCCTCGCCCTCGGCCTTGGCGGTCACGCCGCCGTGGCCGCCCCGCCGGCGGCGCTGACCGGCGGCTACGCCGACGCCGCCCGCGCCGCCGATCCCGCCTTCAGCGCGTTCTCTGCCACTCGCGGCGAAGCGCTGCACCGCACGCGCTTTGCCGGCGGCAAGCCCGACACGCCCGCGTGCACCAGTTGCCATGGCGATGACGCCCGCCAGGCGGGCAAGACCAAGACCGGCAAGCTGATCGAGCCCATGGCGGCGTCGGTGTCCCCGACGCGCTACGCCGACCCCGCCAAGGTCGAGAAGTGGTTCAAGCGCAACTGCACCGAGGTGCTCGGGCGCGAATGCACGCCGCTCGAAAAGGGCGACTGGCTCGCCTACATGGCGCAGCAGTGACCCCCAACCGACACGCTTCCCGGAGAACGCAATGAACATCCCCTTCCTCCCCTCCTTCCGCCCCATTTTCATGGCCCTGCTCGCGGTGTCTGCCGCAGGCCTCGTCCTCGGCCGCGCCCAGGCCGGCGACGACGAGTATTTCCCGCCGGTGACCGACCCGGCGACGCTGAGCGAATGTGGCAGCTGCCACCTGGCCTTCCCGCCGTCGATGCTGCCCGCCGCGTCGTGGAAGCGGATGATGGCCGACCTGCAGGACCACTTCGGCGACGACGCCAGCCTGGACGCCGACACGACCGCCGCCATCACGCGCTACCTGGTGGCCAATGCCGGCGATGCCTCCGGCTACCGCGGCGACATCCTGCGCGGCCTGCCGCGCGGCGCCGCGCCCCTGCGCATCACCGAACTGCCGAAGTGGATCCACGAGCACGACGAGGTGAGCGAGGCCGAGTGGCGCGCCAAGGACGTCGGCAGCAAGGCCAATTGCCCGGCCTGCCACGTCGACGCCGACAAAGGCTATTTCGAAGACGATTGAGCGCGGGTGCCGGCATGAAGCGCTTTCTGCTCGCTTACCTCGCCCTGGTCGCCCTCGCCTGGGGGTGGGCGCTGGCGCTCCCCGGCGCCGGCGCCGCGCCGCTGAACGCCTGGGCGCTGCGCGAGCATGCGCTGACGCTCACCGGGCTGTGGTCGTTCGCGCTGATGTCGCTGGCGATGGTGCTGGCGATGCGCCCGGCAAGGCTGGAGGGTGTGTTCGGCGGCATGGACCGCATCTACCGGGCGCACAAGTGGGCGGGCATCCTGGCGATCGGGTTTGCCGCGCTGCACTGGACGGTGGAACTGGCGGACGGCCTCATCAAGACCCTCGTCGGGCGCGATGGACGGCTGGCCAGGGAACACGGCAGCGACCTCTTCGAGGCAATGCGCGACCTCGGCGAGGAATTCGGCGAGATCGCCGTCTACGCCCTGGTGGCGATGCTGGTGCTGACGCTGTGGAAGCGCTTTCCGTTCCGGCTCTGGCGTTACGCGCACAAGATCATGCCGGTGCTGTACCTGATGCTCGCCTTCCACGCCGCCTTCCTGGCGCCGATCGGCTACTGGACGCAGCCGGTGGGCGTGCTGCTCGGGCTGCTGATCGCCTGCGGCAGCGCGGCGAGTATCCATGCCCTGGCGGGATGGATCGGCCGCAGCCGGCGCAGCGCGGGCGTGATCGAATCGGTCGCCGAACCTGCGCCCGGCCTCACCCGGGTGCGCTGCCGGCTCGACGCCGCCTGGCCGGGTCATCGCGCCGGTCAGTTCGCCTTCGTCACCTTCGACCGCGTGGAGGGCGAGCACCCCTTCACCATCGCCTGCGCCGATCGCGGCGATCGCCGGGTCACGTTCGAGATCAAGGCCCTCGGCGACTACACACGCGGGCTCGCCCGGCGCCTGCAGCCCGGGGCGCGAGTGACGGTTGAAGGCCCCTACGGCCGCTTCAACCTTGCACCGGGCGACGTCGGCCGGCCGCAGCTCTGGGTCGCCGGCGGCATCGGCATCACGCCCTTCCTGGCCTGGCTCGAGTCGCTGCAGGACGCGCCCGCGCAGGCACCGGATGCCGACCTGTATTACTGCGTGCGCAGCCGCGACGACGACCCCTTCGTCAGCCGCCTCGAGGCACTGACGCGCACGCTGCCGAGCGTTCGCCTGCATGTGCTGAGCAGCGCGCAGGGCGAACGCCTCGATGCCCGCCGGCTGGGCGCGCGGGCGCCGGAACGCGCGCAGCCGGCGATCTGGTTCTGCGGGCCGCGGGGGCTTCGGGCAACGCTCGCGCGCGAACTGGCGGCGGCCGGACTGGCGGGCATCCGCGTCCGTCATGAAGCCTTCGACATGCGCTGAGGCGCACCTAGCGCCCGTGCAGATCCTCGACGGTGCTCTGCGTGCCCGGCTGGTCGCGCAGCAGCCGCGCGAGCTGTGCGCGCTGTTGTGCATCGAGGATGGCGCGCTCGGCGATCAACTGCTCGATGATCAGGCGCTGCTGGGTCTGCTGCAGTTCGGCAATGGCCACGCGCTCGGTCTCGATGCGTGCGCCATCGATCGTGTCGGCGAAGAGCGCCTCGATCAGCGCGGCGCGGTGATTCTCTAGCTGCGCCGTGGCGGCATCGAACTGCTGCAGGAAGGGCCGCTCGGCGGCCTCCCAGCGGGTGCGCTGGTTCTCGTTCAGCCCCAGCACCTGATGAAGCGGGGGCTTGGATTGCGCAGCGGGAGGGCGCAGGCGGTCGAGCGTGACTGCGCCGATCACGCCCAGGTTGAGCGCGACCGACAGCAGCAGGGCGAGGCGAAGGCTTGCAGGCTTCATCGTGAATTTCCTGTCGTGCCGCACGCGTCGGCGCGCGGGCAGAGGTTGCCGGGTGGAACGGGGTCGAACAGGCTCATCGCCGCGAGTGTCACATTGGGCGAGCGGCCCGGCATCGCCGGCTCCTCCGTGAGCAACATGCCGCCCAACAGCACGCCGAGCCCGAGCGCGCCCGTGGTGCCGACGAGCGGGACGAAGGCGCCACGCCAGGCCAGCACGGGTTTGAACAGGCCAACCAGGACCTCGAGCCAGCGTGCCCGTGGCGGCGCCGGCTCTGCATGCAGGCGCGCGATCACGCGTGCGCCGAGGTCGGCGCCGACCGGCATGGGCGGCAGGTCCTGGAACGCGTCGTGCAGCGCACGCAATTCGGCGAGCTGCGCCGCGCAGTGCGGGCAGGCAGCGCTGTGGGCGAGCAGCGCGTCGCGGACATCGGGCGGCAGCGCGTCGTCGACCAGGGCCGACAGGGTGTCGGCGGGCGGACAGATCCTAGTCATTGTTGACTCCGGCATGAGGGCGGAAATGTTCGAGCAGGGCAGCGCGGGCGCGCGCGAGCCGCGATTTGACCGTACCTTCGGCGATGCCGAGCACGGCAGCGAGTTCGTTGTAGGACAGGTTCTCGATCTCGCGTAGCAACAGGATCTCGCGATGCTCGGCGGCGATCTGCTGCAGGGCGTGCTCGAGCAGTGCCTGGCGCTGGCGGCTGGCGTAGCGGGCTTCCGGTCCGGGCGCGGTGTCGGCCACGTCCATGCCGTCGTCGAGCGGCGCGAACTGGATCAGTCGCCGGCGCCGCAACTGGTCGAGCGCGGCGTTGCGCGCGATCTGCAGCAGCCAGGTGGAGAAGCGGGCCTCGGGACGCCAGCGCGGCAGAGCCTGCCAGGCCTTGACGAAGACGTCCTGGGTCAGTTCCAGCGCCTCGTCGCGGGCATCGAGCATGCGCAGGATGAAGCCGAACACACGATCCTGATGACGGCGCACGAGGGCGGCAAATGCGGCCGTGTCACCGGCGCGGGCGCGGGCGACATCGGCCTCGTCGGCGCGCCCGTCAGTCATGCGCGCGCAGCGGGCGGCGTTGCAGTGGCTGCATGCCGCTCAGGCCGGATCAGTGTCCGGTCTCCAGGCCCTTCCAGCCGGGATGCTCGAAGTGGCTGGCGTAGTCGTCCAGGGTGCGTACGAGGTGCACCACCCCTTGCTCGCGTTCGACCCCGCCGCTTCGGCCGGCGATGACATCGACGCCCTTGCCGATCTCGGCGATGACCGCGTGCAGCACCTCGTCCGCGGCGGGCTCGAGCTTGCAGTTCTGCACGATGTAGCCGACCTGATGCTCGACGGCATCGCCCAGTGCCTGGTACTGCGCGGCGCTGTAACGACCGCCATGCACATCGGGCAGCGCCTGCGCCAGCGCGCCGCGGATCGACTCCATGCCGGTGCGCAGGGCGGCGTCGGTTTGCCAGCGCGCGCCGTCATTCAGCTTGAGGACGGCCGCCTGGGCATCGTGGCTGTGGCTGTCGGCGGCCGTGGCCGGGGCGGTCGCGAAGGCGGCGCCGAGGATGGCGAAGGCGCTGACCGTAAGCAGTCGGGCTGCAGAGTGGAACTTCATATCGAGGGGGTCCTTTCGTCGTCATGTGGGCGTGGGCGGTCTTGCCGTCCTGAACAGTGAAACGAAGCGGAAATCGAAATGTTCCCTCCGCGACGGGCAGGACGACGAAATCAGTGAAAAGCGGGGCCATGACGCATTCTCCCGTGCTCAGGCCGGATCGCCGGGAGGCGCTCGCTGCGCCCCCCGGCAGTGCGGCTTACTTGCTGCGCTTGACTTCGGTCTTGAGAATGTCGCCGGTCACCGGATCGACATCGAGCTCGACGCGGCGGCCCTGCGCATCGGTGGCCTTGACCTCGTACTTGTTGCTGTCGCGCTCGAACTTCTCGAAGTCGCGGTAGCCGGCGGACTCGAGCTTGGTCTGCACCTGCTCCATGCTCATCCAGTTGGCCTGGGTCGTGGTGGCAGTGGCAGCGTTCTGCGCGAACGCGGGGACGAACATGGCGCCGGCACCGATGATGCCGCCGGTCAGGGCCAGGGTCGCGATAAGGGTAGTGGCACGCATGATGGCTTCTCCTTCAGTCTGGTTGGCGGTCTTGCTTCGACCGTGATGCCATCCTGCGCCACGCCATCTGAACGCGTGCTGAAGGCGGTGTTCATGGTGCGTTCATCGGGCGGGCGCTTGAACTGGCCGGCGAAATTGGCGCGGGGCCGGGGTATTCTCGGCATGCCCCCTGAACACGACCCTGCAGAATATGCCCGACCCCACGCCCGCCCCGCTCCTCCGTCTGCACACCGACATCGACGCGCGCGTCGGTGCGATCCGCGAATCCCACCCCGACTGGCAATGCGCGCGCGGCTGCGCCACCTGCTGCCGCCAACTCGCCGACATCCCGCGCCTGACCGCGGCGGAATGGGCGTTGCTGAAGCAAGGCCTCGCCACGCTTGCGCCGCATCGCCTGGACGAAATACGCCGCAAGGTCGCCGACCTTGCGAACACGTCATCACGCCCCGTCGTGTGCCCGATGCTGAATGAGCTGGAAGGCGCCTGCCCGGTCTACGCCCAGCGTCCGGTCGCGTGCCGAACCTACGGCTTCTACGTGCAGCGCGAACTCGGCCTTTACTGCGGCGACATCGAGACGCGCGTCGCGGGCGGCGAACTCGGCGACGTGGTGTGGGGCAACCACGACGCCGTCGACCATGCGCTCGGCGCGTTGGGCGAGCTGCGGGCGCTGACGGAATGGTTCGAACGGGACAACGCCTAGTCGGCGCGGGGTCGAACAAGCTGATCGGCGAATTCCCGACCCTTGAAGACGCAAACCTCGCACGGGGCGTTGCGGAGGCGGTCGATCCGGCACTCTCTGAAGCGGATGACCGCGCACTCATTCGATCAACTCACACAATCGGCTACTTGCCGTCATTCGTGACCCCGGAATTACCAGGTCTCGAGCGACCGATTAGCACCGAAACCTGCGTGGGCTCGATTTCGTGATGGTGGCAACAAGAATGATCGCTGCCGCCCCTCGGCTTTCAAGCCTTGAGGCGGCAGCGTCGATCACGAAGGCTTGTTCGCTTTCGGCAGGTCGACCATGAAGGTCTGGCCCGGCTGGCTGCACCCGGCGTCACAACAGCGCCCAGGCTGCTTGTTCTTGCTGATCGCCCGCGTGTCGTCGGCCAGCACGCCGCGATCCAGCAGACGCTCGACCAGCTCGACCTTGTTGCCGACCGGGTAGTGGCGCCAGATCTCCTGCTTCAGCGCAGTCGGCGAGCCGCCGCCGTGCAGGCTGATCAGCGAGTACCAGCCCCCCTGGTAGGAGGCGGTGAGATCCTCGATGAAGCGTGCCACCTCGATCCGCTTGTCGTAGGGAACGCTCGGGTTGGCGCGCAGCACTTCGGCAAGCGTGGCAGCGGTCGCCGGGTTGTGGTCCTCGTCGGGGCCGGGCAAGGCGACGATCAGGCCGCCAGAGACT